>NZ_CP067087.1:2686306-3353209 GCF_016745095.1 Croceicoccus sp. YJ47
CGCGCATATAGCTCCAGAACATCGGCAAGGCATAGCAAAGCTGCGCGATGAAGGTCACGAGCGCGCCGATCATCACGCCGAGCGGCAGGACAGGCGGACGGTCCGCTGCCTCCCCGCGTTTCTCGTGCTTGTGTTGCCTGCTTTTCGCCATGTCGGGGGGTGGCCATCTCGCTGCTTCTTGCGGGCCTCCCGGCCGGTGTGGTCCGCAGCCTATTCGATCGGCGGTAAAGATTTTGTAAAATACCGGCTCTGCGCTGGCGGGCGCGCGCGGCCCACTTGCAAGCGAGGCGGGTCTGCGCTATCGGACCCGGCGAAGGCAGGTCCATGGGCTGTGTCATCGTTCCATGCGTGATACGCGCTACGCTGATCGGCGAGGTTTCGCCCATCGGCGTTTTTCGCGTTTTTCCGCAGCGGTTTCAAGCGGCGCGCACGGCGCCACGGGTTCACACCGGCGCCGATGCGCCAGATGGAGATGCGGCCATGTTCGATTCGCTGTCCGACCGGCTGAGCGGCGTATTCGATTCGCTGCGCGGTCGCGGTGCCTTGCAGGAGGACGACGTCCGCGCCGCCATGCGCGAGGTGCGGATCGCGTTGCTGGAGGCCGATGTGGCACTCCCGGTCGTGCGGCGCTTCATCGACAAGGTCACCGAACAGGCCATCGGGCAGCAGGTTCTGCGCTCGGTTACGCCGGGGCAGCAGGTCGTCAAGATCGTCAATGACGCGCTGGTCGAAATGCTGGGCGGCGGCGATGCCGAAGGCGAGAGCGCCGATACGAGCGCGCTCAACCTCGATGCGAAACCGCCGGTCGTCATCATGATGGTCGGCCTGCAGGGTTCGGGCAAGACCACCAGCACCGCCAAGATCGCCAAGCGCCTTCGCGAGAAGGAAGGCAAGAAGGTGATGATGGCGTCGCTCGACGTCAATCGCCCCGCGGCGCAGGAACAGCTTGCCGTGCTGGGCACGCAGGCGGATGTCGCGACCTTGCCGATCATCGCCGGGCAACAGCCGGTCGACATCGCAACCCGCGCGCTTCAGGCCGCGAAATTGCAGAGTTTCGACGTGCTGATGCTCGACACCGCGGGCCGGCTGCACGTGGACGAGGCGCTGATGGCGGAGATGAAGGCGGTTGCCGCCGTCTCCGCGCCGAAGGAAGTGCTGCTCGTCGTCGATGCGCTGACCGGGCAGGACGCGGTCAATGTCGCGCAGAGCTTTACCGGCGAAGTGCCGCTGACCGGCGTGGTGCTCACCCGCATGGACGGCGATGCGCGCGGCGGTGCGACGCTTTCCATGCGCGCGGTCACCGGCAAGCCGATCAAGTTTGCAGGCACGGGCGAAAAACTCGACGCGATCGAGGCGTTCGATCCTGTCCGCGTCGCCAATCGCATTTTGGGCATGGGCGACATCGTCTCCATCGTTGAAAAGGCGGCGGAAAGCGTCAAGGCGGAGGACGCCGAACGGCTCGCCCGTCGCATGTCGAAGGGCGAGTTCGACCTCAACGATCTGCGCATGCAGCTGCAGCAGATGACGAAGATGGGCGGGCTTGGCGCGATTGCGGGCATGATGCCCGGCATGAAGAAGGCCAAGCAGGCGATGGCGTCCGCCAATATGGACGACCGGGTGTTGCTGCGCATGGATGCGATCATCTCGTCGATGACGCCGGACGAGCGTGCGAAACCCGCGCTGCTCAATGCAAAGCGCAAGCGGCGCGTGGCGGCCGGCTCCCGGCGTGGAGGTGCAGGACGTGAACAAGGTGCTGAAAATGCATCAGGAAATGTCCAAGGCGATGAAGCAGATCAAGAAGATGGGCGGGCTCAAAGGTCTCGGCGCACTGTTCGGCAAGGGCGGGCTCGATGCCGCGATGCCGGGGCTGGGCGGGGGTGCCGGTCCGGGCGGAATGGGCGGCGGCGAGCTTCCGCCCGATCTCGCCAAGCTTTTGAAGAAATAACGTCAATTCAATAGATTACAGTATAAACGAAAGGTAGAATATCATGGCAATTGCAATGCGTCTGTCGCGCGGTGGTGCGAAAAAGCGTCCCTATTACCGCATCGTCGTCGCCGACGCGCGCAGCCCGCGCGACGGCAAGTATCTGGAGCAGGTCGGCACCTACAACCCGCTGCTCGCCAAGGACGACGAGAAGCGCGTGACCCTCATCGAGGATCGCGTGAATTACTGGCTCGGCGTCGGCGCACAGCCGAGCGACCGCGTCGCACGCTTCCTCGACAAGGCCGGGATCAAGGAGCGCGCCGCGCGCAACAACCCGAACAAGGGTGAGCCGGGCGAGAAGGCCAAGGAGCGTGAGGAAGAGCGCGCCGAGAAGGCCGCAGCCGCCGCCGAAGCCGCCAAGGCCGCCGAAGAGGAAGCAAACGTCGCGACCCCCAGTGGCGATGCCGGCGACGAAGGCCAGGCCATCGAAGGCGAAAGCAGCCAGGAACCTGCGGAAGGGTCCGAAGAAAAGGCCGAGGGCTGATCCCATGGCGCTGCGCACCGTTACCCTGGCCGCTGTCACCGGCGCGCATGGGGTGACGGGCGACGTGCGATTGAAGCTGTTCGGGGAAGGCGTGGACTCGCTTCGGCGGTTCCGCGCCTTCAACGATGGCGCCCTGACCGCGCAGAAAATCCGCGACGATGGCAAGGGCGGCGCCGTCGCGCGCTTTGCCGAAATCGCCGATCGCAATGCGGCGGAGTCGCTGCGTGGGACCGTGCTGACCGTGCCGCGCGACGCGCTGCCCCCGCTCGACGAGGGAGAATATTACCACGCCGACCTCCTCGCTCTCGACGCGGTTTCGGGCGATGGCAGCATGCTGGGCAAGGTGGTCGCGGTCGAGAATTACGGCGCGGGCGACGTGGTCGAGATCGAGAGGCCCGACGGCAAGCGTTTCATGGTCCCGATGACGCGTGACGCGGTGCCGGGATGGGACGATACGACGCTCACCGTGGCCGACGGTTTCGCCGAAATCTGACCCGGTTCGGCGGGTTCGGAACATGGGCCCGTCTGGCGTGTTGGCCATGATATGGCTGTTTTTTCAAGATATTGTTTCGTGTCCGTCGGCGTGCTCCTGCTTGCCGCGTGCGGCGGCGATGCGTCCGAGCAACCTGACCTTGCCGGGCTGGACGGCGATGACACCGTCACCTCCTCCGAACCGCAGAACGATGCGCGGTCCGGCGACGGCTTGCGGCAATTCGAAGGCCGCCTTGCCCAAGGGACCGAATGCGCCGTCCTTCGCACGCCCGACGGCGAAACCTATGCGGTGAACCTTGGCGAGGGCGATTTTACGCCGGGCGACTATGTCCGCATCACGGCGTCTCTCGCCGGTACGAGCCTGTGCATGGAGGGGGCCGGCACCATCGCCATCGACAGCATCGAACGCCGCGATCCGCCCGCGCGCGACCGCGATCCCGCCCGCGCCGGAGGGGCGGCGATCACCGCGCGTCATGTCGCGGGAAGCTGGGTGGCGAAGGGCGTGAATGCCAATTGCGAAAAGCCCGATTTCGACGTGACCCGCGCCGGGGCGGGCCGGACCACCGTCGAAACGCGGATCGATGGCCTGCCGGAAACCGGCGCCGTCGCGACAGGCGACGATCCCGCCTTCGAATGGGCGGATGGCATCGCGCGCATGCCAATCGAATCGCGCGGGCCGGACGGGCTTGCGGTGATGCCGGGCGACGGGCCGGTGGTGACGCTGGCCGGGCACAGGATCGCGGGCGACGGCGTCGTTTTTGTGAAATGTGGGTGATCGCGGCCGGGGCGCGGCAATGAATGCTGGCCCGGCGGGGCGGCGCCCGCTAACCGGCTGGGCATGAGTTTTACCGCGACCGTCCTCACGCTTTATCCCGAAATGTTTCCAGGGCCACTCGGCGTGTCGCTCGCCGGGCGGGCGCACGCCGCCGGAACCTGGTCGATGAATACGGTGCAGATCCGGGACTTTGCGACCGACAAGCATCGCACGGTGGACGATACGCCCGCGGGTGGCGGCGCGGGCATGGTGCTCAAACCCGACGTGCTGGCCCGCGCCATCGACCATGCGCGGGGTCTTTCGCCCGCTGCGCCGGTGCTCGCCATGACCCCGCGCGGACGCCCCATTTCACAGGCGCGCATCCGCGAACTCGCCGCGGGGCCGGGGGTGACGATAGTGTGCGGCCGGTTCGAGGGTTTCGACGAGCGTATTTTCGACGGGCGGGAGGTCGAGGAGGTGTCGGTCGGCGACATCGTGCTTTCGGGCGGGGAGCCGGCGGCCTTGATGGTGCTCGACGCTTGCATTCGGCTCCTGCCCGGCGTAATGGGCGCGGCTTGGAGCGGAGTGGAAGAATCGTTTGAAAGCGGTCTTCTGGAATATCCGCACTATACCCGGCCCGTCACATGGGAAGGGCGCACGATCCCTGAAGTGCTGCGATCGGGGGATCATGCGAAGATCGCCGCCTGGCGGAAACAACGGGCGGAGGACGACACACGGTTACGCAGGCCGGATCTTTGGGATCGTCATGGTGACGGTCGGGTCCGATCTGCCTCTTGCGCGCGGCACGAAGACTGAGAGACACAGGATATGAACCTGATCCAGCAGCTCGAGGCGGAAGCCATCGAGAGCCTGAAAGAAGGCAAGGACATCCCCGATTTCCGTGCGGGCGACACCGTTCGCGTCGGCGTGCGCGTCGTCGAAGGCACGCGTGAGCGTGTGCAGAATTTCGAAGGCGTGTGCATCGCGCGGTCGAACCGCGGCATGGGCTCGAACTTCACCGTGCGCAAGATCAGCTTCGGCGAAGGCGTGGAGCGCGTGTTCCCGCTCTACTCGCCGATTCTCGACAACATCACCGTGGTGCGCCGCGGTATCGTGCGCCGGGCGAAGCTGTATTACCTGCGCGGCCGGACCGGCAAGCGTGCGCGTATCGCGGAACGTCGCGACGACCGCAAGTCGAGCTGAGCCACGGCGACAGTATCGCAAGGTTGAAGGGCGGCGCCGTAACGGGGCCGCCCTTTTTCGTGTGTGCGCCTTATTCGCTGGGTGTCGCAACCGCTCGTCTCCCGGTGGTTGCAATTGTCCGCCGCTTGCGCGAACCATGGCGCAGATGACGATAGGACGATTTTTCCCATGTTTCGATTTTCCGCAAGCCGCGCCGTCTCGAGTGCGTTTCTGATGGCCGGTTTGATGGCGGGCACCGCGCCTGCGGCCTTCGCGCAGATGGCGCAGCCGGTCGTGACCGCGCCGATGGACGTTCCGGCGGCGGAGCAACGCCCGCTCACGCTCGAGCGCGTATTCGCCAGCCCCGCACTCGACGGGCCGGGGCCGCGCGTGCCGCGCCTGTCGCCCGACGGGCGCTACCTCACCGTCCTGCGCAATCGGGAGGATGACCGCGAGCGTTACGATCTGTGGGCATTCGACCGTGAGGCGAACGCATGGTCGATGCTGGTCGATTCCGAAAAGCTGGGGTCGGGCCGCGAATTGTCCGAGGCGGAGAAGATGCAGCGTGAACGCGCCCGCATCGGCAGTTTGAAGGGTATCGTCGCCTATGAATGGTCCGACGATGGGCAGAGCATTCTCGTGCCGCTCGACGGGGATCTCTATCTCGCGCGGCTCGACGGCACGGTTCGGCGCCTGACCGATAGCGAGGCGGGCGAACTCAACCCGGTGCTCAGTCCGGAGGGGCGGTATCTGTCCTTCGTGCGTGACGGGCGGCTCTTCGTCGGCGATGTCGGGGCAGAGGCGCAGGCGGTAACCCCGCCGAACGAGCCCGAAACCGTCCACTGGGGCGAGGCGGAGTTCGTCGCGCAGGAGGAGATGGACCGCGATACCGGCTACTGGTGGTCGCCGGATGAACGCCGCATCGCCGTCCTGCGGTTCGACGAGGCGCGCGTCGGCACGGTGCAGCGTACCGCCATCGGCGCGGGCAGCACCAAGGTTTATGAACAGCGCTATCCCGCCGCGGGCACGCCCAACGTGGAGATCGCGCTCTATGTCATGGGCCCCGATGGCAGCGACCGCGTGCGCGCCGATCTGGGTGAGAACGACGATATCTACATCACCCGCGTCGATTGGGCGCCGGACGGCAGCGCGATCTTCGCACAGCGGCAGAACCGGGCGCAGACCCGCATGGACATGCTGCGCATCGATCCCGCCACCGGGACGAGCACGGTGCTGTTCACCGAAGAGGCGGCCGAGGGGCACTGGCTGAACCAGACGTCGAACTATCGTTTCCTGAAGGACGGGTCGCTGATCTGGTGGTCGGAGCGTGACGGGTTCGGCCATCTCTACCGCCTGGCCGATGGCGCGTGGACGCAGCTCACCGATGGCGACTGGGTCGTGACCGGACTGCTCGGCGTGGACGAGGCGGCGGGGCGGCTGTGGCTGTCGGGGACGAAGGACGGCGTGCTCGAAAACCATGTCTACGCGCTCGATTACGCCGGTGGCGGCGCGCCGGTTCGCCTGACCGAGGAAGGCTATTCGCATGGCGCGCGCATGGACAAGGATGCGCAGGCGCTCATCGTCACGCGGTCCTCGCCCAATCAGCCGCCGCAAAGCTATCTCGCCGATAATGGCGGAAAGCGGCTGACCTGGCTGGTGGAAAACCGCGTCGATGCGGATCATCCCTATGCCCCGTTCGCCGCGAGCCATCGCCCTGCGATCTTCGGCACCATCCCGAACGAAAACGGCACGCCGCTTTATTACAAGATGATCCTGCCCGAGATGGAGCAGGGCAAGCGTTACCCCGTGTGGTTCTCCCATTACGGCGGCCCGCATGCGCAGGTCGTGTCGCGGTCGTGGGGCGGCGCGTTGCAACAGGCGATCGTCGACAAGGGCTATATCTGGTTCGAGATCGACAATCGCGGCAGCGCCAATCGCGGCGTCGATTTCGAAAAGGCGATCTACCGCGCGATGGGCAGTGTCGAGGTGCGCGACCAGAAGACGGGCGCCGAGTGGCTCAAGACGCTGGACTATGTCGATCCCGACCGGATCGCGATCGATGGCTGGTCCTATGGCGGGTACATGACGCTCAAGATGCTGGAGGCGGATCCCGGTTTCTATGCCGCCGGCATATCGGGCGCGCCGGTCACGAAATGGGAGCTTTACGACACCCATTACACCGAACGCTACATGGGCGATCCGCGCGAGGTGCCCGATGCTTACGAGGCGGCCAACGCCATCGCCGACGCGGGAAAAATCGCCGATCCGCTGCTCCTTATTCACGGGCTGAGCGACGACAATGTCGTGTTCGACAATTCCAGCGCGCTGATCTCCGCCATGCAGGAAGGCGGCGTCCCGTTCGAGATGATGCTCTATCCCGGTTACACCCACCGTGTTTCGGGGCCGGTCATATCGGTGCATCGTTATGAAACGGCGCTTCGCTTTCTGGAGGCGAACGGCGTGCCCGGCGGCGGGCGATAGGGCGCCTCGCGGTGCTTGCATGGCATTGCCGCAGCGCCTAATCCCGGCGCGATATCACGAAGACAGGCAGGATAACGGACCATGGCGAACAGCGCGCCCACGCTGCAATTCAACGCAATCGCGCATCCCGCGCCCGTGCCCGGCGAAACCCGGGTGGAGGCATTGCGCAATCCCGGCTTCGGCACGTTGTTCACCGATCACATGGTCACGGTCGATTATACCGAAGGGCGCGGATGGCACGATGCGACCATCGGCCCGCGCCAGCCGATCCCGCTAGACCCCGCCGCGGCGGTGCTGCATTATGCGCAGGAAATCTTCGAGGGGATGAAGGCCTATCGCAGTCCCGATGGCGGGCTGACCCTGTTCCGGCCGGAGGAAAACGCGGCGCGTTTCAATCGTTCGGCCGCGCGCATGGCGATGCCGGAGTTGCCGGAGGGCCTGTTCCTGACCGCCGTGCGCGAATTGATCGCAGCCGACAGGGACTGGTTTCCCGAGGTGGAGGGCGGCTCGCTCTACCTGCGCCCCTTCATGTTCGCGTCGGAGGCGTTTCTGGGCGTGCGGCCCGCGCGTGAGTACAAGTTCGTCGTGATCGCCAGCCCCGCCGGCAATTATTTCAAGTCGGGTGCGCCCGCCGTGTCGATCTGGGTCTCGCGCGATTATGCGCGTGCGGCGCCGGGCGGCACGGGTGCGGCGAAGTGCGGCGGCAATTATGCGGCCAGCCTCGTCCCCCAGGCCGAAGCGATCGAGCGCGGCCATGACCAGGTCGTGTTCCTCGACGCGGCAGAGCACAAATGGATCGAGGAGCTGGGTGGCATGAACCTGTTCTTCGTGATGGAGGACGGCAGCGTCGTGACCCCGCCGCTCACCGGCACGATCCTGCCCGGCATCACCCGCGACAGCCTCATCACCCTGCTCAAGGACGAAGGCCTGCGCCTGCGCGAAGAGAAATACAGCATCGACCAGTGGCGCGAGGATGCGAATTCCGGCCTACTCGTCGAATGTTTCGCCTGCGGCACGGCGGCGGTCGTCACCGCGGTCGGCAAGGTGGCGGGCCATGATGGCGAGTTCACCGTCGGATCGGGCGCCGCCGGGCAATTGACGCAGAAATTGCGGCGGACGCTGACCGGGATTCAGCGCGGCGAGATCGCCGACCCGCACGGCTGGGTCACGCGGCTGGACTGACGCCGCGCGGGGTCAGGCCGCGGCGAGCAGCTCGGCCGCCTGCGGGCTTTGTTCGAGCAGGGACAGCAGGCCGCGCTCCTCCCGGCTTTGCCAGCGGGTGCGGCGCGGCAGGCGCAGCGCGTCGCGCCATGCGTCCTGATCCTCGACACGGGCGATGACGGCGGGGTGGATATAGCTGCGCCGCGCGACCGCGGGCGTATTGCCGAGCCGGTCTGACACCACATCGAGCAGATCCTTGATCGCCACGCCTTCCTTTGCCGAGGACAGCGCGGTGAAGGCGAGAACGCTGGCGTGATAGGTGCGGAAATCCTTTGCGGTGAAATCCTCGCCCATGGCTTCGCGAAGATAGGCGTTCACGTCCGAGGAGGTAACGTGATGCGCGTCGCCATCGGCATCGACATATTGGAACAGATGCTGCCCCGGCAGATCCTGCACATCCTTCACGAACCGGGCGAGGCTGCGATCGGTCAGCGTGACCTTGCGCAACTTGCCCGATTTTCCCTTGAATTTCAGGTGGAGCGCGCCCTTCGTCACCTCGACATGGCGGTGGCGTAGCGTGGTCGCGCCGAAACTCTTGTTCGCCTTCGAGTAGGCCTCGTTCCCGATCCGGATGCGTCCGAGGTCGAGCAGGCGAATGACGCTGGCGATCGCGCGCGCGCGGGTGAGCGTGGGGGCGGCGAGGTCATCCTCGACCCGCTTGCGGACGAGCGGCAGCAATTTTCCGAACGCGGCGCAGCGGTCGAATTTTTCGCCCTCGCGCGCTTCGCGAAAGGCGGGGTGGTAGCGATATTGCTTGCGCCCGCGCGCGTCTATTCCGGTGGCGAGGATGTGCCCGTTGCCCGCGGGACAGAACCACGCATCGGTATAGGCAGGGGGCAGGGCGATGGCATTGAGCCGCGTAATCTCCCCCTTGTCGCGGATCAGCGTGCCCGACGGATCGTAATACGCCCAACCCTTGCCGCAACGCCGGCGCGTGACGCCGGGAAGGGAATCGTCGACATAGACCAGCCTCGATGCCGAACATTCGGCGGGGGATGTGCGTGTTGCCATGGCCGAAAAACCCTTTTCGCCACAGGCGGTTCCGCGCGCGGTGCCGGGACGGCGCGCCTATCGCGACGGATCGTGCAATCGGCCCCTTTCATTTGATCGTCGTATGGTTATAAGGCGCCGCGCACACGGATGCATATTGGGGCGTAGCCAAGCGGTAAGGCACCGGTTTTTGGTACCGGCATGCGCAGGTTCGAATCCTGCCGCCCCAGCCACCCGCGTTCTCACGAAACGAAACCGCCGCGCCCTAAGGCAGCGCGCAGTGCGCCGCCGGCACCCCCGCCACACCCGCATCGAAGGCGAACAGGCTTCCGGCGCCGGGTTGCTCGCGAAGCTCCGCATCGCCAAGCCCGGTGCGCGCCGTGGTGACATAGGCAGTGGTCCCATCCGCCCCGCCCAGTGCAAGCTTGGTCACGCGCGCGCAGGGAAACCGGATTTCGCGCATCAGCCGACCATCGGGATCGTAGCGCCTTACCCCCCATCCGTCCCACAGACACACCCACAGGCATCCCTCCGCATCGAGCGTGACACCGTCGGGGAACCCGTCGCCCTCCGCGATCTGCACATGGAGGTGGCCATCGACCGGCGCGCCGTCCTCGATCCTGTAGCGGGAGATGCGCCCGCGCGGCGAATCGACGTGATACATCGTGCTGCCATCGGGAGAGATCGCCGGGCCGTTGGGCACCACGATATTGTCGAGATGTTGCCGGACCTCGCCGCGGTCATAGACGAACAACCCGCCCAGAGGCTCGGTTTCCGGCACATGCGACATGCCGAACCAGAGCCGTCCATGCACATCGACTGCCCCGTCATTGGTCCGCGTATCCTCCGGCACGGTCAAGTCGCACAGTCTCTCGTCGCGCCCCGTCAGCGACAGCAGGCGAAGTTCCCGGTTCGAGCCATAGACGAAGCTGTCCGCCCCTGCGGGATAGATGAAGCTCGGCCGCCCGGTGCAGGGCAGGTCGCGGCCCGCGCCGCGCCCCGGATCGTACAGGCAGATGCGCCCGCCATGAATGTCGACGAAGAGCAGCACCTGCTGTTCCTCGATCCAGACCGGCCCTTCGCCCAGCATCGTCCCGGCGCGCCAGGCGACCGTCAATCCGCTCTCACTCATCGCGTGCTCTTCCACGATTACGCTCCCTTGAATCCTCATTTGTATGAGTATATAGGCACGGTCAAACGGGTCAATCGGTGTTGGAAAGGATAGGGTCATGACGACCAACGGGTCGCAAAACGGTGCGGATAACGGCGGGGAACGCCGGCTGCGCTCTGCCGCGTGGTTCGACAATCCCGACAATATCGACATGACCGCGCTCTATCTGGAGCGGTATCTGAACTTCGGGCTTTCGGCGGAGGAACTGCGCTCGGGGCGCCCGATCATCGGCATCGCGCAGACAGGCAGCGACCTGTCCCCGTGCAATCGCCATCACCTCGTCCTGGCCGAACGCGTGCGCGAAGGCATCCGCGAGGCGGGCGGCATCGCCATCGAATTTCCCGTCCACCCGATTCAGGAAACGGGCAAGCGGCCCACGGCGGGGCTGGATCGGAACCTCTCCTATCTCGGCCTGGTCGAGGTGCTTCACGGCTACCCGCTCGACGGGGTGGTGCTCACCATCGGCTGCGACAAGACCACGCCGGCCGCGCTCATGGCGGCGGCAACGGTCAACATTCCGGCGATCGCGCTGTCCGTCGGGCCGATGCTCAATGGCTGGCACAAGGGCGAGCGCACGGGATCGGGCACGATCGTGTGGAAAGCGCGCGAAATGTTGAGCCGGAGGGAAATCGACCAGGACGGCTTCGTCCGCCTCGTCGCGTCGAGCGCGCCCTCCACCGGCTATTGCAACACGATGGGCACGGCCACGACGATGAACTCGCTGACCGAGGCGCTGGGCATGAGCCTGCCGGGGTCGGCCGCGATTCCCGCGCCCTATCGCGACCGGCAGGAAAACGCCTATCGCACCGGCAAGCGGATCGTCGACATGGTGCGCGAGGATCTGAAACCGTCCGATTTGCTGACGCGCGATGCGTTCCTCAACGCGATCGTGGCGAATACCGCGATCGGCGGGTCGACGAACGCGCCGATCCACCTCGCCGCCATCGCGCGGCACATGGGGGTGGAGCTTTCCCTGCGCGACTGGCACGAATTTGGCCACGACGTTCCCCTGCTCGTCAACCTTCAGCCCGCCGGCGAATATCTGGGCGAGGATTACTATCGCGCGGGCGGTGTGCCGGCGGTCATGGCGCAGCTGATCGGGGCGGGGCTGATCCGCGAGGACGCCAATACGGTCAACGGCAAGACGATCGGCGAAAACTGCCGCGACGTGGCCATTCTCGATACCGAGGTCATCCGCCCGTTCGACAAGCCCTTGCGGCAGAGCGCGGGGTTCATCGTGCTGACCGGGAACCTGTTCGACAGCGCGATCATGAAGCGCAGCGTCATTTCCGACGAATTCCGCCAGCGCTTCCTCAGCAATCCCGGCGATCCCGATGCGTTCGAGGCGCCGGTCGTGGTGTTCGACGGGCCGGAGGATTATCACGCGCGCATCGACGACCCGGCGCTCGGCATCGATGCGGGGACCGTGCTCGTGATGCGCGGCACGGGGCCGGTCGGATACCCCGGTTCGGCCGAGGTCGTGAACATGCGCGCGCCCGCCCATCTCCTGCGCGACGGGGTGCAGAGCCTGCCCTGCCTCGGCGACGGGCGGCAATCGGGCACGAGCGGCAGCCCCTCCATCCTACACACCGCGCCCGAGGCCGCGGTGGGCGGCGGGCTCGCGCTGCTTAAATCGGGCGACCGGATCCGCATCGATCTGCGCCAGGGGCGCGTCGATGCGCTGTTGCCGGATGAGGAACTTGTCACCCGCCGTGCGGCGCTGAACGAGGCGGGCGGTTACGCCTATCCCCCGTCGCAAACCCCGTGGCAGGAAATACAGCGCGCCCTTGTCGGACAGATGGACGACGGCGCCATTCTCGAAGGTGCGGAAAAATTCCAACGCATCGCACAGACGCGCGGGCTCCCGCGCGACAGCCACTGAAAAGCAAACCCAAAAGGTCATACATCATGTCGAAACTCAACGGTGCCATTCTTGTCGGATCGCGCGAAGAGCGGAGCGAGGAAAGCTTCGGCGCGGTCGATCCGTCCACCGGCAAACCCCTCGATCAGCAATATTGCGAAGCCGATGCCGGCCATGTTGACGCGGCCTGCGCACTCGCCACTGACGCGTTCGACGCGTTCGACGGGTTGAGCCCCGATGCCCGCGCCGGCTTCCTCGAAACGATCGCCGACAAGATCATGGCGATTGGTGACGAGCTGGTGACGACGGCGATGGCGGAATCCGGCCTGCCGCGCGCGCGGCTGGAGGGCGAGCGTGGGCGCACGTGCAATCAGCTGCGCCTTTTCGCCGCCGAAGTGCGCAGCGGCGAATGGATCGATGCGACCATCGACCCGGCACTCCCCGATCGTCAGCCGCCCCGCGTGGACCTGCGCCGTGCCAATCGCGCCGTGGGCCCGGTTGCGGTGTTCGGCGCCTCGAACTTCCCGCTCGCCTTCTCGGTGGCGGGCGGCGACACCGCCTCTGCGCTGGCGGCGGGCTGTCCCGTGGTGGTGAAGGGGCATCCCGCCCATCCCGGCACGGGCGAACTGGTTGCCCGCGCGATTCGCGACGCCATTTCCGAAAGCGGCCTTCCGGAGGGCGTGTTCTCCTATCTTCCGGGCCGCTCCAACGCGCTGGGCTCGGCGCTGGTGCGCGATCCGCGGATTGCCGCGGTCGGTTTCACCGGCTCGCGCAGCGGCGGGCTCGCCCTTGCCGCGATCGCGGCGGAGCGCGAGGTGCCGATCCCCGTCTATGCCGAAATGAGCAGCATCAATCCCGTCATCCTCATGCCGCATGCGCTCGCCGATCGCGGCGCCGCGCTGGGTGAGGCGTTTGCCGGTTCGCTCGTCATGGGCGCGGGGCAATTCTGCACCAATCCGGGCATCGTGCTGACGCTGGGCGGGGAGGGTTTCGACCCCTTCGTCACCGCGGCGGCAGAGGCGCTGTCCAACGGTTCGCCGGCCGTCATGCTGACCGGGCAGATCCATGCCGCTTATAACGAGGCGGTTTCCGCGCTCGAGGCGCATCCCGCGACGAGCAGGGTCGCCAGCGGGGCGAAGGGCGACGGCGCCAATCTGTGTTCGGCTGCGGTGTTTACCGTTTCGGGTGACGATTTCGTGGCCGACCGCGCGCTTTCGCAGGAAGTTTTCGGCTCCGCATCGGTCATCGTGCGGTGTCGCGACCTGGCGCAGATGCGCGAAATCCTCGCAAACATGGAAGGGCAGCTCACCATCACCTTCCATTGCGACGAGGCGGACGAGGCGGATGCCGCAACGCTTATGCCCGCGGCGCAGGACCGGTGCGGGCGCATCCTGTTCGGCGGATGGCCGACCGGGGTCGAGGTGTGCCGCGCCATGGTCCACGGCGGGCCGTTCCCCGCGACGACCGACCCGCGCACGACGTCTGTCGGCACGCTTGCCATGATGCGCTTCGTGCGGCCGGTCTGTTATCAGGATACGCCGGACAGTCTCCTCCCCGCCGCGCTGCGCCGGGACAATCCGCTCAGCATTGCGCGCCGGGTCGACGGCGTATGGGAAGCACGCGCATGACGACGAGCCTCGTTCAGTTCGAAAAGGACGGCGCGCGCGGGCTGGCCCTGCTCGACGACGAGGGGGCGCATGTCGTGTCGGGCGTCGCCACGACGTTCGAACTCGCGAACGCCTGCCTCGACGACGGCACATCGCTCGCCGCCGCGGCGCAGGCCCGCCGGGGCGAGGCCATCGACCTTGCCGCCGTGCGCCTGCTCAGCCCCATCGACCATCCGGACGACGCGCATCTTCTGGTGAGCGGAACCGGGCTCACCCATCTCGGTTCGGCCTAGGGGCGCGACCGCATGCACAAGGCGGCCGCGGCGGGCAATGCGACCGACACGATGCGCATGTTCCTCATGGGCCTCGAAGGCGGAAAACCCGAGACGGGCGAGGGGGTGCAGCCCGAATGGTTCTACAAGGGTGACGGATCCATCATCGCCGCGCCGGGCGAGCCTGTGGTCCAGCCGTCCTTTGCCGGGGACGGCGGCGAGGAACCGGAAATCGCCGGCGTCTACCTGATCGACGCGGAAGGCCGGCCCCGCAGGCTCGGCTTTGCGCTCGGCAACGAGTTTTCGGACCACGTGACCGAGCAGGTGAACTATCTCTGGCTCGCCCATTCGAAGCTGCGCTCTGCCGCGCTCGGCCCGGAATTGCTGCTCGGCAATCTGCCCGCCCATGTGGAGGGAACATCCCGCGTGCTGCGCGGGGAGGAAACGCTCTGGGAAAAGCCGTTTCTTTCGGGGGAGGCGAACATGTCGCATTCGATCGAGAACCTCGAACATCACCATTTCAAATATGCGTCCTTCCGCCGGCCCGGCGATCTCCACGTGCATTTCTTCGGCACCGCGACCTTGTCGTTTGCCGACGCGGTGAAGACACGCGAGGACGACATTTTCGAGATCAGCGCCGCCCCGTTCCGGATGCCTGTGCGCAATCCGCTGCGTCGCGCGGCCGATGACGCGGACAGCCGCGTCGTCCCGCTATGATCCGGCTGGGTCTCGTCGGGCTGGGCAAGATCGCGCGCGATCAGCATCTGCCCGCCATCGCGCGCACCGACGGCATCGAACTGGTCGCCGTCGCCAGCCCCCGTGCGGTCGCCGATGTCCCGGCGTACCGCGATATCGAGGGCATGCTCGCGAACGAGACGGATCTCGACGCCGTCGTCCTGTGTCAGCCGCCGCAATTGCGGTTCGATGCGGCAATGGCCGCGCTGCGCGCAGGCAAGCACGTGTTCCTCGAAAAGCCGCCGGGCGTCACCCTGTCGGAGGTCGAGGCGCTGATCCAGGCTGCCGGCACGGCGGACCGCACGCTGTTCGCGGCATGGCACTCGCGCGAGGGGGCGGGCGTTGCGAAGGCGCGCGCATGGCTCGCCGATCGAAGCGTGAAGGCGGCGCGGATCGAGTGGAAGGAGGACGTGCGCGTCTGGCATCCGGGACAACACTGGATCTGGGAGCCGGGCGGTTTCGGCGTGTTCGATCCGGGTATCAACGCACTTTCGATACTGACCGCGGTGCTGCCGGAGCCGGTTCGCGTGATGGGCGCGGTGCTCGATACCCCGGCGAACCGGGCCGCGCCGATCGCGGCAAGGCTCGACATGGCGACGGCGTCGGGACAGCCGGTCGTGGCGGAGTTCGACTTTCTCCAGACCGGTCCGCAAAAATGGAACATCGCGGTGGACACCGACGCGGGCGAACTGATGCTCCGCGAGGGGGGCAATCGGCTGTTCATCGACGGCGAGGAAGTCGAAACCGGGGGCGAGCGGGAATATCCTGCGCTCTACGACCGGTTCGTGACACTTGTCCGCGAGGGGCGCAGTGATGTAGACATCGCCCCGCTCCGCATCGTGGCGGATGCGTTCCTGTGCGGCCGCTACCGGACGGTGGACCCTTTTCACGAGGATGGGTGAGGTTTAGCATCGCATGAGCGGGCGCCGGGAACGCATGAACCAACTCGTCGCGCGCAAGATCGGGACGGAGATTCTCAAAGGCGAACGCCCGCCTGGCAGCGGCTTCAGGGGGGAGATCGAGGAGGCGGACGCCTGGGGTGTGTCCCGCACCGTCTATCGCGAGGCGATGCGCTCGCTCATCGCGAAGGGCCTGATCGAAAGCCGGCCGCGCCGCGGCACCCATGTGCGCGATCCGCATCACTGGAACCTGCTCGATCTCGACATCCTGTCATGGATCCTTTCGGACGAGCCGGATCCTGCGTTCTCGGGCGAGATCTTCGAATTGCGCGCCATAATCGAGCCGGCCGCCGCGGCCATGGCGGCAAAACGGCGCAGCGATGCCCATCTCGCCCGGATGGAAGACGCGCTGAACCAGATGGAAAGGGCGGGGCTCGGCACGGATGAGGGGCGGCTTGCCGACCGGGCCTTCCACGCCGCGATCTTCGATGCGTCGGGCAATAATTTCTTCATTGCCCTGTCCGCGCCGGTCGAGGCGGCGGTCGGCATGACCACCCGCTTCAAGCAGGAAAATCAGGCCGAACCGCGCGATTCCCTCCCCGACCATCAGGCCGTCTTCGCCGCCATTGCGAAACGGGATGCGGACGCGGCGTCCCGCGCGATGGCAAAGCTCGTGACGCTGGCGTGGGACGACATGCGGCTCGCCGTCGGGGGACGCGACTAGACGCGCGCCGGCTGCGCCTCGACGGCCAGCGTGGACGGCGGCATCGGTGCCCTGTCCCTTTTCGTGCACGCTCCGCGGGCAGGGGGCGCGCCCGTCCGGAACGGGACTGCACTTGCGGCGTCTTCGCGTCAAAGGAGACGCTTCATGGCCGAGACGCCGCTTGCCGACGCTGCGCGCGACCTCATTGAAAACCGCGCCGTCATGCTGACCCGCATGGGGGAGGACGGCGCGATCGAGGTGCGCGATGCGACCATGCCCGCCCCCCACGACGACGGTATCGTGATCCGGGTCGAGGCGGCGAGCGTCAATCCGGTGGACTGGAAAATCCGCGATGGGGCGGCGCCGTTCCTCGACGAGGATGACCTGCCCGCGCCGATCGGTCGCGATTGCGCGGGAACGATCGCGCTGCTCGGCCCGGCGGCGCACAACATGCTGAGCATCGGACAAAGGGTGATGGCGCATGTCGGCGGTTTCGACCGCGGCGGGCAGGCCCGCTTCGTCCGCGTCGATGCGACCGAATTCACGGCCATTCCGGATAGCGTGTCGACGATTGACGCAGGTGCGGTCGGCCTGATCGGGACGACCGCGTGGCAGGGACTTTTCGATCATGGCAGGCTGGAGGCGGGGCAGAGCGTGCTCATCCACGGCGGCGCGGGCGGTGTCGGCCATCTCGCGGTGCAGCTTGCGCGGATCAAGGGGGCGACCGTCTATGCGACCTGCTCCGGCAAGGACGTCGCTTTCGTCGAATCGCTCGGCGCGAAGATGGCGATCGATTACGAAGCGCAGGATTTCGAGGATGTCGTGAGCGAAATGGATCTCGTGTTCGACCTGATCGGCGGAGCGGTGCAGGAACGCTCCCTCGCCGTGATCAGGGACGGTGGCACGCTCATCACGACGATCGCGGAGAGCGATACGGTCGAGGCGCCGCCCGGCATCCGGGTCGAAAGCTACATGGCCCGCGCGGACAACGGGGTGCTCGCCGCGATCCTCGACCATATGAAGGATGCGACATTGCGCGTGGAGGTGGGGAAGACCTTTCCCCTCGACGCGGCGCAGGATGCCTACGTCCATAATCGCGAAGGGCACGACCGCGGGAAAACCGTGCTGCTCACATGATACGCGAGCCGCCGCAGAGCCCAGCGTGAAGCGCATGGCCGCACGCCCATGCGATAGAATCGATAGGCATGACGTAAGTGTTGGTCAACGAACCCGTGTTACCGCATGTTCGTGAAATTCCGGCCACCATTTCCCCGGCGCTATGCCAGACAATTGGGCGCGGTTGCGGCGTTGACCATGATGTCGACAACCGTTGTCGGGGAGGCCGCCGCCCATTGCATCGGGAGCGATGATCCCGTCATCGGCCTACTGGAGCGTGCGACCGGGCGCGATCCCAAGGCCGCGGTGGATGTGATCGAAAGGCAGATCGCGCGTACGGACCCTGCGGACAGGAACCGGCTCGCCCTGCTCTATCTCGCCAAGTTCAAGGCATCGTACATGAGCGGGGGCGACGCCTTGCCCGTGCTCGAAAAGGCGCGGCGCGCGGCGAGCGGATTCGCGCCCGATCACCCGGCGAACCTCATGATCCGGCTTGCCGATGTTCCGTTGATGGACGACAATGCCGCAAAGCTGCGGACGCTTGCGGCCATCACGCGCGATTACGGGTCCCTGCCGGAGGGAAGCATGGCGCGCACGTGCCGGGGGGTCAATCTCGCCTTCGAATATGTGATGCGCGACCGTCCGCGCGAGGCGTTCATCCTCGCCACGCAAGCCTACCGCAACAGCGAGGTGCACAAGGATACGGTCGCCCGGGCGAGCGCGGCATCCTTCCTCGCCTATCTCGTGTCGACCGGCCGCGATTTCGCCTATGCCAGGGAGTTGCAGACCGAGGCGCTGGCCATCTTTTTGAAGCTCGGGCAGGCCGATCTCGCCTCCAATGAGCTGGTGCTGCGCGGATATGCGCAGCTTGCGGACGATGAGTGGGAAGGCGCGCTGGTCGATTTCGATGCCGCCGCCAATCTGTCGCGCAGCTACGACAATTCCTATGCGGTCCATTATGCGGAGCTTGGATCCTGCATGGCGGCGCTCGATGGGAAGGCTTTTGAAACGGCGGCGCCTGCCTGTGAAAGTGCCTATGCCGGGTTCGCGCCCGATGGCGGGCCAACGGCGTTTTCGGCGGCCGCTTCGCTCGCCGGTCTTCGCGTCGCACGAGGTGACCCGCGCGGCGCGATCGCGCTGCTCGATCCGCTGCTTGCCGGCGGACGCGGCGAAAATCAGATCGAGGACTGGATGAAGGCGTTCAAGACGCGCGCGGAGGCGCTCGCATCGGTCGACCGCTACGGCGAGGCTTATGCCGACCTGCGCAAGGTGACCGAATTGTCCGAAGCCTATGTGGAAACCGAACTCCAGAGCGGGACCACGGCCCTTCGCGCCCGGTTCAAGACGCGCGAGCTCGAGGACAGCCTCGCGGAGGAGCAGCGGCGCAGCGAGGCGCGACTGCGGCTTGTCGCTGTCGTCGTCCTAGGCGCGATCGTGACCTTTTCCCTCCTTGGCATTCTCGTTTTCGTGCTGGCGCGCCATCGGCGGCAATTCCGCCGTCTCGCCATGACGGACCCGCTGACCGGCCTTGCCAATCGCCGGGCGACCCTGCGCAAGGCGGAGGACGTGCATCACAGCAGCGAAGCGGGACATGCCGACGCGTCCTTCGCCCTGCTCGACATCGATCATTTCAAATCGTGCAACGACGAATTCGGCCATGATGCCGGCGATCGGGTCTTGAGCACGTTTGCCAGTATCATCGAAAGCTGCGTCCGGCCGGGCGATGCGGTGGGGCGCTGGGGCGGGGAGGAGTTCCTGCTCATCGCACCGGATGCGAGCGGCAAGGAACTCGTCCGCATGATCGAGCGGGTCCGCCGCGAAGCCGAAGCGGTGTATTTCGATGACGCCCCCGGTTTCCGCCTGCGGTTCAGCGCCGGCATCGCCGAGCTGAGCGAGGCGGGCGGAGAGCCTGACGCCTGCATAAAACTGGCCGATCGCCGCCTCTATTACGCCAAGGCGCGAGGCCGGAATCGGAGCTGCGCAGAAGGCGACGGCATGTTCGGCAAGGAAGCGGCGGGAAAGCGAAGCCTGCCGCATGCCGTGGGACGGGCGGCGGGCCTCTCCGCCTGAACCTTCGGTCCGCGCGACCTTCGGGGAATCCGCGCCATGCGCCGCGCGTCGGGCGGCCGGGCGTCGTGCAACCGCGCAGGGCTTCGTATAATCGCGATCGGGCCCACCGAATTTGCGCAAGCCGCGATCGGGTCGTGACCATCGCGGAGCGGACGCGCGCAAAGGAATTATTCCTTTTCGCCAAACCCTCGCTATGCCATGCGGCGGTTCGAACGGGGCATTCGCCCCTTGCGGTCAAAGCGCCGACCGACCCGCCATGCCACCCCATGTCTACAGAAAGGCACCCGACCTCATGACCCAGGCCTTTATCTGCGATGCCATCCGCACTCCCGTCGGCAAGCTGAACGGTGCGCTCGCCAGCGTTCGCGCCGACGATCTTGCCGCTCTGCCGCTGCGTGCGCTCGTCCGGCGCAACGAGGCCGTCGACTGGGCCGGTGTGGACGATGTCATCCTGGGCTGCGCCAATCAGGCGGGTGAGGACAATCGCAATGTCGCGCGCATGGCGGTGCTGCTCTCGGGCATGCCGGAAAGCGTGCCCGGCGTGACGGTGAACCGGCTCTGCGCCTCCGGTCTCAACGCGGTGGGTCTTGCCGCGCAGGCGATCCGTTGCGGCGATGCGCAGATGATCGTTGCGGGCGGCGCGGAGAGCATGTCGCGCGCACCCTATGTCATGGGCAAGGCGCGAACCGCATTCGACCGGGCGCAGAAGATCGAGGACACGACGCTGGGCTGGCGTTTCGTGAACCCGGCGATGAAGGCGGCCTATGGCGTCGATTCCATGCCGCAGACCGGCGAAAACGTGGCCGACCAATGGGGCGTCACGCGCGAGGATCAGGACCGTTTCGCGCTCGCCAGCCAGCACAAGGCCAAGGCCGCCATCGCCGCCGGACGTTTCGCGGTCGAGATCGAGCCGGTCGAAATTCCGCAGCGCAAGGGCCCGCCGACCGTGTTCGCACAGGACGAGCATCCCCGCGACACCACGCGTGAAGCGCTCGCGGGCTTGAAGCCGGTGGTGCGCGCGGATGGCACGATCACCGCGGGCAACGCCTCCGGCCTCAATGACGGGGCGGCGGCCATGATCGTCGCGTCGGAAAAGGCGGCGGCGGCAAATGGCCTGACGCCGCGTGCGCGCGTGCTGTCCATGGCGGCATCGGGCATCGCGCCGCGCGTCATGGGCGTCGGCCCGGTCGAAGCGGCGCGCAAGGCGCTGGCCCTCGCCGGGGTGGATGTCGGCGATCTTTCGGTGATCGAACTTAACGAAGCATTCGCGAGCCAGGCCATCGCCACGCTGCGCGATCTCGGTATCGACCCGCTCGACGATGCGCGGGTCAATCCGAACGGCGGCGCCATTGCGCTGGGTCATCCGCTCGGCATGTCGGGCGCACGGATCGCCATGACCGCGGTTGAGGAATTGCAGCGGACCGAAGGGCGCTATGCGCTGATCTTCATGTGCGTCGGCGTCGGGCAGGGCATGGCGATGGTCGTCGAACGGGTCTGATCGCATTTCCCGGCGGCGCGTCCGTCCGAAAAGGGGCGGGGCGCATCTGTCCGGTAAGCCCGCGGCCTGATGCCCGCAATCCTGCGCGCGCCCTGCTGCGTGCAGGGTGCGGGAACGGACGCCGGCCCCGCGTATCGCCGGGCTGGCCTGCGGACGTTTAAAGGCAACTGATTGCCGGCCCGTCGTCCGTTACCCTCTCGACGCCATTTCCGCCCGAACCGGCCCCTTTTCACGTGGTGACCCGCCGCCTACGCGCGGCTGGCCGCGGTTGAGTGGCCGGCACGATGTGGCAGTCATGGGGCCGGTGTACTCACCATTCTCGCTAGGCTCGACACGGTGGTCACGGCGAAGCGTCACGCACCGCATACGCCTCTGAACGAAGGGATGACGGCGCGCGCGGACACATCGCGGCGCCCATGCGTATGGGTGGCAAAGGAGAAAACCACCCATGTCCGATCATCAGACCACGCTCTACACCATGCCCGGCACCTGTTCACTGGCCGCCAATATTGCCATCGCCTGGATCGATGCGCCGGTTGCCGTGCACAACATGGCCTATGGCGATCACAAGAAGGACGAATATCTCGCCATCAATCCGAAGGGTAAGGTGCCCGCGATCACGTTCCCCGATGGCGATGTCCTGACCGAGCTTTCCGCTATTCTCGCCTGGCTGGGCGCGGCCCATGGCGGGGAGGGTTACGCCCGCGATACAAAGCTGGGCCGGCGCGAGGCCGAGGCATTGTCGTTCATGACGACCGAGGTTCACGCAAGCTACGGCCCGCATTTCGCGCCGCAGAACTTCGCCGAAAGCGAGGATGCGCAGGAGGAGGTCAAGCAGGCCGCCTACGATACGCTCAAGGATCATTACGCGCGTATGGAGGAGAACCTGACGACCGCCGGCGGGACATGGTATCTGGGCGAGCGGAGCTTTGCGGATGCGTTTCTCTATGTGCTGGTGCGCTGGCTCGATCAGACGCCGATGACCCTTGCGGACTATCCGGCCCTTGCCGCGCATCGCGAACGGATGGAAGCGGACGAGGGGGTGCGTACCGCTCTCGCGCGGCAGGACATGGAACCGATGGGCGCGGCATAGGACCAAGGGTGAAGGGGGCAGGGGCGCTGGCCCGTGCCTCCTTTTCATGGGTTCGCCCACCGCGGCGCGGCTGGTGCGTTCAATCCGTGAACGATTTCGTGAACAGGCGGTCCAGCCGGCTCGGTTTGACAGGCGCGCTGAACAGATAGCCTTGCAGATGGCTGGCGCCCAGCTTCGCGAGCAATTCGCGTTGACGCTGCGTCTCCACGCCTTCTGCCACGACCGACATCGACAATTGCCGGGCAAGCCCGACCACCGCGGTCACGATGGCCTTGGCCGCCTGCGAGCTTTCGATTTCGCGGATGAAGGATTTGTCGATCTTGACCGTATCGAAGCAGAACTTCTGAAAATAGCCGAGCGAGGAATAGCCGATTCCGAAATCGTCGACCGATATGCGAATGCCCATGTCCTTCATCCGTTCGAGCTGGGCGAACGCTTCATCCGCGTTCTGCATCACGAGATTTTCGGTAATTTCAAGCTGCAGGCGGTTTGCCGGAAGGCCGGTCTGGTTCAACGTGTCGGCAATGATCTTCAAAAGCTTGCCGGAATAGAACTGCCGCGGCGACAGATTGACCGAAATTTTTATTCCGGCGGGCCAGCCCGTCGCATCGGCACAGGCACGCCGCAGGATATTCTCGCCCAGCTCGTCGATAAGGCCGCAATCCTCGGCGATGGAGATGAACAGATCGGCCGGGATCGGGCCGCGTTCCATGTCGGTCCACCGGGCGAGCGCCTCCACGCCGACGACGGCGCCGGTGTGCACCTCGACGATCGGTTGATAGACGGTTTCGATGCGGTCGTCCGCGATCGCGTTGCGTAATTTGGTTTCGAGGCGAAGGCGATCGCGTTGCGCGGTGTCCATGGCGTCGTCGAAAAAACACGGCTCGCCGCGACCGTCGAGCTTTGCCCGGTACATGGCGAGGTCGGCATTCTGACGCAGGATTTCGATCGTGTTGCCGTCATCGGGATAGACGACGATGCCGACCGACATGTTGAGATAGGCGGTTATCGCGTCGATCTGGCACGGCGTTTCGAAATCTTCGAACAGGCGCCGGGACAACGTTCGCGCGCGCGTCCGCAGGTTGCGACCGGTCAGCAGGCAGGTGAATTCGTCCCCGCCGACGCGTGCGACGCTCATCCCATCGTCGGCCATGGCGAGCAATCGCTCGCCGACATGTTCGAGCACCCTGTCGCCAATGGCGTGGCCGAACTGGTCATTGACCGCCTTGAACCTGTCGATGTCGATGGACAGCATGGCAAAGGGCGCGTGATTGCCGACCAGTTCCTCGACCTGTTCAAGGAAGCTCGCCCGGTTGATCAGCCCGGTCAGGCTGTCGAAGCGCGCCAGCCTCCACCGTTCGGCTTCCGACTGCCGCATCGCGGTGAGATCCTCGGACAGGCCGAGCAGATACTGACCCGGTCGGTCCGGGCCGTCGATGAGCACGCGGGTGGTCCGGATGTTGACGACGGAGCCATCGTCGCGCTCGAACGCGCTTTCGCTGCACTCGGGATTGCCGCTCCTGATCGCGCGCAGATCGTTCTGCCTGAAGGTCGGGCCACGCTCGGGGAACAATTCGCTGTCCTCCTTGCCCAGCATCGTGTCGGCGGGACGACCGATGAGATTTTCGGCTTTCTTGTTGAGCAACAGATATTGCCGCGTCTCCGCGTCCTTAACGAACAGCATCAGCGGAAGGTTGGACACCACCGCGTCGAGGAAGCGCTTGCTCGCCAGGCGGTCGGCCTGCAGCGCCTTGCGCTCCGAAATATCGCGGACGATCGCGGCGAAACCGCCTTGTGCCGCGTCACCCCACGGGGCAAGGGACAGCTCCACCGGAAAGACCGAGCCATCGCTCCGGCGCGCCTCCAACTCCACGAACCTGCCGACGAGCCGGGTCGGCCCACCCTTCGCCGCCCGCTCGAACCGGGCCTGATGCCCGGCGCGCAAATCTTCGGGTATGATGCGCGTCACGTTCTTGCCGAGCGCCTCTTGTGCGGACCAGCCGAACAGCTTCGCCGCCGCGTCGTTCCAGTAGACGATTTCGGCCTTCCGGTTCGCGGCGAGCACGGCGTCGGGCGTCGACGTCACCACCTTGGCCGCGATATCCGCCTCGCGCCGCGATTTGCGCGCTTCGATCAATTCGCTCACGATGGCGGCGAAATGGTGGAGAAGTTCGAACTTGTCCGCGTCGAAATCGTCCCGCGGACGCCCGTCGATCACGCACAGGCTGCCCACGCAATGGCCCGAGCGAAGATAAAGCGGCGCGCCGGCATAGAATCGGATATGCGGCGCCCCGGTCACGAGCGGATTTTTCACGAAGCGCGCGTCGCGATGCGTGTCGCGCACGACCATGCCCTTGCGATGGGCGACGACGTGATCGCAAAACGCGACCTCGCGCGGGGTTTCCTTCAACGCGATATTATGGCGCGCCTTGAACCATTGCCGATCCTTGTCGATGAGGCTGACCGCGGCGCTGTGCACGCCGAATATGGAAGCGGTGAGCCGTGTGACGGCGTCGAACTCTTCCTCCTCCGTCGAATCCAGAATGGCGAGTTCGGCAAGAGCGGTAAGCCGTTCTTTCTCGTTCAGCGCGAAGGGATGGAGAGCTTGCAACACCCCGCTGCGCTAGCGGCGTATGGCTTAACGTCTGGTATACGCAGGCTCCGTCAAAACTGCGCAGGGTTCGGCTCGCATCCCCGTCATGTGTCACGGCCACGCGAATGCGGCTTGCCCCGTGCTGCTGGTTTGCGTCATAAATCTGTCTTAACATCGGCTTACCGCATTTCGGCATCGGATCGGCCTTCCCGCCGTCCGCATCGTTTTCCAAGAGGGTCACGGATATGGTTGCGAACACGTCAGCGCGCGTCTTTTTCAACGAAATTCACTACGACAATGCAGGCAGCGACATCGGGGAATTCATCGAGATCGCCAATCTCGATTCCGTCGACCTGACGGGGTGGAGCGTGATTCTCTACAACGGATCGAACGGGGCGCCCTACGGCACCATCGCGCTTTCGGGGAGCGAGAGCTTCACCACGGTGAACCTGCCGGTCAACGGGCTTCAGAATGGCGCGCCCGACGGGATGGCGCTTGTGGATGCGGGCGGCGCGGTGGTCATGTTCCTGTCCTACGAAGGCAGCTTTACCGCCGTGGGCGGCGCGGCCGATGGGATGCAGAGCACCGACATCGGGGTCGCCGAGGATGGCACCACGCCGGTCGGCTACTCGCTCCAATTGTCGGGCACGGGCACGAGCTATGGCGATTTCACCTGGACCGGTGCGGCACCGGGCACCTCGGGCGAGGCGAATGCCGGGCAGAGTTTCGCGCAGGACGAGAGCGCGCCCACGGTGTTCTTCAACGAATTCCATTACGACAACGCGGGCGGCGATGTCGGTGAGGCCATCGAGATCGCGGGCAGTGCAGGCACCGATCTTACCGGCTGGTCCATCGCGCTTTACAACGGCAATGGCGGCGGGGTTTACAACACCATCGCGCTGTCGGGCACCATCGCGGATGAGGATGACGGGTTCGGCACGATCGCCTTTGCCGCCACGGGTCTGCAGAACGGCGCGCCCGACGGCTTCGCGCTTGTCTCTCCCGATGGCACGGTGGTGCAGTTCCTGTCGTACGAAGGCACGTTGACGGCGACGGACGGCCCCGCGGCCGGCATGACCAGCGTCGATGTCGGTGTCGAGGAAGCAGGCAGCCCGGAGGGATTGTCCCTGCAATTGTCGGGCACGGGGTCGAGCTATGACGACTTTACCTGGACCGGGCCTGTGGACGACAGCTTTGGCACCGTGAACGGCGGGCAGGATTTCGTCGCGCCCAATCCGGCCTACAGCCTCTATGTCGACGATGCCTCCCTCGTCGAAGGGGACAGCGGCACGCGCGATCTCACCTTTACCGTGCGCCGCACCGGCGGCAGCGATGGCGAGATTACCGTCGATTATGCCGTCGTGCTGGGCGATGATGCGCAATCGGCGGATGCGGCCGATATTGCCGGGCCGCTTTCGGGCACGGTCACCTTCGCCGATGGGCAGACGAGCGCCACGATCACCGTAGCGGTCGTTGGCGATACGGTTGCGGAGCCGACCGAAACCTTTGCCCTCACGCTTAACGACGCGACGGGCGGCGCCGATATTCGCGGCGGCACCGCCACCGGTACGATCGAGAATGACGATTTGCTCAACCTCCGCATCGGGGAGATCCAGGGCGAAGGCCATCGCTCAATCTACGAAGGCAGCGAGGTCGAAACGGGCGGCATCGTCACCGCCGTCGCATCGAACGGTTTCTATATGCAGGATCCGGACGGGGACGGGAACGCCGCCACCTCGGACGCCATTTTCGTCTTTACCCGCACGGCCCCTGCTGTTGCAGCGGGCGATGCGGTGCGGGTATCGGGCACGGTCACCGAATTCCTGCCCGGCGGCGATGACAGCAGCCTCACCACGACCGAACTGATGGACGTGAACGTCACCGTCGAAAGCAGCGGCAATGCGCTGCCGCAGGCGGTCGTGATCGGGCCCGATGGCATTTCCCCGCCGACCGAAATCATCGACGACGACGGGATGACGACCTACGATCCGCAGAGCGACGGCATCGATTTCTGGGAAAGCATGGAGGCGATGCGGGTCACCGTGCAAAGCCCCGTCGCGGTCGACAGCACCAATCGTTTCGGCGAAATCTGGACCGTGGCGAGCGACGGCGAGGGCACGCTCCCTGCCACCAATGTCGCGGAAAGCGGCCTTGTCACCGTGCGCGGCGGGGAAGGCGGTCTCGGCGTGTTCGACAGCGGGGCGGGGTCCGATTTCAATCCCGAGCGGATACAGATCGACGGCGGCTACACGCTTAACGGCGTGCGTTTCGATACGCCCGAGGTGGACCCCGGCGCGCGCCTCGACGATGTGACGGGCATCATCGATTACAGCTTCGGCAATTTCGAATTGCGCCCGACCGAGGCGGTTACCGTCGCGGCTGAAGCCGGCAACACTAGAAACCTCGATCCTCGAAGGCACGGCGAATCAGTTCACCGTGGCCAATTACAACATCCTCAATTTCGACATCAACGAGGCGGACGGCGATACCGATGTCGCCGATGGCCGGCTCGATGCGATTGCCTTCGACATTGGCGTGGCGATGAACGCCCCCGACATCGTCGTGCTCGAAGAGGTGCAGGACGACAGCGGTTCGGCCAATGACGGCACCGTCACGGCAAGCATGAATTTGCAGGCGATCGCCGATGCGATCTACACCGAAACGGGCATCGTCTACTCCGTGCTCGACAATCCATTTGTCGAGGATGGGCAGACCGGCGGGCAGCCGGGCGGCAATATTCGCGTGGCTTTCCTTTATCGCGAGGACCGGGTCGATCTCGACGAAAGCTCGGTCTTTACCATCGACGACGATGCGTTCGCGCGCGTGCCCCTGGGCGCGACGTTCACCTTCAATGGCGAGGAGGTGACGGTTATCGGCAATCATTTCACCTCGCTCATCGGGTCGGACACGACATTCTCCGCCAATCAGCCGCCGGAGATGGCGGGTGCGCTGCGCCGGGCGGAGCAGGCCGCCGCGCTCAACGCCTATGTCGAGGGGGTTCTCGCCGAGGATCCCGATGCGAATGTCGTGGTCACAGGCGACTTCAACGATTTCCAGTTCGAGGAAACCCTGCAGATCGTCGCGGGGCAGCTCGACTACGCCGATGGCGTCATCACGGACGGCAGCGATGTCGAACTCGTCAACCTGACGTGGATGCTCGACCCGGCGGAGCGTTATTCCGCCCTGTTCGAAGGCAATGCGCAGCAGATCGACCATATCCTCGCGAGTGAAAACCTGCTCGGCGGGGCGGCGTTCGACATCGTGCATCGCAATATCCCCACCGCGTCGGGCGTGTCCGATCACGATCCGGTGCTGGCCCGGTTCAACCTGAGTGAACGCGTGCTCGACGGCGGAAATGGTGCCGACATGCTGACCGGGAATGGCGGCAACGATGTCCTGTTTGGCGGGAATGGCAGCGATGTGCTCATCGCGCTTGGCGGGAACGACAGGCTGTACGGCGGCAATGGCTCGGACACGCTGCTGGGCGGTGCGGGCGATGACTGGCTCGAGGGTGGCAATGGCGCCGACGTGCTCGACGGCGGCGATGGCATGGACATGCTGATCGGTGGACGCGGGCCGGATGTGTTCGTGCTGCATGCCGATGGCACGGCGCAGGACGCCGACATCATTGCGGATTTCGGGAACGGCCCGGATGCGATTCTGATCGAAGGAATGGGCAGTGCACCGATCGCATTCGTGCAGAACGGCGCGGATACCGAAATCTACGCCGGCGATACGCTGATCGGGACGGTTCTCGATGCGAAGGCGGGCGCGGTGGAGGATGCGACGGCCGCGGCCCCAGTCGCGTCGTTCAACAGCGCATATGTCGGCGCCGAACCGGTCGCGGTGCCCGAAGCCGGCGATTGGCAGGCGGATTACCTCATCCCGATGCATGCGGTGTCGCACGCCGATCTGGGCTGATGCCGGCGCGGGGCGGGCCGTTTTCGCGCGGCCTGCCCCGACCGTCTTGCGTCGTCTTTCCAATGCGCTTGGGATCGACGTTGATCTAAATCCGGACCAATCTCTCACGGTTTTAGGGTCAAACACGTAACGCGAAAACGATTCCGATTCAGGGAATGCGTTTAAAAATCTTCGTACCGGATCGGCACAATTTGTGCGCGCTCCCACTGCGAAGGATTAAGTCATGTTCCTGCGTCTTGCCGTGGCTGCGGCCACCATCGTTCTTTATTCCGGATCGCCCGCAACTGCACAAAGCTCGGCAACGGCGAATGGTTCCCTGACAATCGTGCAGCCGTTGACGATTACGAAGAATGCGGACCTTCGTTTCGGGAGCATCCTGCGCTCGACGACGAGTGACGGCACGGTGCAAGTCGATGTTTCGGGCCTGCGTTCGGTAAGCGGCGGGGTGGAAAGCATGGATGCGGGCGACACGCCGCAGGCCGCCGCGTTCACCATCGCGGGGGAGGGCGGCCACGCCGTCTCCGTCACCATCCCCAGCAGCTTCGTCCTGTCGAACGGCTCCGAAATGCTGACGGTTGCGACCGCACATAACCTTTCCGGTTCGCTCAGCGCGCAGACATTGAGCGGTAGCGCCGGTGCGGCGGGGCAGCTCGACGTGCGCGTCGGCGGGTCGGTCGCGGTCAGCACGGCAACGGTCGCCGGCCTGTATTCCGGCTCCTTCACCGTTTCGACCGCGTATAACTGAGATGCGAGGGGTGCGCGGCGCATTGGGGGCGATGCTGTGCATTGCGATGGTGGCCGGAAGCCCGGTCGCGGCGCAATCCGGCAATGTCAGCCTGTCGCATCACAGGCTGGTCTTTGACGAGGGGACACGCACCGCGACGCTCTATATCGTGAACAGGGGCGATACGGCGGTGACCTATCGCGTCGACATGATCGAAATGGAAATGAACGCCGATGGGGCGATAACCCCGCTCGGCGACCAGGTCCCCGACACATCGGCCAGTGCGTTCGTCGATTTCACGCCCAGGCGCATCGCGCTCGCCCCCCGGCAGAGCCAGGCCATCAAGGTCAGGGCGCGCGTCCCCGCGTCGCCGGGCGAACGGCGCAGCCATCTCGCCATCACCGCACAGCCGGCGGACGATGCCGGCTTCTCTCCCGCAGAGATCGCCCGCGTCAACCCGAGCTCCATTTCCGTCCGGGTGTCCAGCCTGTTCAGTGTCAGCATCCCGATCATCCTGCGCACCGGGGTCGACGCGGCGGGAGTGACGATTGAATCGCTGCACATGGTTCGCGCCCGGCCGGAGGAGCGGCCGGTGCTTGCCTTCGATCTGGTGCGACAGGGGGATGGTTCGGTGTACGGCGATGTCGAGATCGTTGCCGGTTCCGGCAAGAACCGCGAGGTGCTTGAATCCATTCGCGGCATCGCCGTCTATCCGGAAATCGCCCGCCGCTCGGTTCGCGTTTCACTTCCCGAAGATTCCGTGGGTCGCACCGTGCGCGTCGTCTATCGAAACCGGGAAAACGTCGCCGGCAACGAACTGGCCGCAACCGCGCTCAGCGTCCCGTGAGACGGGCGTGGATGGCGGGTGGCGGCATGGTCCTCGCCCTCGCCGGAACGCCGGTTCTGGCTCAGCCGGTGTCCGCCACGCCCTTGCCGGCGCAGGCGCCATGCCTTTCGGATGACAGCCTGCTCTGGCTCGAAGTGCGGGTCGGGACCGAATTGCTGGCCGATACGATGGACGCCTATCGCGCAGGCGACGAAATCTTCATCCCGCTCGGCCAACTCGCGCGTTTGCTCGATCTCTCGGTCCGGGTTTCGCCGGACGGGCTTTCGGCCGTGGGTGATCTGAAATCGCCCGCGGCACCCTTTGCCATCGATCTTGCCGCGATGACGGCGACCATCGGCACAAATCGACATCACCTCGATCGTGGGAGCGTGTGCGCCTTTTCCGGCGATCTGTATCTTGCGACCGAGATCATCGAACGCGTGTTGCCCGTGCGTCTCCGTCTGCGCCCCGATGCGCAGCTGATGGAGATCGACCCGACCGCGCCGCTTCCCGTCATGTTGCGCCGCGCGGTCGAGGATCGCCGCCGCCATCTGGATCAGAACGAGGCGAAGGGCGTCTCTCGCCGGATCGAGGATCCCTATCGCGCGATCACCGCGCCCACGCTCGCCTTTGCCGCTGGCATGCAAACCGCGCGCGGCTTTGCCGACGCGATGCAATGGGTCAATGTGCAGGCGGCGAGCGACCTTGCCTTTGCCGGGTTTCGCGGGGCTTTCGCGGCGAATTCGCGGGGTATGCGGACGGCGCGCCTGTTCCTCGAACGGGTGGATGCCGACAATCGCGCACTCGGTCCGCTCGGGGGGAGGCGCGTCGCGGTGGGCGATGTGAACACGCCCGATGCCCGGCTCGGCGCGCGGAGCGTTCCGGGGCGCGGGCTGTTCTACTCCACAAGCCCGTTGTCGCGCTTCGATTTTTCCGCGCCCGTCGTGCTGGAGGGGGATCTGCCCGCTGGTGAGGATGTCGAACTTTACGTCAATGGCGTCCTCCGGGCGAGCCAGGCCGATGAGGGGATCGGACGCTATCGCTTCGACGGGCTGACCCTGCCGATGGGCGACAATCTGGTGCGCCTCGTATTCTACGGCCCGCAGGGACAGATGCGCGAGGAAATCCGCCACGTCCCCCTCGGCGCGGGTCAGTTGCAGCAGGGCGAGAGCGTGTTCCAGGTCGGCATCGCGGAGGCGTTCAAGCCGGTCTATGGCTTCGCGCTTGCCAATTTCATGCAGGCCGAGGAAGGACCGCGCGTCACGGTCGGCCTGGATTACGGGCTGACGTCGGGTTTGACGGTCCATGCCGATGTGATGCGGTATGACCCGTGGGGGGTGGGCACGCGGATCGCCGCGGCCGCCGGGGTCAAGACCATCGTCGCAAGGACCGGCGTGGATGCGATCGTCGCGTATGATACGCGCGGCGGCCGGGCGGCGAGCCTGCTTGCCGCGACACGCCGGGGCAGCTTCGACTTGCGCGCGAGCCATTCGGAATATGCCGGCGGTTTCATCGACGAAACGCGCGGACCCATCGGCTTTGCCCTTGGTGCGATCCGCCGGTCGAGCGAATTGCGGATGGGCGTCGCCGCGCCATTGCCGGGCGGAATGCTGCTGCCGCTGTCGTTCGATCTTCGCTATGCCGATTACGACGCCGACGGTGCGCGTCTCGATGCCAATATACGCGCGGGCGTGACGCTGGGCCGGGCCTATGTCAATCTCCTGCTCAGCCGGCAACGCCGTGGAGGGCTGGTGGCGATCGACCGGAACGTCGCCGCGGCGGAGGCGATCGTTCCGCTGGCCGCGGCGGTGACGCTGCGGACGGGGCTCACCTATCGCCTGACCGACGGGGCGGGCGTCGAGCGCGCATTCATCGCCTCGCAATTCCGGAACCGGTTCGGCGAGTTCCAGATCGGCGCATCGCGCTACGACCGCGGGGTCGCCAGCACGCTTGTGGATTTCTCCCATCGTTACCGGATCGCGGGGGTGGATATCACCAGCTCTGGCGGGATGGAGCTTGGGAGTGGCGACTGGCGCGCGTCGCTGCAACTGTCCTTCGTGCTCGCGCCCGGCGGAACGCGGGGCGGTTATCGCCTTTCCTCGGCGAACGGCGCGATCGGCGGGCGGGGGGCGATCGACGCGTTCATCGACGCGAATGGCGATGGACGGCGACAGGATGGCGAGGTCGGCGTCAGTTCGCTTCGCGTTCATACGCCCGGGGGGATCGTTACCACCGATGCGGCCGGTTACGCCATTGCGGAGGCGCTTGGCGATTCGTCGCCCGCCCGCCTGCGCATCGACGCATCGCAGACCGACCAGCTTTATCTCGGCGGTGTGCCCGATGCGCTGATGCTGACCCCGCGGCAGGGGCGCACCGTCCCGATACGCATCGCGATGAGCTTCGCCTCCGAGATCGAGATTCCGGTGTTTTTCGCAACCTCGGATGGCTTTCGCCCGATTGCCGCGATCCTGCTCGGACTTGTGCCGGAAGGTTCGGAGGGTTCGGGCCCGGTCATTGCGGCGCGCACGGGGCATGACGGCATTGCCATTTTCGGGGCCGTGCCGCCGGGGCGATACACATTGCGCATCGATCCCGAACAGGCCGCCCGGTTCGGCCTTCGCATGGATGAGGTGCCGGTGGTCGAGGTGCCAGCGTCGGGCGGCTACATGCTGCTCGACCGTGCCATTCTTCATGTTCAGGAAGGAACGGTCTGATGTCCCGGTTTGTGATGTGGCTTCTGCTGCCCGCGGCGATGGTGCTCGGCTGCGTCTCGCCCGCGAAGGCGCAGATTTCGGTGGTGTTTCAGACCGGCGTCGCGCCGCAGCTTGGCGAGATCATTGCCGGTACCGTGCCCACGACGTTCCGCATCGCGCCATCGGGACAGGTGACGCGCGTGTCGGGCGACGCCATCCGGCTCAGCACGGCGCCGGTGGCTGTGCCCCGCATGATGATATCGTGCCGCGCGCTCAACCTCTCGAACCTGTGTCTTATCCGCTATGTCCGCATTACCATCGTGCCGCAGACGCAGCATGCCGCATCGCGCATCACCATGTTCTATCCGGGGCAACTTGCGGGGGCGAGCTTTCGCAACGGTCCGCCGCCGGCCGGAAGCTCGCTCGATTTTCAGCTCAATCCGATGGGGCGTGGGCGACACGACGCTGAGCCTCGCGATGGATGTGGTGGTGGAGCCGGGCTATACCGGCCCCGCGACCTTCGCGTACAACGTGGGCGTCGCCTTCGATTAAGACAGGATCAGACGGGGAGCCGGGTGCCGGGCGTATCGCCGGATGCGCGGATGTCGCCGGTATCGCCGGAAAGCCGCCGCCGGAACAGCGACTTTACCAACCAGCTTTCCAGTATGCGGCCCACGACATAGAGCGCCGCGAAGATGCCGGCAAAGATATAGGCGGCCGTCGGCTTGGGCCCCTTGTCCTCTTCCGCGTCGTCGGCGCTCGGCTTTTCGGGCACCGGGGCACCGAGTGCGGCGTCGATGAAATGCTGCGGCAGATCTTCGTCCTCGGCCTTTTCCTTTTTATCGCTCTCCTCGGCCTTTGCGGCGTTCGCCTCGTACTGACCGATGAGCACGGTCACCTGTGCGATGGCGAGGAAGAGCAGCGGCGCGAGGAAGCAATAGAGCAAAGCCCGGCTCTTCATGTTGTAGCGCAGCGCGCGTCCGCCCGGACCCGCCTCGACACGCAGGGTTCCGCCATCGAAGATCGAAAGCTTGTCCTGCGCTTCCTGATCCTTTTTGTGAAAGGTCAGCGTGTCGCCGTCGCGCCGATGCGTGGTGCCCCGCGTCGCGAACAGAGGGTCGAGCCGCGTGAAGGCCTCTTCGGCGTCCTGGCCGGGGCGGAGCGGCACGCTGCCCCGGATGTGCCAGATGCTGTCGATCATGGATTTCATGGGCGTTTATCCTTTTGCGCGCAAACGTCGGCGGGACGGGGCGGCGATCGCCCTCATTCGGCGGGAACGGCGGTTTCGCGCTGACCGGGGAAGCGCTCGCGAAATGCCTTCCACCCTTCGGTAAAGGGATAGACCATGGTTTCGCGGATCGACATCGGGCGGCCGCCTTCCATGCCGAGCAGTTCCGCCTCGCCGTCGATGGCCGTGCCGAACATGCGGTCGATGATGATCCAGGTGGCCGAGTAATTGCTCCGGCTCGCTTCGTAATCCTGCGAGTGGTGGACGCTGTGATGCTCCGTCGTGTTGAAGAGGAAGCGCCACCAATTGGGCGTGTTGAAGCGCACGTTGACATGCTGATAGATCGAGACGGCGATGCCGAGCGACCCGGCCAGCAGCGCGGCGCGCGGCAGGAAGTTGAAGAACCCCCCAATGCCGAGGCCGATCAGAAACAGTTCGATCGGGTTGCCGACCGCGCCCTTGTTGATGTTGAGCTGCGTGATGTAGTGATGCGGCGCATGGGTCAGCCAAAGCGGGAACCAGTTGTGCATGCCGCGATGCATCCAGTACTGCCCGAAATCGAAGATGAACGAGATCAGGAACGCCTGAAGCAGGAGGGGCAGGCCCATGAACCACAGGAACTTGTCCCATTCGAACACGCCTTGCACCGCTTCGGTCATGAAGCCGGAGCCGAAATAGCTGCCCGCAAGGCTGACGACCGTATAGCCGATGCCGACATAGAACAGGTCGGTCGCCGCTTCCTTCCACGTCAGCCGCCAGCTTGTGAACCGCGGGCTCACCCATTCGAGCGCGAGCAGCAGCGCCTTGAACCCGATGCCGAGGTAGATCGCCGTTTCCGCCGTCGCGAGCGAATTGGGCGCGTAATACCAGAACGCGATGAGCGCGAACAGCATGACCGGCTGAAACCAGGTGAAGACGAATTGCTTGATCGGTCCGCCCTCGACCCGAGGGAGGTTTTCCCAGCCGATGGTAACCGGCGCCTCGGTGCCGATCATCCTGTTTCCTACGCGCGTTCCGTTCATGTCATCTACCTTGGTGACTGCATTCATGGTGCCATTTTCGCGTCCGGGGACAGCGATGCGGCACTGCACAAATGGTAAAGGGAACAAGAGGGTGCGCGTAAGTGTTCAAATGACGTATGCCCCTGTTGCGCCCGCTATCCGGCGAGGATGCGCATGGCATGGGCGGTCGCTGCCGCGCGGGTTTCGACGCCCAGTTTCGTGAACACCTGTTGCAGATGCTTGTTCACCGTGCGGGGGCTGATTTCGAGGATTTCGCTGATGGTGCGGTTCGATTTTCCGCGCGTCACCCAGAGCAATACTTCCGCCTCGCGCGGGGTGAGGGCGGCCTGTTTCTGCAGGAGAGCGGCCTCCGCGCCTTCGCGAATCTCGGTCAGGCGGACGAGGATTTCGCCGCTCTCGCCGCGTTCGCTGCCGCGGGTGCCCTCCATCGTGGCGAGTTCGATCTCGAACGTGTCGAAGGGCGCGCGGATCGAACGGCCCGGCCCCGCAGGGTCGTGGAGCAAGCGTGCGGCCGCGGCCCGCAATCCATCGGGCAGGCGCGATTGCGCACTGCTCCAGGCCGGATCGACGAGGAGAAGGAGGCTCTCGGCCTGCGGCGTGCACCACAGCAATGTGGCCTCGCTGTCGAGCGCGAGGACATGGCGCCCCGCCACGTCGAGCGCGCGCTGCGACCGATGCGACATGCGCGCATTGGCGAGATGGACGCGGATGCGCGCCATCAATTCGTCCAGCACGACGGGCTTGCGCACATAATCGACGCCGCCACATTCCAGCGCCATGATCGCATGTTGCGGTTCGCTCAACCCCGTCATGAAGATGACGGGCAGGTGGGCGAGCGCGGGATCGCGCTTGATCCGGGCCGTCGTCTCGAACCCGTCGAGCCCCGGCATCACCGCGTCCATCAACACGAGATCGGGCACCGTATGGCACAGCAGGTCGAGCGCGGCCTCGCCGCTTGTCGCGACGAGCGGCGTCATCCCCTCCTGATCCAGCATGTCGACCAGAAACCGCAGCGAGTCCGGCGTATCGTCCACGACCAGGATCCGGTCCCGCCGGGAAATGTATTCCGTCATCGCGATGCCCCTTCGGCAGCGATGCGAGCCAGCGCGGCAAGATCGAACGCATCCAGTGCATCGCGCATCCGGTCGGTCCGCGTCGCGGCATCGGGGGCCAGCGCGGCGAAATCGGCGATCCGCTGTTCGAGCGCGCGGACATCGCCGCTGCGTGCAAGATGCGCGATCCGGGACAGGCAGGCCGCGGCATCGCCGACCGCCGGCGCCCCGTCCGCTTCCGGTATCGGGGCGGGCGCTGGCGGTGTCCCATCCGCATCGGTCCATTCGATGCCGAGCTGCTGCGCCACGAGATCGAGCAGGCTGGCAAAGTCGAAGGGTTTCAAAAGGAAACCGTCATTCGCGGCCCGGCCATCGCCGCCGCCGTCCCGTTCATGCGCGTTGGCCGATACCATCACGATGCGCATCGCGTCCCCGTGCTGCGCGCGCAAGATTTCCGCCGTGTCCCATCCGGTGCGGCCCGGCATCGATATGTCGAGCAGGACGAGCGCCGGCGGGCGGCGTCCGGCCATCGCGATCGCATCCTCGCCATGGGCCGCGACGGCAATGTCGAAGCCCAGCGGTTCGAGCAGCCCCTCGACCATTTCCGCCTGCTCCGCGTCGTCGTCGACGATGAGAATGCGGCGGCGGCCTTCGCCCGGTCCCGCGTCGCTATAGCCGGCGATGCGGGCGGTCGGCGCCGGGCCCGCCGGCGGGGAGGGCGGCTGCGACAGCATCATGCGCACCGTGAACCGGCTTCCCGCGCCGGGCGTGCTTTCCACCGCGATGTCGCCGCCCATCATGTGCACCAGCGCGCGGGTGATCGACAGGCCGAGCCCCGCCCCCGGCGCGAGGGCGGCGCGCGTTTCGTCGCCACGCTCGAACGGATCGAAAATGCGGGCGCAATCCGCGGGCGCAATGCCGATGCCGGTATCGCGCACCTCGAAGGTTGCGACATCGCTGCGGTACTGCACCGCCAGCGTCACGGAGCCATCTTTCGTGAATTTGATCGCGTTGGACAACAGGTTGATGAGCACCTGACGCAGCCGTTTCGCATCGCCGCGCACGAATTCGGGCAGGGTATCGGGCCGTTCGAGATTGAGCGAAAGCCCCCGGGCGCGGGCCTGCGGCTCGAACATGGCGATCATCTGGTCGAGCAGGGCGGGAAAGCGGATCGCCTCACGCTGAAGCCGAAGGACACCGTTCTCCACCTGCGAAAGGTCGAGCAGACCCTCGACCAGATTGGTCAGATGCTCGCATGATCGCCGGATGATCTGCGCCGCGCGCATCGCATCGCGCCCCTCCTTGCGCTCCAGCAATTGCGCATGGCCATATATCGCATTGAGGGGCGAGCGGATTTCATGGCTGAGGCTGGCGAGGAAGCGGCTCTTCGCCTCGTTCGCGGACTGGGCGCGGCGGGCCTCCTGCGACAGCCGGGCGTTTTCCGCCTCGAGCGCGGCAATGCGGCGCGATGGTGCATCATCGCCCACGTGCCCCGCCGGGTCCGTCTCCCTGGAATGGCCTGTCACCGTCATCCCGCCAGCCTTAGCGCCCGCCGGGCAGGAGGCAATCGCGGGTTAGGCCGCAATGCCGGGGCCGCTTGCACGGCGCCGGTGCGGCCCGCGTGGCTGAATGACGCCGGCGCCATTCAACCTTGCGCGATAAAGGCGCGCCACCCGCCCAGATGCGTAATATCCTCCGCCCCGTCGAGCGCGCGCGGTTCCGCGACAAAGCCCTTGACGCTGCTGCCGTCGGAAAGCGTGACGGTGCCGATGGCGAGCGGGGCGGGCACCTCGGCGGTGAAGCTGCCGAAATGGGCGACGTCCAGCTCGTAAATCTCGACCGGTATTTCGGCGCCGTCCGCGCTATATGCCAGGGCGGGCTTGGGGGGCGTGCTGTCGGCCATGGCATAGAGGCGATAGCTCGGCGCGGTGGTCGTCTCCGCGATGAATTGCGCATCGCGCGAGGTCAGCTGCCAGTGTAGCGGCATGTCCTTCAGATGGGCGCCGACGACGGCCAGTTTCACACGTTCCACGATAGTCTCCTCGGCAAGGGGCGGGGGCGGCGGCAATTCGGCCGCATCGAGATAGTTCTGCGCCGCGTCGATCAACGCGGCATCCGTATCCGCCGGCCCGATCAGCGTGATGCCGAAGCCGGTGCGATTGGAGCGCGCACCCGCCGGCACGGCGATCGCCGCCATGTCGAGCAGGTTCACGAAATTGGTATAGAAGCCCAGATTGCTGTTGAGCGCGACCGGCGCCGCCTCAAGCTCGCGGACGCGGTAAATGGTGCCCGTGGTCGGGAAGGCGAGCATGTCGACATCGTCCCAAAGCGTGTCGGCATGGCGTTTCAGTTCGGCCAGACGATAGATGCCGTTCCACAATTCGACCGCGCTCATGCCGGTGCCCGCACTCACCACCTCGCGCACGGTGGGATCGATGGCGTCGGGGTTGTCGCGTAACAGATCCGCGATGGCGGCGGTGCGCTCCGCCACCCACGGCCCGCCGTAAAGCAGGCGCGCCGCCTCCAGCAATGGCGCGATGTCCAGCTCGACAATCTCGGCATCCCGGCCCAGCGTTGCGAGCGCCCGGTCATAAAGCGTCTCGGACTGTGTATCGCCGAAAAAGGCGCGCTGATCCTTGCGCGGGACGCCGATGCGCGACGCCGCGATGCCCCGATGCGCCAGCGGTTTCGACCAGGGATCGCGCGGATCGAAGCCTGCGACCACCGCATCGGCGAGCCGCGCATCGACGGAATCATGGGCGAACACGGTGATGCAATCGATGCTGCGGCAGGCGGGGACCAGCCCGTCGGTGCTCCACCGCCCCTTCGTCGGCTTGAAGCCGATCAGGTGATTGAAGGCGGCAGGCACGCGCCCCGATCCCGCCGTATCCGTGCCGAGTGCGATCGGGACCAGCCCCGCCGCCACGCAGATGGAGGAGCCGGAACTCGATCCGCCGCTGACATAGTCGGGATTATAGGCATTGCGCGGAATGCCATACGGGCTGCGCACGCCGACGAGGCCGGTCGCGAACTGATCGAGATTGGTCTTCCCCACGCAGATCGCACCGGCCTGTTCGAGCCGGGCCACGACCGTCGCGGATCGTTCGGGACGATAGGCGAAGGCGGGACACGCCGCCGTCGTTTCGAAGCCGGCGACGTCGATATTGTCCTTCACCGCAAAGGGCACCCCGGCAAGCGGCAGGCTCTCCCCATCCGCGATGCGGGCGTCGATCCTTCGCGCTGCTTCACGCAGAATATCGGGTGACGCGCGCGAGATCCAGATGGCCGGCTGCACCGCATCGTAGCGTTCGATGCGGGCGATCGCCTCCTCCATGATCGCGGCGGCGCTGCTCCTGCCGGTGGCGACGGCGTCGGCGATTTCGGTGGCGCTGCGCAGATCCGTCATGCTCATGCCTCCCGCCGCAGGGCGACCATCGGCGCGCCGGGGGTGAGCGCCTGGCGCTCCTCGGCATAGATGGCCGCGATGGTGCCGCTCGCCGGGCTTTCGAACGGGCATTCCATCTTCATGGATTCGATGATGGCGATGACCTGCCCCTCGGTCACGCTGTCTCCCGGCGACACATTCATCTTCCACACGCTCCCGCCAAAGGGCGCCTCGATCAGCTCGGCCCCGTCGGGAACCTCGATGGCCGGGGCCGCCGCGCCGAGCCCGGCCTCATCCTCGATGAGATCGCTGACCCGGTCGAATTCGCCGGAGCGTTCCCATTCGGCGCGCTCTGTATCGAAGGCGGCCTGTCGGGTTTTTTCGAACGCGGCGATGGATTCGGCATGTTCGGCAAGAAAAGCGCGATAATCGGCGAGGCGGAACTCCGAATGCTCGACCTCGATCGCGCGGCGTCCGTTGGGAAAATCGCGGCGCCATTCGGCCAGCTCGTCGGCATCCACCTTGAAAAAGCGGATCTGATCGAAAAAGCGCAGCAGCCACGGCTTTCCATCGACGAAGGCGTCGGTCTGCCGGTGGGTATTCCAAACCTGGATCGTGCGGCTGAAAAGCTGGTATCCGCCCGGTCCCTCCATGCCGTAGATGCACATGTAGGCCCCGCCGATCCCGACGACATTGGGCGGGGTCCACGTGCGCGCCGGATTATATTTCGTCGTGACCAGCCTTTGCCGCGGGTCGACCGGCGTCGCGACTGGCGCGCCAAGGTACACATCGCCCAGCCCCATGACGAGATAGCTCGCATCGAAGATCAGCTTCTCCACCGCGTCGGCATCGGGCAGGCCATTGATGCGGCGGATGAACTCGATGTTGTCGGGGCACCACGGCGCATCCTCGCGGACCGCGCCCATGTATTTCTCGATCGTTTCCTCGATCGCCGGGTCGCGCCAGCTCAGCGGGAGATGCACGATGCGCGAGGGCACAGTGAAATCCTCAAGATCGCCGAGCGCTTCTTCCGCCGCGATGAGCGCGTCGAGCGCGCCCTTCTGATCCAGCGAACGCCCGTCGAAATGCAGTTGCAGCGAGCGGATGCCGGGCACGATGTCGATCACGCCGGGCAGGGCGCGCCGTTCGAGTTCCTCCATCAAGGCGTGCACGCGAATGCGCAATTCGATGTCGAGCACGATGTCCCCGTATTCGACGAGGATATTGCGGTCACCCTGCTGTCGATAGACGGTGCGCGGGCGGTGGCCCTGCGGCTCGATCGTGCCGAGAATGGGGGAGAGCACGGCGACGTCGGCGCCAGCGTCCGGCGTATCGTCGTGCGACAGGGGCATGCGGTCGGCCTCTGCCGCATCCTCCACGGTGACGGGGACGAAGCGCACGGTATCGTCGGGGGAAAGCTGTCCGATCTTCCACCTGTCCGCCGCGATTACCGTAAAGGGACAGACGAACCCGCCGAGCGAGGGGCCGTCCGGTCCCAGGATGATCGGCATGTCGCCGGTGAAATCGACCGCGCCGATGGCATAGGGATTGTCGTGAATGTTCGACGGGTGGAGCCCGGCCTCGCCGCCGTCCTTGCGCGCCCATTCAGGTTTCGGCCCGACGAGCCGCACCCCGGTCCGGTTGCTGTTGTAATGCACCTGCCAGCGGGCATCGGCGATCTGCGCGATATCGGCCTCGGTAAAGAAATCCGGCGCGCCGTGCGGCCCGTAAAGCACGCGCAGCCCCCATTGCGTGCCGAACGCGGGTTCGCCCGTCGGCGGACAGGGCGCGGCGGTTTCGCCACGTTCGAGATGCAGCGTATCACCCGCCAGCAACTGCCGCGCGGCATGCCCGCCGAACTGTCCCAGCGCGAAGGTGCTGCGGCTGCCGAGATAGGACGCAATGTCGAGCCCGCCGGCGAACAGGACATAGCCGCGCACGCCGCCGCCGCTCACCCGGCCAAGCGCGAGCGTCTGCCCGGCCGCGATGTCGAGAACGGTGCCCCTCGGCGCCGGTTCGCCATCCAGCGTGGCGCCGAAATCCGCGCCCATGAGACAGATGCGCGCATCCGCATTGAAGAGCAGCGTCGGCCCGCTCGCCGTCATTTCGAGGCCCGCCGTACCCTCCGCATTGCCGAGCATCAGATTGCCGAGCCGGAACGAACGGTCGTCCATCGGGCCGGAGGGCGGCACCCCGACGGACCAGTACCCCTCGCGGCCAGGCCAGTCCTGTACCGTGGTGGCGGTGCCGCCGCTGATCACGCGGATGCTCGCCGGGTGATAGTCGATCGTCTCAAGCAGCTTGGTCGAAACCGTCCCGCGGCCAAAATCGTCGTTGCGCACAACGTCGCGCAGCCATCGCAAATTCGTCTCGATCCCGTCGATGCGCGTGTCGTCGAGCGCGTCCTGCATGGCACCGATCGCGGCCTCGCGCGTGTCGGCGTGGACGATCATCTTGGCCAGCATGGGATCGTACCATGCGCTGATCTCGCTCCCCGCCATGCACCAGCGTTCGACGCGCACGTCGTCCGGAAATTCCACGGCGGTCAGCGTGCCGACCGTGGGCCGGTAATCCATCGCGGGATCCTCGGCATAGAGGCGCACCTGTATCGCGTGGCCGTTCGCCACCGGGGCTTCGCCGTCCATGAACGCGAAATCGCCCTGCGCGCCCCGGATCATCCATTCGACGATGTCAATGCCCATCACCTCTTCGGTGACGCCATGCTCCACCTGAAGCCGGGTGTTCATTTCGAGGAAGAAGAACTCCTCCCGCTCCGCATCGAACAGGAATTCCACGGTGCCGGCCGAAAGATAGCCCGCCGCCTCACCCAGCCGGACCGCCGCACCGATCAGCTCCGCACGCTTGGCATCCGATAGGCACGGGGCGGGCGCTTCCTCCACCACTTTCTGATTGCGGCGCTGGAGCGAGCAGTCCCGTTCGCCCAATGGCACGATGCGGCCGGCGCCATCGCCGAAGATCTGCACCTCGATATGGCGCGCACGCCCGATATACCGTTCGAGGAACACGCCCGCGTCGCCGAAATTGCCCTGGCCGAGCCGTGCCACCGCGTCGAACCCGTCGCGCACCGCGGCCTCGTCCTCGCAAATGCGCATGCCGATGCCGCCGCCGCCCGCCGTGGCCTTCACGATCACGGGAAAGCCAATGTCGCGCGCGGCCCCTGCCGCTTCCTCGCGGTCGGTGAGCAGGCCGGTGCCGGGGGCGAGCGGGACGCCGTGGCGCGCGGCGAGATCGCGGGCGCTGTGCTTCAGGCCGAAGGTGCGGATGTCGTCCGCCGTCGGCCCGATGAAGACGATCCCCGCCTCCTTGCACGCCTCGGCGAATTCGGTGCTCTCGGCGAGAAAGCCGTAGCCGGGGTGGATAGCGCCCGCGCCGCTTTCGCGCGCGGCATCGAGAATCGCGGGAATGGAAAGATAGCTTTGCGATGCGGTCGCCGGACCGATGCAGATGGCATGGTCGGCCTGCGAGACATGGAGCGAACCTGCATCCGCCTCGGAATAGACCGCGACCGAGCGCAGGCCCATGCGGCGGAGCGTGCGGATGATCCGCGTTGCGATGGCACCCCTGTTGGCGACGAGGACCGTATCGAAGCTCATGCCGAAACGATCATGCGGACGGGGGTGGGGTTGAACGCGTTGCACGGATTGTTGATCTGCGGACAATTGGACACCACCACGATCACGTCCATTTCGGCACGGAGGTCGACCGTGAGGCCGGGCGCGGAAATGCCATCCACGATGCCGAGCGAACCGTCATCCTCCACCGGCACATTCATGAAGAAATTGATGTTCGAGACCATGTCGCGCTTCCCCCGCCGTTCGGTCAGGTTCGCCTCCAGGAAATTCTCGACGCAGGCGTGTTGCGACTTCGTATGATGACCGTATCGCAACGTATTGGATTCGCACGAACATGCGCCGCCAATGGTATCGTGATATTCGACCGAGGTATCGGCGATCGTCATCATCGGGCGCCCTTCGTTCGAGCGCAGCACGGTGCCCTTGCGCAGGAACAGATTGCCCTGCGCGGCGAGGGTGTCCTGCGCGCTGTAACGTTCGGCGTCGTCCGCTTCGCTATAGAGCAGGAAATCGACGGCCTGGTTGCCCTCCACATCGACGATGCGCAGCGTCTGCCCGGCCTTCACATGATGGAGCCAGGGTGCGCGGGCGGCGACGATTTCGTCATGCACGATCGGGCCGGGGAGGCCGGCAACATTCGGGTCGTTGCTCATGTCGGCAAGTCCTTCTATCAGCAGCGCCGTTCAGCGGCGGTAGTAGTCTTCGACGTTCTGAAACGCGCGCAATCCTTCGGGCGTGGCGTTGCGCACCGGGTCGTCGGCGGGGGCGGGGGCACCGCGCCACGCCGTCGCGCGCAGCGGGGTCACGCTCCATTCCGCGCGCGGGTCGAGCACGTGGGCGCAATTGGCCAGCACGACGATCACGTCCATCTCGGCGCGCATCACGATTTCGCGGCCTTTCTCGAACGGGCCGACCTGCGGGGTGATGGTCCCGTCCTTCCCGATCCGCGTGCCCTTGAACAGGTTCACGCACGGGTGCACGTCCCGCCGCGTCAGCCCGTGCTTGGCCGAGCCGAGGATGAGCCGGTCGCGCCCGTTGGGGGTGGGGCCGCTGTTGCGCCCCTCGCCATATTTCGCCGCGTTGGTGGCCGCGTTCGACGTGCCGCAAAACGTGTCATGCGTGCCGGCGCCATCCTCGATCACGCTCATCAGCACGCGGCCCATGTCGGACAGGAGCAGCCGCCCGGAGGCGAGATAGGCGTTCCACTGCACCTTTACCGTATCGGCAACGTTCAGCCGCTCCGTCGGCATGTCCGCATTGTAGAGCAGCAGCGAGGCGCAGGCATCGCCGCCAATATCGACCAGCCGCAGCCGCGTCCCGCGTTTCAGCACGCGGGTCGCATAGCCGCCCGCCGCGATCGTTTCCTCCCACACCAGGTCGCCCGCATCGACGCCATCGGGCAGGTCGTCGGCGACGGGCGGGATGATCGGCATGGCCTCCGCAACGGTTCCGGCCATGGCGCGCGCATGGTCGCGCGCGGCCATCGGGTTGGCGAGATTGGTTGTCATACCTTCGCGTCCTTGTTTTTTGCCTTGCGTCCTTTCGCGGCGGGCTCCGGCGCATCGGCGGATGCGGCCCATTCCGGCGTGTCCAGTTCGTGCAGGGGCGGGAGCAGCGCGGTCGTGGTGACGAGCTGAAGCTGATTGATGCCGCGAATGCTGCGCAAGGCATCGCACAACTCCTCGAGCCGCATCGCCGGCCCCTGCACGAGCAACACCTCCAGCGACTGGTCATCTTCGAGGAAGACATGCTGCGAGGAGATGACTTCCTTCAGATAATCCGCCTGCGTTTCGGCGAGTTGTTGCCGCACGCGCCCGCGATTGCCGCGGTAAACAAGGGTGATCGTGCCCGCGAGCATGTCGTCCGGGCGGAACTGCGCCTCATGCTCCGCGAGGGCGTGGCGGATCAGTTCGGCGATGAGCTGCGAGCGCGACGGCAGCCCGCGCTCCTCCACCATCATGTCGAGCTGACGGAACAATTCGGCGGGCAGGCTCATGCTCAGACGCGCCAGATTGTTGGAATCGGAACTCATGCGACCTCTTTCTCAATTATTACGTTTATTGTCAATCGTAATACTGCTGGTTTCGTTCACCGGCAGCTCCGCCCGGTCCTCGCTGCGATCTTCCAGCGCCGCCGGATCCTTCTTCGACAGCGCCAGATCGTAGACCGCCGTGGCGCCGAAACGGTGCGGCGCGTGCGGATCGTGGCGGCGCTTGTCGAGCGTGAGAACCCGCGTGCCGAGCGTGAACGCTTCCTTCAGGTCATGGGTGACCATGATCACGGTCAGCGCATATTCGTTCCACAGCCGGGTGATGAGCGCATGCATGTCCGCGCGGATACCGGGGTCGAGCGCGCCGAACGGTTCGTCCAGCAACAGGATCCGCGGCCGTTTGATGAGCGCCTGCGCAATGGCGAGCCGCTGCTGCATCCCGCCCGACATTTCGGCAGGGTAAAGTTGCATCGCATCCTTCAGCCCCACCGCGTCGAGCATCTCCTCCGCCTGCTCACGCGCGGCCCGCTTGCCCGCACCGAACAGACGGGCGGCAAAGGGGGCCTGCGCGCATTCGAGGCCGAACATCACATTGCCCAGCGCGGAGAGATGCGCGAACACCGAATAGCGTTGAAACACGACCCCGCGATCCGGCCCGCATTCGGGGGCAAGCGCCTCTCCATCGAGGAGGATGGAGCCGCGCGTCGGTGCCTCCTGTCCCAGTATCACGCGCAGCAGGCTGCTCTTGCCCGCGCCCGAGGGGCCGATGATCGACACGAAGGACCGGTGCGCAATGTCGAGCGAGACATTCTCCAGCACGATCTTGTCGCCATATTCGACCCAGATATTGCGGAGGCTCAGCAGCGCGCTCAATGTCCTGCTCCATGGGCCCAGGGGAACATGCGGCGGCTCGCCTGCGTGAGCAGCAGGTCCATCGTCACGGCGAGCAGCGCGATCCACGCCACGTAAGGCAGGATGATGTCCATCGACAGATAGCGCCGCACCAGAAAGATGCGATAGCCAAGCCCCACGTCCGCCGCGATCGCCTCTGCGGAAATCAGGAACACCCATGCCGGGCCGAGCGAAAGCCGCACCGCATGGATGAGCCGGGGCATCGCCTGCGGGAGAGCGACGCGGATCATCACCTGCCAGCTATTGGCGCCCAGTGTCTGTGCCTTGATGATCTGTTCGCGGGGCAGGGCGGCGATATGGGCGGCGATGTCGCGGATCATGAACGGCGCGATGCCGATGACGATGAGCGCGACCTTCGCCGTTTCGCCCAGCCCGAACGCGATGAACAACACCGGCAGCAGCGCGATCGGCGGAATGACGGCAATGCCCGTCACCAGCGGACCGAATGTCGCGCGCACCGTCGGCAATATGCCCAGCACCAGCCCGGCCAGAAGCGCCGAAGCGGTCGAAATCAAAAGCCCGATGGCAAGCCGCGTCAGGCTGGCGAAGGTATCGTCCCAGAACAGGCGCCCGCCCGAAAGCGGATCGCGTTCGAGGATCAGCGCCGCCATCGCATCGACCATCTGCCCCGGCAGCGGTAGGATCTTGTCCGCCGGGTTGATCGCGTGCCGGTCGGCGGCGAGGAGCAGGTAGAGCAGCAACAGCAGCGCGATCGGCAATGCGCCCATCATGATGGCGTGCCCCCGCCCGAGCCTGCGGTTGACCCATCGCATCAGCGGCGGCCCCCCGTCATGCCCGCGCGATCACAGCGCATTGTCGGCCGCCATCTGCATGAAGCTGTCGTCGAAACGCAGCGTCACGTTCTGCGCATTGCCGAGCGTCTTGCCGCCGGGGAATGCCATGCCGACCGCATCGGCGGAACGTGCGCCCTGACCGAACAGCCCCTGGGAAAAGCTGAAATCGCGCACCCGCTGCATCGTCTTGACCAGCGCGGGCCAACGCGCCGCGGCGACGCCGGCCTGCGGCGTGTCGTAGAGGAACGTCGTGGCGAGCTGTCCCTCGAACACCTCCGGCGTGGTGCCCGCCATCTTGGCCATGGCATCGCGGGCGGCCTTGCCCTCGGCGTCCTGCCGCTTCATCAGGGCCATCGTCTCGTACCAGATTCCGGCCAGCGCCTTGCCGAGGTTCGGATTGGATTTCAGCGTGGTCGTATCGACCACCAGCAGGTCGAGAATCTCGCCCGGAATATCGGACGAGCTGAACACCATGTTGGTGCCGGGCGTGTCCTTCATCGTGGAAAGCTGCGGGTTCCAGGCCACGGCGGCCTTGATCTCGGGCGCGGTGAAGGCACCGGCGATGTCCGCATCCGCCGTGTTGATCGTGTTGACCGCCGTCATCGGCAGGCCCGCCGTTTCCAGCCCGCGCGCCAGCAGGTAATGCGACACCGACAATTCGACGAGATGCACGTCCTTGCCCCGGATCGCGCCGAGCCGGTCATTACCCTTGAGCAATATGCCGTCGTTGCCGTTCGAATAATCGCCGATGATGACGGCGGTGGTATCCTTGCCCCCCGCGGCGGGAATGGTGAGCGCGTCCATGTTCGCGACCGTCACGCCGTCGAGCTTGCCGGCGGTGTACTGGTTCACCGATTCCACGTAATCGTTCACCTGCACGAATTCGATGTCGAGGCCGTATTTGTCGGCCCATTTGTCGACGATCCCGGCCTGCTGTGCATAGGGCCAAGGCATCCACCCGGCATAGATCGACCAGCCAATGTCGAAATCGGTGCGCGGACCGGCGGGCTCCTCCGGCGACGAACACGAGGCCAGCACGAGGGCACCGGCAATTGCGACGATGTTCCCCGCGGTACGGATACGGTTGATCATGATTCGTCTCCTTTCGCGCTTGCAGCATTGCGCGATCGCGCGGGCTTGTCCATGCCAAATATTACTGTTGATCGTATTCGTAATATCGGTATAGTCCTCGTCACATGCGGCGCTTTGGCAAGAGAGCGCCGCGTGCGATGTCCGGGGAGGGGGCGTCTTGAAACGGCATGCGTTCAACGCCGCCCGCGCGGCGGTTCGAAAGGATGACGATGCCCCAGACCGATACGGCAAAGCCGATCACGACGACCATCGTGGAATCGACCGCGACACGCGCCTATCCCAATGGCAATCCCGATCTTCCCTACAACCGCGCGGCGGTGCGCAACACCGACAGCGCCGTCCCGCGCCCGCCCCGCGCGCCGGTCATGCACGATTACGCTTGCGACGGGCCGGCCCCGGGACAGATCGCGTTTCGCTGGATCCACGGCTCCAACATTGCGGCGAAGAATCAGGATCCGCGCGTTCATGTCCTGCAATATAACGAGGACAGCTTCATCCTGCGGCAGAATGTCTGCGTCCATTGGGAGGCGCCGTTCACCTATCTGCTGTTCGGCAATGCCGGCGCGCTGCTCATCGATACCGGGGCGACCGCCAACGCCGCGCATTATCCGCTGCGCAAGACCGTCGATGCCGTGATCGAACGCTGGGCGCAGGCGCGTGGGCGGCGGCGGGTGCCGCTCACCATCGCGCTGACCTCTGGTGAGGATGTCGCGCAGAACCAGGGCCTGAAACAATTCGCCGGGCGCGCCGATACGACGATCGTCCCGCCGCCCTTCGCCGCGATGAAGGGGCATTACGGACTCGCCGAAAACTGGCCCGGCGGGTCGGCGGCCATCGACCTCGGCGACCGGGTCATCACCGTCCTGCCGACGCCCGGCGCGCATCGCGACGGGGTCAGCTTTTACGATCCCTATACCGATTTCCTGTTTACCGGCGACCTCCTCTATCCCGGCAAGATCAACATCGGCAACGATCGCGATTTTGTCGCCTCGCTCGAACGTCTGTCCGCGTTTGCCGGCAGTCAGCCGGTGAAATGGGTGATGGGCGGCCATGTCGAGATGATGTTCGTGCCGGGCCGCTATTACCCGCGCTTCGCCACGTTCAAGCCGTATGAGCGGGTTTTGCAGATGGAGCCCGCGCTCATTGACGAGGCGCTGACCCACGCGCGGGCGGTGCAGGGGCGGGACACGATGCTGATCCGGCCCGATTTCGTGCTGATGAACGGGGTCAGCCCGGATCAGCGCACGTCCAACTGGCCCGAGGGCGTGCCGAAGATCAATCCGCCGCACCCGTTCTGAACGCCATTGCCCGCACGAAAGGATCCGCCGATGGATCGTCGCACCTTCCTTGCCTATAACGCCGCCGCGGCCGTGCCGCTCACCATTGCCGGAAAGGCGTATGGCGCGAGTGTTTCGCATGACGGCCCGCCGGTGAATTTCACCGTCGACGGCCCCGCACCGGGGGCATTTCCCGACCGCTGGATCTGCGGATCGCCGTCCGCGATGGACAACACCGATCCCCCGATTCAGGTACACTGGTATAACGAGCACACCGCGATCCTGCGGCAGAACAAGGCCTATAGCTACGAAGCGCCGTTCGCCCCGCTCTATTTCGGGAACGACAGGGTGCTGCTGCTCGACGAGGGCTACGTCCAGCTTCGCAACGATTGCGATTACCGCGCCGTCGTCGACGATTGCATCGAACAATGGTGCCGCCGCAACCGCCGCAATCCGGCCGCGATGGAACTGCTCGTCGCGTTCAGCCATCTGCACGCCGACCATTACGCCGCGGTCAATCAGTTCGCCGACCGCCCGAATACGCGATACATGGGCCTCACCCACGAAGAAATGCTGGGTTTCTGGGGGATGACGAATTTTCCCGAAGAGCGCGTGACGCTCGACCTCGGCGGGCGGGAGATCCTTATCTGGGGCTCGCCCGGCCACGTGATTTCGGAATTCGCCTATTACGACAGCTATACGCAGATCCTCTATACCGGCGACATGTTCTATCGCGGGCGCTGCTACATCAGCTTCTGGGAGCCGTGGTTCGACAGCATGAAGCGGCTGATCGATTTTTGCGACACGCACCCGGTCGCGCATGTGATGGGCTGCCATGTCGAAATGAGCGAGACGGGCGAGGATTACCCCTACGGTCTCACCTATCAACCGGATGAGGCGCCGGTGCAGATGACCGTCGCACAGCTTCGCGAAACCTACGAATATGCGAAGGGGATTACCGAGCCCGGCATCTATTTCACCGGCACGGTGTACCTGTGCAACCAGTCGCGCAGCACGACGACCATCGACCGCTACCCCTATCGCTACGAATGATGCGCGCTGGCGCGAAGACAGGAGATTTGCATGAAACGCACCATGGTGACCGCCGCCCTGTTCGCCGCGACGACAGGATGCGTAACGACAGGCGCGCCCGGCCCGGACGCCGCACCAGCTTTGGTCGAACGGGAATTGAGCGTGCCCGGCTTTGCCGATTTCCTCGCCGTCGATGGCGATACGGTCTGGGTCACGAATGACGGGCGGGTCGAGCAATGGTCGCGCACGGAAAAGCTTGCCAGCGTGACCGTGCCGCGCCCGTGCGGGACGATGGCGGTGGCGGCGGGATCGCTCTGGGTCGCGAATTGCCCCGATGCCAATCTCTACCGCATCGACACCGCGACCGCGACGGTGGAGCAGATGATCGCGACCGGCATCGCCAATCCCAAGGGCGAAACGAATGTCGTTGCCGGCGCAGGATCCGTCTGGGTGCCGAGCGCGGCGAGCGGCGAAATCGCGCGGCTCGATCCCGAAACGGGCGCGATCGTCGCACGCATTCCGGTCAATCCCGGCACGTTCTTCCTCGCCTACGGGCATGACGCGCTCTGGGCGGTGAGCAGCGATGCCCGCACGTTGCAGAAGATCGACCCCGACAGCAATGCGGTCGTCGGCACCGTCGCGCTCGGGCTGCAGCCCGGCTTCCTCGCCGCGGGGGAGGGGGCCGTCTGGGTGCAGGAACAGGGCGACGGCACGGTCGCGCGCGTCGACCCCGCAACGCTCGCCATCACCGACAGGGTGAAGGTCGGCGAGACGCTGGCCTATGGCGATATCGACGTGGGCGGCGGGCTGGTCTGGCTCCGCACGACGGAGGACCAGGTGTTCGCCGTCATCGATCCGGTGACCATGAACGTGACTGCTCGCCTCGGCGAACCGGCGGGCAGCGGGGCGATCCGCTACACCCCCGATGGCGTATGGACCAGCGCCCACGACAATCAGACGCTTTCCTGGTGGAGCAGGCCGGACTGAACCCCCGGAAATTCCGGTTCGCGGCGCGATGCACTTTGCAATTCTGTCGGGTAACCCCCGGTTTTGCATCGGTTAATGTCGCGCCCGGTCATCGAGGCATTCGTTACCGTGCATTTCACAAATTAATACGCTTGACGCATTTCGTAATATCTGTAGCGTATCGAGAGACGCCGCAAGAGCGTCTGACCGAGAGCGAGAGGATCCACCCGGCCGGGCATATGCCCGGCTTGATACGGAGGTTTCTCGTGCATCTGCCCGATCAGAAAAATTCCGCATCCCTTGCCCATCCCCGCGCCGCCGGGCTGTTCGCGCCCGCCGCGCGGCAGGCGGACCGGCGCGGCCATCGTCCGCCGTCTGCGTCCGCTCCACCGCGGTCTGCCGCCGGGCTGATGCGGGCGGCGCGAACGGCGGCACGTGCCCTGTTCCGGGCGCGCGTTGCGGCACGCGGATGACGACCGGCTGCCCTGCCATGACGGAACGCGGGGCGGTCCCTTTCTACACCAATCATCGACGCGCGATCGCGCGCGGGATCTTACACCTGACAGGGGGAAAACCATGACCAAACGCCAGACCTTCAGATCCGCCCTTCTTTCGGCGACCGTGCTCGCCATGGCGGGCCACGCCGCCCACGCCTCGGCACAGGATGCAAACGCGGGCACGATGATCAACGAACCGGCGGGCGATACCTATGCCGATACGATCGACGGCGCGATCGTCGTGACCGGCACCCGGCGCAGCACCACGATTCAGGACACGCCGATCAATATTTCCGCCATCGATGCAGAGGAGCTCGCCAGCAAGCAGATCGAGGATGTCCGCGACATCGCCGATTTCACGCCCGGCATGACCATTTCGGACACCGGGCCGGGATCGACGGGTTCGATCGTGCTGCGCGGGCTGAATGCGTCGGGGGTCGACGATTTCGGTGCGGGCTATGACGATTCGCTGGGCATTTATCTCGGCGAAGTGCCGCTGTTCTACGATTTCAAGCTGATCGATATCGACCGCGTCGAAACCCTGCTCGGCCCGCAGGGCACGTTGTACGGTCTGGGCACGCTGGCCGGTGCGATCCGCTATATCCCCAACCGCCCCGATGTCACCGGATTCGAGGGTGAGTTCCACGGCCGCGCCTATGCCAAGAGCCACAGCGATGATTTTGGCTACCAGGCCGACGGCATGGTCAACATTCCCATCGTGCGCGATCACGTCGCGTTTCGTTCGGCGACCGGTTACTATTTCGATCCCGGTTTCATCGATTATCCGCTGCTGGTGCAGGAACCGGGCGTGTCATTGCCGCAGCCGGACGGGCCCAATGGCGTCACGCAGGAAGGCTTTGCCGAAAACCTGCGCCGTGCAGAAGATCTGAACTTCGAGCGGACGTTCACCACGCGCAACCAGCTTCTGTTCCAGACGACTGAGGATCTGAAACTCATCCTCACCTACGCCTATCAGAAGACGGATACCGACGGCGCACAGGCGAACAGCTTTGGCGTGCTGGGCACCGGGCGCTATGAAAACGCGAGCCGCTTTATCGAGCCGATCTCCCGCAATGCGCATCTGGCGAGTGCGGAGGTCAATGCGAATATCGGCGATTTCGTCGATATCGTCGCGACCGGCGCCTATACCGAGGTGAATTTCGAAGGGCAGGCCGATGTGACCGATCTGCTGCTCGATCTCGACTACGATTACGAGCTCTTTCCCGCGTTCGCCGGCTACACCGAATCGATCAACGAGCGAAAGCAGAAGAACGCCGAGATCCGCTTCGTCTCCAGCCACGGCGGCCCCTTGAGCTGGGTGCTCGGCGGGTTCTTCAACGAGAACAAGTATCAGAGCGATTATGCCGAACGCGTTCCCAACCACCCCTGGGTCGGGCCGGACAATCCCGAGGCGCTCGAATATGTGAGCTACATCACCTCCGAGGTTACGGAAAAGGCGGTCTTCGGCGAAGCGACGCTCGAAATCACGCCGGAATTTCAGGTTACGGCCGGCACGCGATATTTCGACTACGAGTCGGAGATTTCGGGTGCGGCCGCGCTCCCGCTGCTCGGCGATCCGCTCAGCCCTTACGACCTGCTTACCAATGGCGGGCAGGCCGGGCAGGATGGCTGGGTCTGGAAATTCAACAGCAGCTACGAATTCACGCCCGACCTCATGGTCTACGGCACGTATAGCAAGGGCTATCGCATTGGCGGGCCGAACCGCGTCGCGCCGTGCCCCGCCGATATTCAGCCCGGACAGCAGATCATCTGCGCGCTTCCGGACGAGCTGCAATACGGCCCGGACACGACGAAGAACCTGGAACTGGGCGTTCGCACGCAATTGTTCGACCGGATGCTGTCGCTCAATTTGAACGTGTTCCAGATCAAGTGGGATGGCATCCAGGTGGATTCCGCCACGCTCTATGGCGCGACCGGCATCACGGTGAACGGCGGCAAAGCCAAGTCCGAAGGGTTCGAAGCCTCGTTTCAGCTTCGCCCGGTGCGCGGCCTGTCGATCCAGGGGAATTACTCCTACACCGATGCGCGGCTGACCGAGGATATTCCCGGCATCCTGACCATTCGCGAGACGCCGGGCGATTATTCGAACCGTTTCGTACAGCTCGATGCGATGGACGGCGACCGGCTGCCCGGATCGGCGAAGAATGCGGGCAGCATCGGCGCCACCTACGTACAGCCTTTGGTGAGCGGCGATCTCATCGCGAACTGGACCACGGTGTATCGCGGCGACGTGGTGTCGCGGCTGGGATGGGAGCGGGCCTATGGCGAGCTGATCCCGAGCTATGTCACGCATCGCGCCCGGCTCACCTACGATACCGACAGGTTCAGCATCGGCCTGTTCGCGAACAACATCTTCGATGAATATGCCATCGTGTCGGTCGCGAACGACCGGTCGCGCATCGGTATCAACGATGGCGTCGCCGTGCGCTATTACCGCCAGGTCGTGCTCAATCCCCGGACCGTCGGGATCGAGGGCCGGGTGAAGTTCTGATCCGGATGGGCGGGGCGGCGCGTCGGGCGCCGGTCCCGCCCGTTAACCGGTTTCGATCCCCTGGTCCTCGAACCAGCGGCGGACCGGTTCCAGGGCGGCGGCATGGGTTCGCCATTTGCCCATGCCGTCGCTATTGATCGGGCGGCGGACCTGCGCCGCGCTGGGCGTCGCGACGGCGGCCTTGTTCTCGTGAAAGGACAGGCACGCCGCGTCCCACTCCAGCCCGCAAAACGACAGCAGCTCCCGCGTGCTGGCTTCCTGCGCCGTCACGAGCGCCTCATACGACAATTGCAGGATACGGCCGGGAAAGACGCGATCCCAAAACCGCATGAGCCGGTCGAACCGCGCATAATATCGCGCCGTCGCCATCAGGTCGTAGGAATAGGCGTAATAGGGCGAGCGGCTGGCGAACAGATTCTTGAAATTGCTCCACACCGTGTCCATCGGATTGCGGCGGAGGCACACGATCGGTGCGTCGGGGAAACTGCGCGCGATATGCCCGATATACAGGAAATTGGCGGGCAGCTTGTCGACGAAACGCCGCGTGTCGTCCATCCGGTGATGCTGCGCCTGTGCCATGTAACGGCTGGCGAGTTGCGCGGGGTCGATATGCCGTCTCGCGCGGATGGTGTCGGGGTCGATGATGACGCGCGACGCCGTCTGGCTCAACCGTTTTACGCCGAGCGGCATCGCCTGTAACTCCCCGGCGGAGACGACGTCGGGATGCGACGACAGGATCCGGTCGACCAAAGTCGTGCCGGTCCGAGGCATGCCCACGACGAAGAGGGGGGCGCGGCTCCCCATCGGCTGTCCCGCACCATGGCCGCCGCCATCGGCAAAGCATTCTTCGATCGCGTCGAAGATCGCGGCGTCCTGCGCGAAATCGTAACGGATGTTGCGCGCGTGCCGGGCATTGGCATCGGCGAGATGGCGAAACGCTTCGACCTCGCCGAGATCCTCCAGTTCCTTTGCCAAAGCGTAGCGGATGCGCAGGGCGTCGTCCTCGCTCCGCGCCGCGCCCAATGCGATTTTCAGCCGATCGACATGGTTGTCGCTGCGCGTCTGCCGCGACAGAATGGCGAGCGCGTAATGCGTGCGGCCATTTTCAGGATCGATTTCGAGGACGTGCTCGTAATGGACGCGCGCATCCTCGACCGCGCCTGTAAAGCCGAGCGCGGCGGCCAGGTTGTAGCGATAGTCGAGATTGTCGGGTTCGGCCTCCACCGCGGCGGTGAAGGGCGCGATGGCGCGCGCATGATCGCTCAGCCTGACCAGCACGCAACCGATCGTGTCGAAGGTGCGCGCATCGCGTGGGTTGAGGTCAAGCGCGCGCCGGGCCATGGCCGCGGCATCGCCATCGCGGCGCATCAGGATAAGCAGGCGGGCAAGCTGCGCGCAATGTTCGGGATCGTCACCGCGTGCGATGGCGGATTCGAGCAGGGGCACCGCCTTCGCGATCCGGCCTGCTTCTGCTGCGGCAATCCCGAGCAGGAAATAGCCGTCCGCATCGTCCGGCCTGTCGGCGATCAACGCATCGGCGGCGCGCGACGCCGCCGCAAGATCGCCCCGCGCAAGCGCGTTCCGCGCCTCCGACGCCAGAGTCACGAGGCGCGCCGCCCTTGCCTGCGACTGATCAATGCCACGCCGCGCATCGGGATCATGCGCCCCGACGCGCGGCCATGGATCAGTCGCGCAGAGCCAGAACGGTGGACGTCGCGCGTGCGGCCATGCGCTGCTCGATCTGATTGCGAATGTCCTGCTTTACCGCGACCCGGCATTCCTCGGCCTGTGCGTGAAGCTTCAGGTGCACACGGTCCAGCCCCTCTCCGCAAACGGCATTGGCGGCCGCGTCCATGCGGATCGCGAGGCTGCGCTGTCCCTCTACGGTCGACAGGTTGATCCCGTCGAGCTGCAGGGTCGCGCTTTCCTGAACGAACGGATCGGCCATTGCCGTCGATGCGGTACCGGCCAGCGCGCACGCGGCCATGACCATAAGGCCTTTTTTCATCATACTCTCCTGCGAACATCAAAACGCCGCTCTTCGGCGGATGGCAGGAATATAGGGTGCCGCGCCGCCATTGGCAACACGCAGCCCGCGGCCATGAAACGCAAGGGGCATGGTTATCGTACGCGAACCCTCAACGTGTCGAGGTCGGTCGTGTCGCCGAGCACGCCGATGGGCAGGTCGACGATGGCCACGTCCTTCGTGCCGCGATCCGGGGCGTGGAGCGATACCGCGATGGTGCGCGCGGGCCCGTCCGACCATTCGCGCAGCGTGTCGAGCGACAGACGCAGTTTCCATCCCTTGCCGCCCTCGACGAACACGGGGCGCCCGTTCACCTTCACGATTGCGGCAGGATCGTCGCGGCGCCCGGACACCATGAGGCAGCTCGCCTCACCGCAGCGGACGAGCCGCGTGACCGGATCGTCATCGCCGAAAGCCTGCGTCGGCGCGGCGCCGGCCGCGGCCATCGCGAACAGCCCGGCGGCGATGCGGCCATGCCGGGGCGCGATGCGGAGGAGGGGGCGTGACAGGATGCGATCCATGAAGATATCTCCTTCCGCCGCGCCGTATCGGGCTGCGGCGGCGATTGAATCTCTCCCACGCGCTTGTCGTTCTTATGGGCGACAGCTTACCTGTATTACGACCCTCGTCAATGGTATTATCCGAATGGCGGGCGGGGCGTCCCGCGCGCGTTACCGGATGACGCCGGTCTGATAATCGCGGATCGCCTGCGATATTTCCTCGCGCGTGTTCATCACGAAGGGGCCATGTGCGACGACCGGCTCGCCGATCGGATCGGCATGGCCATACAGGATCAGGCACCCGTCGGTGCTTTCGACCTCGACCGTGTCCCCGTCGCTCATCCGGGCGAGGGTGTATTCGGGAACCACCTCGCCGCCGACGGTCGCCGCGCCGCGCACGGTATAGAACAGCACGTTGCGGCCGGCAGGCGCGGGGAGAGTGGCACGCGTGCCCGGCTCCATCTCCACCGTGCCGACCACCACCCCGGTCAGCGATTGAACCGGCGCACCGTCCGGCCCCGAGACGGGCCGCCATGTCACCCCCGGCGCCATCGCGATGTCGGGAATATCCGCCGCGTCCGCCCCGATGTAGCCCGGCTCCGTCATTTTCAGCCGGGCGGGCAGGTTGACCCACAATTGCAGGAATTCGACCGGGCCGCCGCTCTTCTTGAAGCTTTCGGGCGAAAGCTCGGCATGAACGAGACCGCGCCCGGCGGTCATCCATTGCGTGCCGCCGGCCTCGACGATGCTTTCCCCGGTCGCGCTGTCGCTGTGGGCGAGGCTGCCGGTGATGATGAAGGTCACCGTTTCGAATCCGCGATGGGGATGCGGGCCGAAGGGCAGGCCATCGCTGTTCGGCGGGTAGGTTTGCGGGCCGTGGTGGTTGAGGAACAGGAACGGATCGACCTGCGGCAGGCCGGGGCCGGGCACCGGGCGGCGCGTGACGAGATCGCCAATATCATCCTGCATCGCGGTGTGGAGCGAGAGGAGGCGCCGCGCGGTCATGTGTGCCTCGCGGGGATGGGGCTTGCGAAAATGGCGGTGCGCTGCATCGTGGATCTCGGCTGTTTGCAAAGTTTGGAAAAGGGACGCTCCATCTGGTCGCTCGCCCATGGTTTTCCAAGGTGGGGTGCGAACAAATGGCGACGAACCGCTTGCCCGCATGCGCGCGCGCCGCCATCCTGCGGCAAGGGAGACGGCACAATCGCAAACGATCATATCCTGGCCATCGATCAGGGCACGACATCCACCCGCAGCATCGTGTTCGACGCACGCGGCCATGCGCTCGCATCGGCGCAGGTGGAACATATTCAGCATTACCCCGGCCGCGACAGGGTCGAGCACGATGCGATGGAAATCTGGAAAAACGCGCTGGACACCGCGCGTCAGGCGTTGGCGGCGAGCGGGCTTTGCGCCGAGGACATCGCCGCGATCGGCATCGCCAATCAACGCGAGACGAGCGTGGTGTGGGACCGCGACACGGGCGAACCGATCCACAACGCCATCGTATGGCAGGACCGGCGCAGCGCCGCCGCCTGCGCACAGATGGTCGAGGACGGACATGGCGCGGGCGTCACCGCGCGCACCGGCCTGCTCATCCACCCTTATTTCAGTGCGACGAAGATCGCCTGGATCCTCGACAATGTGCCCGGCGCACGGGAGAGGGCCGAGCGCGGCGACCTGTGCGCAGGCACGATGGACAGTTTCATCCTGTGGCACCTCACCGGCGGGCAGGTGCACAAGACCGACATCACCAATGCATCGCGCACGATGCTGTTCGACATTCATCGCCAATGCTGGGACGCGGAGCTTTGCCAGCTTTTCGGGATACCGATGGCGATATTGCCGGCGGTCCACGACAATGACCATGCATTCGGCACCACCGCGCCCGGCCTGTTCGAGCGGCCGGTTCCCATTGCCGGCATGGCGGGGGATCAGCAGGCCGCGCTCATCGGGCAGACCTGTTTCGAGGTGGGTTCGGTCAAGGCGACATACGGCACCGGGTGCTTCATGTTGCTGCACACGGGCGATAGGCCGGTGACGTCGGGCCATCGCCTGCTGACCACGCCGGCCTATCGCATTGCGGGGCGGACCGCCTATGCGCTGGAGGGGTCGATCTTTGCGGCGGGGGCGGCGGTGAAATGGCTGCGTGACGGGGTCGGGCTGATCGAGCGGGCCGGCGATACGCAGGCATTGGCGCAAAGCGTGCCCGACAGTCACGGGGTCTACATGGTTCCGGCCTTTGCCGGGCTGGGCGCGCCGCATTGGGACGCGGGTGCGCGGGGGGCGATCTATGGCCTCACGCTCGACACGCGGCCCGCGCATCTGGCGCGTGCCACGCTGGAGGCCGTGGCGTATCAGACGCTCGATCTCATCACCGCGATGCGCGACGATGGCGGCGCCATGCCGCGCGTGCTGCGCATCGACGGGGGGATGGCGGCGAACGACTGGCTGTGTCAGTTCATCGCCGACGTTGCGGATGTTCCCGTGGACCGGCCGGACGATCTGGAAACGACGGCGCTGGGCGCGGCGTTTCTGGCCGGGCTGGGCGTGGGACTATGGCCCGATCTTGCCTCGCTCGCCCATGTGCGGCGGCGCGAGCGTGCGTTTCAGCCGAACATGAAGGCCGACCTCCGCGCCGCCCGCATCGAGGGCTGGCACGATGCGGTGGCACGCACGCGATCGCGGCAGGCCGGAACGTAAGGCCGAGACGTAACAAGGGCGCGCGGAGCGAATGGCTCCGCGCGCCCGCGACGCGAGGGTCAGGGGCCCCCGCGCCGAATGACAGGCAGCGTCAGACAGCCGCGTTCAGAACGCGTCGGCCTGCATCGCCATCATGGAATCCTTGCCGCTCTTGATGGCGAGGAATTTCGCCGTCACCTCGGGCAGGACGCGATCCATGAAGAAGCGCGCGCTATTGAGCTTGTTCTTGTAGAACTCCGCATCGCCCGTTCCCTCGGCAAGCCGTTCGCTCGCGATCTTCGCCGATTTGAGGAAGCAATAGCCCATGCCTACAAGGCCCAGCATGCGAAGGTAATCGGTCGCCGCGGCGCCCGCTTCCTCCGGATCCTTCATGCCCTTTTGCGCAATGGTGCCGGTGGTGAGCTGCAACGCGCCGAACGCCTGCTGCATCCCGCCGACCATCCCGGCCAGAAGCTTGTCATCCGTGCCGGCCATATCCTCCAGCAGGTTGGACACCGCATGGAAGAACGGGCGCATGTTGCGGCCCATCCGGTCCGGCATCTTGCGCCCGACGAGGTCGAGAGCCTGAATGCCGTTGGTGCCTTCGTAGATCTGCGCAATGCGGGCATCGCGCACGAATTGCTCCACACCCGATTCCACGATGTAACCATGCCCGCCATAGGTCTGAATACCCATGTTGGCCGCATCGAAGGCGAGGTCGGTGAACAAGGCCTTCACCACCGGCGTCATCAGCGCGACGAAATCAGTCGCGCGGGCCTTCACCTCCGGATCGTCGGCATGTTCGCTCGCGTCGAGCGCACGCGACGTCCACTGACCCAGCGCGCGGCACCCTTCGGCATAGACGCGCATCGTCATCAGCATGCGGCGCACGTCGGGGTGCACGATGATGGGATCGGCGGCCTGATCGGGGTTCTTCGCACCCGACAGGCTGCGGCCCTGAATGCGGTCCTTGGCATAATAAACCGCGGACTGATACGCGATTTCATTGATGCCGAGCCCCTGGATACCGACCGAAAGCCGTTCCTGGTTCATCATGGTGAACATCGCGGCCAGCCCCTTGTTCGGCTTGCCCACGAGCCAGCCCTTCGACCCGTCGAAATTGAGCTGACAGGTGGCCGACGCCTTGAGGCCCATCTTGTGCTCGATCGCGGAGACGGACACGCCATTGGACGGTCCGATGCGGTTTTCCTCGTCGACCTGGTATTTGGGCACGAGGAACAGGCTGATGCCCTTCACGCCCTTGGGCGCATCGGGCAGGCGGGCCAGCACGAGGTGGATGATATTGTCGGTAAGGTCGTGATCGCCGGACGAGATGAAGATCTTCGCCCCGGTGACGTTGTAGCTGCCATCCTCGTTCGGTTCCGCCTTCGTGCGCAGCATGCCGAGATCGGTACCGCAATGCGATTCCGTCAGACACATCGTGCCCGACCATTCGCCGCTCACCATCTTGGGCAGATATTTCTGCTTCAGCGTGTCGGAGCCATGCGCCTCCAGCGCGGTGGTCGCGCCGTGGGTGAGGCCGGGATACAGGCTGAACGACAGGTTGGTCGCGCAGATCATCTCCTCGACCAGCTTGTTGATCCGTTCGGGAAGGCCCTGTCCGCCCCATTCGGGATCGGAGGCGAGCGCGGCCCATCCGGCCTCGACGAACTGATCGTAGGCGTCCTTGAACCCCTTGGGCGTGCGGACCACCCCGTTTTCGAGCGTGCAGCCTTCGTGGTCGCCGCTGGCGTTGAGGGGGAGGAGAATGTCGCGCGTCGTCTTGGCCGCCTCGTCGAGGATGGCGTTCAGCAGGTCGTCGTCGAAATCGGCATGCTTGGCGATCCCGCCGAAACCGTCATCGGTGAACAATTCGTGCAACACGAAACGCATGTCGCGAAGGGGTGCTTCATAAGTCTGCATGGTCGTTTCCTTAGTTGCGCAGGGGCTTGCCGGTTTCGAGCATATGCTCGACCCGGGCCTGCGTGCGGGGGTCGCGCACGCATTCCATGAATGCCTCGCGCTCCAGCTTGAGCAGCTGGTCTTCGCTGACCTCGTCCTGCATGTCGGTGTCGCCCCCGGTCAGCACGTGGGCGAGCCGTTTGGCCACGACCGTATCGTAATCGGTCGCAACGCCTTTCTTGTGAAAATCGCTGACGGCGAGATCCACCGCCGCCCGGCCCGTATCGCCCGGCAGGCGATAGACCGGCTTTTCCGGCGGGGTGTAGCCATCGACCAGCGACAAGGCCTTCGCCTTCGCATCGGCGAGCAGGCGGTCCCGGTTCATGGTGATGCCGTCGTCGGGCCGCAGGAACGCCATTTCCTTCGCCTGCGCCGCCGATTTGGCGACCTGCGCGGTGGAGATGGTCTCGAAGGCCTTGGACAGGGCGGGCATCGGGCCGCGCGGCATTTTCGGGCTGTTCATCAGGCGGGAGAGATATTCGCCATTGCCGCCCCATCCGGGGACCAGCCCGACGCCGCATTCGACAAGCCCGGTATAGGTTTCGGCATGGGCCTGCACCGCGTCGGAATGCATCAGGATCTCGCACCCGCCGCCAAGCGCCAGCCCGGCCGGCGCCGACACCACGGGGAAGGGCGCGTATTTCAATGCCTTGTACGCATCCTGTCCGGCCCGGATCAGCTTGTCGATCTCGCTCCACGCCGCGATATTCACCGCGAACATGGCAAGGCCGAGATTGGCGCCGGCGGAAAAATTGCTGCCCTCGTTATAGATGACGAGCGCCTTGCGCCCATCGCGGACCATGCCGATGGCCTTGCCGATCATCTTCATGACCTGCTCGTCCAGCGCGTTCATCTTCGCCGTGAATTCGAGCGCGAGAACACCGTCGCCAATGTCCCAGATCGCCGCCGAGCCGTTCTTCGCCAGCGGTTTGGAGGCAAGCTTGATATCTTCGAGCAGGAGCACGCCCTCGGGCCGCACGATGTCGCGATATTCGCCCTCGGCCGTCAGATATTGCCGCTTGCCATCCTCGATCCGGTAGAACGGACGGTCGCCCGCCACATCGAGGATTTCGGGCACGTCGCGCCCTTCCTCGCGCAGGCGTTTCGCAAGATAGCCGGGGCCGAGCCGGTCGATCAGTTCGAACGGACCGTGCTTCCAGTTATATCCGAGCTTCATCGCATCGTCGATCGCGACGACATTGTCCGCGGCCTCGCCCACCAGCATGGCGGAATAGGACAAGACGTTGCCCAGCAATTCCCAGGCATAGCGCCCGATCTTCCCGTCGAGCGAGACGAGCGCGGTGAGGTCCTTTTGCGCATGCTTGGGCACGCTGGCGGGACGCGCGGCGCGATATTCGCCGCTCTCGAGATCGATGGCGTATTTCTCACGCCCGCCACCCGTCGCCTTTTTCAGCGTGTAGAAACCGCCCTTGCCCTTGCGGCCGGTAAAGCCGTCGGCGATCATCTTCTCGATCAGCGGCATGTCGCGCACCGTGTCGAAATAGGGGTCGCCTTGCGGAAGCGTGCTCGACAGGCTCTGCGACAACAGCGGCATCAGGTCGATGCCGATGAGGTCGAGCAGGCCGAAAATGCCGGTCTTGGGCACGCCCATCGGGCGGCCGCCGATGGCGTCGGCTTCCTCCACCGTGATGCCCTGATCCATCGCGGCATTCACGGCGAGCGCGAGCCAGTAGGTGCCGATGCGATTGGCAATGAAGCCGGGCGTGTCCTTTGCCGCAACGACGGTCTTGCCCATCTTGCGGTCGAGGAAATCGGACACCTTGTCGGCGGTGGCGGCGTCGGTCGCCTTGCCGCGCACGACCTCCACCAGCCGCATGTAGCGCGGCGGGTTGAAGAAATGGGTGATGAGGAAATCGCGGCGGAACTGCTCGTCCATGCCATCGACCAGGTTTTCCAGCGGAATGGTCGAGGTGTTGGACGACACCGCGGTCCCGGCCTTCTTCACCTCGGCGATCCTGGCGTAGAGCTTCTGCTTGATGTCGAGCCGCTCGACGATTGCCTCCACGATCCAGTCGCACTCGGCGATGCGGTCGAGGTGGTCGTCGATATTGCCGGTCTCGACCAGCTTTGCCGCCGATTTCGTCATGAACGGAGCGGGGTCGGCCTTCAGCATCTTTGCCACCGCACCCTCGGCAATGGCGTTGCGATTGGCCTCGCCGTCCTTCACGATGTCGAGCAGCAGCACCGGCACGCCCGCATTGGCGATTTGCGCCGCGATCCCCGCACCCATGGTGCCCGCGCCGATGACACAGACCTTGTTGATATGTTCAGCCATCATGCACGCTCCAGCACGGTTGCGATGCCCTGGCCGCCACCGATGCACTGCGTGGCGAGCGCGTAGCGGCCGCCTTCGCGCTTCAACAATTGCGCCGCCTTGCCGGTGATGCGCGCACCCGTCGCGCCCAGCGGATGGCCGAGCGCGATCGCGCCGCCGTCGATGTTGATCGTCTCTTCCTTCAGCCCCAGCTCGCGGATGCAGGCAATCGCCTGGCTGGCGAAGGCTTCGTTGAGTTCCACCACGTCGAGATCGGCGGCGGTGATCCCGGCGCGCTCCATCGCCTTTTTCGACGCGTTGATCGGGCCGAGGCCCATCGTCTCCGGCTCGCAGCCCGAGATCGCGACCGACTTGATCGTGGCGAGGATGTCGAGCCCGTTCGCCTCGGCAAATTCACGGCTGCACACCAGCGTCGCCGATGCGCCGTCGGTGAGGGGGAGGACGTGCCGGCGGTGACCGTGCCATCCTTGTCGAATGCGGGTTTCAGGCCGGACAGAGCCTCCTTCGTGGTGCCGCCACGGATCGTGCCGTCCTTCGACACCGTGCCCTGCTTGCCCTCGATCGCGATGATCTCGCCGTCGAACTTGCCGGCTTCCTGTGCAGCGGCGGCCTTCTGCTGGCTCTTCACCGCGAATTCTTCCTGCTCGTCGCGGGTGATGCCGAATTTCGTCGCGACGTTTTCCGCCGTCTCGCCCATGCCCATGTAGGCGCCGGCGGTCTTCTTCGCGAGCGCGGGGTTGGGGGAGGGGTTAAACCCGCTCATCGGGACGCGGCTCATGGATTCGAGTCCGGCGCAGATATAGGCATCGCCGGCGCCGATCGCGATCTGCCCCATGGCGATGTGGATCGCGCTCATGGACGAGCCGCAGAACCGGTTCACCGTCATGCCGCCCACCGAAATCGGAAGATCGGCCAGCAGCACGACCATGCGCGCCACGTTCAGACCCTGCTCGCCCTCGGGAAAGGCGCAGCCCAGGATCACATCCTCGACCTTGCCTGCGTCCACGCCGGTCTTCTCGATCAGGCCGCGAATCGTCTGCGCGGCGAGGTCGTCGGGCCGCACGCGGGCCAGATCGCCCTTGTTCGCAAGGTGGAAGGGGGACCGGGCATATCCGGCGATGACGATATCAGTCACTGCATTTCCTCTCTTTGATCCGAACTCGTGGCACACGGGTCGGCGGGGTTTCTCCGCTTGCTAACCAATGCGTCGTATGCTTACCCTATAGGTAAACCATCAGGGCAGGGTTTTTCAACCCCCCACTTTTGCGGAGAATGGCCATCGTAAAACACGCCTTCCCAAACGGCTCGCGACCCTGCAACAAGGCAACGGACGGGATCGGACGCGGGTTCCGGTATGCGGGAGAGGGGAACGAAAGCTTGGCCGACACCAATCCATTGCGCGGCATTCAGGATGTCGCCGACAGTCTGGGCGTGACGACGCGCACGCTGCGCTTTTACGAGGACAAGGGGCTGGTGCAGCCGGTCCGCGTCGGGGGCACGCGCGTGTATGCCCGCCGCGATGTCGCGCGCCTGCAACTGATCCTGCGAGGCAAGCGGCTGGGTTTCTCGCTCCGGGAGATCGAGGAATTTCTCGACCTGTATGACGCCGATCCGCAGCATGTCGAACAGATGCGCCGCCTCTCCGAACGCTGCGCCGAAAGGATCGAGGAGCTTGAGGCGCAGCGTGTCGCACTCGATCAGACGCTGCGCGAACTGAAGGAAATGGAGAAGCAGGCCCGCGCCCGCATTCCCGAGGGGCAGTGACGCCCGCGGTTCACGTTGCCCGCCGCCCATGCTTCGTATCGGTGGGGCGGCCCATCACCAGCTCGCTCTCCAGATAGGCGACGAGCGCGGCATAATAATCGTTGAGGAAAGCGGCGTCGTCCTCGCCATCGTCGGGGATTTCCGCCTTGGCCCGAATGGTGGCGGCGACGCGCGAAATGCTGTCCTCCCGCCCCTGGCGCAGCACTTTTTCAAGCGTCTGCAATTCATAGATCCCGTAAAGCCGGAGCGCGCGTTCGTCGAAACGACGCCGTGGCCCCGCATCCTGTGTCGCGGCGAGATCGGGCAGCAGTCGGGCCTCGGGCACATGCACCACCCATGTCCCGGCGAGCAGGTCGCCGATCCGCATCCGGTCGCGATTGAGCAGCGGAAAAAACAGGAAAAGCCCGCTCCACGCGAGGCCAAGCAGGCCGATCAGCGCGTCGAGATCGCTCGTCGCGGCCTCCACCGCCAGGAATTGCAGGGGGAGGAACACCTCGATCTCGCGCATGGCATTGCGCACGACGACCGCCCCGCCGGTGAGCCGGGCGCCGTCGCGCGCCACCACGCGCAGTTTCATCAGCCGTTTGCCCGGCGTCGCGCCGCGCTGACCGCTCTCGAACCCGATGAACCAGAAATTGCGGAGCAGGAAGAACCCGATCAGCCAGATGATCGCCGCCGCCTCGCCGCCGCCGCCCGACAACACCGCCGAGGCCAGGATCGTCAGGGTAATGAGCGCTACGACGATGATCGCGGCATCGATGGCAAAGGCGATGGCCCGCTCCGATCCGCCCGCCAGCCGCAGGCGCAGGTTCACCCCCTCCGGCGTGACGAAGTCGCGGGTGCGCGAGCGATGGCGAGGGGGGCGGGCCACGTTCATCGCCGTTCGGCGTCCCCACGCCGCCAGAGGTAGAAATATCCCGTCCAGAGCAGCAGCATCCCCGCCGCAATGGCATAGCGCGCGCCATCTGCGGTCACGAGCTGCCGCCCGATTCCTTCGAGCGCGCCGGCCACGATGAGCATGATGACCACCCCGCCCATGACCGGCCCGGCGGTGCGTCCCGCCACAACCGCGGCGTCCATCCGCCGCATCCCGCCGGGAAAGGCGATCGCGCGCCCGATGCGGAACCCCGCTGCCCCTGCAAGCAGGATCGCGAACAGCTCGGTCGTGCCATGGATCATCAGCCAGCCGGTCAGCTCGAACGCCAGCCCCGCCTTTGCATAGACGGCATAGAACGCGCCGAGGATCATCCCGTTGTAAAGCAGCAGCAAGGTCGTCGGCGCACCGAACGCGAAGCCAAGCGCGAAGCAGAACAGCGCGACCTGCGAATTATGGGTGAGGAGATAGGCGGCAAACACGCTCAATCCATCCTGCTGCCGGGTATAAAGCGCGGCGCGCAGCACCTCGGCCGAGGCGCCGGGATCGCCCCCCGGCAAGCCCTTCGGGGATGAGCGCGTAGAACCATGCCGGATCGCCTGTCACCATCGCAAAACCGATGATCGCGCCCATCACGCTCAACACCAGCGCGGCGAGCGTTTCGGGGACGATCGCGCGCACCGCACGCGGCCAGCCCGCCGCGAAAAAGCGGCGCAATTGCGCCCGGCCCGTCTCCGGCACGCCATAGACATGGAAATAGGCCCGCGTGCAAAGCTGTTCGAGAAAGGCGACAAGCGCCGTGTCGAGCGCCGTTTCACGCGCGATGGAGAGCGAGGACAGCGCCGCGCGATACAGCACGGGAAGCGCCATCAGCTCCTCGTCCGAAAGGCTGCGGATGGAGCGTTTCTCGATCCGTTGGAGCAGCGCGTCGAGCCGCATCCACTCCGCCTCGCGCGCCTCGCGGAAGAGGGTGGAATGCGCGCGCGCCGGGCTGGAGGCGGGGGCGGGGAGGGATACGCTCACAACCGGTTCTCCCGCTTCATGACGAGATACGCCTCGACCAGCCGCTCGGCCACATTTTCATGCCCGGCCTCGACCACCTCGACGCCGAGCTGGCGCAGCTGCGTGAGGACCAGCAACCGTTCGCGCAGCAGCGCATCGGCGGTGACCGCCCGCGCAATATCGTCCGCCGTATCGGGCCGCGCGCCGGCCATGCTCTCCAGCTCCTCATCCCGCAATACGACGACCATCAACACGTGCCTGCGCATGATCTGCGCGGCGGAGCGCAGCAGAAAGCCTGCCGCTATGGCGTCGGTAAACTCCGTCATCAACACGATGAGCGAACGCCGGTGCACCCGCCCGGACAATTCGGATAGCGCCAGCGTGTAATTGGTCTCCTGTCCCGAATAGTCGATGCGGGCGGCGACCTGCTGCAACTGTGCGAAGGCGGACGGGTCGCCGACGAAACCGCTCGTCACCCGGGGCCGTGCGTCAAAGCCGAAGAACGCAACCCGGTCGCCCAGCCGAAGCGCGAGCCAGGCATTCAGCAATGCCGCCGAAACCGCCCGGTCGATGCGCGGCATGCCGGCGACGGGGTCGGTCATCTGCCGCCCCGCATCGATGGCAAAGACGATCTGATTGTTGCGTTCGGTGCGATATTCGCGGGCATGCAGCGCGTGGTGCCGGGCCGAGTGTTTCCAGTCGATCGCGCGCCGGTCCATGCCGGGCCGGAATTCGACGAGGCTGTCGAAATCGGACCCTTCGCCGCGCAGCATCTGCGTGACCATGCCGTTATGCTGAACCCGGTCGAACATGCGCGGTCCGTTGCGCCGGGCGGTTTCGATGTCGGGCAGAACGGCGGTTTCGCCATCGGCGTCATGCACCATCTGTTTCCAGCACAGCCCCATCGGCCCGGTCCAGCGCAGCCACACCCGGCGCCCCGCGATCAATCCGCGCCTCTGCGGCCGCAACGCAAGCGCAGCGCTCGCCTCGCTTACCGAAGGGGTGAGCGTGCGGGAAGCTCCGTCCACCGCTTCCGCATGCTGGGGAAGCCCGAGTGAAAGCTCCACCGTATCGGGCGCCTTGCCGGCAAAGCGCAAGGTGACCACCGCGTCGAAAGCATGTCCGACCGACACGGTTTCCGGCATGGCGACATCGACGGACAGCGTGCGGCGCGACGGCGTTATAATCGCATCTATCGCCATCAACGCCGCCACCGCCACCGGCAACAACAGCCCCGCCGCCCATGCCCCCGGCCACAGCACCGCAATACACAGCGCCAGCGGAAGCCCCGCCGCCGCCGCAATCAACGCGCGCCGGGTGGGGTAGATCAACGCGGCGCCTCGATTGCATCGATGATGGAACGGACCACGTCCTCGACCGCGCGGCCCTCGATCTGTGCCGACGGCGACAGTTGCAGGCGGTGCCGCAGCAGCGCGGGGGCGAGCGCCTTCACATCGTCGGGAATGACGAAATCGCGCCCGTCAATCGCGGCATGCGCCCGCGCTGCCCCGGCCAGCATCGCGCCCGCACGCGGGGACGCCCCGCCGTCGAGATCGGCGGAATCGCGCGATCCGCGGATCAGCCGCGCAATATAATCCACCACCTCTTCCGCCAGGCGCACCTCGCGCACCGCGGCGACGGCGGCGCCGATGGCATCCCCGTCCGCGACGCGTTCGACCCCCCATGCCTGCGGCGACATGTTGGCATCGCGTGCGCCATGCCCGGCGATGATGCGCAATTCTTCGTCGTAGTCGGGATAGCCGACGACCTGCTTGAACAGGAAACGGTCGTTCTGCGCCTCCGGCAGCGGATAGACGCCCTGCTGCTCAATCGGGTTCTGCGTCGCGATCACGGTAAAGCGCGGGCCGAGATCCATCGTTTCGCCGTCGATGGTGACGTGCCGTTCCTGCATTGCCTCCAGCAAGGCGGCCTGCGTCTTGGGCGGGGTGCGGTTGATTTCGTCGGCGAGCAGGAGATCGGTAAAGATCGGACCGCGCGTGAGGGTAAAGCTGCTCGTCTGGAAATTGAACAGGTTGGCGCCGATGATATCCGCCGGCATCAGGTCGGGCGTGAATTGTATGCGCCCGAAATCCATCCCGCTGGCCCGCGCAAAGCTGTGGGCGAGCAGGGTCTTGGCCGTGCCGGGCGGCCCTTCGAGCAGGATGTGCCCCCGCGAAAACAGCGCGATCAGCATGAGACGAACCGTCTCGTCCTGACCGACGACGGCCTTGCCGACCTCGGCCCTTATCGCGCCGGACAGTGCCTGCAATTCGTCAATGGTCAAGACGTCTTCTCCCGTTTCCAGTCATCGAGGGCGCGCGCCGCGGACAGCAGCTCCGCATCGTTGTCCGCCGCCGCGGCACGTGCGGCAAGGGCGGTGAAATCGTCCCGGCGGTTCATCCGGTCGAGCCGGGCGTCGAGCGCCTCGCCCCGGACATGCGCGGGTATGGCGAACATCCGCCGCGCCTGTAACCGGATCGCATCGGCATAGCGCGTGCCGAGCCGGTGCGTGCGGTTCGCCTTGCGCATCATGGCGGCGCTGCTGTCGGCGAGCGCGGCCTTGCCGAAGGGCAGCGCGCGGGCACGTGCCACAGGCTCGCCAAACGGGGCGAGGGCGCGCAGGCCGACCATCGCCATCAGCACGAGCAGGCCCAGCGTCATGGCCAGCAGCGGCGGTTCGAACAGCAGGCGCAGGGGGCTGGCCGTGACGGCAAAGCCATTGCGCGTGACGTCGAACATCAACATGCCGGTCGCATCGTCGGGGTCGCGCGAACCATCCGCCTGCAAGATGTCGAGCAGGGCGAGGGCGGCCCGTGCATTGGCCGCGTCGCGCATGCCGATATTGTTGATGAGATCCGGGTCCGAAAGCACGAAAAGATGCCCGACCCGGCCCAGCACGATCCCGCCGCGCCCATCGGTGATGAGCGGTTCGAACACGCGGTCGCGCGCATCGGTAAGGGCACCCGGGCGGTCCCCATCGGCGTTCTCGTCCCCATCGGGATCCTTTTCACCGGTCTCCTCGTCGCTCGCGAAACGATCGTTCACCAAAACCTGGAGCATGCGCGGCGCATCGAAGCGGACCTCTTGCGAAAGCCCCGATACCGCCAGCGGTTCGCCATTCATGGAGCGGCGTTCGATCTCGTAGCGTATCGCCGGGGCGAGCACGGTTTCCGGATCTTCGGTATCGAGGGGGCCGGGCGTGCTGGTCCAGCCGTCACGCTCTTGCAAGGGTTCGATCTGCCATTTGGGAAACACGACGAGCGTGGGCCGGCCCCGGTTCGTGCTTTCGCCAAGATTGGTATAGCCGCTTTCGGGGGTGAGGATGAGCAGGCCGTCGCCATCCCATTGCCGGTCGTTGCGGACCAGCACGGGCGCCCGCCCCGTCGCCTCCGCCAACAGGAACAGCCCGCGAAACCCCACCGCGCTATTGGAAAGCGCATTGGCCCGCCCGTTATCCAGTCCCCGCCGTTCGGGCGCATAGGCCGCCAGCAGCAGGAGCAGCACGAAGCCCAGCACCCCCGCCCCGACGAGAAGGACGACGGCCCCCCGGCGAAAAGGGCTGCGTTGCGCGGCATGGCCGATCGCGATGTCGCTCATCGCGCGTCATCCGAGGGAAGGGCGAAGCCGGCATAGGCATCCCGCGCCCGGCTCCAGTCCGACAGCGACAGCGCCCGCCCGCCGAACAGGCTGCGTTCGACGAGGCCCGCGATCTGTGCGAACGCGCCGCGCGCCGCGGGGGGAAGGGCAGGCGCCCCGGCGAGATCGCGGCTGGTCGAGGACGGGCGCACCGCGCCGGGCCGCCACCGGGCCATATCCTCCACGCTGCGCAGGAGCAGCCGGTGTACCGCCTCGCCATAGCGGCCATCGGCGGCGAGCCGATCCGCCTCGTTCAGCCAGGCGCGGGCCGGCTCCTCCGCCGGGATCCAGCCCTCGTCATCCTCCGTGCCCGCATCGCGGCCCGCGCGCCGGGGCCAACGCCACGCCCCCGACCGAATGCGCGCCGCCACGATCCACACGGCGAGGATCGCGAGCGCCGCGAGCAGCACGGCAAGCAGCACCCGTGCATAGGGCGCCTCCGGAAGCCATGAAAACAGCCACATGATCGCGGTGCCGATCGTTTCCAGCGCATCGGCAATGGCGCGCCCCACTGCGCGAAGCCATTCGGGCGTGGTGGGCGGCTCGGTCGCCGGGCCGAAGGAGAATTGAACCTCGCCCCCGTTCACGAGTTCGCGATGCGCTTCGCGAAACGTCGCGTCGCCCATCGACGGGTCGGGCGCCCCTGATGCTGATGCCATGAAAAACGCGCCCCGATGGTCTGTGGTCCGGCCCATGCACCTCGCCATCGGCGCAGAGTAGCCGATGCCGCGCCGGGTTCAAGTGCGGGCATCCGATGCCCCACCGCAATTATCGCTGGACAGCCGGCGGCCTGCTTGGCACCCGATGGGGATTATCTTGGGGGAGCAGCGCGTGACGGACGAAATGGCGGTCGGGGACTATCGGGCGCAGGGGCATCTTTCCATTGGTGACGCGCTGAAATCCGTGCCGCGTGCGTTGCGCCGCGATGGCGCGACCCTGCTTGCTCTCACACTCGTTTTCGGGGCGGTGCCTCTTTTCGTGTGGAGCCTGTTCGAGGCGCGCATTGCGGGCGGTGTCGGCGATGATGACGGGTACGGGGTCATCGGCGCGGTGGCGATCGCCTATCTCGTGAACCTCGCCTCCTATCTCCTGGTGCAGGCCGCGCTGGTGCAGGCGAGCTACCGGTCGCTGCGCGGGGAGCGTGCGGCGTTCGGGCAGAGCATCGCCGGTGCCGCCTCGGTCGTGCTGCCGCTGCTCGGTTTCCTGATCCTCTACATCTTGGGCATTTTCGGCGGGTTCATGCTGTTCATCGTGCCGGGGATCGTGCTCATGGTCATGTGGTCGGTCGCGGTGCCCGCCCTCGTGCTCGAACGCAGCGGCGTGATCGGGGCGTTCGGCCGCAGCCGCCGACTGACGAAGGGGCATCGCTGGTCGATTTTCGGACTGTTCCTGCTGTTGTTCGTGGCGTCGATGGTCGGGGGCGGCATTCTGGGCGCCGCGATCCTGATGTTCATGGGGGCACCGGACGCGGTGTCGGGATCGGGTTTGTGGGTGGCCGCCGCGATCAATGGCCTGATTACCGGCCTCGTCAACATGGTCGGCGCGATCCTCGTGACCGCACTCTTCATACAATTGCGCGAGTTGGAGGAAGGGCCGGATGTGGCGGAGCTGGAGGATATCTTTTCCTGAGGTTCGGTGTTTTTACCCAAACTGCGGGCTTTCCGGATGATCGCGCCTGCATCGCCAATGTGAAAAGCGCCGCGCCCCCATCGGGACGCGGCGCTTTTCGTAGGCTCCGGTTGGCGCGATCAGCCCAGCATCATCAGGCTGGCATTGCCGCCCGCCGCGGTGGTGTCGATGGAGGTGGATACCTCCTCCAGCATCCAGTCCACGTGCCATGCCCCCCCTTCGAGACATTCGCGCGGGGTCGCCGCCTGCGTAAGCAGGATCGGCCCGTCCATCTTCGCGATTTCGCGCTGAAGCTCCTTGACCCTGTCGGCGTCGCCTTCGATGAGCGCGCCGGCAAAGCCCAGGCCAAGATCCTGCGACACGTGCCGCTGCACGCTTTGCGGCAGGTCGGCGGGTAGCTCCACCTCGCTGTCGAAGACGGCCACGCCGCCCGCCGCGATCACGGCGGCAAGTTGCCCCAGCATGCCACGCCGCGTTTCGGGCAGGCAGAGGATGCGGCCGCGGCTATGGAGGGCATAGAGGTTCTGCTCGCCCACCGGGCCGGGCAGTTCCAGTTCCACGCCTAGCGCCGATTGCCAGCCATAGGTCTTGGCCCGGCGCGCGGTGCCCTGCTCGCCATTTTCATGGAGCCATTTGCCGTAATCGAGCAGCGCCGTATCCCCGCGCACGGCAAAGGGATGCTCCATCACCGGCGGATTCTTGACCAGCCGGCGAAGGTAGAGCGGCCCGCCCGCCTTCGGCCCGGTGCCCGAAAGCCCGCGCGCGCCGAACGGCTGCACGCCGACGATGGCGCCGATCTGGTTGCGATTGACGTAGACATTGCCGACCTTGATCCGCTTCACCACGTGGGCGACGCGCTCGTCCATCCGCGTGTGCAGGCCGAAGGTCAGGCCATAGCCTGTATCGTTGATCGCATCGATCATCGCGTCGAGCTGATGCGCCTTGAACCGCACGACGTGCAGGACCGGGCCGAACACCTCGCGGGTCAGCATCGCCATATTGTCGATCTCGATGATCGTGGGCGCGACGAACGTGCCGTGGGCGGTATCGTCCGGCATGGAAAGGCGGTGCACCCGGCATCCCTTGGCTTCCATCTCGGCGATGTGCTTTTCGATGCCGTCCTTCGCCTCGGCGCTGATGACCGGGCCGATGTCGTTCGACAACCGGTCGGTCGAGCCGATGCGCAATTCCTGCAACGCACCCTTCAACATGTCGAGCGTGTTGTCCGCGATCGAATCCTGGAGGCACAGCACGCGAAGCGCCGAACACCGCTGTCCCGCGCTGTCGAAGGCGGAACCGATGACATCGCCAACGACCTGCTCCGGAAGCGCGGTGGAATCGACGATCATCGCGTTCTGCCCGCCGGTTTCCGCGATGAGCGGGATCGGCTTGCCCTCGGGCGAAAGCCGGTCGGCGAGCTGTTTCTGAATGATGCGCGCGACTTCGGTGGAGCCTGTGAACATCACGCCCGCCACCTCCGGCGACCCGATGAGCGCGGCGCCCGTTTCGCCAAACCCCGGCATCAGTTGCAGCGCATCGCGCGGGATGCCCGCCTCGTGCAGCATGCGCACCGCTTCGGCAGCGATGAGCGGCGTTTCCTCCGCCGGTTTCGCCACGACCGTGTTCCCGCCGATCAACGCCGCGGCAACCTGCCCGGTGAAGATCGCCATGGGGAAGTTCCACGGGCTGATGCAGACCACAGGGCCGAGCGGCTTCTGCCCCTCGTCGAAAATCTCGCGCGCCTGCATCGCGTAATAGCGCAGGAAGTCGATCGCCTCGCGCACCTCGGCAATGCCGTTCAGCACGGATTTGCCCGCCTCCCGGACCAGCAGGCCGAGCAGTTCGGGCATGCGTTCCTGCATCGCGTCCGCCGCCCGTTCGAGCATGTCGGCACGATGCGAAAGCGGCACCTCGTTCCATTTCGACGCCGCCGCACGCGCCATCGCGGCGGTAGCGACTTCGGGGGAGGCGACCCGCATGTGGCCCACAACGTCGCGGTGGTCGGCAGGGTTGAGCACCTCGACCGGATCGCTCGTGTCGCCGTCGGCAAATGCGGTCCATGTCCGCTTCGCGCTGGCGATCATCGCGTCGGTCATGGCGGCAAGGTCACGCTCGTCCGAGATGTCCATCCCGTCGGAATTGCGCCGCTCGCCATAAATGTCCTTGGGCAGCGAAATACGATCGTGCAGCCGGCCCGGCATGGGCATGTCGCGCACGATCTTCACCGGATCGACGACCAGCTCGGACGCCGGCACCGCAGGATCGGAAATGCGATTGACGAAGGACGAATTCGCCCCGTTTTCGAGCAGGCGCCGCACCAGATAGGCGAGCAGCGTTTCATGCGTGCCGACGGGTGCGTAAATGCGGCAGGGCCGGTTCAGCTTGTCCGCGCCGACGACCTGTTCATAGAGCGGTTCGCCCATGCCGTGCAGGCACTGAAACTCGTAATCGCCGAATTCGAAATCGTCCGGCCCCGCCATGTGGTAAATCGCGGCCAGCGATTGCGCATTATGCGTCGCGAATTGCGGGAACACGACATCCTTGTGCTCCAGCAGTTTTTTCGCGCACGCGAGGAAGGACACGTCGGTGTGCAGCTTGCGCGTGAAGACGGGAAAATCGTCCAGCCCTTCGACCTGGCTCTGCTTGATCTCCGCGTCCCAGTAGGCGCCCTTGACCAGCCGGATCATGATGCGGCGGTCGGACCGTTTGGCAAGGTCGACGATCCAGTCGAGGACGTAGAACGCCCGCTTCCCGAACGCCTGCACCACGAAACCCAGCCCGTTCCACCCGGCCAGATCCGGATGCACGGCCAGCGATTCCAGAATGTCGAGCGAGAGTTCGAGCCGGTCCGCTTCCTCCGCATCGATGTTGAGACCGATGTCGTAATGTTTCGCTAGGCGCGCGAGTTCGATCACCTTGGGCAGCATCTCGTCCATGACGCGATCGGCCTGCGCGCGTTCGTAGCGCGGGTGGAGCGCCGAAAGCTTGATCGAAATGCCCGCGCCTTCGTAGATGCCGCGCCCGTTCGCCGCCTTGCCGATGGCGTGGATGGCGGTTTCGTAATCGCGGAAATAGCCTTCCGCGCCCTTCATCGTGGCGGCGGCCTCGCCCAGCATGTCGAAGCTGTAGGAAAATCCTTTCTTCTCCATGTGGCGCGCACGTTTGAGCGCCTCGTCAATATCCTCGCCCGTGACGAACTGTTCGCCCATCATGCGCATCGCGATGTCGACCGATTTGCGGATGACCGGCTCGCCGACGCGCGCCACCACGCGGGTCAGCGCATTGGCCAGCCCCTTTTCGGTCATGCCCTTGGGCCCGACGCTCCCGGTGAGATGGCCGGTGAACATGAGGCCCCAGCTCGCCGCGTTGATGAAGAGCGCCTTTTCCTCGCCCACGTGGGAGCGCCAGTTGCCGCCCGAAATCTTGTCCCGGATCAGCGCGTCGCGCGTCGCCGCATCCGGCACGCGCAGCAATGCCTCTGCAAGGCACATCAGGGCGACGCCCTCCTGCGTGGACAGGGAGAATTCCTGCACCAGCCCCTCGACCCCCGAAGGCTTGCGCGCCTTGCGCAGCCCCATGACAAGGTCATAGGCGGTGTCCTGCGCGGCCTGACGCTGCACCTTGGGCCGGCGCGCATATTCGAGCAGCGGTTGCAGGCAATCGGGCTCGGCACAGCGATAATGATCGGTGATGCGGCGGCGAAGTTCGGATTGCTCGCGGACGGGCGGGGCGAAATGGGTGAACGCTTTTTCCCCTGCGATCACGGCATGGTCGGGCGCCTGACCGGACGCCTGACCCGACTGGGCCTCATCGGCGGGTTTGTCCGTCCGGTTGGCGGCGGGCGCGTCGGTATCGCGCATCGCGTCATGGGCGTCGTGGTTCAGGCGGTCGATGGATTCGGGTGTGTGCATGTAGGTCATAATAGCCAATTCAACGCACGGGGTATGGCTTATTTCCTTCCCCCCCGGACAGTTAAGCCCTATCTGGCCATAATGAGCCCACCTGCTAGACCAAATGGCACACGCCTTGCGGACGACACAGTCGATCTGGACGCGTTCGACCACAAGATACTGGCCGCATTGACCGCCGACGGGCGCATGTCGGTAAGCGAGCTGGCCCGGCAGATCGGCCTTTCGAAAACGCCGTGCCAGATCCGGTTGAAGCGGTTGCAGGATCTGGGCGTCATTACCGGCTTTCGCGCGATCGTGGACCTCGCCCGGCTGGGCCGCGACCATGTGACCTTCGTCGAATTGAAGCTGTCCGACACGCGGGAGGCGGCGATGGCCGCCTTCAAGACCGCGGTGCGGCAGCTCCCCGAGGTGGAGGAATGCCACATGATCGCCAGCACGTTCGATTTCCTGCTCAAGATCCGCACCCGCGACATTCAGGAATATCGCAAGGTGCTCTCCGAACGCATCTCCGCGCTGCCCCATGTGTCCAGCACCTCGACATTCGTTGCGATGGAAACGATTTGCGACTTCTCCCGATAGGGGGCGATGGGCTATGCACGGCCCATGTTCATCAGCACATTCGATTTGTTCAAGATCGGCGTCGGCCCGTCCAGCTCCCACACCATGGGGCCGATGTCGGCCGCCGCTGCCTTTGCCGCCGCGGCCCCGCCCGGCACCGCGCGGGTGGAAACGCGGCTGTTCGGCTCGCTCGCGCTCACGGGGAAGGGGCATGCCACCGATCGCGCGGTGCTGCTCGGCCTTTCGGGGCAGACGCCGGCGGAAATCGACCCGGACGAGGCGGAGCGCATCGTCGCTCGCGTACGGGAAACAGGGCGCCTGCCGCTCGACAATAATCGTCAGATCGCGTTCGATGAGGATGCGGACCTGCTGTTCCTCCAAAAGGAGCGGCTGACCTTTCATTCCAACGCCATGCGCTTCACGGCTTTCGACGAGGACGGCGCCGAATTGCGCAGCGACGTGTATTATTCCATCGGCGGCGGCGCGATCCTTCACGAGGACGAGGTGGGCCGGAATGCGCCGATCGACCTTGCCGGCGACGTGCCGAATGCGTTTTCCTCCGCGCGCGAATTGCTGGCGCTGGCCCGCGACAATCGCACCAGCATCGCCGATCTCGTGCGCGAGAACGAGGAAAGCCTGCGTTCGCCCGACGAAATCGGGCGGCGGCTCGCCGAGATTGCCGATGCCATGACGGCATGCATCGAGCGCGGCATGCACACCGACCTGCGCGAACTGCCCGGCGGGTTGAAGGTAAAGCGCCGCGCGCCCTGCATCCGCGAATCGCTGATGCAGCGGCAGGAGCGGGCGCTGGCCGATCCGCTCACCGTGATCGACTGGATCAACCTGTGGGCGCTCGCCGTGAACGAGGAGAACGCCGCCGGCGGCAAGGTGGTCACCGCGCCGACCAATGGTGCGGCGGGCATCGTGCCGGCGGTGCTGCGCTATTACGAACGTTTTGCGCCCAATTCGAGCCGGCGCGGGGTGGAGGATTTCCTCCTCACCGCCGCCGCGATCGGCTCGCTGTTCAAGGAAAACGCCAGCATTTCAGGCGCCGAGGTCGGGTGCCAGGGCGAGGTCGGCGTCGCCTGCTCGATGGCGGCGGCGGGGCTTGCCGCCGCGCTGGGCGGCACGCCGATGCAGGTGGAGAACGCCGCCGAAATCGGGATGGAGCACAATCTCGGCCTCACCTGCGATCCGGTCGCGGGTCTGGTGCAGGTGCCGTGTATCGAGCGCAATGCCGTCGGCTCGATCAAGGCGGTGGAGGCGGCGCGGCTCGCGCTGCTCGGCGATGGGACGCACCGCGTCAGCCTCGACGAGGTGATCGAGACCATGCGCAAGACCGGGCAGGACATGATGGAAATCTACAAGGAAACCTCGCTCGGCGGGCTGGCGGTGAACGTCGTCGAATGCTGACACGCAGGGCATGGCGCAAACAGGTTTCAGGTGATACTATAGGACGGTAAACGCACAGGAGCGCCGTGGAAGCCGGGGAAACCTTTCGCCACAGGCGCGTTGGGCAAGGAGGATCACGATGACCACGCCATTCCAACTCAGCCGCATTCACCACGTCGCCTATCGCTGCAAGGACGCGAAGGAGACGGTCGAGTGGTACGAGCGCATGCTCGGCATGACGTTCAAGAGCGCGTTCAGCGAGGACAAGGTCCCCTCCACCGGCGAAGACGACCCCTACATGCATGTCTTCCTCGATTGCGGGGGCGGCAATGTGCTGGCCTTCTTCGAACTGCCCGGACAGCCCGAGATGGGCCGCGATGAAAACACGCCCATGTGGGTGCAGCATCTCGCGTTCGAGGTGCCGGACATGGACGCGCTGCTCGCGGCGAAGGACCATCTGGAGGCGGAGGGCGTCGACGTGCTCGGCCCGACGTTCCACGGCGTGTTCAGATCGATCTATTTCTTCGACCCCAACGGGCACCGCGTCGAACTGGCCTGCAATATCGGCACTGACGAACAATATGCGGAGCTCGAACGGGTCGCCCCACTCATGCTGGACGAATGGTCGCGTACGAAGCGTGCACCGCGCCATGCCGCATGGCTACACGAGGAACCTGAAAAGCAATGACCGATACGGATTTCACCCATGACCCCGCCGCGAAAAGCTGGGTCGAGAGCGCCAATGGCCACCCCGATTTTCCGGTGCAGAACCTACCGCTCGGCATTTTTGCGCCCGGCGGAAAGGGGAAGCGTGGCGGCGCCGCGATCGGGGATGAAATCCTGGACATCGCGGCGGTTGCCGATCTGCTCGACGGCGATGCGGTAGAGGCCGCAAAGCTTGCGGGGCAGGATACGCTGAATGCGCTGCTCGGCTGCGGTCCGGCATCGGCGCGCGCGCTGCGCCGCGGGTTGTTCGGCCTGCTGACCGATGAAAGCAGGGCCGGCAAGGTGCGCCCGCATCTTTACGCGGCGGCCGATTGCGCGATGCACGTGCCGGTCTTGGTCGGCGATTACACCGATTTCTACACCGGCATCCACCACGCCATGAACATCGGGAAGCAGTTCCGCCCCGACAATCCCCTGCTGCCCAATTACAAGCACGTGCCGATCGGCTATCACGGGCGTTCGTCCTCGATCCGCGTGTCGGGCGCGGAGGTCACGCGTCCGGTCGGCCAGAAAAAGCCGGCGGAAGAGGGCGGCAACCCCGGCTTCGGCCCGGCGGCGCGGCTCGACTATGAAATGGAAATGGCAATCTGGATCGGGAAGGGCAACGATCTGGGGCAGCCGATCCCGATCGCGCAGGCAGGCGACCATATCGCCGGCATGTCGATCCTCAACGACTGGTCCGCGCGCGATCTTCAGGCGTGGGAGTATCAGCCGCTCGGCCCCTTCCTCGCGAAGAATTTCCATAGCTCGATCTCGCCCTGGATCGTGACCGGCGATGCGCTCGCCCCGTTCCGCACGGCACAGCCCGCCCGGCCCGATGGCGACCCGCAGCCATTGCCCTATCTCACCGACGCGGCGGATCAGAAATCGGGCGCGTTCGCCATCACGATGGAGGTCCTGCTCACCACGCCGACCATGCGCAGTGCCGGCGCCGAACCGCACCGGCTCAGCAAGGGGCCGATGACGGCGATGTACTGGACCGCGGCGCAGCTTGTCGCGCATCACGCGGTCAATGGCTGTAACCTGCGGCCCGGCGACCTTCTGGGCACCGGGACATTGTCGGGCGCCGATGACGACACGATGGGCAGCCTCATGGAAATCAGCCGCGGCGGGAAGCAGCCGCTCGAACTGCCCAATGGCGAGACGCGCGCGTTTCTTGAGGATGGGGACGAGATCATCATGCGCGCCTATGGCGATGCGGATGGCGCCGTCCGCATCGGGTTTGGCGAATGCCGCGCGGTCATCCGCGCCGCGCCGGAGATCCGGTCGTGACGCCGCCCGAACTGATCCTCCACGGATACTGGCGGTCCGGGACGAGCTATCGCACGCGGATCGCGCTGGAGCTGAAGCGGCTGGAATACGGGCAGGTCACGCATGATCTGCGCACCGGGGCGCACAGGCTGGAAACCTATCGCTCGATGGCGCCGCAAGGGTTGGTGCCCGTGCTCGAGGAGGGGGGCTATTACCTCCCGCAGAGCCCGGCGATCCTCGAATTTCTTGAGGAACGCTATCCCGAGCCGCCGCTGCTGCCGACCAACCATTACGAGCGGGCGACGGTGCGCGCGATGTGCGCGGTCATCGGGTGCGACATTCATCCGCTCAACAATCTGCGCGTGCTCAATGCCATTCGCGACGATTTCAGGGCGAATGACGACGCGGTGAAGGCATGGGCGGCGAAATGGATCGCGAGCGGTTTCGAGGCGCTCGAGGAAATGATCATCAAGCATGGCAACAAATACGCATTCGGCAATTCGCCGACGATGGTCGAATGCTATCTCGTGCCGCAGGTCTATTCCGCGGAGCGTTTCGGCGTCGACATGGCGCCTTATGCCAAGCTCATGCGCGTGGTCGAACATGCCCGCAACAATGCGCAGATCGCCGCGGCCCATCCCGACCGTCAGCCCGACGCCGACTGACCGGTAGGGCGCCGGTCCGCCGCATGCATGGCAAACCGGCGCCTGTCCTGCCTCAGGCCGCCTCCGCCTTCTTGCGCAGGCGCCATGCATGCAGCAGCGGTTCGGTATAGCCCGAAGGCTGCGCCGCCCCTTCGAAGATCAGCGCGCGTGCGGCCCGGTATGCGTGGCTGCTGTCCCAATGGCCTACCATCGGTTCGTAAAACGGATCGCCGGCGTTCTGCGCATCGACCTTTGCCGCCATGCGGCGCAAGGCGGCGTCGACATCGGCCTCGCTACACACACCATGCATGAGCCAGTTTGCCAGCGCCTGCGATGAAATGCGCAAGGTCGCGCGGTCTTCCATCAGGCCGATGTCGTGAATGTCGGGCACCTTGGAACACCCGACCCCCTGATCGATCCAGCGCACGACATAGCCCAGGATTCCCTGCGCATTATTGTCGAGTTCGCGCGCGATTTCATCCTCGGTCCAGTTGCGCCCGTCGGCCAGCGGCACGCGCAGCAGGGTTTCGAGCGGCGGGATGCCTTCGCTCGCGATATGCTCCCGCCGTTCGAACACGTCGACGCGGTGGTAATGGATGGCGTGCAAGGTCGCGGCGGTCGGGGAGGGGACCCATGCCGTGTTCGCACCCGTCATGGGATGGGCGATCTTCGCCTCCAGCATGTCGGCCATCCGGTCGGGCATCGCCCACATGCCCTTGCCGATCTGCGCCTTTCCGTCGAGCCCGCAGGCAAGCCCGATCGCGACATTGCGTTTTTCGTAGGCGTCGATCCATTCCGATGCTTTCATCTCGCCCTTGGGCACCATGGGGCCGGCGCGCATCGCGGTGTGGATTTCATCGCCCGTGCGGTCGAGGAAGCCTGTATTGATGAACACGATCCGGTGGCGCACCGCCGCGATGCAGGCGGCGAGATTGGCGCTCGTCCGGCGTTCCTCGTCCATGACGCCGACCTTCATCGTGTGGCGCGGCAGGTTCAGCATGTTCTCCACCGCGTCGAACAGCCGGTTCGTAAAGGCGGCTTCCTCCGGCCCGTGCATCTTCGGCTTCACGATATAGATGCTGCCCGTGCGGCTGTTCGCGATGGCCGGATTGCCGAGCCGCTTCAGATCGTGCAGCGAACACAAGCCGGTGATCGCGGCGTCCATCAACCCTTCGGGCACGTCCGACCCGTCGGGCAGGCGAATGGCCGGATTGGTCATGAGATGGCCGACATTGCGGACGAAGAGCACACTGCGCCCCGGCAGGGTGAACGCGCCATCGGGTCCGGTATAGTCGCGGTCGGCGGCGAGCGTGCGGCGCGCATCCTTCCCGCCTTTGCGGAAATGCGCGGTCAGCTCGCCCCGCATCAACCCGAGCCAGTTGGCATAGGCGGCAACCTTGTCCTCCGCATCGACGGCAGCGATCAGATCCTCCATGTCGACGATGGTGGTGATGGCCGCCTCCATCACGATGTCGGCAATGCCCGCCCTGTCGGTCCGGTAGATGGGATGGTCGCGGTCGACGACGATCTCGATATGGAGCCCATTGTGCCGCAGGAGCCAGCCATCGCCCCGCCGCCCGCGCAATTCGCCTTCGCGCAAGAGCGGTTCGCGCCCGTCCCAATCCGCCCACGACCCTTCGCGCAGCGGCACGGTCTCATCGAGGAACGCGCGCCCCGCCGCGATCACCTTCGCGCCGCGCGCCTCGTCATAACCGCCCGGCTCCGGCGTGCCGGGGAGCGCATCGGTGCCATAGAACGCATCATACAGGCTGCCCCAGCGCGCATTGGCGGCATTGAGCACGAACCGTTCGTTGAGCACCGGCACGACGAGCTGCGGCCCGGCCATTGTCGCGATTTCCGGATCGACGTTCTCGGTATCGACGGCAAATGGCGCCGGCTCCTCCACGAGATAGCCGATCTCGCGAAGGAATTGCATGTACTCCTGCGTGTCGATCGGCTTTCCGCTGCGGGCCGCGTGCCATTCGTCGATCGCCTGCTGCAGCGTGTCTCGCCGGTCGAGCAGGCGGCGATTGACGGGCGCAAGTTCGCCGAGCATCGCGGCAAACCGTTGCCAGAACGCGTCCGCGTCGATCCCTGTCCCCGCAAGGGCGCGGGTTTCGACGAACTCGGCAAGCCCCGCCGCCACGTCGAGCCCGGCCCGCGATACCCGCTCGCCGTTCGTGCCGGTCCTCTCGATTGTGTCCTGCTGCGTCATCGCCATTCTCCTGGTGCCTGTTGTCGACCGGGGTAGGGGGTCGGCGGCGTCGGCGAAACCGCCGACCTTGTGCTTTTGCGTAAAGGCGCCGCGCCGCGCTTGTAAGTTTTGCACTTTGCCGCGACCCGGCGCCCGCCCGATGCCGCTTGCCAAGACGGTCGGCGGCGCGGCATGGTGGATTCATGGCAATTCCCGAACAGGTCGAAACCCCCGGCGATCCTGCGGGCGGGCACGTGGTGCGGCGGCACCGGCTGTCCACCCGGCTGTGGCACTGGACCAATGTGGCCGCGGTGTTCACGCTTTTGATGAGCGGGCTGATGATCTTCAACGCGCATCCCCGGCTTTACTGGGGCCATTACGGCGCGAATTTCGATACCGCCTGGCTCCAGATCGGCGCCCGCGACACCGATACGGGGGCGGAGGGATATGTGCGCGTCGGCGACGCCGCGATCCGGACGACCGGCGTGCTCGGCGTGTGGGAGAAGGAGGGCCGCACGATGACGCGGGCCTTTCCGCACTGGATGACCCTGCCCAATTATTACAGCCTCGCCGACGCGCGGCGCTATCATTTCTTTGGCGCATGGATTTTCGGTGTGGCCGGGTTGCTCTACATGCTGTGGAGCATCGCCAACCGCCATGTCGCGCGCGATCTCCTCCCCGCGAAACGCGAATTGCGCGCCCGGCATATCTGGCGCGACATCCGCGATCATGCGCGGCTGCGCTTTCCCACCGGCGCGGCGGCGGCGCGTTACAACATCCTTCAGAAACTGAGCTATCTTGCCGTGCTGTTCGTCATCCTGCCGACGATCGTGCTGACCGGCCTTGGCATGAGCCCGTTTATGAATGCGTCGTGGGGATGGATCCTCGACCTGTTCGGCGGGCGGCAATCGGCCCGCTCGGTGCATTTCATCGCGGCGTTCGCTTTGGTCCTCTTCATCATCGTGCATATCGCGATGGTCCTTTTGGCCGGGCCGGTGAACGAGATGCGCAGCATGATAAGCGGGCGCTTCCGCCTGCCGGAGGACATGCGATGAGCGTTTCACGGCGCGGGATGATCGCGCGCGGCGCGGCGCTGCTCGGCACGGGCGCGGCGCTCGGCGGGTGTCAGCGGATCCTGGAAACCGGGCCGGTGTCGGACGTGGTCTATTCGCTCGACGGGTTTACGCGCGATGCGCAGCGGCTCGTGACCGACCGGCGTGCGCTGGCCCCCGAATATGCATTGTCGCAGCGCAGCCCGGTGTTTCGCGCCAATGGTTCGCGCACGGTCGATACGCCCGAATATCGCCGGATGCTGGCCAATGGCTTTGCCGATTACCGGCTCCGCATCGGCGGGCTGGTGCGGCGGCCGGTCGAACTGTCGCTGCGCGATCTGATGAACCTGCCCGCCCGGACGCAGGTGACGAAACACGATTGCGTGGAGGGGTGGAGCGCCATCGGCGCGTGGACCGGAACGCCGCTCAAGCTGCTGCTCGACATGGCGGGGCTGGACCGGACGCGGGCGCGTTATCTGCTGTTCCGCTGTGCCGACAATTATGGCGATACGCCCTATTACGAGACGATCGACCTGATCGAGGCGTTCCATCCGCAGACGATCATGGCCTGGCGCATGAACGGCGAAATGCTGCCCGAACGGCATGGCGCGCCCCTGCGTCTCCGGGTGGAGCGGCAATTGGGCTACAAGCACGCGAAATTCGTGACCGGGATCGAGGCGATCGCCGATTTCGCGAATGTAGCCGGGGGGAAGGGCGGTTACTGGGAGGACAGCGCCCGCTACGCGTGGTGGGCCGGGATCTGAGGGTCAGAGCAGGCGCTTTTCCTCCAGCAGGTCGGGCAGGTCGTTTTCGTAGAGGATGACATCCTCCGCCGTCGCGATTTTTTCGAGCGCGGCGCGCGCCTCGGCAAAGCTGTCGACCTCGTGCGGTTCCTTGCCGGCCTTGCGCAAGCCGGCGGTAAAGCTGGCGATGCGCGACGGGTTCACGGCATAGACGATATCGGCATGGCGCGCCGTATATTCGCCCAGCGCCGCATGCACGCGATCGTGCTCCATCCCCAGCTCGGCAATGCCGGGCGTGACCAGGATCGCGCGTCCACCACGTTGCCGCGCCAGCTCGGCCAGCACGGAAACGGCATTGCGAAAGCCCTGCTCGTTCGCGTTATACGCATCGTCCAGGACCAGCGCCTCGCCCGGGCTTTCCCGCTTTTGCAGGCGGTGGGGCACCTGCTCGACATCGGGGGTGACGAGCGCGATGCGCCGCGCCACGGCCGGGTCGATCACCGCGGCGGCCGCCACGGCCAGCGCGGAATTCATTACGTTGTGCTCGCCCAGCAGGGGCAGCTCGTAAGCGAGCGCGCCGAAGCCGCCCTCACGCCGGTCGTCGAGCACGATGTGCCAGTCCGCATCACGCAATTCCGCGCTCCCGATGCGGATGTCGGCGTCCTCTTCGGGGCCGACGGTCACGACCTGCGCCGGGTGGGCATCGCGCAGGATGCGGAACGGTTCGTAATCCATCACCTGCGTCGAGACGAGCGAAATGCCGCCATTGGCACACACCGCCTCGACCAGTTCGCTCTTCGCCTTCGCGATGTTTTCGACAGAGCCGAAGCGTTCGGTATGGGCATCGCCGATTGCGGTCACGATGCCGAAATCGGGTTTTACGAACCGGCACAGGCGCGCGACCGAACCGATGCCATAGGCGCCCATCTCGGCAATGAAATAGCGGTGGCTGAATTGCAGGCGCTCGCGAATATGGCGGGTGAGGCCGAGCACGGTGTTGATCGACCCCTTGGAATAGAACACCGGCCCCGACACGGCGAGCACCTCGGCAAAGATATGCTTCGTCGTGGTCTTGCCGAAGCTGCCGGTGATGCCGATGCGGCGGGGGTTCAGCCGGGCAAGCTTCTCCCGCGCCTCGGCAATGTATCCCTCGTTCTCCCGCTCCTGCAGCGGGGCGAGGACGGCATTCCCCGCGATCAGCGCCAGCGGCAGCAATTGCAACGCGACCAGCGTCGCCAGCGGTCCCGAAAGCGCCGCCGCGATCACGAACAGCGCAAGGATCGCGGCAAGGTTGCGAATGCGCCGCGCCCGCCCCGTCATCACCAGCGGCTTTTTATAGCCATATCCGCGTTCCCGCCACGCGATCAGCGCGAGCAGCCCCGCATCCACGAAGATCAGCAGCGAAAGCGCAATCGCCCCCGTCCGGCTGGCGGGGAGAAACAGCGCGATCGCCGTGCTGATCGCGAGCACGACGCTGGCCTTCACGTCGAAAAGCCGCACGCGCATCACCGCGCCGATAAAGCGGCGCCCGTTATATTCCTCCTGCTGAAAATAGGTCAGCAGCGTGTGGATGCGCACCCATGCCAGCGCATAGGCCGCCACTGCGAAAAGGATCAGCGCGAAGGTCATGCCTCGCCTCCCTGCACCGCTTCCTTGATGGCGAGCGCGATCTGATGCCGCCCGCGATCAAGGATCGAGATATGGTCGAAATGCGGGCATTCGATATATTCGGATTGCGGAATGCCGGCGGCCAGTGCCCGGCCGATTCCGGGCGGCGTTTCGGTATCCGCCCCGCCATAGATCAGCGTCGTGGGCACGGCGACCTTGTGAAGCTGATCGCTCTGATCCTCCGAAATGGTGGCGACGAAAATGTCGCGCATGCCGGTTTCGCGCGCCGCGACGTAATCCGGGCTGCCATATTGTTTTTCGAGCGCGATGAGAGCGTCCTCATCCCGTGCGGCGGCTTTCAGCCGTCGGAACTTTGCCGCGCTACGTTTGCGCTTCATCCCCTCGCGCCAGCCGATGTCGCGCGGAACGCCCGCACCGGCGACGATCACCATATGCTGCAACAGCCCCGGCGAGCGGGCGCCGATGCGCAATCCGACGCGCCCGCCAAAACTGTGCCCGACCCACACGCACGAATCGATGCCGAGCGCGTCGATCAGATGCTCCGACATGAATTGCCCGTAATTGGCGGTGCCCCATGCCTCGCCGGGCCGTTCGGATTCGCCGAAACCCGGCATGTCGAACAGATACGCATCGATCGACGGGGCCAGCGCCTCCGCAACCGGGATGAAATCGCGGTGGGTGCGACCCCAACCATGGGCAAAGACGACGCGCGGCTTGCCCGGCGTGCCGATCCGAATATGATGGGGGGGCTGCATGACGCCCTTCTTACAGTGCTTGATTTGCGGCACAAGACGAAGCAAGCGCGCAAGCGGCGCATGACGGCGGAAAACTTCAGACCCAAGGATATGTTTTGACGGCTCACGACAGGAAACGCGTGGCGGTGATGTTCGGCGGTGCAAGCCAGGAGCATGACGTGTCCGTCGTGTCGGCGCATCAGCTGATGGATGCCGCCGATGTCCGCAATATCGAGGTGGTGCCGGTCTACACCGATTTCGAGAACCGCTTTTTCTCCGCGCCTTTCCTGCGCGATATCAGGCGGTTCAAGCCCAAACCTGCCGGCGCGCCCGAGGTATTCTTCCGCTGGTCCGAACGCGGCCCGGTGATGCAGGAACTGAAATCCGGGACGCAGACGCCGATCGATTGCGTGCTCCCGGTGTTTCACGGCCCGTTCGGCGAGGATGGCCGGCTTCAGGGGCATTTCGAACTGCTCGGCATTCCGGTCACCGGCTTTGCCGCGGGCAGTAGCGCCATGGCCATGCGCAAGGATGCGACGAAGGCGCTGGTGAAGCTGGCGGGGGTGAACGTGCTCGACCATGTGACGGCCAACCGGGCGCGGCTCGCCCGGTCCGCCGATCTTGTCGCGGAGGTGGAGGCGAAGCTCGGCTTTCCAGCCATTGTGAAGCCTTCCAATCTCGGTTCGTCGATCGGGGTGGGGCTGGCGAAGACGGCGGCGGATCTGCCGTCGCTGGTCGCCTATGTGCTGGCGCAGGACAATCTCGCTTTGATCGAGCCGCAGGTGCAGAATCTCGTCGAATATAACATCGCCATGCGCTGGACCGGAGACGATGTCGCGCTTTCGGCTATAGAGCGTCCGAAGTCTGGCGCAGAACTCCTTGATTTCAAGGAAAAATACCTGTCATCAGGCGGCGGCACGAAGGGCGCTTTCCTGCCGAGCGAGGGGATGCTTTCGCTGACCCGCGACATCAACCCGGACCTTCCCGCCGCGTTTCAGGACCGCATTCACGATTATGCGCGCCGGGTGTTCGTCGCGCTCGGCCATCGGGGTGCGCCGCGCATCGATTTCATGGCGAATCGCGAAACCGGCGAATTGTGGTTTAATGAGATCAACGCCATTCCCGGCAGCTACGGCTTCTTCCTCTGGGAGGCGGCGGCGCGGCCCTTGCTGTTCCCGGAACTGATCGACCATCTGGTGGCCGAAGCTCTGGCCGATACGGTCAAGCGGTTCGACGATCCGGTGCCACAGGGCGCCTATCTCCTGCCCCGGTAAAAACAGGCGTGCAAATCCGCTTGTCCAGGCACCGCGCGAAAGCTAGCACGGTGGCGATGGATAGCGAACCCGACGAGCCCGCCCACGACACCACCCGCGTCATTGCCATCGACGTCGGGGGGACGAATGCCCGCTTTGCCCTGGCGGAGGTTGCCGATGGGCATGTCATCTCGCTGGGCACGCCGCACACCTTCGCGACGAGCAGCGTCGCCGGCCTTGGCGCGGCATGGGACCGGTTTGCCGACGCGGTGGATTACGAATTGCCCCGCGCGGCGGCCATCGCGGTCGCAGGGCCGGTCACGGGCGAGGAAATCCGCTTCACCAATTCGCACTGGGTCGTAAAACCTGCCGAAATCGCCGAAGAGCTGAAGGTCGACGACCACGTCATCATCAACGATTTCGAGGCGGTCGGCCACGCCGTTGCCGCCGCGCATGAGGATCATTTCATCCATCTCGCCGGGCCGGACATTCCGTTGCCGCGCACCGGGGTCACGACCGTCGCCGGGCCGGGCACCGGGCTCGGCGTGGCGCAATTGTTTCAGGGCGCGCGCGAAGAGGACAGCTATCGCGTGCAGCCGACCGAGGGCGGGCATATCGGTTTCGCGCCCGAGGACCGCATCGACGAGCGCATCCTGTCCCACGTGCGCGAGGTGCTCCCCCGCGTATCGGTCGAGCGGATGTGTTCCGGCCCCGCGATCATCCCGCTCGCCGAGGCGATTGCCGCGATCGAGGGGTTGCCGATGCCGTCGGGCGACGATCGCGAATTGTGGCTCTCCGCCATGACCGACAGCGATCCCGTCGCGGTCAAGGCGTGTCAGCGTTTCTGCATGATCCTGGGCAGCGTGGCGGGCGACCTTGCGCTTGCCCACGGGGCCAATGCGGTGGTGATCGCGGGCGGGCTGGGGCTCAGGCTGAAGGACAAGCTGCTCGACAGCCGTTTCGACGAACGTTTCGTGGCAAAGGGACGGTTCCGCGCACTCATGGAGACGATCCCGGTCAAGCTGATTACCCATCCGCAGCCGGGTCTTTTCGGTGCCGCCGCCGCCTTTGCGCAGGCGTACGACTAAAAGCCCGCCGGGGTCAGCGTTCCGCCGGCGCCACCCGGCGTATGTCGACGATCTCGACCGGCTCTGTGAGCATCTGCCCCTTCATCCATCCTTCGCCGGCCTCCGGGTCGAGCGGGCGGGCAAAGATCGCGCGCACCACGTCCATGCCGTCCACTACCCGGCCGAACGCGGCGAACCCTGCGCGCAGGGACGGATCGTCCGACGAGGGATCGGCGTCCATGCTCGACAGCGGGGCGAGCATGATCGTGAAATCGCCGGTCGCCGTGCCGGGGTCGAAGCGCGCCATCGAGATGGTGCCGGTGTCGTGGGTGAGCCCGGTCTCGCTCGTCGGTTCATGCGCGATCGGGTCGAGAATACGCTCCGGATCGTTGCGCGTTCCGCCCTGGAGCAAGCCATTGGGCTGCTCGCCCCAGTCGAGCCGCATCGCGCGGTAGAACACCGTCCCGTCGAACCGGTCCTCGTCCACATAGCGCAGGAAATTGCCGGCGGTCACCGGCGCGCGCCCGGTTTCGAGCGTGACGGTGATGTCGCCCATGGTCGTTTCGATGACGACGTCCTGCGTGGCGGGCGGCGCGGCATCCTGCGCCGATGCGGGCATGGCCGCGGGCGATGACAGGGCGAGGGCGAAGGGGGCGGCAAAAGCGAATCGTTTGAGCATGGCGCGATCATGCCAAATCCGTTCGACGAACGACATACCGGGATCGACGAGCGTCATGTCAGCCACGGCGCGAGCATTTACAGATGTAATCGGATCGCTTACACCTGTAATCGCAATCCGTGGAGGAATCGATGAACACCCCCCAGACCGAACGCATCAGCGAGGCCGAACACGCGGTGATGGAAGCCTTGTGGGCCGACGCGCCGCTCACCGCCGCGCAGGTCGCCGACCGCATCGGCGAAACGCGCGGGTGGAGCCTTGCCACGGTAAAGACGTTGCTCTCCCGGCTCAGCCAGAAGGGCGCGGTCGACACGGCGCCGGACGGGCGCCGCTTTCTCTATTCGCCTGTCGTGGCGCGCTCCGAATATGTCGGCACGGAATCGCGCCGGCTTGTTGACCGGCTTTTCGGCGGGCGCGCATCGTCGTTGTTCGCGCATCTGGCGGAGGCCGAAGCGCTGGATGACAAGGATCTGTCCGAGATCGAGGCTCTCTTGCAGGAGTTGCGCAAATGACCGGGTTCGTTTTCGATACATGGCTCGCCACGGGGCTGCTGATTGCCGTGGTGCTGCTCATCCGCCGGCCGATGGCGCATCTGTTCGGCGCGCGGCTTGCCTATGCGCTGTGGCTGTTGCCGGCGTTGCGGTTCGTCATGCCGCCGATCGTGCTGCCCGCGTGGCTGGCGCCGGAGGCCGGCGTGCCGCTTTTTGCGCAAAAGGCGCCTCCGGTGCATCCCTCGGTGGTCGATGCCGAGTTCGGGACCGCATCGCTGACCGAGGCGGCGGTGCAGACCGGCGCGGGCGGCGATATTTTCGCAACGCTCGCCATTGCGATCTGGCTTGGCGGGGCGGCGGCGTTCTGTATCTGGCGCATGCGCAATTATCGCGCAATGCGGGCACGGCTGCTCGACGGCGCGGTGCCGGTGGGCGAGGTCGGCGATATTCGCATGGTGGAAAGCCGGGAGGTCGCCGCGCCGCTGGCGTTCGGCATACGCGACAAGGTGATCGCCATGCCCGCGGGTTTCATGGCGCAGCCGAGCCGCGAGGCCCGCGATTTCGCCATCGCACATGAAATCGCGCACCATCGCCGCGGCGATCTGCTGGCCAATATCCTGGCGCAGCCGGTGCTGGCGCTACATTGGTTCAATCCCGTGGCCTGGCTGGGCTGGCGCGCGATGCGCCGGGATCAGGAGGCAGCCTGCGACGCGCATGTCATGGCGGGCAAGAGCCGTCCCGTGCGCGCCCGCTATGGCGAGGTGATCGTGCTCTTCGCCCGGGAACAGCACATGGCGCTCGCCGCGCCGATGGCGGGTTTTCGCGAAATCGGCCCGGCGCTCGGTGAAAAGGCGATCGTCCACCGTTTGCGCAGCCTCACGCAGGAGGAGGGCAGCACCCGCCGCCGCCGTGCCGGGCGCATGGCGATCGCGGGCGCCGTGCTGGTCGCTCTGCCCCTGTCCGCGACGATCAGCTTTGCCGAGGGGGAGCGGGCCGCGCGTCCTGCGCCCGCCGCGCCGCCGGTTCCCGCAGCCCCGCCGTCACCTATGCACCCACCCGCGCCGCCGTTCATGCCCGCGCCGCCGCCCATGCCCGCCAGCTTTGCGCAGGTGCTGGCTTCCGAGGACATCCCGGACACGTGGGCCGGTACCGACCGTCTCGCCTACGAAGACAGGATCAAGGCCGAAGCATCGAGAGCCGAAGCCGAGGCCGACGCGTTCGAATCCGAAATGGACGCGTTCGAAAACGAGATGGAGCAGCTTGGCCCCATGATCGCGCAAAGCGTGCGCGCCGCGATGAAGTCCGTGCCCGACATCCAGCACACCGTGTCGAGCGACGGCGACGGGAAGCGCCATGTCATCCGGCTCTTCGGCGTGGACGAGGACGGCAAGCGGCGCGTGGTGCAGACGCAGGTCGTCGATGAACGGGCGATCGAGCGAAAGGCGTATGCCAGCGCCATCTCCGCCGTGCGCACCGCCCGCCGCGCCATCGCGACGAGCCGCTCGATCCCTGCCGATGCCCGTGCCGAAGCCTTGCGCGATCTGGACCAGGAACTCGAGGACATGCAGGCAGAGCTCCGCGGCAACTGACCCCCCTTTGCGGGAAGTTCGGGAGCGCAACAGGCGGAAATGCAGCGGGACGCCGGGTTACGGCGTCTCGCTCACCGCCACCTGTTCCGCGGCTGCGGTGCTGCCTTGTTGCGGAAGGTCCATTTCCGCGGTCCGCCGCGCGACCGGATCGAACACGTCGCCTTCGCGGGCCGGGCGGGCGGGCCATTCGCATTCGCGCGCCTCGCCCAATCCCTTGAGAAAGCCGCGCCGGATCAGCGCCGCACCGACGATCCGTTCGAACCGGCGGCGTTCCTCGTTCGCGCCCGTCACCTCGCGCAGGACGCCGCGAAACGGGATGAGCCCGCCAATCAGCGACTTGGCGACATTGCCCGCCATGTTGGTGCCCTTCTGCATGTCGCTCTTTTCCGTCGCGGGCTGATCGATGTCGACGCCGAGATAGAGGTTGAGATCGGTCACCGCGCGCGCGATCTGCGCGCAATCGTGCAGCCCGCCGGTCGCATACGGATCCGTCGCCACGTCGATGAGCAGGGGCGGAATATCGTCCCGGTGGAGATTGAGATCGCGCAGCGGCTGCGTCGCAAGATCCTCGGCCTCGAAATCGGGATCGCGCATGTCCTCCTGTGCCATGGCCGGCGCGCTGAACGCGGCGGCGATGGCCATCAGCGGCGCAAATCGGCAAAGGTGTCGCATTGATCCTCGTCTCCTGTCTGAAGCCCGCGTTGCAGCCATTCCATACGCTGCGCGCTTGAACCGTGGGTGAAGCTTTCGGGCGATACGCGCCGCCCGGCATTGCGCATCAAGGTATCGTCGCCGATGGCACTGGCGGCGCGCAGGCCTTCCTGAATATCGCCGGGTTCGATGAGGTCGCGGTTCTTCGCCGCCCACACCCCGGCATAGCAATCGGCCTGCAACTCCATGCGCACCTGCAACGGGTTCGCGCCCGTGGGGTTCGACGATTGCGCGCTGCGCACCTGATCGGCGAGACCGGTCAGGTGCTGTACGTGGTGGCCATATTCGTGCGCCATGACATAGGCACGCGCGAAATCGCCGCCGGCGCCCATCTGACGCTCCATCTGATCATAGAAGCTGGTGTCGATATAGATACCCTCGTCCGCGGGGCAGTAGAACGGCCCCATTGCCGCCTGCGCGCTGCCGCAACCCGAACGCCCCTGTCCGTCGTAGAAATTGAGGGTGGGCCGCTGAAACGGGATATTCGCCTCGGCGAACAAGGGCGCCCATGTCTCGTCGAGGGAGGAGAGCGCGGCGCAGCTTTCGCGGCTGTACGGTCCGACGGAGCAGCTTTCCTCGACCGTCTGCCCGCTCTGAGCCTGTTCCTGTCCGCTGCCTGAGGGGGCGGATTGGGTGACCTGGTCGATGGTGCCGAGCGTGGTCATCGGGTCGATCCCGAAGAACACCGCCCCGATCAGTGCGACGACGATCGCGCCGCATCCCAGTTTCTTGCCTCCGCCGATACCGCCGCCGGAACCGCGCTGGTCCCGCACGCGTATATTACGGGAGAAATCGTTCAGCCTCATGTTACCTCGTTTTCAAAGGTGCCGGTCGTGCCGAATCGGCCCGGTCATGGTGCCACCTTGATGCCAGACCGGATAACCTTTTGGAGTATAAGATGTTCCTTACCGGAAAAACCGCACTCGTGACCGGATCGACCTCGGGCATCGGGCATTCCATTGCCGATGCGCTCGCGCAGGAGGGGGCGAATATCGTCATGACGGGCATCGGAGACGAGGCTGAGATCGAAAAGACACGCGCGAAAATGGCGCAGGATCACGGGGTCGAGGTCGCATTCGTGCCCGCTGACCTGACCGCACGCGAAGGGACCGAGGCGTTGATCGAGGCGGCGCGGACCCGTTTTGATGCGGTCGACATCCTGGTCAACAATGCCGGGATGCAGCATGTCGCCCCGATCGACGAATTTCCGCCCGAAAAATGGGACAGCATCATCGCGCTCAATCTCACGGCGGCGTTCGATGCGTGCCGGCTTTGCGTGCCGATGATGAAGGCGCGCGGATGGGGGCGCATCATCAACACCGCCTCTGCGCATTCGCTGGCCGCATCGCCGTATAAATCAGCCTATGTCGCGGCGAAACATGCGCTGGCCGGACTGACGAAGACGGTCGCGCTCGAACTCGCGCAGGACAATATCACGGCCAATTGCATTTCGCCCGGCTATGTGTGGACCCCGCTGGTCGAGAACCAGATCCCCGACACGATGAAGGCCCGCAAGCTCAGCCGCGAGGAGGTCATCGAAAACGTCCTCCTGTCCGGGCAGCCGACCAAGAAATTCACCCAGCCCGAGGATATTGGCGCGCTCGCGGTGTTCCTGTGCCGGGATGCGGCGCAGAACATGACCGGCGGCAATATCAGCATGGACGGCGGCTGGACCGCGCAATGATGCGATGAAACACGGGGCAAACGGGGGCGGCAGGCGGATGCGACAGGCCGCGCAATGGGCGTGGGCGGCGGCCTGCGCGGCGCTGCTTGCGGCGTGTGCAACGCCGCGTGAGCGCGAACCGGCGAGCGTCGCGCAGGCGCTGTCCTCCCATGTCGAGGTGTTGTCCTCCAACCGTTTCGCAGGGCGCGCGGCCGGCACGCCGGGCGAGGGGCTGACGCTCGACTATCTTCAGGCGCAGTGGAAGGCGATCGGCCTTAAATCGGGCACCCACGATTCGGCCAGCCCGTGGCGCGCACCGTTCCGCGTGACCGGCGCGAACGGCGAGGCCGTCACGACCTACAACCTCATCGGCCGGATCGAGGGGACCGACCCGCAATCGGGCGCGGTGCTGCTGCTCGCCCATTGGGACCATCTGGGCGCGCATAATGCGACGTGCGGGCGCCGGTTCATCGACACGATCTGCAACGGGGCGATCGACAATGCCACCGGGCTTGCCATGATTACCGAGATCGCGCGCAATCTTCGCGCCGGACCGCGGATGAAGCGCGACGTCTATATCCTCGCCACCGGGGCGGAGGAGGACGGCCTCCTTGGCGCGCGCGCCTTTGCCGCGGATCCGCCCGTGCCGCTGGGCAAGTTCGTCGCCGCGTTCAATATCGACAGCGAAGGGCTGGCCCCGGCGGGCGCACCGGCGGTCGTGATCGGGGAAAAGGGCGATCCGCTGGCCGCGCTGGTACAGAGCGTCGCGGACGAGCAAGCGATCGTGCTCGTCGATCCGGACGCGGTGAACGCCATGTTCCTGCGCCGTCAGGATGGCTATGCCCTGATGCGGGCCGGGCTGCCTGCCGTGATGGTGAGCGCGAGTTTCGCCGATGCGCCGCGGCTCGCCCGGTTCATGGATGGCAATTACCACCGCCCCGGCGACGAGTTCGAAACGGTCGAGCTGGGCGCGGCGGTCGACATGGTGCGTCTTCATACCGCGCTCGTGAGGGCGGCGGCGGACCCGGCCCGTTTTCCCGGCCCCTTGCGCTCCGACGGGCGGCCCGTTCCGACAGAAAGCGCGACCACCCCCTAGCGGCGAAGGCGCAGGGCGGTTAGAGGGCGTTGCACGACTCTCCATGCCGGACGGTTTCACAGGGTCCGGGCGGAAGCGGCCCCCGCATGGGTTCGCTGCATCTGCGCCGCCCGCAACGAACCGCCCGCCTACCGAACGAAAGCATCCCTTCGCCGTGCCAAACCGCCTTTCCCCCGACATCCCCCTCGGCCTCACCTTCGACGATGTGCTGTTGCAGCCCGCCGCATCCGACATCGTGCCCAGCCTTGCCGACACGCGCACGCGGCTGACGCGGGGCATCACGCTCAACATTCCGGTGTTGTCGAGCGCGATGGACACCGTGACCGAGAGCGAGATGGCCATCGTCATGGCGCAGATGGGCGGCATTGGCGTGCTGCACCGCAATCTCACGGTGGAGGAACAGTGCAGCGCCGTGCGGCAGGTGAAGCGGTTCGAAAGCGGCATGGTCGTCAACCCCATCACCATCGCGCCCGATGCGACGCTGGGCGAGGCGCGGAGCCTGATGCAGAGCCACAAGATTTCCGGCATTCCGGTGGTCGAGCAATCGGGCCGGCTGGTCGGGATCCTGACCAATCGCGACGTGCGCTTTGCCGCCAATGACCGCCAGCCGGTGCGCGAATTGATGACGGCCTACGATCTCGCCACGGTTTCGGCAGATATTCAGCAGGACGAGGCGCGCCGCCTCCTCCACAGCCGCCGGATCGAGAAGCTGCTCGTGGTGGACGATGCGTATCATTGCATCGGCCTCATCACGGTGAAGGACATCGAGAAGGCCGTGACCTTCCCCGATTCGACCAAGGATTCGGCGGGGCGCCTGCGCGTCGCGGCGGCAAGCACCGTCGGCGACACCGGGTTCGAGCGCAGCAGCGCGCTCGTCGATGCAGGGGTCGACGTGGTCGTCATCGACACCGCGCACGGGCACAACAAGGATGTCGCCCGCGCCGTCGAACGGGTAAAGGCGCTGTCCAGCGACGTGCAGGTCATTGCCGGCAATGTCGCGACGGCGGCGGCGGCGCGCTCGCTCATCGATGCAGGGGCCGACGGGATCAAGGTCGGCATCGGCCCCGGCTCCATCTGCACCACCCGGATCGTGGCGGGCGTCGGCGTGCCGCAGCTCACCGCGATCATGGATGCGGCGGAGGAGGCCGACAAGTCGAACGTGCCCGTCATCGCCGATGGCGGCCTGCGCACGAGCGGCGACGCGGCAAAGGCGCTGGCGGCGGGTGCCTCCACCATCATGATCGGCTCGATGCTGGCCGGGACCGAGGAAGCACCGGGCGAAACGTTCCTGTATCAGGGCCGCGCGTACAAGGCGTATCGCGGCATGGGGAGCGTCGGCGCGATGGCACGCGGCAGCGCCGACCGCTATTTCCAGCAGGACATCAAGGATTCCATGAAGCTCGTCCCCGAGGGGATCGAGGGGCAGGTCCCGTATAAAGGCCCGGCCAAGGATGTGGTCCATCAGCTCGTCGGCGGGGTGAAGGCCGCGATGGGTTATACCGGGTGCGGCACGATCGACGCACTGCGCAAGGATGCGCGTTTCGTGCGCATCACCGGTGCGGGCCTGCGCGAAAGCCACGTTCACGACGTCACCATCACGCGCGAAGCGCCCAACTATCCCACCCGTTAAGGAACAGCCATGACCCCGTCCGCCCGCGTGAAAGCCGCGATCGACATTCTCGACACGGTGATCGCAGGCGCGCGGGGCAATGGCCCGCCCGCCGACCGCATCATCGCCGACTGGGCGCGCGGCAATCGCTATGCCGGGTCAAAGGACAGGCGCGCGATCCGCGAGCTGGTCTATGCCGCGATCCGGGCCTGCGGCGAGGTGCCGGTGTCTGGCCGTGCCGCGATGCTCGCACTGACCAAGCAACAACCGGAATTGCGCGAAATGTTCGACGGGAGCCAGTACGGCCCGGACGAGATCGAGCCGGGCGAACCGGTCGCCAATCTGGACACCGCGCCGCGCTGGCTGCGCGAGGAGATGATGGGCAGCGGCCTCGACCGCGAGGAGCAGGACGCTTTGTCGGCACGCGCGCCGCTCGACCTGCGCGTCAATACGCTGAAGGCGCGGCGCGATACGCTGACCCTGCCCGAAACGGCGGACGCCACGGCGGCGCCGCACGGGCTGCGGCTCGACACCGGGCTTCGGGTCGAGGATTGGGACGCGTGGAAGAGCGGCGCTGTCGAGGTGCAGGACACCGGCAGCCAGATCGCCTGCCTCGCCGCGGGCGCGAGCGCGGGAATGACCGTCGTGGATCTGTGCGCAGGCGCGGGAGGCAAGACGCTCGCGCTGGCCGCGATGATGGGGAACGAGGGGCGCATCCTTGCCGCCGATACCTCCCGCGCACGGCTTCAGAAATTGCCGGAGCGGGCCGAACGCGCCGGGGTGACGATCGCCGAAACCGTGCTGCTCAACCCCGGACACGAGATGGACGCGTTGACGCAGGTTGAGGGCGATGCGGACATCGTGTTCGTCGATGCACCGTGCAGCGGGACCGGCACCTGGCGCCGCAATCCCGAGGCGCGCTGGCGCGTGACGCCCGCCAGCCTGAAGGAGCAGGCGGCGCTGCAATCGCGGCTGCTCGACCTTGCCGCGCGGCTGGTGAAACCGGGCGGGCGCGTCGTCTATGTCGTGTGTTCGCTGCTCGACGTCGAAGGGGCGGAGCAGGGCGAGGCGTTTCTTTCGCGCAACCCCGGTTTTTCGGCCGATACGCCCGATCTGCCGCTCGGCCGGAGGCGGGGAACCGGAATGCGGCTGACGCCGTTGCACGATGCGACCGATGGGTTTTTTATCGCACGCTATATCTCGCCGTGCTAGGCTTGGCCGGACATGGCCCGCCCTCTCGCCTCATCGTTCGATCGCCCGCGCAGGGAGCGTGACCCGGCTTGGAAGGATTTGTTGATGCGCTACACCCCGATCGCCGCCGCCCTGTCGCTCTTCGTCGCGATCAGTGCGAGCACCGGTTATGGCAAGGCGGCCGAACCGGCGGATCCGCGGGTGGAAAGCCTGCTGCAATCGGGCGATGCGGCGCTTGCGAGCGGTGACATTGCCGGCGCAACCGACCGGTTCGAGGCTGCGGCCGTGCTCGCCCCCGGCTATGCGGAGATCTTCATGTCGCTGGCCGACGTTGCCCGCTCGAAGGGTTTGCAGGGCAAGGCCATCCATTATTACCGGCAGGCACTGACCCTCGATCCCGGCAATCTTTCCGCCATCGCGGGGGAGGGCGCCGCCATGGCCGAGAAGGGCGCGATCGCCAAGGCGGAGCAGAACCTGACCCGGCTGAAATCGCTGTGCGGCAGTGATTGCGCCGAGGTTGGCGCACTGGCCGCCGCGATCGAGCGTGGGCCGGTCGAGCCGGTTCGTTCGGCGGACGCATCTGGCGGCGATGCGATGGCCGGGATGGACGAACCGGTCGAGGTGAACTGAACTGAAGGCTTGCGGCCCGGCGTCAGATCCGGTCGCGAAACTGCGAGAGCACCGCTTCGTAAACGGGGCGCTTGAACGGAATGATCATTGCCGGCAGCGTGTCGGCATCGACCCAGCGATATTCGGCGAACTCGGCCTCGCTATGCGCGTTGAGGTCGATATCCGCATCGGTCCCCGAAAACCGGACGAGGAACCAGCGCTGACGCTGTCCGATATATTTCCCGCCCCACAGCTTGCCCTTCAATTCCTCCGGCAGGTCGTAGAACAGCTCTTCCTCGCTCTGCGCCTCGATCCGGGCCTTGTCGGACCGGATGCCGGTTTCCTCGTACATTTCGCGAAAGGCGGCCTCGTGCATGTCCTCGCCCGGATCGACGCCGCCCTGCGGCATCTGCCACCAGTCGCCTTCCTTCGTGTCGAGCCGCTTGCCGACGAAGACGCGGCCATCCTCGTTCACGATCATCAACCCGGCGCAGGGGCGGTAAAGGGCGGGGTCGGGCTTGGTCATGCGGTTCGCTTTCTCGATTCGCGGATATGGGCGCCATCTGGCCGCCGGAGCATGGGTTTTGCAACCGGTTCGGGCCATGGTGTGAACATCGCGGGGGCGGCGGGGCAAACGCATCGGGCAAAGCGCATCGGGGCGGGGCGGAAACTTTTTCTAAATTGAACGCTTGGGTTCAGAAGACTAGTCAGGCAATGACCGCCGCCCGCAATTTGGGCACGCGCCGCCCGCCGCGCTTTTCATTCGGGCCGATACCGAGGATGACAATGGCTTCACAAACCGCAAGCACCGCCGCCCCCGACACCCCGTCGGGTCAGACAGAGGCGGTCGTCGTCCGCTTTGCCGGGGACTCGGGCGACGGGATGCAGCTGACCGGGGGACAGTTCACGCTGTCCACCGCGCTGGCTAGCAACGATCTTGCCACGTTCCCCGATTTCCCCGCCGAAATCCGCGCGCCGCAGGGCACGCTGTTCGGCGTTTCGGCGTTTCAGATCAATTTCGGCTCCACCGCGATCGAAACCGCGGGCGATGCGCCCGACGTGCTCGTTGCGATGAACCCGGCGGCGCTCAAGGTGAACCTTGCCGCGCTGAAACCCGGCGGGCTGATCATTGCCGATACGGGCGAGTTCACGGCGCGCAATCTGGACAAGGCGAAATACGACCATAACCCGCTCGAAGGGGACGAGCTGGCGAAATGGGACGTGCTGGCCTTCGACATCAGCGCGCTCACGCTGGAGGCGGTGAAGCCGTTCGGGCTGGGCAACAAGGAAGCGCTGCGCTGCAAGAACATGTGGACGCTCGGCCTCGCGCTGTGGATGTTCGACCGGTCGCGCGAGCCGATCCATGACTGGCTGAAGCAGAAGTTCAGGAAGGCGCCCGACCTGGCCGATGCGAATATCGCGGCGCTGGATGCTGGCCATGCCTATGGCGAGACGGCGGAAATTTCCGGCCCGCTCAAGCAATATCATGTCGCGCCGGTCGAAAGCGAGCCCGGCCTCTATCGCACGATCACCGGGGCGGAGAGCATTTCGCTCGGTCTGGTGGCGGGTGCGCAGCTGGCCGAATTGCCGCTGTTTTTCGGCGGTTATCCGATCACGCCGGCGTCCGCCATCCTGCACCATCTGGCGAATCTGAAGGAATTTGACGTCACCACGTTTCAGGCGGAGGACGAGATCGCCGCGATCTGCGCCGCCATCGGCGCAAGCTATGCAGGGCAGCTCGGCATCACCAGCTCGTCCGGGCCGGGCATTGCGTTGAAGGGCGAGGCCATGGGCCTTGCCGTGATGACCGAACTCCCGCTCGTCATCGTCAATTCGCAGCGTGGCGGCCCGTCCACCGGCCTGCCCACGAAAACCGAGCAGAGCGACCTTTACCAGGCGGTCTATGGCCGCAACGGCGACGCGCCGCTTCCCGTGATCGCGGCGCGCAGCCCGGCTGATGCGTTCGAATGCGCGATCGAGGCATGCCGCCTTGCCGTGCATTACATGACGCCGGTGATGCTGCTCACCGATGGTTATATCGCCAATGCCGCCGAGCCGTGGAAGGTGCCCGACCCGACCGGTTTCGCGCATTTCCCGGCAAAGTTCCTCGCCGAGAAGAACGCGACGGATGCGGATGGCAATGACACGCTGCTCCCCTTCGCGCGCGATGAAAAGGGCGCGCGCCCGTGGATCAAGCCCGGCACCCCCGGTCTGATGCATCGCATCGGCGGGATCGAGAAGGCGCAGGGCACCGGCCACATCGATTATTCGCCCGCCAACCACCAGGCGATGACCGACGCGCGCAAGAACAAGATCGAGGGGATCGCGAGCGACATCCCCGATCAGGACGTGTGCATGGGCAATACGAGCGGCAAGCTCGCCGTGGTCGGCTGGGGCAGCACGTTCGGCCCCATTCATCAGGCCGTCCGCCGCGCCCGCAAAAAGGGCATCGACGTCAGCCACATCCACGTCCGCCACATCTGGCCGCTGCCGAAGAACATGGGCGAATTGCTGGCCGGGTTCGACAACGTGCTGATCCCCGAAATGAACGCGGGACAGTTCAAGACCGTGCTGCGCGATCAGTTCCTGATCGATGCGCAATCGCTGACCAAGACCAGCGGGCAGCCTTTTGCCATTGCCGAGATCGAGGCCGCGATCGCCGCCTATTTCGACGATGTCGACGGTAATGAGGGCGGGCGGGTCGATGTGAACGACACGCAGCTTCCCAGCCCCGAAAAAGCCCAATCCTGAGCCCGTCACGCCTGAATCAGTCCAGAAGGACACGCGACATGAACGACATGACCCCCGTAACGACCACGCTCAAGGACTGGGAAACCGATCAGGAGGTACGCTGGTGCCCCGGCTGCGGCGACTACGCTATCTTGAAGGCGGTGCAGCGCACCTTGCCGCAGCTTGGCGCCGATCCGGCCAATACGGTCTTCATTTCCGGCATCGGCTGCTCCAGCCGCTTTCCCTATTACATGGAAAGCTATGGCTTCCACACCATCCATGGCCGCGCGCCCGCGGTTGCGACGGGGGTGAAGCTCGCCAATCCCGATCTCGACGTGTGGCTGGTGACGGGCGACGGCGACGGGCTTTCCATCGGCGGCAATCACATGATGCATGTGCTGCGCCGGAACGTGAACATGCAGATCATGCTGTTCAACAACGAGATCTACGGCCTGACCAAGGGGCAATATTCGCCGACCAGCCGCCCCGGCACGACCAGCCCGTCGACGCCGGCCGGTTCGGTCGAGGCACCGGCCAGCCCGTGCGCCTTTGCCCTGGGTTCGGGGGCGCGTTTCGTGGCGCGTGGTTACGACGTGTCGAAGGATCTGCCCGAGGTGCTGAAAGCCGCCCATGCGCATAAGGGCGCGGCCTTCATTGAGATTTTCCAGAACTGCATCGTGTATAACAAGGACGTGTTCGACGATTTCACGCAGAAGAAAAGCGCTCCCGAAACGCAGATCTGGCTGACCCATGGTGAGCCGATGCTGTTCGCGAAGGGGACGAAGGGTCTCGCGCTCGATACAGAGACGCTCACGCTCAAGGTCGTGGATGTCGTCGATGGCGATTGGCAGGGCGCGGGCGTGATGACGCATAATGCGAAGAGCAAGACGCTCGCCCATATGCTGATCGAGATGCCGTTCGGGCCGTTTCCGATGGCGCTGGGCGTGATCTACGACAATCCGGCGCCGGTTTTCGAGGATATGGTCCACGCGCGCAATGCGAAGGACGCAGCTGGCAAGTCCACCGACTTCGCTGCGCTACTCCGCAAGGGACAGACCTGGACCGTGTCGGGCACGGCGCAGGATCCGATCTGAACGTCGGTCCGCGCTAGGCGCGCACCGCGTTTCGCCCTCTCGGCGAGGGGCGGAACGCGGCGGCGCACAGAACGGCCCAGCCGGTCCCGCCGAGCCATCCGGCCAGCGCATCGCTGGGCCAGTGCACGCCGAGCCAGATGCGACTCATCGCGATGAGCGCGGCCAGAACCATCGCCGCCGTGATCAGTGCATGCCGCACCGGTGCCCGCGCGACGCATGGCGCAAAGGCCAGCGCAAGGGCAACATAGACCACCGCCCCGTTGAAACTGTGCCCGCTGGGAAAGGCGGGGCCGCCCGCCTCGGTCAGATGCGGCACGAGTTCGGGCCGGGGCCGCGCGATCGCATATTTCATCACGCTGTTCACGAGCCAGCCCGACGCCACCGTCATGAAAAGCCAGACGGCAAGCCCCCGCCACCGCAAAACGAAAGCCGCGACACCCACCCCGACCAAGGCGAAGACATTGCGCAGCAGCACTCCGCCCAGCGCGGTCACGTCGCGCACCATTTCAAGCATCCATTCCGGCCCCCGCGCCGCGCCGTCCGCCATCCGCGGCAAGCGGAGCAGAACCGCGTCGAACCGTGCAGTATGTCCCCCCAATACCGCCCAGACCACAATCGCAAATCCCGCCCACAGCAGCGCCGCGAGAGCAAGCATCACAACCCGTCGATCGCGGCGGAAAGGGCGGGGCGTGACGGGCAATGGGGGAGGGGATGACATCGTCATGGAACATTCGCGCAAGGCCCCCCGTTCCCGTTCCAAACATTACGACTTCCCAGGAGACCTGAATGACTGCCCCGCAAATCGTCTGGCTGCGCCGCGACCTGCGCCTTTCGGATCAGCCCGCGCTGTGCGCCGCCGCGTCGCAGGGGCCGGTCATCGCGGTCTATGTGCTGGACGACGATCGGGCGGGGGATCGCGCGCTGGGCGGGGCGTCGCGATGGTGGCTGCATCATAGCCTCGATGCGATGGCGAGCCGGCTGGCGCAGCATCGCTCGCGGCTCATCCTGCGGCGCGGCGATGCGGTCGAGGAACTCTGCGCGCTGGTCGAGGAAACGGGGGCGGAGGCGGTCCACGCCATCCGCCATTACGAACATTGGTGGGTAAAGGCGCAGGACGCGCTCTGCGAGCGGGTCACGCTCAATCTCTACGACGGGAATTACCTGCTGCCGCCCGGCGCGGTGACGACCGGTTCGGGCGACCCGTACAAGATCTACACCCCCTTCGCGAAGGCGGCGACCCGCCAGTTGCCGCAGCGCGACCCGCTCGATGTGCCGAGCCTGACGCTCCCCGATGCATGGCCCGACAGCGACGATCTGGACGACTGGAACCTGCTTCCCACAAAGCCCGACTGGGCCGAGGGATTTCGCAGCGAATGGGCCGTGGGCGAAAACGCAGGGCAGGATCAGCTCGACGAATTCTGCGAACGGGTTGCGTCCTATGAAACCGACCGGAACCTGCCGTCGGTCGATGGTTCCTCACGCCTGTCGCCGCACCTCCATTGGGGCGAGATTTCGCCGACGCAGGTGTGGAAGGCACTGGAAGGGCGCAGCGGGGAAGGGCTGCACAGCTTTCGCGGCGAATTGCTTTGGCGCGATTATACGCAGAACATCATCTGCCAGTTTCCCGAATATCCCGAGAGCGGCTATCGCGAACAGTTCGCGCATTTCCCATGGCGCGACCCCGACAGCGACGACGAAGCCGCCGCCGATCTGAAAGCGTGGCAGCAGGGGCGCACCGGATACCCCATCGTCGATGCGGGGATGCGGCAATTGTGGCACATCGGTTGGATGCACAACCGGGTGCGGATGATCGCGGCGAGCTTCCTCATCAAGCATCTGCTCATCCGCTGGACCCACGGGGAACGGTGGTACTGGGACACGCTGGTCGATGCGGATTATGCGAACAATGGCGTGAACTGGCAATGGATCGCAGGCACGGGGGTGGACAGCAACATGTTCCCGCGCATCATGGCGCCGCTCTCGCAATCGCCGAAGTTCGACGCCGCCGAATACATCCGCGAATGGGTGCCGGAACTCAGCCATCTCGGCGACGACACGATCCACGATCCGGGCGAGGATTGCCGGCCGGACGGCTATCCGGAAAAGCGAATCGCGCACAAGGTGGCCCGGCAACGCGCGCTCGACGCCTATGGCGAAATGAAGGATCGCGCGGGATAGGGGACGGCATGCTTTCCGCCTGTTGGCAAGCGGCGCATCCCGCGCCATAGGGGGCCGCGATGAATGCACCCGAACCACGCGGCAGGCACCTGACACAGGCGGGCCTCGACTGGCAGAACGGCACAGGCTGGCTCGCGCGGGTGATATCCGGCGGGACCGATCGCCTGGTCGAGCGTATCGACGCCGGGATTGCGATCGGCTCGATCGAGGCGCAATTGCCCGATGGCAGCCATCGCATCGTCGGCGGGCGGGCGCCGGGTTTCGCGGCGCAGATCCGGCTCCACGACTGGCGCGCGTTGTTGCGGCTGGCCACCGGCGGGTCGGTCGGATGGTATCGCGCATGGGAACTGGGCGAATGGGACAGCCCGGACCCGGTCATGATCTTTGCGCTGTTCATCGCCAATGCCGAAACGCTGGGTTCGGTCGGGCGGGCGAAGGGGCCGTGGCGGCTGGCCAGCCGGATGCTGCACCGCCTGCGGCGCAATACCAGGGCCGGGGCGCAGGTGAACATCGCCGCGCATTACGACCTCGGCAATGATTTCTACGCCGCATGGCTCGATCCCACGATGAGCTATTCCAGCGCGCTGTTCACCGATGGGGCACACGATCTGGAGCAGGCGCAATTCGCCAAGGTCGATGCGCTGGCGGACCGGCTCGCGCTCGCGCCCGGTGACAATGTGCTGGAAATCGGATGCGGCTGGGGTTTCCTCGCGCGGCGGCTGGCCGACCGGCACGGCGCGGATGTCACCGCGATCAGCCTGTCGGACGAACAACTCGCCCACGCGCGGGAAAGGGCGGCGCGCGAGGCGTTGTCCATCGATTTCCGACGGCAGGATTACCGCGACGTCGAGGGGCAGTTCGACGCCATCGCCAGCGTGGAAATGGTCGAGGCGCTTGGCCGCGAATACTGGCCGACCTACATGGATTGCATCGCCCGCAACCTGAAGCCGGGCGGGCGCGCGGCGATTCAGTATATCTCGATCCGCGACGACATTTTCGATGCCTACGCCAGCAGCGCCGATTTCATCCAGACCTATGTCTTTCCCGGCGGTCTGCTGATCCGGACGAGCGAGTTTCGCACGCTTGCCGAGGCGCGCGGCCTGTCATGGCAGGATCAGCATGATTTCGGGCGCGATTATGCCGAAACGCTGCGCATCTGGCGCGAGAATTTCGAGCGGGCGGTGGACGACGGCCTGCTCCCGCCCGGTTTCGACCGCGGGTTCGTCGATCTGTGGCGCTACTACCTCATGTATTGCGAGGGCGGGTTTCGCGGCGGCGGGATCGACGTGCATCAGGTCACGCTGATCCGGCAATAGCGTCAGAGCCGGGCCGGAATGCGGCAGCCCGCGACGATGGTTTCATACGTGCCGAAATCGAGCAGGTCATGAAAGGCGCAACCGACCGCATTGTCGCGCCACCATATCACTTCGCATGCGAGCGGCTCGATCCCCGGCACATAGAGCCAGCAGAGCGTGCCTTCGCGCAAAGGCTCCGCCGCGGTGCCCGAAAAGCCGCCGATCGAAAAATCGTGAACCACGGTGGAAAACCCGCGCCCGCCAGACGGCCTCAGATTGGCGGGGATCGTGAGCCCGACCGCAGTCGCATAGCGACGAGGCCGGGCCTGGGCACTTGGACGTTTTCGTTGAAGCAAGGCGTGCATCGCAACACTCCCGATGGGGATCATCGTATTGCGAGTCAATCTCGTCTGGAAGTGTGAATTTTTGCCTATCAGGCTTGGTTAACGCGAAGTCTATATCCGGTTTCGAACGGCTCACACAGCAAGCGCGCGACCGCCTCGCCGACCGTGTCGGGGGATTTCACCGTCTGCGGATCCTCGCCCGGATAGGCGCGTGCCCGCATCGTCGTGCGGGTGGCGCCGGGATCGACGATGGCCGTGCGGATGCGCGACACCTTCGCGTTTTCCTGCGCATAGCAATCGAGCAGCACGTCGAACGCCCCTTTCGTCGCGCCATATGCGCCCCAGTAGGCACGCGGGTCTGCGCCCACGCTGCTCGTGATGCCGACCACGCGGCCATCCTTCGACGCCTTGAGCATGGGATGGAACGCGGTCAGCAATGTCTGCGTCGCGAGGACGTTCACGGTCATCGCACGGCTGAATTCGCGGGGGTCGATATCCTGCACCGCCGATAATTGCGGCAGGATCGCCGCATTGATGACCAGCATGTCGAGCGCGTCCCACCGGCCGCGGATCGCGGCGGCGAGCCGTGCGACCGCATCGGGTTCCGAAAGATCCATCGGTGCGATGGTCGCGCTTCCGCCGGCGGCGTGGATCGCGTCCTCCACCTGTTCGAGCGCGGTATCGCTCCGCGCGGTGAGCACGACATGCGCCCCGCGCGCGGCCAGCGATTGCGCGATCGCCGCGCCGATCCCGCGCGAGGCCCCGGTGACGAGCGCGAGCTGACCGTCGAGCGTCTTCCCGGCGCTCACGCCGCCGTCTCCTGCAACAGCGACATCTGATCGGGTTCCGTGCGCTCCTCCAGATCGGTGAGCTTCGTCGGATAATCGCCGGTAAAGCACGCGTCGCAATATTGCGGGCACTTGGGCTTGCGCTCTTCCTCGCCCACCGCGCGATAAAGGCCGTCGATGGAGACGAAGGCGAGGCTGTCGGCCTGGATGAACTCGCGCATCGCTTCGACTTCCATCCGCGCGGCCAGCAATTTGGAGCGTTCGGGCGTGTCCACGCCATAGAAACAGCTGTGCATGGTCGGCGGGCTGGCGATGCGCATGTGCACCTCGGTCGCGCCGGCATCGCGCATCATCTGCACGATCTTCAGGCTGGTGGTGCCGCGCACGATGCTGTCGTCGATGAGCACGATGCGTTTGCCCTCGACCAGGGCGCGATTGGCATTGTGCTTGCGACTGACGCTGCTCGACCTTGCGCCGTCGGACGGTTGAATGAAGGTGCGGCCCACGTAATGCGAGCGGATGATGCCCAGCTCGAACGGCTTGCCCGATTGCTGTGCATAGCCGATCGCGGCCGGCACGCCCGAATCCGGCACCGGAATGACGAGGTCGACATCGGCAGGCGATTCGATGGCGAGCTGCTCCCCGATGGCCTTGCGCACGGAATAGACCGAGCGGCCCGCCGAAATCGAATCGGGCCGGCTGAAATACACATGTTCGAAGATGCACGGGCGCGATGCCCGGTTGCCGAACGGGCGGTGGCTCTTCGTATTGCCGTCGAAATCCACCTCGATCAGCTCGCCGGGTTCGACCTCGCGTTCGAAATCGGCCCCGATGATGTCGAGCGCGACCGTCTCGCTGGCAAAGACCACCGCATCGCCGACCCGCCCCATGACGAGCGGGCGAATCCCGAGCGGATCGCGGCAGGCGATCATCCCCTTGGGCGTCATGCAGATCAGCGCATAGGCACCCTCGACAAGGCGCAGCGCATCGACGAACCGGTCGAGCAGCGTGGGATACCGGCTCGTCGCGACGAGATGGACGATCACCTCGGTATCGGAGGTGGATTGAAAGATCGCCCCCTTGCGCACCAGATCGGCGCGCAGGTGCATCGCGTTCGAGATATTGCCGTTGTGCGCGATCGCGAAACCGCCGGTGGCGAGTTCGGCGTAGAGCGGCTGAATATTGCGGAGGCCCGATCCGCCGGTCGTGGAATAGCGGACATGGCCCGCCGCCATCGACCCCGGCAGTTCGGCGATGGCATCGCCCGCGCCGAAATTCTCGGCCACGTGGCCAAGCCCGCGCCGGACGTAGAATTCCGCCCCGTCATAGCTGACGATGCCGGCCGCTTCCTGCCCGCGATGTTGCAGCGCGTGCAGGCCCAGCGCGGTGAGCGCGGTAGCGTCGCGTGCGTTGATGGCGCCGAAAACGCCGCATTCCTCGCGCAGCGTATCCCCGTCCTCGTCATGGAAGGGATGGTTCACGTTTGTCTCGATGGTCATGTTCGCGCAATGTCCCGGATCGGCCCGATCGGTGGCCGTTTCGTGCAGGGCGTTATCGCCCCCGTTCGCTGGCGCCGCTTTGCCGAGAAATGCGTTCGATTACAACCTGTGTGTTATACGCAGCGGTGCGTTTGCACCGGAACGCTTGCCACGCGGGGCGGCACCGCCTACTTCACCTTGCGTTAAAGCCGCCCTGTTCATGGGGCGCACGCACCTTCCCACCATGCACGGACCGCTGCCCTCGTGATCCTTTCCCCTTTCGAATGGACGATCGCCAAACGCTACATGCTGCCCGGCAAGGGAGAGCGTTTCATCGCGCTCGTCGCGGGCATCAGCCTCGTGGCGGTCATGCTCGGCGTGGCCGCGCTCGTCATCGTGATGAGCGTGATGAACGGGTTTCGCGCCGAATTGATGGACAAGATCGTCGGGCTGAACGGCCATGCCATCGTGCAGGCCTATGGCGGTAAGCTCGACAACTGGCGCGACGTGCTCGAAGAGGTGCGCGAAACGGACGGCGTCACGCGTGCTTCCCCGCTGATCGAGCAGCCGCTGCTCGCCACGTTCAACGGGCGGGTTGAGGCCGTGCTGGTCCGCGGGAACGAGCCGGACGACATCGCAAGGCTCGCCGACAAGAACGTGATGGGCGACCTGTCGCGTGTGCGGGCCGGGTCCAATACGGTGGCCATCGGCGCGCGGCTGGCGCAGACGCTCGGCATGCGGCTCGGCGATACGATCACCATCATCAATCCGCAGGGGCGTACGACGCCGTTCGGCACCGTGCCGCGCGAAATCGGCTATGAAATCGGGGCGATCTTCGAAATCGGGATCTACGATTACGACAATTCCTTTGTCGTGATGGCGATGGAGGATGCGCAGACGCTGCTCCTCTCCGGCGATTCCATCGGCATGATCGAGGTGCTCACCGAAGATCCCGACACGGTGGAGGACACCATGGCCCCCATCGCGCAAAGGCTCGCCGGGCGCGCGGTCGTGTCCGACTGGAAAACGATCAACGCCTCCCTGTTCGAGGCGCTCGCGGTGGAGCGGGTGGCGATGTTCGTCGTGCTGTCGATCATCGTGCTGGTCGCGGTGTTCAACATCCTGTCTTCGCTCATCATGCTGGTCCGGGCCAAGACGCGCGACATTGCGATTTTGCGCACAATGGGAGCGACGCGGCGGTCCATCCTCAAGATTTTCGTCACCGCCGGTTTCCTGATCGGGGCGATGGGCACGATGGCGGGGCTGCTGCTCGGGTTCGTCGCGCTCGAATTCCGGCAATCGGTGGTGCGCGCCATGGAATTGTTCACCGGACAGGAACTGTGGGATCCCTCGATCCGCTTCCTCACCGAACTGCCCGCGCGGACCGACCCGGCCGAGGTCACGGTCATCGTCGTGATGGCGCTCGTGCTGTCCTTCCTCGCCACGCTCTACCCCGCGTTCAAGGCGGCGAGCACCGATCCCGTGCAGGTCCTGCGCTATGAATGATACCGTCCCGTCCGCGCCCGTCGTCCGGCTCCACGATCTTCGCCGCAGCTTTACCCAAGGCGGCGTCACGATCGAGGTGCTGCGCGGGGTCGAGCTTTCCATCATGCCGGGCGAGATCGTCGCCCTGCTCGGCCCGTCGGGTTCGGGCAAGTCCACCATGCTGCAGGCGGTCGGCCTGCTCGAAGGCGGGTTTAAGGGCAAGATCGAGATTGCAGGCGTCGAGGCGAGCGCGCTCAATGGCGATGCGCGCACGGCGCTGCGGCGCGAACATCTGGGCTTCGTTTACCAGTTTCACCATCTGCTGCCCGATTTCAACGCGCGCGAAAACGTGATCCTGCCGCAGCTCGTCGCCGGGCGCGCGCGCGGGGAGGCGGAGGCACGCGCCGACGAATTGCTCGGCGCGCTGGGCCTGTCACAACGGCTCGACCACCGGCCCAGCCAGCTTTCGGGCGGCGAGCAGCAGCGCGTCGCCGTCGCCCGCGCGCTCGCCAACCGGCCCGAGCTGGTACTGGCCGACGAGCCGACGGGCAATCTCGACGAGGCGACGGCGGACCGCGTGCTGGAGGAATTTCTGCGGCTCGTGCGCGGGCAGGGCAGCTCCGCGCTCATCGCGACGCATAACGAACGGCTCGCCCGCCGCATGGACCGCGTCGTCCGCCTGCACGAAGGGCGCCTTCGCGCAGGGTAGCCGCGGCAATCCGCCTTGCGAACCGGAACCGGGGTGGACTAAGGGGCGTTGATCCATCGAACCGTTTTGACAAAGGATCTCTCAGGTGAGCCATTCCCCCACCACTTTTCGCGGCGAATCGCCCAATCTCAACGGGATCGAGTGGGACGATCACGCCGCGATCCACAATCGCCCAAACGGCAATGAAAGCAACATGCTGCGCGGTTTCAACGTGATGCGCGAGGGCACGTTCGCCGAAATGGTCCGTTTCGTCGACCACCTGCCGGAGGATGAGCGCGAGCATCTCGTGATTCAGAAATCGGGCGATCGCGTCTTCACGCTTCCCGAAATCCTGGCGCTGGCCCGGCACGACGATTTTCCGAAGGCCGATTGATCCGCGTCCGACGGATCGCGCCACGGTCCGTTAACGGGTGAAAATATCGCCCGCCCCCTCGCATGGGGGCGGGCGTTTCGCTATCTATCCCGCGATGGCATACGCAGATTTCGTCCCCCTTCGCGTCTTTTCCAGCTTTACCATGCTCGAAGGCGCGATCGACCCCAAGGCGCTGGCAAAGCTGGCCAAGGCGCGCGGCTTTCCTGCCGTGGCCATCTGCGACCGAAACGGGCTTTACGGCGCGATTCCCTTTGCGGGGGAGTGCAAGGCGCAAGGGGTGCAGCCGGTCATCGGCACGTTCCTCGCGGTGCAGCGGCCAGGGCGGGAGCAGATCGACTGGATCGCGCTCTACGCACAGGATGAAACTGGCTGGGACAATCTGTGCCATCTGGTGAGCGCGGCCCATCTCGACCGGCCTCTTCATCTCGACCCGCATGTCGGCATGGACATGCTGGAGGGGCGGACCGGCGGCCTCCTGTGCCTGAGCGGCGCGGGGGAAGGGGCGCTCGCCCGCCTGCTGTCCGAGGGGCAGGCGGACGAGGCGGCGGCCTATTGCGACCGGCTGCAGGCGCTGTTCGGCGACCGGCTCTATATCGAAATCGCGCGCAGCGGTGCCCCGAACGAGGCCGAGGCCGAGGACGCGCTGATCGCGCTTGCCTATGCCCGCGACCTGCCTTTGGTGGCGAGCAATCCGGCCCTTTTCGACGAGGCGCCGTTCCACCCCGCGCATGATGCGCTGCTGTGTATCGCCAACAGCACGCATATCGATGCGACCGACCGGCCCCGCGCGCCGCGCGATGCGTGGGTGAAACCGGCGCCGGTCATGCACGAGCTGTTCGCCGACCTGCCCGAGGCGACCGCCAACACGCTGATCGTGGCGCAGCGCACCGCCTTCATGCCGCCCTATCGCAAGCCGATCCTGCCCAGCCTCGCCGGCGATCAGGAAGGCGAGGCGAAGGCGCTGGCCGAGGATGCGCGGCGCGGCCTCGACAGGCGGCTCGAGATCTATCCCGATCTGTCGGAGGAGGCACGGGAGGAATATTATGCCCGGCTGAAATTCGAGGTCGAGATCATCACCGGAATGGGCTTTCCGGGGTACTTCCTCATCGTTGCCGACTTCATCAAATGGGCGAAGGACAATGGCATTCCGGTGGGGCCGGGGCGCGGCTCGGGCGCGGGCAGCCTGGTGGCGTGGGCGCTGACCATCACCGATCTCGATCCGCTGCGGCTCGGCCTGCTGTTCGAACGGTTCCTCAATCCCGAGCGCGTGTCGATGCCCGACTTCGACATCGATTTCTGCGAAACCCGGCGGGGCGAGGTGATCCGCTATGTACAGAACAAGTACGGGCACGACCATGTCGCGCAGATCATCACCTTCGGCAAGATGAAGGCCCGCGCCGTGCTGCGCGATTGCGGCCGCATTTTGCAGATGAGCTACGGCCATGTCGACCGGCTGTGCAAGATGGTGCCGAACCACCCGACCGACCCGTGGACGCTCGAACGCACGCTCAATGGCGCGTCCGATTTTGCCGGGGAATATCGCCGCGACAAGGATGTGCAGCGGCTCGTCGATCTCGCCCGTCAGCTTGAAGGTTTGCCCCGCAATTCCTCCACCCACGCGGCGGGCGTGGTGATCGGGGACCGCCCGCTGAGCCAGCTCGTCCCGCTTTATCGCGATCCGCGGTCCGACATGCCGGTCACGCAATTCGACATGAAACATGTGGAATCGAGCGGGCTGGTGAAGTTCGACTTTTTGGGGCTCAAGACGCTGTCGGTGCTGCGCAAGGCGATCGATCTTCTGGCGCAGCGGGGCATTACCATCGACCTCGACACGCTGTCGTGGGAGGATGCGGGCGTGTTCGACCTTTTGAAGCGCGGCGATACGGTCGGCGTGTTTCAGCTGGAATCCGAAGGCATGCGCCGCACGCTGTCCGCCGTGAAACCGACCAAGTTCGAGGACATCATCGCCCTCGTCTCGCTCTATCGTCCCGGCCCGATGGACAACATCCCCCTGTTCGGACAGCGCAAGAACGGGCAGGCGGAGATCGAGTATCCGCATGAAAAGCTCGAAGGCATTCTCGCCGAAACCTATGGCATCTTCGTCTATCAGGAACAGGTGATGCAGGCCGCGCAGATCCTCGCCGGATATTCGCTCGGCGATGCGGATCTTCTGCGCCGCGCGATGGGCAAGAAGGTGCAGGCCGAAATGGACGCGCAGCGCCAGCGTTTCGTCGAGGGGTGCAAGCGCGTGTCGGACATCGACAAGGGCAAGGCGAACGAGCTGTTCGACTTGATCGACAAGTTCGCAGGCTACGGTTTCAACAAATCGCACGCCGCCGCCTATGCGCTGCTGGCGTATCAGACCGCGTGGCTGAAGGCGCATTACCCGCACGAATTTTATGCCGCGTCGATGTGTTTCGACATGCATCAATCGGAAAAGCTGTCGATCTTCGTCGAGGACATGCGCCGCGCGGGCGTCGCGCTGGCCGGGCCGGACATCAACCATTCGGAGGCGGAGTTCACCGTCGAGCCGACCGAGGACGGGCACCAGGTCCGCTATGCGCTCGCCGGCATTCGCAATGTCGGCGAAAAGGCGATGGACGCGGTGGTGAACGAGCGGATTGCCCGCGGACGGTTCGAAAGCCTCGCCGATTTGTTCCGCCGCCTGCCGCCCGGTGCGATGAACCGCCGCGGGCTCGAAGGGCTGGCCGCGGCGGGTGCACTCGACCAGCTGGAGCCGAACCGGGCGAAGATCATCGCCAATGCGGACATGCTGCTGGCCGTGGCGGACGCCGCCGCGCGCGAGAAGACGAGCGGGCAGGCCGGGCTGTTCGGGGCGGAGGAGGAAGACGCGCAGGATCTCCGCATGGTGGAGACCGAACGCTGGCCCCGGATCGAACAGATGGCGAAGGAGCGGGAGAATTTCGGGTTCTACTTCGCCGCGCACCCGGTCGAACAATGGCGCGCGGTCGCCGGCGCGAATGGCGCGCGCACCCACGCCAGCCTGACCGTGGGCGATGTCGGCGGGCCGGGTGGCGGCGGGCAGGGCCGCACCAATGCGGTGATGGCGGTGCTGGTGGAAAGCGTGAACAAGCGCAAGACGCGCAAGGGCCGCGATTTCGTCATGGCCGATTTTTCGGATCAGTCGGGCCAGTTTTCGGCCAGCTGTTTCGAGGAGGCTCTGGTCGACAGCTTCGTCAAATGGGCGGCGAGCGGGGAATGCGTGCTGCTCAACGTCGAACTCGACCGGCCCAGCATCGACGAGCCGCCGCGCGTTACCGTGCGCGGCGCCCGCCCGCTGGCCGAGGTGAAGGGCACGGCGCGCATGGTGCTTCGCCTGTCGGTGTCGCGGGCGGACGCGATGGCGGAACTGGCCGCGATGCTGCCGACCGGCGCCGACGCCACCGGCGAGGTCATCGCCCGGCTCCAACTGGGCGAGGGGCGCGAGGCGGTGATGAGCCTTGGGCGGCGCTTCATGCTCGATGGCGATCTGGTCGACCGGATTGCCGAGGTGGACGGCATCGCGGCGACCGCGCTGGAGGCGAAACGGGTGCAGGATCTGAAGCTGGTGGCGTGACCGCCGGCGCCCGCCGCGTCGTTCAGCCCATCGTGACATTCACCGTGGTCAGCCGGGCGATCTCGTCCGGATGGTGGCTGACATAGAGGATGGGCACCGGCAGCGTGTCGCGGATCCGCTCGATCACGGTGAGGATTTCGTCGCGCCGGGCGGGGTCGATCGCGGCGAGCGGTTCGTCCAGCAGCAGGAAGCGCGGCGCCGACAGCAGCGCCCGCCCGATGGCAACGCGCTTTGCCTCCCCGCCCGAAAGCGTCGCGGGCCAGCGGTCGAGCAAATGGCCGATGCCGAGGAAATCGACGACTTCGGAGCGGGTGATCCACCGCTCGCCTTCGTCGCGCAGCATCTCGCCATACATGAGGTTGGCGCCCACGCGGCGATGGGGAAAGAGGCGGTTTTCCTGAAAGACATATCCGGCGCGGCGGTGCTGCGGCGCAAGGTCGATGCCCGCCGCCCCATCGAACAGCACCGCGTCCCCTATGGCGATGCGGCCCCGGATCGGCCGGTGCAATCCCGCGATGCAGTTGAGCGCGCTGGTCTTGCCCGCGCCGGAGGGGCCGGTGAGCGCGATCAGCGCCGCGTCGCTCGCAATGCGCAACGCCGTCGGTGCCCCCGCCGCCCCGTTCGCAAAGGCGATGTCGACGTCAAAGGACATGGCTATTCCCCGCGCCGGAACGCCGGATCAGCCATTCCGACAGCATCAGCGCACCGACCGACAGCACCACCGACACGATGGCGAGCCGCGTCACCGCCGCCTCCGCCCCCGGTACCTGCAACCCGCTATAGATCGCGAGGGGGAGCGTCTGCGTCTCGCCCGGAATGTTGGAGACGAAGGTGATCGTCGCGCCGAATTCGCCGAGCGACCGCGCAAAGCCGAGCACTGCGCCCGCCAGAATGCCCGGCATCGAAAGCGGAAGCGTGACGGTTGCAAACGCACGCCACCGCGTCGCACCGAGCGTCCGCGCCGCATCGACGGCACGCCGGTCGACCGCCTCGATCGAAAGGCGCATCGCCCGGACCATCAACGGCAGCGCCATCACCGCCGCCGCAACCGCCGCCCCGGTCCAGCGAAACACGAAACCAATACCGAAATGCGTTTGCAGCCAAGCCCCGACCGGTCCCGCCGGGCCGAGCACGATGAGCAGTATCCACCCCGTGACCACCGGCGGCACCACCAGCGGGAGATGCACCGCGGCATCGAGCAGAACCCGCCCCGCAAAGCGCCGCCGCGCAAGCAACCACGCCAGCGCATAGGCGAGAGGGAGCGTGGCCATCATCGCCACCGCACTGACCCTGAGCGAAAGCGCGATGACCTCCCATTCGGCGGGGGAAAGCGCGGCCGTCATCGCGGCGCCGTAAAGCCGTGGGCGCGCAGGATCGCCTGCCCCTCCGCGCGGGTCAGGAAATCGAGGAACGCCGCCGCATCGCCATCTCGCGACAGCGTGGGAATTGCCACGGGATAGCGGATTGGTGGGTGGCTCGATTCCGGAAACCGCGCCACGATGCGCACCCGGTCCGATGCGGCGGCGTCGGTGGCGTAGGTGATGCCGAGTGGGGCGGCCCCCCGCTCCACGAGCGCGAGCGCGGCGCGCACGTTCTGCGCAGGTGCGATGCGCTTCGCCACTCCGTCCCAGAGATTCATCGCCATCAGCGCCGCACGACCATACCGGCCCGCGGGAACCGCCAACGGATCCGCCATGGCGAGCCGGCCCGCGCCGCCCAGCGCATTCGAAAGCGCAACCGGATCGCGCAAATCGACGGCCCCGGTATCCGCGGCATCCGCAGTATCCGCGGCCGCGATCAGCACGAGCGCGTTCCCGGCGATAACGCGTCTGCTCTCCTCCCGGATGTGCCCCCCTTGTTGCAGCACGTCCATCCATTCCTCGTCCGCCGAAACGAAGAGATCCGCCGGCGCGCCCTCCTGCAACTGGCGGGCAAGTGCGGAACTTGCGGCAAAGGACAGCACTGGCCGCGCATGTCCGCGCGCGGCCCATTCGTCTGCCGCCGCGGTCAACGCCTCGGTCATGCTGGACGCGGCGAGGACGACGGGCCCCGTGGCGGGCGAAGGGCTGCACGCCATCAGGATTGCGCAGGCGAAAAGGGCGAAAAGAGCGCGGAGCATGGCGCAAAGCTATATCCACGCATATACAGATCGTCGAGCGTGCATTTGCACCCGCAACGCAGGAGGGGACATGCGCATCAAGATCAAGGTTCAGATCTATTGCGGCGATGCCATCGCGATGGGGCCGGGCAAGGCCGCGCTCCTCGACGCGATCGGGCGGGAGGGGTCGATTTCGGCGGCGGCCCGCGCATTGGGGATGAGTTACCGGCGCGCGTGGTTGCTGGTCGATACGATGAACCGCTGTTTCGCGGAGCCGCTGATCGCCACGCGGCCCGGCGGAGGCGCGGATGTGACGGCGGACGGTGTCGCAGTGCTCGGCGCCTATCGCGCGATGATAGCAACGATAGACGGCGCGGCGGCGGCGCCCGGCGCCATTACGCGGAGGCTGCGCGCCGCGCCGGTGGCGCCGACTGACTGATCCCGCAGAGCTTCAGCGTTCCATCAAACGCGGCATCAGCTGCACGAAATTGCAGGGGCGGTTGCGCGCGTCGAGCTGTTCGGCAAGAATGCCGTCCCACCCGTCCTTCACCGCCCCGTTCGATCCCGGCAGCGCGAAGATATAGGTCGATTGCGCCACCACCGCGCAGGCTCGCGATTGCACCGTGCTGGTCCCGATGGTCTTGAAGCTGAGCCAGCGGAAAAGCTCGCCGAAACCGGGGATGTCCTTAGTCTTTACACGGTCTAGCGCCTCTGGCATAACGTCGCGCCCGGTGAGGCCGGTGCCGCCGGTGATGATGACCGCGTCCACATCCGCCCGCCCGATCCAGATCTGCAACCCGGCGGTGATGAGCGCTGCATCGTCCTTCATGATCGTGCGGTCGGCGAGGATATGGCCCGCCCCCTCGATCCGCTTTGCCAGGATGTCGCCGGACGTGTCCTCGTCCGGCCCGCGCGTGTCCGATACGGTCAGAAGCGCGATGCGGACAGGTATGAACGCGCGCGTTTCGTCAATTGCCACGAACCGCTCCCGATAAAACCGGCTTGCCCTGCATCGATACCGCATCGGCGCCCGCCACGCCCGGGAAACGCGGCCACAGATTCTGCGCCAGCGCCTCCCGCGCGTCGGAATCGCGGTTTTGCTGACGCTGATACATCCAGTAATTGCGCGTCACGATCGCGACATAGGCCCGCGTCTCCCAATAGGGGATCGATTCCATCCAGAGCAGCGGATCGCCGTAATCGTTGATCTCGGTGTTCCAGCGCGTGATCGGCGACAGGCCGGCATTATACGCCGCCATGATCTTGGGGAGCAGCCCCTGCGTCCCGCTGGAATCGCGCAGCATTTCGAGATTGCGTTGGCCAAAGCTCATGTTCGTGGCCGGGTCGGTCAGGTCGGCGCGGCCCGCATCCATGCCGAGCGAGGGCGCATGTTGGCGCACCGTGATCGGCGTGATCTGCATCAGGCCGACCGCTTGTGCGGGGCTTACCGCATCGGCCCGGAAATTCGATTCCTGCAAGGTGTGCGCATAGGCCAGCGCGGGATCGACACGCCACCCTTCGACCGGCTGCCATTTCGCGGCGGGGTACCGGGTCGCAGGGTCGGCGCGCGTCCCGCTCGGCGCGTTATAGGCCATGTAAAGCTGCGTCGCGGGCAGGCCCAATGCGCGGGCGAGCCGGGACAGCGCGGGATAATCGGCGGGCGCGCCGATGCGGGCCTGATGGCGCAGCACCTCGTCCGCCAGCCCTTCGCGGCCGATTTCGACGAGGGCGACGGCCGCGCGCACATTCGCCTCGTCCGAGAGGCGGCGCCAGTCGTCCTGCGAAAACGGTTCGCCAGCGGCCTGTGCGGGGAGCGCGCGATTAAGCTGTTCCGAGGCCAGCATGCCATAAAGCGTTTCGTGCAGATTGGCGGCGTTCTGCAACGCAGGGGCGGCGTTTTCGGGCTGACGGCAGCGGGTATAGGCGCGCGCGGCCCAGTAATGCGAGGCCGAGGTCAGCTCGTCGTTCTGCGATGCCTGCGCCGCGCGGGCGAAACCGTCCGCCGCAAGCGCGCAATCGCCCAGCCGCCATGCCGAAAGCCCCGCGACCCACCAGCCTTCGGCGACCCACGGCCCGCTGCCGCCATCGGCCACCTGCCGCGCCATGGCGAGCGCGGTGCGGTCGTCATTCTCGATATAATAGCTCCACGCGACGCGCTGCCGCCATTCGGCGCGGGAGGCGGCGGTCAACGTCATCTCCACACCCGACAGCAATTGCCGTGCGCCATCGGGATCGTCATTGACGATGCGGTCGAGGATCGCGCTGCTCACGCTTTCGGGCATGGAGCCATCGGAAATGCCGCGCGGGCGCGTGCGTTTTTCGGGCGCGCGGATCGACACCAGCCGCTGCGCCCCCGGAAGCGCGGGTTCCGCGCCGAGGCCGCGCTTTACCGCGAGCCGCCCGATCTGTTCCGCCTGCGGAAGCGTGCGCCCCATCGCGAGCCAGTTGTTGAGGGAATCGAGGTCGATCGCCGGGCTGTTGGGGTGCAGATAATATTCGGCCAGCGCGAGTTGATGCAGCGCGCTCGTATCGCCGCGGTTGAGCAGGTTCTGCACCTGTGCCCAGTCCTGCGCGTCGATCGCACGGAACACGGTGGCGTAATATTGCCGGTCGTTTGCGTTGAGCTGCGTCGGCACCTCTGCGTTCGGCATGGTAATCGCCGCGCTGTTGGCCATGGCCGGGCTCGGCAGCGCGAGCGCGGCCATCGCCGGCAAAACCGCCGCCATCGCCAGCCGGCGCCATCTGGAATTGCGTTCGATCATCGTTTCCCTCTCGCTGCCGGGCGCCGATCCTCGCGGCCCAGCCCACGACACCGGTTTGAATCGCCCCGCGCGCGCCGTCAACCCTCGTGAGAGAAGGCGAGCCAGCGGTGCCACCAGTTGCGCTTGAAATGCGCGCGCTGCGCCAGCGTGGACAATGGATAGCCGGCCATCACCGGAATGTCCGCCCCGTCGATGGCCACATTGCCGACGCCGGTCTCGGCAAATTCGCTGGGCTGCAACAGGTCGAGCGCCTCCCGCCCGAACACCAGCAGCCGTTCGGGCGCGGCGAGCGCGACATGATGGCGCAGCACATCGCTCAGCCCCGCGGCCTTCATCGCCTCCCAATCGGCGGCCGGCGTATGGCGCGGCAGCACGCTCGCGCGGTAGGTCGCGGCCCGCGTCACCCCCATCGCGCGCAGCATCGCGTCCAGAAACGCGCCATCGCTGCCCGAAAGCAGGACTTCGTGATCGGCGGCTTCCGGCTCGCACACAAGAACCATGACCGCGGCGCCCTTCGGCCCGGCGGGCGGCACCCGGCGCGCGACCGGCCCGGTATCGAGGCTGCGTTCGGTGAGCCACCACGCGGCAAAATTTTCAAGGTTTTCGGGCCAATCCGCGCGCGGGCCGCCGATCCGGTCGGGAAGCGCGGCGTTGGCGGCGGGGCCGCGCGGCGGCGGCGGCGCATCGGCATGGGCCGGCCGCCGGGCAGGGCGGCGTGCGTCTTTCGCGGCGGGGTCAGGCTTTGCACTGGCCGCCCCTTCGGCCAGCCAGTCGCGCGCATCGTCGACAAATGCAAGATCGACGCCCGCATCGGCCCACCACGCGTCTGTGCTCGCGGCGAGCGCGGACCAGTCCCCGTCGCCGCCTGTGTCCTGCGGGCGCCCCGTGCCATCGGTCATGATGCCTGCCTTTCGATCGTCGCGGGGGAACCCATAACGCCGCGCCGCATGGCGGGACAAGCGCCTTGACCGGAACGGCCTTTCCTTACACGAATTTACAAGAGACCGTCCGTTGCCGCTCTTGACCTTACCGTCAATGGCAATCAAGGCCATGGGCACAACAGTTGCAAAGACAAAAGATCTGAAAGGGACGAGACCCCATGAGCGAACGCGAATCCATGCCCTATGACGTCGTCATCGTCGGCGGCGGCGTTGCCGGCCTGTCCGCGGCGATCCGGCTGAAACAGGTGAATGACGCGCTTGAGGTCTGCGTCCTTGAGAAAGGATCGGAAATCGGCGCGCATATCCTGTCGGGTGCGGTGGTCGATCCGCGCGCGCTCGACGAATTGCTGCCCGACTGGCGCGAGGACGGCTGCCCCATGGCCGAGGTGCCGGTGACGGACAACTGGCACTGGGTCCTGACCAAGGGCAAGAAATTCAACATGCCCCATGCGATGATGCCGCCGCTCTTGTCGAACAAGGGGAATTATACGGGCTCGCTCGGCAATCTGTCCCGCTGGCTGGCGGAGAAAGCCGAAGGCCTGGGCGTCGAGATTTTCCCCGGCTTTCCCGCGGCGGAAATCCTGTATGACGACAATGGCGCGGTGCGCGGCGTGGCGACGGGCGACATGGGCGTTGCGGCTGATGGCAGCCACAAGGCCGATTACGCGCAGGGCATGGAGCTGCACGCGAAATACACGCTCTTTGCCGAAGGGGCGCGCGGTTCGCTGACCAAGCAGCTGAAGGCGAAATACGACCTTGAGGCGAATTGCGAGCCGCAGGTCTATGGGCTCGGCATCAAGGAATTGTGGGACATCGAGCCGGGCAAGCACGTGCCGGGCCGCGTCGTCCACACGCAGGGCTGGCCCCTGTCCGAAAGCGAAAGCTGGGGCGGCGGGTTCATCTATCACCAGGCGAACGGGCAGGTCGCGATCGGCTTCGTCACCGCGCTCGATTATAAAAACCCCTACGTCCATCCGTTCGAGGAATTTCAGCGGTGGAAGCAGCATCCCGATATTCGTCCGCTGCTCGAAGGGGGCAAGCGCGTGTCCTATGGCGCGCGGGCGATCAACGAAGGCGGCTGGCAATCGGTGCCGAAGCTCGGCTTCCCCGGCGGCGCGCTCATCGGCTGTGCGGCGGGTTTCGTCAACGTGCCGCGGATCAAGGGCAGCCATACCGCGATGAAATCGGGCATGCTCGCCGCCGAAGCCATGGCCGACGCCATTGCCGCCGACCGCGAACATGACGAGGTTTCGGAATACGAAGCGAACCTGCGGTCGAGCTGGATCGCCGAGGAATTGAAGAAGGTGCAGAACGCCGAACCCGCCGTCGCCAAATTCGGCGGTTCGCTCGGCACCATCCTCGCCGGTGCGGACATGTGGATGCGCACGTTGAAGATCGGGCTTCCCGTCAAGATGAAGCACCACCGCGATTGCGAGCAATTGCAGCGTGCCGATCTTTACAAGCCCATCGAATATCCCAAGCCCGACGGCGTCATCAGCTTCGACCGTTTGTCGAGCGTGTTCCTGTCCAACACCAACCATGCCGAGGATCAGCCCTGCCATTTGCAGCTGACCGATCCGGACGTGCCGGTAAAGATCAACCTGCCGGTCTTCGCCGGACCTGCCGCGCGATACTGCCCGGCGGGCGTGTATGAATACGTCGGTGTCGAGGAGGGCGATCCGAAATTCGTCATCAACGCGCAGAATTGCGTCCATTGCAAGACGTGCGACATCAAGGATCCGACGCAGAACATCAACTGGGTCACGCCGGAGGGCGGCGGCGGGCCGAACTATCCGAACATGTGAGCGGGGCGCCTGACGCGTGGCGCTTGCCGGGACCGCTTTTGCCAAGATCAACCTCGCGCTGCATGTCCGCAAGCGGCGCGAGGATGGCTATCACGAGCTTGAAACGCTGTTCGCCTTCGTCGACGATGGCGACCGGCTGACCGCGCGCGGGGCAGGGGCCGACCGGCTGACGACGACGGGCGAATTCGCGGGCGCGCTGACCGATCCGTTCGGCAATATCGTCGCGCAGGCGCTCTCCCGCCTCCCGCATGGGGCGGGGTGGGACGTGACGCTTGAAAAACGGCTGCCGGTGGCGGCGGGGCTGGGCGGCGGATCGGCCGATGCGGGCGCGATCTTTCGCATGGTGCGCGATGCGCATGGCCTGCCCAATGGCTGGCAGGAGAAGGCCGCGCGCCTCGGCGCCGACGTGCCGGCCTGTGTGGAGAGCCGGACCTGCATCGGGCGGGGGACCGGAACCGAGCTCGAAATGGTGGAGAGTGACCTTGCCGGAACGCCGGTGCTGCTCGTCAATCCGCGGGTGCCGTTGGCGACCGGGCCGGTGTTTGCGCGCTGGGACGGGCGCGATCGCGGCGCCATGCCCGATGGCGGCGTCCGCGCGATCGCCATGGCGGGGCGCAACGATCTGGAGCCGGGCGCGGTCGCGCTGTGCCCGCAAATCGCCGATGTGCTGGCGGCCTTGCGCGAAACCGATGCGTTTGTCGTCAGGATGTCGGGATCGGGTGCGACCTGTTTTGCGTTATATGACGACATGCGTGGCCGCGAAAATGCCGCCCGCAAGCTCGCCGCCGCCCATCCGGGCTGGTGGCAGATGGAAGGATGCCTGCGTTGAGCCTTACCCCCTATCGCCAGGTCGGCACGCCGTCGCGCGGCGGCATCGTGCTCGTCGCCGACCATGCCGGAACCGCGGTGCCGGACGATATTCCGCTGGGCATCGGGTCCGACTTGATGAAACGGCACATCGCCGTCGATATCGGGGTGGAGGGCGTGGCCGAACGCATGGCCCGCCGGCACGACATTCCCGCGCATCTCGCCACGATCAGCCGTCTCGTCATCGACCTTCACCGGGAGGAGGACCACGAAAAGCTGATCCCGGTCGAAAGCGACGGGCACCTGATCGCGGGCAATATCGGCGCGGATCGGGACCGGCGCGTGGCGCTGTATTACCGGCCCTATCACGATGCGCTGGCGCAATGGCTGGATGCGGCGGACCCGCGGCTGATCGTGTCGCTGCACAGTTTCACGCCGAAACTGGAGAGCGATCCGGAGGAGGAACGCCCCTGGGACGTCGGTCTGCTCTATAACGAAAACAGCGAGCCGGCCCTGCGCGCCATTGCCATGTTCCGGGCGCAGGGGATGAATGTCGGCGATAACGAGCCTTATTCCGGGCGCGTATTGAACGCCACGATGAACCGACATGCGGAGGCGAAGGGCCGCGACTATCTCGCGATCGAGGTGCGGCAGGACCATATCGCCACCGCCGCGGGGCAGCAACGCTGGGCAGGATTGATCGCCGACATCGCCAATCGCGTAGCTTTGATGCTGGATTAAGCGCCCGCCCCAAGCATTTCTTGCTTAAGCTATAGGACATGGTGATGTAGGGGGGCGCCAAGCGCAACCGACGGAGATACCCATGCCTGCCTATCGTTCCCGCACCACCACCCATGGCCGCAACATGGCAGGGGCGCGCGGTTTGTGGCGGGCGACCGGCATGAAGGACGATGATTTCGGTAAGCCGATCATCGCCATCGCCAACAGCTTTACGCAATTCGTGCCGGGGCACGTGCATCTGAAGGATCTGGGGCAGCTCGTCGCGCGCGAGATCGAGGATGCGGGCGGCGTCGCCAAGGAATTCAACACCATCGCGGTCGATGACGGCATCGCCATGGGGCACGATGGCATGCTCTACTCCCTGCCGAGCCGCGACCTCATCGCCGACAGCGTCGAGTTCATGGTCAACGCCCATTGCGCCGATGCGATCGTGTGCATCTCCAATTGCGACAAGATCACGCCCGGCATGTTGATGGCGGCGCTCCGGCTCAATATCCCGGTCGTGTTCGTGTCGGGCGGGCCGATGGAGGCGGGCAAGGTCGTGATCGACGGCAAGGAAAAGGCGCTGGACCTCGTCGATGCGATGGTCGCCGCCGCCGACGACCGGATCAGCGACGAGGACGTGACCGCCATCGAACGCTCCGCCTGTCCAACCTGCGGGTCGTGCAGCGGGATGTTCACCGCCAATTCGATGAATTGCCTGACCGAGGCGCTCGGCCTGTCGCTGCCGGGCAACGGGTCGCTGCTCGCCACCCACGCCGACCGGGAAAAGCTGTTCCGGGAGGCGGGCCGTACCGCCGTCGACCTGTGCAAGCGTTATTACGAGCAGGACGACGATAGCGTCCTGCCCCGCTCCATCGCCGGGTTCGGCGCATTCGAAAACGCGATGAGCCTCGACATCGCGATGGGCGGTTCGACCAATACGGTGCTGCACCTGCTCGCCGCCGCGCACGAGGCGGGGGTCGATTTCACCATGGCCGATATCGACCGGCTGTCGCGCCGCGTGCCGTGCCTGTCGAAGGTCGCGCCGTCGAAGGACGACGTCCACATGGAAGACGTGCACCGCGCCGGCGGCATCATGGCCATCCTGGGCGAGCTCGACCGCGCAGGGCTTCTCCACACCGATCTGCCGACCGTGCACAGCCGCACAATGGCCGACGCGCTCGACCGGTGGGACATCGCGCGCGATCCGTCGCCCGGGGTCGTCAGCTTCTACTCTGCCGCGCCGGGCGGTGTCCCGACGCAGACCGCCTTTTCTCAAGATCGCCGCTGGGACCCCGATTTCGACCGCGAAACCGGCGTCATCCGCAGCGCCGAACACGCGTTCAGCAAGGATGGCGGCCTCGCCGTGCTCTATGGCAATATCGCGCGCGACGGCTGTATCGTGAAAACGGCGGGCGTGGATGAAAGCATCCTGAAATTCACCGGCCCGGCCAAGGTTTTCGAAAGCCAGGAAGCCGCGGTCACCGGCATCCTCGCGGGCAAGGTGGTGAAGGGCGACGTCGTCGTCATCCGGTACGAAGGGCCGCGCGGCGGACCGGGGATGCAGGAAATGCTCTACCCCACGAGCTATCTGAAATCGAAGGGTCTGGGCGCCGATTGCGCGCTGATTACCGACGGGCGCTTTTCGGGCGGCACGTCGGGCCTGTCCATCGGCCATGCCAGCCCGGAGGCGGCGGAGGGCGGCAATATCGGGCTCGTCGAGCAGGGCGACATCATCGCCATCGACATTCCCGAACGCACCATCGAATTGCAGGTCGACGAGGCGACGCTCGCCCATCGTCGCGCCGCGATGGAGGAGAAGGGCGACGATGCGTGGATGCCCTCCCACCCGCGCCCGCGCCGCGTTTCGACCGCGCTCAAGGCCTATGCCGCGATGACGACGAGCGCGGCACGCGGGGCGGTGCGCGATCTTTCCGCCCTCGAGCGCCGGCGCAAGGATTGACGTCCATGCACAATGTGGGCGCGCAGGTGCTGAGCGTTGCGCAGATGCGCAGCGCGGAGGAACGGCTGATTGCGGGCGGCAGCGATGTCGACACCTTGATGCAGCGGGCCGGGCGCGGTGCGGCGCATCTCATCCGGCGGATGGCGCCGGGGGCGGCGATCACGGTGCTGTGCGGGCCGGGCAACAATGGCGGCGATGGCTATGTCATCGCGCGCGCGCTCCTTGAATGGGGGCACCGGGTCGCGGTCGTGGCGGCGATGGAGCCGGGCGGCGATGCGGCCCGCCGTGCGGCGGCGGCGTGCGATGCGCCGCGCCTCGAACCCGATGCTGCGAAGGGCGACGTGCTGGTCGATTGCCTGTTCGGGAGCGGGCTCAATCGCCGTCTGTCCGACGAGCTTCAGGATATGCTGATCGGTCTGGCTTCGCGGCACGACCGGCTTGTCGCTGTGGATTTGCCGAGCGGGATCGGCGCCGATGACGGGGCGCTGCTCGCCGATGAATTGCCTCGCTATGATCTGTGCATCGCGCTGGGGGCGTGGAAACGGGCGCATTATCTGATGCCGGCAATGGCGCATTGGGGCATGGTCCGCCTGATCGATATCGGGGTGGAGCGGGCCGATGGCCGGGCCTTGCTGGTGGAAAAACCGCGGCTGTCGGCGCCTGCGATGGATGCGCACAAATATCGGCGCGGGCTGATCGCTGTCGTGGGTGGGCAGATGCCCGGCGCAGGGATGCTGGCCGCGCGGGCCGCGGGGCTGGCCGGGGCGGGCTATGTCAAACTGCTCTCGCAGCGCCGCATCGTCGATGCGCCCGCCGATCTCGTCACGATGAAGGCGCCGGGCGATGTTTCGCTCGGGCGGGAGATCGGCGACGAACGCGTGGCCGCGCTGCTCATCGGGCCGGGTCTGGGCCGCGATGCCGATGCGCGCGAACGTTTGGGTCAGGTGCTGTCCGCCGACCGGCCGACGGTCCTCGACGCCGATGCTCTGGTCATGCTGCGGCTAGCGATGATGACGCGCCGGGCTTCGCCGCTGATCGTGACACCGCACGAAGGCGAGCTTTCCGGGCTCGAAGACCTGTTCGGATTGGCGGGTGAGGGGTCGAAGCCCGAACGCGCCCTCGCGCTCGCTGCCGAGATGGATGCGCTCGTCATTGCAAAGGGGCCGGATACGGTCATCGCCACGCCGCAGGGGCGGCTCGCCTTTGCGCCGTCGGCGACAAGCTGGCTGTCGGTGGCGGGCAGCGGTGACGTGTTGGCGGGGATCGTGGCCGCCCGGCTCGGCGTGACGGGACAGGCGTGGGACGCCGCGATGCAGGCCGTCTGGCTCCACGGGGAAGCTGCGCGCCATGCGGGGCCGGCATTCACCGCCGCCATGCTCGCGCAATCAGTGCAAGACGCGGTGGCCGCCGCGCTGTAAGGGCGGGGCGTAATGGAACACACCGACCCCACCGAATCCGAAACCATCCTGCGCATCGCGGCGAAGGGCGATGGCGTGACCCCATCGGGGCGACACATCGCGCTCACCGCCCCCGGCGACGCGGTCACCGCCGATGGCACGATCGTGCCCGGCCCGCATCACCAGACCCCGCCATGCCGGCATTTCCCCGAATGCGGCGGGTGCCAGCTCCAACAGCTGGACGAGGAAAGCTGGTCCGATTTCGTGACCGCGCGCGTCGCCAACGCGGCCTAGGGGCAGGGCCTTTCCCCCGCCATCATGGAGCCCGCCGTCCTGTCCCCTGCACGAAGCCGCCGCCGCGCCACGCTTCATGCCGAGGCGAAGGGCCGGCAGGTCCGCATCGGGTTCAAGGCCGCGCGCACGCACCGTACCGTCGACATGAAACAATGCGAGGTGATGGAGCCGGCGCTTTTCGCGATCATCGACCCGCTGCGCCGGTTGATCGCCGGGCTGGGGCGGAAAAAGCTTGCCTGCGACGTGCATCTCACCCTCACCGATCAGGGTGTCGATTGCGGGATCAAGGGCTGGCGTCCCGAAGGCCTCGCCGAGACGGAGGGCATGATCGCCTTTGCGCAGGAGAATGGCCTGGCGCGGCTCACGCTCGACGATGGGTATGGCCCGGAAACGCATTGGGAGCCGGAGCCGGTGACGGTTACGCTGTCGGGCGTGCCGGTCGCGATGCCGCCGGGCGCGTTCCTGCAACCCACCCGCACGGGGGAGGCGGCGCTCGTGGCCTCCGCCCGCGACTACCTTGCTGGCGCGACGCGCATGGCGGATCTGTTTTCGGGGCTGGGCACGTTTGCCTTCGCGCTGGCCGGGGATGCGAAAGTGCTCGCAGCCGAAGCGGCGCGCGACCTGCATCTTGCGTGCAAGCAGGGCGCCGATCTGCACCGGCGCCCGGTCTTTGCGCAGCATCGCGACCTGTTCCGCAACCCGTTGATGACGGACGAGCTCAATCGTTTCGACGCCGTCCTGCTCGACCCGCCGCGTGCCGGCGCGCGCGAGCAGGTGGAGCGGTTGTGCGAAAGCCAGGTGCCGCGCATCTGCTACATCAGCTGCAATCCGAGCAGCTGGGCAAAGGATGCGGCCGCGCTCGTCGCCGCGGGCTGGACGTTACAGAATCTGCGCCCGGTGGGGCAGTTCCGCTGGTCCAGCCATGTCGAGCTGGCGAGCTATTTCACGAAATAAGCGCGAGAAGCGCACGTATCGTGAGGATGAAAAGCGCGATGCTGCCCGCCATAAACAGCGCGGCACGCACCGGCAGCGTATTGACGAGGTTCTGCCACAGCGAATGCGCCACGCGCAACGCGACGTACACCCACGCCGCCACCACGTCGAACGCCCCATATCCGCCCAGCGCGAGGAGGATGACGCAGGGGTAGAAGACCGTCGGCTGCTCCATCAGATGCATGTAGTTATGCGCGGGCCATTCGCGCCGGCCCGACAGCGTGTCGCCGGCATCGCTCGCCCGGAAACCGCGCGGCAGGCGCCCCATCGACACCTTGTTCACGCGAAAGCTCGCCATGCGGCCTGCCATCATCCACGCCATCACGGCCATCGTCCACACCAGCAGCACCGCCGCGGGCACGAGTATCTGCGTATCCAATCCGTTCATCGCTTTCCTTTTCGGCGCCGGGGTCGCGCGCGGCGCATTGACCCTTTCGATAATGGCCATAGCCCCTATATGGGCGGGCATGGACGGCCTTCGGGTCGGTATCCGGGCCGGACATGGCCCTGTGAATTGGTAACAGGAGATCGGGTTTGAGCAAGGTTCTGGTGATCGGTGCGGGCGGCGTCGGCAGTGTCGCGGTGCACAAGATGGCAATGAACAAGGATATCTTCACCGATATCACCCTTGCCAGTCGCACGGTTTCCAAATGCGACGCCATTGCCGAAAGCGTGAAGGACCGCACCGGCGTCGACATCGCGACCCGGCAGATCGACGCCGACGATGTCGCGGCGACCACCGCTCTCATCAACGAGGTCGGCCCGAAGCTCGTCGTGAACCTCGCCCTGCCGTATCAGGATCTGGCGATCATGGATGCGTGCCTTGCCGCGGGCGTCGATTACATGGACACCGCCAATTACGAACCGCGCGAGGAAGCGAAGTTCGAATATAAATGGCAGTGGGAATATCACGAGCGTTTCGAGAAGGCTGGGCTGACCGCGCTGCTCGGCTCCGGCTTCGATCCGGGCGTGACCAGCGTGTTCGCCATGTGGCTCAAGAAACACCGCCTCGACACGATTCGCCTGCTCGACATTCTCGATTGCAACGGCGGCGACCATGGGCAGGCCTTCGCCACCAATTTCAATCCCGAGATCAACATTCGCGAAGTGACCGCGCCGACCCGCCACTGGGAGAACGGGCAGTTCGTCGAAACCCCGGCGATGGGCGTGAAGCAGACCTTCGATTTTGCCGAGGTCGGCGAAAAGACGATGTATATGATGTATCACGAGGAGCTGGAAAGCCTCGCCAAATTCGTGCCGGAAATGGAACGTGCGCGCTTCTGGATGACCTTCGGGGATGAGTATATCAAGCACCTCACCGTGCTTCAGAACGTGGGCATGACGCGCATCGACCCCGTCATGTACGAGGGCAAGGAGATCATCCCGCTGCAATTCCTGAAGGCCGTGCTGCCCGAACCGTCGAGCCTTGGCTCCACCACCAAGGGCAAGACCAATATCGGCGACATCGCCACCGGCGAGGCGAAGGACGGGCTGGGCGAAAAGACGTTCTATATCCGCAATATCTGCGACCATGAAAAGGCGTTCGAGGAAACCGGCAACCAGGCCGTGTCCTATACCACCGGCGTGCCCGCGATGGTCGGTGCGGCGATGATGCTGACCGGCAAGTGGGACGGCGCGGGCGTGTTCAACATGGAGCAGTTCGACCCCGATCCCTTCCTCGACATGCTGGCCCAAAACGGCCTGCCGTGGGAGGTCGAGGAACTGTCCGGCCCGCTGGAATTCTGATGCGCGGTTTCGCGACCATCGGACTTGCGCTGGCGATGGCGGCCTGCGCCCCGGCGCCTGTGGCGGAGGTGCCGGCCGATCCGGCGCCGGTTTCGGAGCCGCAGTCGGTCGCCAATCCGCGCCATATCGACCCCGCCGCGTGCGAGGCGTCGGGCGGATATGTCGACAGGCGCGGGCGGGGGCAGTTCGAAACCTGCGTGCATCCCTATGCCGATGCGGGGCAAAGCTGCACCGATAATCAGCAATGCGATGGCAAGTGCGTCACCGAACCCGATGCCGGCATGACCGGCGTCGTCGGCGAATGCCAGGCGGACGATGCGTTGTTCGGCTGCTATGCCGAGGTTGTCGATGGCGCCGCCGTGCGCGCCATCTGCGTGGATTGACGGGGCATTTCGATGGAAACCAGGGCAGGCGATCCCGGTGCGTTCGCGCATTTCGACCTCAACCGGGTAGATAGCCCGGCTTTCGTCGTGGACGCGGCGAAGCTGCGCGAAAATTGCCGGATCCTCGCCGATATTCGCGATGCGGCGGGGTGCAAGGTGCTCGCCGCGCTCAAGGCGTTCTCGATGTGGTCGACCGCGCCCATCATCGGCGAATATCTCGACGGGGTGTGCGCCTCGGGATTGTGGGAGGCGCGGCTGGCGTCCGAATTCTACGACGGCGAGATCACCACCTACTCCGCCGCCTACCGCCCGGACGAGCTGGAGGAGGTGTGCCGCTTGTCCGACCACGTCATCTTCAACTCCCCGGCACAACATATGCGGGCGGGCCTCATCCTCGAACAGGCGCGCAGCACGGGCGGCGCGTTCGACGTCGGCCTGCGCCTCAACCCGCAGGTGCCGACCGGCGAAGTACCGCGCTACGACCCGTCGAGCCCCGGCTCGCGGCTCGGCTTCCCCATCGATCAGCTTACCGAAGAGCATATGGAGGGGATCGACGGCATCCATTTCCACAATCTGTGCGAGCAGGATATCGAGCCGCTGCTGAAGACCTGGGACAAGGTCTTCGATGCGATCGAACCGTGGTTCGGACAGCTCAAATGGATCAACATGGGCGGCGGGCACCACATCACCCGCGCCGATTATCAGCGCGAGGAGCTGGTCGAATTCCTGCGCGATGCGGCGGAGGATACCGGCGCCGAAATCATCATCGAACCGGGTGAGGCGGTCGCGCTCGACGCCGGGATTCTCGTCGGCACGATCCTCGATTCTGGCGAGAATGAGATGCCGATTGCGATCACCGACATTTCCGCGACATGCCACATGCCCGACGTGATCGAGGCGCCCTACCGCCCCGCCATGCTGCACGAGGGCGGGGCGGGTGCGCCCGTGCGCCTCGGCGGGCCGAGCTGTCTGGCCTACGATGTCATCGGCGACTATCACCTGCCCGTGCCGAACGAGGCGGGGCAGCGCATCGCCTTCCTCGATCAGGCGCATTACTCGATGGTGAAGACCAACACGTTCAACGGCGTGCCGCTGCCCTCCATCTGGCTCTGGGACAGCGAGACCGATGCACTGGAAAAGATTCGCGATTTCGGCTACGAAACCTTTCGCGACAGGCTGAGCTGACCGCTCGTCGCTTGCGTGCTGCGGCTGGGCCGGTGCGCGCTTGTAAATCATCCGCGCGGATTTCACTTGCAGTTCATGCACCACTGCCTATATCCGCCCCCCGCTGCCCCATGGGGACTTCCAAACCGCAAGGCAGCTTTTTGTGCAATTACCGTCCTGGGGGTCCCTTGAATTGTCCATCCATCCTGACGCACTGGCTGTAGTTCGCGACACCGCTCCGGACGAACCCGTCATTCTCAACCGCCCGCATGCGGCGCGGCGCGCGGCGCGTTTCTTTGTCGATAAATTCCCCGGCAAGGTGCTCTACGCGGTAAAGGCAAACCCGTCCGCCGATCTCCTGCGCGTGCTGTGGGACGGGGGCGTGACCCATTACGACGTCGCCAGCATTGCCGAGGTCCGGCTCGTGCGCGAAACGCTGCCGGAGGCGACGCTGTGCTTCATGCACCCGGTCAAGACCGCCCGCGCGATCGAGGAGGCGTATTTCCAGCATGGCTGCAAGACCTTCAGCCTCGATTCGATCGAGGAGTTGGAGAAGATCCGCGCCGCGACGAAGGATGCGAAGGATCTGCGCCTGTGCGTGCGACTGCGCGTGTCGTCGGAATATTCGGAGCTTTCGCTCGCCTCCAAATTCGGTGCCGAGCTGGCCGATGCCCCTGCGCTGTTGCAGGCCACGCGGCAGGTCGCGGACTGGCTTGGCGTATGTTTCCACGTCGGCAGCCAGGCCATGACGCCCTTCGCCTATGTGCAGGCGCTGGAGCGCGTGCGCGCCGCCATTGCCGAGGCTGCGGTGCTGATCGACATGATCGACGTCGGCGGGGGCTTCCCTTCGATCTATCCGGGTATGGAGCCGCCGCCGCTCGACGATTATTTCGCGATCATCCACCGGCATTTCTACGCATTGCCGATCGCCTACAACGCGGAGCTTTGGTGCGAGCCGGGCCGCGCGCTGTGTGCGGAATACAACTCGATGATCGTGCGGGTGGAAAAGCGCCGCGGGAACGAGCTTTACATCAATGATGGGTCTTATGGCGCGTTGTTCGATGCCGCGCATATCGGCTGGCGCTTTCCCGTGCGGCAGGTCGCCGAACCGGTCGAGGGTGCGGAAATGGCCGATTTCGCGTTCTACGGCCCGACATGCGACGATGCCGATTTCATGGAAGGGCCGTTCAACCTGCCTGCCGGGATCGATGCGGGCGACTATATCGAGATCGGCATGCTCGGCGCCTATGGCGCGGCGATGCGGACCGGGTTCAACGGCTTCGGCACCGGTCCTGTGGAGACGGTCAGCGATGAGCCGATGGCGAGCCTTTACCGCGGCGACCGTACCGATCCGCGCGTGTCGGACAATGTGGTCAGCCTGCGATAATCACTGCGGGCGGGATGCTGCGGCGTCCCGCCCGAAGGCGCGCGCGTGCGCTTGAATCAGGTCACCGTCGGCGCCACCGATTTCCGGCAGAGCGTCGATTTCTACACCCGCCTGGGCCTCCGGCTGATTGTATCGGCGCGGGAGGAATATGCCCGCTTCGACATGCCGGAGGGGGATGCCACACTATCGGTGCATGTGCAGGATGAGGTGCCCGAAACCGGCCCGATGATCTATTTCGAGGTGGGCGACGTGGATGCGGTGGTGGCACGCCTGCGCGCCGCCGGCATCGTGTTCGAAAGCGATCCGGTGGATCAGCCCTGGCTCTGGCGCGAAGCACGGCTGCGCGATCCTGCGGGCAATCGGCTGTGCATCTTCCATGCGGGCGTCAACCGGCGGGATCCGCCATGGCGATTGCCGGTTACGGATTGACGCGGCACCGCACGGAGCGCGCCCGCGTGATCAGGCAGCCAGCCGCATTTCCAGCCGGTCCCAGATTTCCACGAGAGCCTTGGTCAGGTCGCGCATCATCGCCTCGTCATGGGCGGGGCCGGGGGTAAAGCGCAGACGTTCCGTCCCGCGCGGCACGGTCGGGAAATTGATCGGCTGCACATAGACGCCATATTCGGCGAGCAATATATCGCTGATCTTCTTCGCCTTGACCGGGTCGCCCACCATGAGCGGCACGATATGCGTGGTGCTGTCCATCACCGGAAGTCCGGCATTGCGGAACATCGTCTTCAGCGTGGCGGCAGCGGCCTGCTGCGCGTCGCGTTCGGTGCTGCTGCCCTTCAAATGGCGGACGGAGGCCAGAACGCCCGCGACGAGCACCGGCGACAGCGACGTCGTGAAAATGAAACCCGGTGCGTAGGAGCGGATGCAATCGACGATCTTTTCATCCGCCGCGATATATCCGCCCATAACGCCGAACGCCTTGCCCAGCGTCCCCTCGATAATGGTGATACGGTCGGCGGCCTTGTCCCGTTCGGAGATGCCGCCACCGCGCGGTCCGTACATGCCGACGGCGTGAACCTCGTCGATATAGGTCAGCGCGTTATATTTGTCGGCGAGGTCGCAGATCGCGTGGATCGGCGCCACGTCGCCATCCATCGAATACACCGATTCGAAGGCGATCAGCTTCGGCGTGTTCTCATCCTCCGCGGCGAGAAGCTCCTCCAGATGGGCGAGGTCGTTGTGCCGCCACACGCGCTTCTCACAGCCCGAATTGCGGATGCCGGCGATCATGCTGGCATGGTTGAGCTCGTCCGAAAAGATCACGCAGCCCGGCAGCAGCTTGCCCAGCGTGGACAGCGTCGTGTCGTTGGAGACATATCCGCTGGTGAAAAGAAGCGCGCGTTCCTTGCCGTGGAGGTCGGCCAGCTCACGTTCCAGATCGACGTGGTAATGGGTGTTGCCGCCGATGTTGCGGGTGCCCCCGGAACCGGCGCCGACATCGTGCAGCGCCTCTTCCATGGCCTCGACCACCTTGGGGTGCTGCCCCATGGCGAGATAGTCGTTCGAGCACCACACGGTAATCGGCTTGGGCCCGTTGTGCCCGGCAAAGCACCGCGCATTCGGGTAGGCGCCCTTGTTGCGCAGGATGTCGATGAAGACCCGGTAACGCCCCTCGGAATGGAGGCGGTCGATTGCCTGATCGAAAATCTGGTCGTAATTCACGCTTCGGGTCCCGTCGGCCTCAAGACTTCGTCGTTGCAACCGACCTGTCAAACGGCGCACCCAAACGCGCGAAAAATCGCGCCTGCCGGGGGCAGGACAGATTGCTTGGCATCGCCCATAGACGATTGCGCCCACCCATGCAAAAGGCATTTTGATCCGAAACGGGCGAAGATCAGTCCTCGCCGGGGGGGACGAAAATGCCCGGCTGCCGCAATCCGTAGCGCAACAGGCCGAGCGCGGCATCGCTGTTCTGAATTTCGCGTTCCAGCGTATCGATGTCGTTGCCGGCTATCACGATCAGGTCCGGGGCCTGCCGCTTGAGGTCGGCAATCACTTGCAACCAGCCGCGCATGGCGGCGCGATCGCGATTTTCGAGCATGTCGGTGACGATGCGCGCCGGTGGTTTCTGTGCATGCCAGGCCCGCGCGATGGGGGCATTCGGACCGGTAAAGAGCAGTTCGCGCCCGCTGATCATCCGGACATAGATCATGCGGGTCGCGGCATCGAAGCCCGGGGCGGGGATCGACACGATGCCCGGTGCGATGGCGCTGGGCCGATCGTCGGGGAGCAGGTTCGGCATTTGCTCCCGCTCCGTGTCCGCCGGGATTTGGGCGCGCAGCGCACGGGCTTGCGCTTCGCCCAGCCGCGCCCTGCGCAGCGTAGGGAGCCCCGATGCGTAGAACGGGCCGGTTCCGGTCAGGAGTATCGTGGAGGCCTGCTCTATCCTACGGTCGAGCTCGGCCCGGCGGGTGGCGGAATATCCCTCGACATCCTGCGCGATGGCGGCGCTCTCGTCCATGGCGGCGTCGATGACGATTGCCGGCTGACTGGCATAGTTGATGGCGTAACCGATGGCGGCGACGTGCGGCGCGTGAAAGCCCGATCCCGCGACGAGCAGATTGCCCGGCTTGCGATCGACCGCGGTGACATAGGCGACGATGTCGGTGGGCGCGGCGCCGGGTACCGCCTCCGAAAGCTCGCGCAGGCGGGAGATGTCGATCCGGGGCGCCGGCGCATCGCCGTCAGCGCGCCCGTCGAGCAGAAGATACCAGTACAGTCCCAGGAACAGCGCGGCCACGACCCAGAACAGCCTGCGCGCCAAGCGTCTTTTCCGCCCAAAAGCCATTACGCGATGAACCCCGCCCCCATCATGCCTGCGCTTCTATGACAGAATTTCGAATTTCTCCAACCCGCGCATGCGCAAGGTGGGATAAAGACGGGCAAGATCGGCGTCCTCGCGCGTGAAAACCGCGGTGTCGGGCCGGGTTCGCGTCATCGGTTGAGCCTTGGTCAGAAACGCGATCCGCCGCGCGATGCCATCCGCGCCGTCCACCAGCGCGACATCCCCGCCGAATGCGGCGCGCAATTCATCGCGCAGCAGCGGGAAATGCGTGCAGGCGAGCACCAGCGTATCGATCGGCGCGGCCCCGCGCATGTCCGCCATTTCGCGCAGCCGGTTGGCGAGGTTGACGATCGCCGCGCCATCGACCGGCGCGCCGCGCAACTTGCCTTCGGCAAGGCTCACAAGCTCCGGCGCGGCCAGCCGGATCAGCGTGCAGCCTTGCGCAAATTCCTGCTCCAGCCGGTCGACATAGCCCTGCCGGATCGTGGCCTCCGTCCCGATCAGCGCAATGGTGCCAGTCTTCGTCAGGGCGGCGGCAGGCTTGATCGCAGGCACCGTGCCCACGATGGGGATGTTGAGCACGTCGCGCACCATGCCCAGCGCAATGGTGGAGGCGGTGTTGCACGCGATACACGCGAGCCGGGGCCGGAACCGCTCCGCCATGCGGCCGAGCAGCCCCGCCACGCGCGCCGCGATTTCGGCCTCGCTCTTCTCGCCATAGGGCAGCCCGCCATTGTCGGCGGCATAGATCACCGGCATGTCCGGCATTTCGCGGCGCAGCGCGTCGAGCACGGTGAGACCGCCCACCCCTGAATCGAAGATCAGAACGGGTGCATCGCCGCGCATGTCGGGCGTCGGTAAGGGGGCGGTTGCCATGGTGCCGCCCTATCGCCGCGCGGCTCACCTTTTGCAAGCCGGGCGCTTGAGCCTTGCCCGGGCAGCGCCTATGCGAAACGCGAACCGGCAGGGAGGCCCGTTGACACCATCATGTCCGCACATGCAATTTTCGCGGCCGCATTCGGCTATCTGCTGGGCTCGATACCGTGGGGCATCGTGCTGACCCGCGTGACGGGGGCGGGGAACCTGCGCGAGATCGGATCGGGCAGCACGGGGGCCACGAATGTCCTGCGCACCGGGCGCAAGGGGCTGGCCGCGGCGACATTGCTGCTCGATCTGTTGAAAGGGCTTTGCGCCGTGCTCATCGCGGGGGCGCTCTGGCCGGAGGCTGTGCCATTGGCGGCCATCGGCGCGGTTGCGGGCCATTGCTACCCGGTCTGGCTGCGTTTCAACGGCGGCAAGGGGGTCGCGACGATGATGGGCGTCGTCCTGGGCCTGGCGTGGCCCCTGGGGCTGGTATTTGCCGTGGTGTGGCTCGGCCTGCTCGCGGTGCTGCGCATTTCGTCGGTCGCGGGGATGAGCGCGGCAATCTCCGCGCCGCTGGCCGCGTGGGCGCTCGGCTACTCCGATTTTATCGTTGCGGGTGTCGTGATGGCGGCGCTGGTGCTGTGGCGCCACCGCTCCAACATCGCCCGGTTGATGGCGGGTAGCGAACCGCGCATCGGGGGCAAGGGCCCATCGCGGTGACGCAGGCGCCCGGCCATGGCCAGACCTTGCCGCAGGCGGAGGCTTTCGCGCGCATCCGGCTCCTGCGGTCGCCCAATGTGGGGCCGGTCACCTATCGCCAGCTGATGGCGCGGTTCGGAACGGCGCAGAGCGCGCTGGAGGCGATGCCCGATCTTGCGGCGCGGGGCGGGGGCCGCTATCGCGTGGCGGGGGCCGACCGGGTGTCTGCCGAAATCGACGCGGTGCGCGCGGCCGCCGCGAAATATCTGTTCGAGGATTCGCCGTCCTATCCCGCGCTTTTGCGGGAATTTCCGGGCGCGCCGCCGATCCTGACCTATCGCGGCGATATCGCCTTTTTCGATCGTCCGGCGGTGGCCATTGTCGGGGCGCGCAATGCCTCGGCGGCGGCAATGCGCATGGCGTGGGAATTCGCCGCCGCGCTTGCCGGGCAGGGGCGGCTCGTGGTGTCGGGCCTTGCCCGCGGCATCGACGGGGCGGCGCACGAGGGGGCGTTGTCCGCGGCAAGCGGCGGCACCTGCGGGGTGATCGCCGGCGGGATCGATGTGGTCTACCCCTCGCAACATTTCGATCTTCAGCAGCGCATCGCGAACGAGGGCATCCTCATCGCGGAACAGCCGCCGGGGGTCGAGCCGCAAGCGCGCCATTTCCCCTCCCGCAACCGGATCATCGCCGGGCTGTGCGCCGGAACGCTGGTGGTGGAGGCGGCGCCGCGCTCCGGCAGCCTGCTGACTGCGCGGCTGGCGCGTGATGCGGCGCGTGAGGTCATGGCGATCCCCGGTTCGCCCCGCGATGCACGGGCGCGCGGCTGCAATGAGCTTATCCGCGAAGGAGCGGTCCTGGTACAGGAACCGGACGATGTCGCCGAAATGCTCGACAGCTTCACCGGCAATCCGCGCTCCCATTTTCGGGAGGAAGCGCCCGAACCGTTCGTCCACGCCGCCATGGCCGAGAGCGAGGCGGACAGCGATCTCGACATCGCCGCCCTCTTGTCCAGCGCGCCGGTCAGCGTCGACGAGGTCATCCGGATGAGCGGCGCGAACACGCCCACGGTGCAGATGGCACTCATCGAACTGGAACTGGCCGGGCGGCTGACGCGCCATGCCGGCGGGCGGGTCAGCCTGGCGTCATAGAAACATCCCGCTTGACGATGGGGCGCAAGCCTCCCCATTTTCGTGCGCATACACGTAAGGGGCTTGTCCGTACCGGCGCCCCGCAACAGGAAATTGCATGCAACTCGTCATCGTCGAATCGCCCGCAAAGGCAAAAACCATCGAGAAATACCTCGGCAAGGATTACAAGGTCCTCGCCAGCTACGGCCATGTCCGCGACCTCCCGCCCAAGGACGGTTCGGTAAAACCCGACGAAGGTTTTGCCATGGACTGGGAGCTTTACGGCGACAAGCAGAAGCAGATCCGGGCGATCACCGATCTTGCCAAGCAGGCCGACCGCCTCATCCTCGCCACCGACCCTGACCGCGAGGGGGAGGCAATTTCCTGGCATGTCAGGGAGTTACTCGCCAAACGTAAGGCATTGCCGAAGGAAGTCGAGCGCGTAACCTTCAACGCGATCACGAAGCAGGCGGTGACCGACGCGATGAAGGCGCCGCGCGATCTCGACAGCGATCTGATCGACGCCTATCTCGCCCGCCGCGCATTGGATTACCTGTTCGGTTTCACGCTTTCGCCCGTGTTGTGGCGCAAGCTTCCGGGCGCGAAATCGGCCGGGCGCGTGCAGTCGGTCGCCCTGCGCCTCATCGTGGAGCGCGAGCGCGAGATCGAGGCGTTCCGGCCCGACGAATACTGGCAGATTTTGGCCAGGATGGAGAGGGGCGGAACGCCGTTCGACGCGCGCCTCGTCCGATTTGAAGGCAAGAAACTCGATAAGCTCACCCTCGGCGACGAGGGCAGCGCCATGCGCGCGAAGGCCGCGGTCGAGGCTGGCAACTTCACCGTCGAAGAAGTCGAGACCAAGCCGCAGAAGCGCCACCCCGCGCCGCCGTTCACGACCTCGACCCTGCAACAGGAAGCCGCGCGCAAGCTCGGCTATTCCGCCAGCCACACCATGCGGCTCGCGCAGGGTCTGTATGAACAGGGCGCCATCACCTATATGCGGACCGATGGCGTGCAAATGGATCACAGCGCCATTTCCGCCGCGCGCAAGGCGATAAGCGATCGTTACGACGGCCATTATCTCCCTGAAACCCCTCGGCATTATCAGACCAAGGCAAAGAACGCGCAGGAGGCCCACGAAGCGATCCGGCCTACCGATTTCACGAAGGATCGGGCGGGGCAGGGCGATGCGGGCAAGCTGTACGACCTGATTTTCAAGCGCGCGATGGCGAGCCAGATGGCGTCGGCGTCCCTCGAACGCACGACCGTGACCCTGCGCGACGGGACCGGCAATTCGGAGCTGCGCGCGACGGGGCAGGTGGTGAAATTCCCGGGCTTCCTCGCCGTTTACGAAGAAAGTCTCGACGTAAAGTCGGAGGACGACGAATCGGGCCTGCTGCCCGCGATGAAATCCGGCGACAAGCCGGCGAAGAAGGGCGTCGAAGCCACCCAGCACTTCACGCAGCCGCCGCCGCGCTATTCCGAAGCCAGCCTGGTCAAAAGGCTCGAGGAATTGGGCATCGGGCGCCCGTCGACCTATGCCGCGACATTGCAGGTGCTGAAGGATCGCAATTACGTCCGGACCGAGAAAAATCGTTTCTTCGCAGAGGATTCGGGCCGGCTCCTGACGTCGTTTCTGGAACGGTTCTTTACCCGCTACGTCGCCTATGACTTCACCGCGGGGATGGAGGACGAACTCGACGACGTGTCCGGCGGGCGCGCCGCGTGGAAGGCCGTGCTCGAAGCGTTCTGGCGCGATTTCAAGCCCAAGTCCGACGAGGTGATGGAGCAGCAGCCGAGTGAAATCACCGCAGAGCTGGATATTTTCCTCTCCGATTATCTCTTTCCGCCCAAGGATGACGGGAGCGATCCGCGGGCCTGCCCGCAATGCGGCGACGGGCGGCTTGCGCTGCGCGGCGGGCGCTTTGGCGCGTTCGTCGCCTGCTCCAACTATCCGGAATGCAAATTCACGCGGCGGTTTGGGCAGCCCAATGCCGATGGCGACGAGGCGGCCGAGGATGGCGTGCTGGGCCAGCACCCCGAAACGGGCGAGGACGTCGTGCGCAAGACGGGGCGCTTCGGTCCCTATGTGCAGATGGGCGAGGGCAAGGAGGCGAGCCGCTCTTCCATCCCCAAGGATATTGGTGAGCTCGATTTCGACATGGCGGTCAAATTGCTCAGCCTGCCGCGGCTTGTCGGCATCCATCCCGAAACGGGCGAGGAAATCCGTGCGAGCATAGGGCGTTACGGGCCATACCTCGTCCATCAGGGCAAGTATGCGAAGCTTTCGGCAACGGCGGATGTGTTCGACACCGGCATGAATGCGGCGGTCACGCTCCTGGCCGAAGCGGCGGCGAACAAGGGCGGTCGCGGCCGGGCCAAGGCCGAGCCGATCAAGACCTTCAAGGCGCATCCGACCAGCGGCGGCGAGATGAAAGTCCTGCCCGGCCGATATGGTCCCTATGTCACCGACGGCACGACCAACGCCACCATCCCGCGCGACATGAAGCCGGAGGACGTGACCGAGGAGGACGCGATCCGGTTGATCGACGAGCGCGCGGCGAAGGCCCCGGCCAAGAAGAAGAAGGCCCCGGCAAAGAAGGCGGCGGCCAAGAAGCCCGCCGCAAAGAAAGCCGCCGCGAAAAAGACCGCGACCAGGAAGGCGCCAGCCAAGAAGAAGGCCGCGGCAGCCAAGAGCGGCGAGGACGCATGATGTGCGCCCCGGTCCGGACGAGGGAACCGGGCCGGGGCGGCGCCGTTTGAACCGCATGCTGCAATCGCGAACCATTTCCGCCACCGATACGACCGGTGGCGGCGAAAGCTCGTCCGATCGGTGGGACGGCCTGCCCATGCCGCGCCGGCTCGTCGCGATCGCGGCGGTCAGTTTCGGCGTCGCGGTGCTGGTCATCGACGGGAGCATTGCCAATGTCGCGCTCCCGACGCTGGCGCGCGAACTGAACGTGACTGAGGCGGCGGTGACGAACGTCATCACGCTTTATCAGCTCGTCATGGTCATGGGCCTGCTTCCCTTTGCGAAGCTGGGCGACGGGATCGGGCATCGCCGCCTGTATCAGATCGGGCAGGTCATTTTCTGCCTCGCCTCGGCCCTGTGCTATTTCGTGGACAGCTTCGCGATGTTGCTCGTCCTGCGCGCGGGGCAGGCACTGGGCGCGAGCATGGCGCTCGCCGTTTCGGTCGCGGTGTTGCGCCGGATCTATCCGCGCGCCTCGCTCGGCAGCGGGCTGGGCTTCAATTCCGTGGTCATCGCGACCGCAGCGGCCATCGCGCCGACGCTGGGCGGGTTCATCGTGGCGGATCTCCCGTGGCAGCTGGTGTTCGTGGCGGCGGCGCCCTTTGCCGTGCTGTCGCTGCTGCTGGGCCGGGCGCTCCCCGAATCGCCGGTTCAGCCCAAGGGCAACGTGCGCGGCGACATCATCAGCGCATTGTGGAGCGCGGCCACGGTCGCCATGCTCATCGGCGGGGTGCAGGTTTCGACCCATTCGGGCGACCTGTTCTACGGCCTGGCGATCATCGCGGCGGGCATCGTGTCGAGCGTCTTCCTGATCCGGCGCGAACGCGGGCGTCAGCGTCCGATCGTGCCGGTGGACATCATGGCGATCCCGTCGGTCGGGTTGAGCGCACTCGCCGCGGTGGCGGTTTTCTGCTCCAGCGCGGTGCTCATCGTGTCGCTCCCGTTCCTGTTCGAGCAGGCGATGGGATATTCGCCGGATCAGGTGGGCTTGCTGCTGCTGCCCTATCCGCTGACGCTGCTGGTGATTTCACCGCTGGCGGGCTGGCTGTCGGACCGGGTCGCGTCGACGAAGCTGGGCGTGGCCGGGATGGCGGTGACGATCGTAGGGCTGCTGCTCATGATCTTCATGCCGGAGCAGCCGGGATGGTTCGGCATCGCCTGGCGGCTGACGATCGTGGCGCTGGGCTTCGGGTTTTTCTTTGCCCCCAATTCCCGCCTCCTGATCGGGAGCACGCCGGAGGATCGCTCGGCGGCGGCGGGGGGCCTCTTGTCCACTGCGCGCCTGTTCGGACAGACGACGGCGGCCGCGATGGTCGGCGTCATCCTGTCGCTGGGGCTGGGCCTTGGACCGATGCCGTTGATCGTGGCGGCGGTCCTGGCCCTGCTGGCCGCGGGGTGCAGCATGTTCCGCACCCGCACCGTCGCATCGCAACATGGCCCCGTCACCGTACAGGATGTCGGGGCCTGAGGCTTATTTCACCCAGTCGAGGCCCATCGCCTCATAATGTTCGCGATTTTCGTCCCAGCCTTCCTCGACCTTCACATGGAGGAAAAGGTGCACCTTGTGACCGAGCAGTTCCGCAAGCTCGGTGCGCGCCGCCTCGCCGATGGCCTTGATCCGGGCGCCGCGCTTGCCCAGCACGATGGGACGCTGGCTTTCGCGCCCGACCACGATCTGCTGATGAATTTCGACCGAGCCGTCCTTGCGATGCTTGTAGGCTTCGGGCCGCACCGCGCTGTCATAGGGCAGTTCGTCGTGCAATTGCCGGTAAAGCTGCTCGCGCGTGATTTCGGCCGCCAGCAGCCGTTCGCTCGCATCTGAAACCTGATCCTCGGGGTAATGCCACGGACCTTCGGGCATGAGCGCGGCCAGATGCGCCTTTAGTTCCGGCACGCCGTCGCCGGTCAGCGCGGAAATGAAGAACACCTCGTCGAAAAGCCCGCCATCGGCGAGTTCCTGCGCGAGCGCGAGCAACGGCTCCTTCGGCGAGGCATCGACCTTGTTGAGCGCGAGCAGCTTGCGCTCGGGCCTGTCCTTGAGGCTGTCGATGAGCGGCATCAGCTCGTGCCGCCGCTGCTTGACCGGGTCGATCAGCAGGACGATGGCATCGGCGGCATGCGCGCCCTCCCACGCCGCGCTGACCATCGCGCGGTCGAGCCGGCGGCGCGGCGCGAAAATGCCGGGCGTATCGGCAAGGATGATCTGCGTATCGCCGTGAAGCGCAATACCGAGCAGGCGCGCACGCGTCGTCTGCGCCTTGGCGCTCGTGATCGCGACCTTTTGCCCGACCAGCTGATTGACCAGCGTCGATTTGCCTGCGTTAGGCGGGCCGAGCACGGCGACCACCCCGCATTTCGTGCCATCGGACGGCGTGTGTTCGGGCGGAAGATTTTCGTTCGTGTCAGCCATGTTGTTCCAAAAACGCAGCGGCGGCATTGGTTTCCGCCTGCTGCTTGCTGTCGCCCTTGCCGATCGCGTCGCCGACATTGTGGATCGTGACCCGCACGGTGAAATGTGCGGCGTGGTCGGGGCCGGATCGTTCGACCAGTTCGTATTCGGGCATGCGGCGCTGATTGCCCGCGGCCCATTCCTGAAGCGCGGATTTGGGATGCTTGCTGCGCCCGGCATGGCCGTGCATCGCTTCCTGCCACCATCGGCGGACCATGGCGCTGGCCGTGTCGAAGCCTTGTGCCACGAAACAGGCGCCGATGACCGATTCGGTCACATCGCCGAGGATATTGTCGCTCTCGCGCCCGCCATCGGCATTGGCCTGCTTGCCAAGGCGAATATGCGCGGGCAGGCCGACGCTGCGCGCGACATGCGCACAGGTCCGACGGCTGACGAGCGCGTTCAGACGCTGCGAAAGCGTGCCCTCGGTATCGCCGTTCTGTTCATAGAGCCATTGCGCGATGGTCAGCCCCAGAACCCTGTCGCCCAGGAACTCGAGCCGTTGATAATCGAGCGTTTCGCCGGTGCTGCCATGGGTGAACGCGGCGAGCCACAGGCGCGCATCGTCGGGTTTCGCGCCGGTGTTCCGCTCGATCCAGTCCCGCGTTTCGGGGGGAAGCGAAGGCATCAGAACGTGCCTCCGATGCGGCTCCACCGGGTCGCCTCGAACCAGCTCACCGGGTTCCAGAGGTGCGAGGATCCATCGGTGCTGAACATCATGACATGCGCCTTCCCGATGAGGTGGTTCATCGGGATGTAGCCCAGCCCGCCCTCCGGCGTTGCGGGAAAGCGGCTGTCCTGCGAATTGTCGCGGTTGTCGCCCATGGCAAAGAAATGGCCCTCCGGCACGGTAAAGACCGGCGTATTGTCGGGCCAGCTCATGCCGAGATCAAGCACCTCGTAGCTTTTCCCGCCCGGCAATGTCTCGCGATAGCGGGGATAGCGGCAGTAATCGCCACCGTCCGGGCCGGTTTCGACGAAACTTTCGTCGCGGCAGGGCGAAGGGCGCCCGGCAAGATCGGCGGCATCGATCATGTTCTGCGTCACCGGAATGACGAAATCCTCGATGCGCTCCTTCGGGACCGCCGTGCCGTTGAGGAACAATTGCCCCTCGCGCACCTGAATCTGGTCGCCGGGGAGGCCAATGACGCGCTTGATGAGGTCGAAATCGGTCTTTGTCCCGCGAAAGATCGCGATGTCGCCGCGTTCGGGATCGCTCGCCAATATGCGGTCGGGAATGAGCGGTATGCTCCCCGGCAGGGAATAGCGGGTATAGCCATATGGCCATTTCGCCGCGAGCAGGTAATCGCCGATGAGCAGGCGCGGTTGCATCGATTCCGACGGAATGTTGAACGGCGAATAGATGAAGCTGCGAAAGACGAACACGATCACCGCAAGCTTGATCAGGAAAACGACGAAGCTGTCTTCCTTCTTTTCCTTCCCCTTGGCCTTATCGGGGGTCGCCGGATCGTTCATACAGGTTTCGTCTGCTTGCTGCTGGTCAAGGCGGGCGGCATAGGGCAGGAACGCCGCCATGCAAAGCCAATTGCGGCGCGAGGGCGCTCGTATCGCCCCGGCGCCATCAGGACCGCACCCGCAAGGAAAGGACACCGAACGAAAATGACGCAGGACACTTCCAAGGCCGCCGAAATCTGGGACGCACTGGCGACGCAGGACCGGCCCAGCTTGCAAACCCTGTTCGACAAGGACGCGAATCGGGTCGAGCGGCTTTCGGAAACGCTCGCTCTGCCCGGCGGCGATATTCTCTTCGACTGGTCGAAAACGCATCTCGACGTCGACACCATCGCCCGGTTCGAGCAGCTTTGCGATGCGATGGATTTCAACGCGGCGCGTCAGCTCATGCTGACCGGCGGGATCGCCAATCCGACCGAAGGGCGCGCCGCCGAACATACGGCGCAACGCGGCATGGGCGCCGACGCCAGCGTGGAGGAGGCAGAGGCGCTGCACGACCGGATGCGCTTGCTGGTGGAGGCGATCCACGATGGCGCGCTCGGCGATATTCGCCATCTCATCCATATCGGCATTGGCGGTTCTGCGCTGGGTCCGGCGCTTGCGGTCGATGCGCTGGCGCGGCCGACGGCGGAGTTTCGCGCGCGGATCGACGTGCATGTCGTGTCGAACATCGACGGCAACGCGCTCGAAGCCGCGTTCGAGGCGTGCGACCCGGCCCACACCATGATCGCGGTCGCGTCCAAGACCTTCACCACCATCGAAACCATGACCAACGCGGCCAGCGCGGTCCAATGGCTCGAGGAATCGGGTGTGGCCGATGCGCATGGACGCGTCGTCGCACTCACCGCGAGCCCGGAAAAGGCGGTGGAGTGGGGCATCGACGAAACGCGCATACTGCCGTTTTCCGAAAGCGTGGGCGGGCGTTATTCGCTGTGGTCGTCGATCGGTTTCCCGGTGGCGATGGCGCTCGGCTATGACGGATTTGCCGCGATGCTGGCGGGCGCAGCGGCCATCGACACGCATTTCGCGAATGAAAGCGGGGCTGCGAACCTGCCGCTGCGCGCCGCGTTCGCCGACCTTCTCTATACGCAAGTACGCGGGTGTCAGACGCGCGCCGTCTTCGCCTATGACGAGCGGCTCGACCTGTTTCCGGATTATCTGCAGCAGCTGGAGATGGAATCGAACGGAAAATCCGTGACCGCGAACGGCGAACCGCTCCCGCGGCCCAGTGCGCCGATCACCTGGGGCGGGACCGGCACCGACGCGCAACACGCGGTGTTTCAGCTGCTCCATCAAGGCACGTTCGAGGTTCCGGTCGATTTCATCGCGGCAAAGGAAGCGGGCCACGACCTCGACGAGGCGCACCACCGGATCCTGCTCACCAATTGTTTCGCGCAAGGGGCGGCATTGATGGCCGGCGCGGATGCGGAGGATGGTGCGCGCCGCTACCCCGGCAATCGTCCGTCGGCGACGATCCTGTGCGATGCGGTGTCGCCGGGAACGCTTGGCGCCCTTATTGCATTCCATGAACATCGCACGTTCAGTGCAGCGGCGCTGCTGGGCATCAATCCGTTCGATCAGTTCGGCGTGGAGCTTGGCAAGCGCATCGCGAACGAGATAGAACGCGGGGAGGGCGGCAATTTCGACCCCTCGACCAAGGCCCTGTTGCGCGCTGCGGGATTGAGCGGCTGAGCTGATTTACACCAAATGTGTCAAAAAAGTGGCAAATCGCTTGCTATGCGATTTCGTTCGTGCCATTGAAGCACCATTCCAACCAGAAGGGGATATACCATGAAGAAGATCGTTACCGTTCTCGCCGCTGCTTCGTTCGCAACGCTCGCCGCTTGCGGCGCCGACAATGCTGCTGAAGAAGTTCAGGAGCAGAAGCTGGAATCGCAGGAAGACGTTCTTGAAGAGCAGGCCGACCTCGCTGAAGAGCAGGGCATGGAAGCTCAGGAAGAGCAGCTGGACGACCAGGCCGATGCCATGGGCGAAGCTGCTGACGAGATCTGATCTCGCATAATCCGGCGCATGGCGGCATTGCCCGCCATCCCGGATGATGAACGAGGCCGGTGGATCATCGCGATCCGCCGGCTTTTTTCGTGCGCGTGATCCGGACGCCGACACGACATTGCGCGGATTGGGGTTGGAAAAACGCCGCCAGCCTCGCCATATCGTGCGGACAAGCAAACAGGAGCCAACATGTCCGAATTCGACTACGATCTTTTTACCATCGGTGCCGGTTCGGGCGGGGTGCGCGCCAGCCGCGTGGCCGCCTCCCATGGCGCGAAGGTCGCCGTGGCGGAGGAATTTCGCGTCGGCGGCACCTGTGTGATCCGCGGCTGCGTGCCGAAGAAAATGCTCGTCTACGGCGCGCATTTTGCCGAGGATCTGGAAGATGCACAGCAGTTCGGCTGGGAAATGGGCGAGTGCCATTTTAACTGGAAAAAGCTGCGCGACAATGTGCTCGCCGATGTCGACCGGCTCAACGGGCTGTATCGTCAGACGCTGGATAACCACGACGTCGAGATCATCAATGAGCGCGCGGTTCTGACCGGGCCGCATGAAATCACGCTTTCGTCGGGTCGGACGGTCACGGCAAAGCACATCCTCATCGCGGTCGGCGCACATCCCCACGTGCCGCAATGTCCCGGCCACGAGCTGGGCATCACCAGCAACGAGGCGTTCCATCTCGACGCCATTCCCAAGCGCATGCTGATCGCCGGGGCGGGCTATATCGCGAACGAATTTGCCGGCATCTTTCATCAGTTCGGATCGAAGGTCACGCTCATCAACCGCTCCGACCAGCTTTTGCGCGGATATGACGAAAGCCTGCGCGATCGGCTGCTTCAGATTTCGTTGATGAAGGGGATCGAGTTTCGCTTCAACGCCGATTTCCGCGGGATCGAGAAGAACGACGATGGCAGCCTGTGCGTGTCGATGACGAACCACGACGATATCGACGTCGATTGCGTGCTCTTCGCGACGGGCCGGCTCCCCAATACGAAGGGGCTGGGGCTGGAGGCTGCCGGGGTGGAGGTCAACGCGCGCGGCGCGGTGCAGGTCGACCGTTTTTCCAAGACCAACATCGACCATATCTATGCCGTGGGCGACGTGACCGACCGGGTGCAATTGACGCCGGTGGCCATTCGCGAGGGGCAGGCCTTTGCCGACACGGTGTTCGGGAACAAGCCCACCTCGGTCAGCTACGACTGTATCCCGAGCGCGGTGTTCAGCCATCCCCCGCTCGCCAGCGTGGGCATGACCGAAGGGGAGGCCCGCAACAAACTCGGCACGATCAAGGTCTACCAATCCGATTTCCGCCCGATGAAGAATGTCGTGGCGGGGCGGAACGAGCGCGGCCTCTACAAGATGATTTGCGAAGGCGACAACGAACGCGTCGTCGGGCTGCACATGATCGGCCCGGATGCGGCCGAGATCATGCAGGGCGCGCCGTCGCGGTGAAAGCCGGCCTGACGAAGGCGGATTTCGATGCGACCGTCGCGATCCATCCCACCATGGCCGAAGAACTCGTGCTGATGAAGTAAACCTTGGCGCAACCCGGCCTGCGACGGTGCGGGCCGGGGGCGTGGTGGCGGCGCAAAAAAGCGTGCGCCACAAGGGCCGCATACAGGGTCCATACATCTTTGCCGCCATGCAGCATCGCGCATACGGATTCGTGTGCGCCTGCGGGAAGTTGCTTAAATAACACACAAAATTTCGGTTCCGCAGGGAACCGGAACGTCGGCGTCAGTGCCCGGTTGTGCGGCCGGGGAACTGATAAAACGAACACTAGGAAATCATATTTATGAATACCAAGACCGCACTTCTTCTCGCCGCTGGCGCCGCGCTGTTCCCGGCGCATGCCTTCGCGCAGGAAGCACCCGACGGCACCGACGCATTCGGTTTCGAACCCTATGTGGCGATCGGCGGCGGCTATCACGATTTCGACCGCTCCGGTAATCCCGGCACGATCGCGTTCGAGGATTCGACCGAGGGCGCCGTGGTCACCGGCACGGTCGGCGCGAATGTCCCGCTCGGCGCGTTTTTCGTCGGCGCCGAAGGTTTCGGCTCCTACGGCTTTTCCGACATTGACTGGGAATATGGCGCCGCGGGCCGCTTTGGCGTGCGTGTCGGCGAATCCGGCATGTTCTTCGGCCGCGTGGGTTACATGTGGCTCGAAGGCGAGAACAACTATGCCGATGACGATTTCCTCGACACCGACGGCGGGCCGAGCAGCCGTGACCGCGACGGCATGATCTACGGCATCGGCGCCGAGGTCGGCACGAAGGACATCGGCCTTGGCGGCGTGACCGGCGAAAGCGGCGTGCGTCTGCGCGTAGGCGTCGACACGTTCAAGGATTTCGAATCCTTCCGCCCGAACGCGGCGGTGGTGTTCCAGTTCTGATCCTGATCCCTCTGCGATAGAAACGCGGCCCGCTCCCCACCCCGGGGGCGGGCCGTTTTCGTTCAGGCCCGAGCCCCATCACGCAATGCGGTAGGGCACGACCCCGCGCTCGTCACGATCGACGACGATGGCCCGGTCGCCGGGCGGAAAGGCGCGCTGATCGCAATTGTCGCGCGGACAGATCCGGCACGATATGCCGATGGGCGTCGCGGCCTGGTGGGCATTGGTGTCGAGCCCGTCGGCATAGATGAATTCGCCCGCGTGCCCCGCCTCGCAGCCCAGCGCCACGGCGTAGCGGCGCGGCTGCCGCGCAAAGCTGCCCGAGGGTTTCACCAGCCCCTTCGCCATGGAGACATAGCGGACCCCGTCGGGCGTTTCGGCGAGCTGCGTGAGGATGCGGTCGGGTATCGCGACCGCCTCGTGCACGATCCACAGTGGGCACGCCCCGCCAAATCGCGCGAATTGCAACGGCGTCGCGGAATGGCGCTTGGTGATGTTGCCCGCCATGTCGACGCGGCAGAAAAAGAACGGAATGCCGCGCATCTCCGGCCGCTGCAACGTGGAGAGCCGGTGGCAGGCCTGTTCGAAACTGACGCCGAAAATCTGGCGCAGACGGTCAATGTCGTGGCGCTGTTCGCGCGCCGCCTCGCGGAAAATGGCGTAGGGCATCATGATCGCGCCCGCCGTGTAATTCGCCAGCCCGACCGACAACAATTGCCGCGCGGCGGCGGAACTCAGCCCGGAGGCATCGACCACGCCGGCAATTTCGTTGGAGAGGGCGAGCGCCGCGATCTGATGCGCGAGTTGAAAGCGGCGCGTTTCCGGCGGTTGCGCGCGGTCAAGCGTGAGCGCGCGCGTATCCGCCTCGAACTGGCGCAGGACGGTGCCGCCCCCTTCGGCGAGCGTGATGTTCAACGTCGCGCGGGCAAAACGGGCAAGCCCCGAAAACGGCGGCGAGGGCGCGCCCTCCGACATGTCCTGCGCCAATGTTTCCGCCGCGCGGTCGAGCGTATCGACGTAATTGCCGGCGTTGTGGAACCAGTCGCGCACCTCCTCCCAAGGGAGGCGGGTACCGGCGGTGCCGTCGCTGGACAATGCCTCGTCGAGCATGAGCAGCCGTTCGCCGGCATCGCGATAGGCAGCGTGAAGCTGAATGAAGCGTTCGGCGAGATGCGGTTGCTGCCGCACCGCGCGCAAGGTCTGCGTATCGTCGAACGGTTCGGCAAAGATCGGATCGGCGGCCGCCCGGCGCAACGCCTCGGCCCGCGCGTCGGAACTGTCGCTGCCGAAATCGTCGAGAGATACGCCGAACCGGCGCGACAATGCCGCGATGAGCGGGGCGGTGAGCGGGCGATGATCATGCTCGATCTGGCTGAGATAGCTGACCGAGATGCCGAGATCGCGGGCCATGTCCGCCTGTCGCAGACCGCGCATGTCGCGAAGGGCGCGAAGGGTCTTTCCCGCAAAGATGCGCTGTTGTCTCGGCATGGGTCCGGCGTAGCGCATCGCAGCGGTTTTGCAAAACCCGCCGCACCGATTTTGCAAATTCGCATTGGACATCGGCGGCGGCCCTGCGCCATACATCGCGCAACAATACGTCTGTAGTTTGAACGGAGAGCTGGATGTCCGCGAACATCGCCGAAACCGAACGCCGCCGCGAGGCCGCCCGCATGGGTGGCGGACAGAAACGCATCGATGCGCAACACGCCAAGGGCAAGCTTACCGCGCGCGAACGGCTCGAGATCCTCCTCGACGAGGGAAGCTTCGAAGAGCTCGACACCTATGTCGAGCACAATTGCGTCGATTTCGGCATGGACGAAAACCACATCCCCGGCGACGGCGTCGTCACCGGCAGCGGCACGATCAATGGCCGCCTCGTTTACGTGTTCAGCCAGGATTTCACCGTGTTCGGCGGCTCGCTGTCCGAACGTCACGCGGAAAAGATCTGCAAGGTGATGGACACGGCGATGAAGCTGGGGGCGCCGGTCATCGGCCTCAACGACAGCGGCGGCGCCCGGATTCAGGAAGGCGTCGCATCGCTGGGCGGCTATGCCGAGGTGTTTCAGCGCAACGTGCTCGCATCGGGCGTGATCCCGCAATTGTCGCTCATCATGGGGCCATGCGCGGGCGGGGCGGTGTATTCGCTTACGATGACCGACTTCATCTTCATGGTCGAGGACAGCAGCTACATGTTCGTGACCGGCCCCGACGTGGTGAAGACGGTCACGAACGAGGTCGTGACGCAGGAGGAACTCGGCGGGGCGAGCACGCACACGACCAAGACCAGCGTCGCCGATCTCGCTTGCGAGAACGACATCGTCGCACTTTTGCAGGCGCGCGATTTCTTCGATTTCCTGCCCCTGTCCAACCGGGACGAGGTGCCGGAGAGGCCGACCAACGATCCGTGGGACCGGATCGAGGAGAGCCTCGACACGATCATCCCGGACAATGCGAACCAGCCGTACGACATGCACGAGGTCATTCGCAAAACGGTGGACGAGGGCGATTTCTTCGAAGTGCAGCCCAAGCATGCCGGCAATATCATCTGCGGCTTTGGCCGGGTCGAGGGGCGCAGCGTCGGCATCGTCGCGAACCAGCCCATGGTGCTGGCCGGTGTGCTCGACATCAATTCGGCGAAGAAGGCGGCGCGTTTCGTGCGCTTCTGCGACGCGTTCAACATTCCGATCGTCACCTTCGTCGACGTGCCCGGCTTCCTCCCCGGCACGGCGCAGGAGCATAACGGCATCATCAAGCACGGGGCGAAACTGCTCTTCGCCTATGCCGAGGCGACGGTGCCCAAGATCACGATCATCACGCGCAAGGCGTATGGCGGGGCTTATGACGTGATGGCGTCCAAGCATTTGCGCGGTGATCTCAACTATGCCTGGCCGACCGCGGAAATCGCGGTGATGGGCGCGAAGGGCGCGGTGGAGATCATCTTCCGCAATCTCGACGAGGAAGGCATCGCGCAAAAGACGAAGGAATACGAGGATCGCTTCGCCAATCCCTTCGTCGCGGCGTCGAAAGGCTTCATCGATGAGGTCATCATGCCGCATTCCACCCGCCGCCGCGTGGCGCTCGGCCTGCGCAAGCTGCGGAACAAGGAACTCGCCAACCCGTGGAAGAAACATGACAATATTCCGTTGTAAGGTGGCGTCATGACCCGGCTTGCCAAATTCGGTCTCACCTTCATCGCGATCATCGTGGTCGTTTCCATTCTTTTCGGGGTGCTTTCATGAAGCTTGGACGCATGAACCATGTCGGCGTGGCCGTGCCGGACATCGACGCGGCCATCGCGCATTACCGCGACACGATGGGCGCGCGGCAAGTGACCGAACCGTTCGACCTGCCGGAGCAGGGGGTGCGCGTGTGTTTCGTTCATACGCCCGGCCATGACGCAACCGAAGGCACGCAGATCGAATTGCTCTCACCGCTCGACGACACGTCGCCGGTCGCCGGCTTCATGGCGAAAAACCCGGCGGGTGGGCAGCATCACATCTGTTACGAGGTGCCCGACATTGCCGAGGCGCGCGCCGAATTCGAGGCGATGGGCAAGCGTATCCTCGGCCCCACGCGCACAGGCGCGCACGGCACGCCGATCTTCTTCCTCCATCCCAAGGACATGCTCGGCCAGCTGACCGAGATCATGGAAACGCCGAGGCAGGCGCATTGACCATGGCGGACGAACTCCTGACCGAACGCGAGGGTGACGTCGTCATCTTCACGCTCAACCGCGAAGACAGCATGAATGCGCTGACGCCCGAATTGCTGACCGCGCTGGCCGCGGGGCTTTCCGGCGCGGCGGAGGCGGGGGCGCGGGCCATCGTGCTCACGGGGGCGGGGCAATCCTTCTCCTCCGGCGCGGATCTCAAGGCTCGTGCAGACAGGGCTGCGGATCTGGGCGAGAAGATCGATCTTTATTACAATCCCGTCGCGCGGGCGATTGCCGATCTGTCGATACCGCTCATCGTCGCGATGAACGGCCCGGCGGTGGGCGCGGGGGCGGGATTCGCCATTGGCGGGGACATCGTCATCGCCGAGCGGTCTGCCTACCTGTTGTTCGCATTCGTCAATATCGGGCTGGTTCCCGATGCGGGCACGACATGGCACCTTGCGAAAAGCGTCGGCAAAGCGCGGGCGATGGACATGTTGCTGAGCGGAGAGAAGATCGACGCGGAGGCGGCGCTTGCCGCCGGGCTGGTCTCGCGCGTGGTCGACGACGGCACCGCCCTGGCCGAGGCGAAGGCGCTCGCGACTAGGCTCGCCAAAGGGCCGAGCAAGGCGATCGGCCTGATCCGCGCACAGGTGCTCCACGCGCTCGACCATCATTTCGAAGCCAGCCTCGACACGGAGCGCGCGCATCAGACCACGGCCTACTTCACGCAGGATTTTGCCGAGGCCATCGCCGCCTTTCGCGACAAGCGCAAACCCGAATTCAAGGGCCGGTAAGGGCCGACAGGACAGATCATGAGCACATCCGATCACAACGATCCGAAGATCGAGACGCACACCGGCGAGGATGCCGGCGCGACCGGCGCCAAGCCCGCCGCCCCGGCCAAGGCGGAGGACCATGCGCCGACCGTTTCCGATTGGGAGGCGCTCGCCGCGAAGGAGGTGAAGGGCCGCGACCTGACCTGGGAAACGCCCGAAGGTATCGACGTCAAACCTTTGTATACAAAGGATGACCTTGCCGATTGGGATCCCGGCCTGCCCGGTTTCGCGCCTTATACCCGCGGGGTGAAGGCCAGCATGTATGCGGGCCGTAAATGGACGATCCGGCAATATGCGGGCTTCTCCACGGCGGAGGAATCCAACGCGTTCTACCGCCGCAATCTCGCCGCCGGGCAAAAGGGGCTTTCGGTCGCGTTCGATCTTGCGACCCATCGCGGCTATGACAGCGATCATCCCCGCGTCGTCGGCGATGTCGGCAAGGCGGGCGTCGCCATCGACAGCGTCGAGGACATGAAGATCCTCTTCGATCAGATTCCGCTCGACAAGATGAGCGTGTCGATGACGATGAACGGCGCGGTGATCCCGTGCCTCGCGTTCTACATCATCGCGGCGGAGGAGCAGGGCGTCACGCCGGATCAGCTGACGGGGACCATTCAGAACGACATTCTGAAGGAGTTCATGGTCCGCAACACCTATATCTACCCGCCCGAACCCAGCATGCGGATCATCTCCGACATCTTCGCCTACACGGCGGATCACATGCCGAAGTTCAATTCGATCTCCATCTCCGGCTATCACATGCAGGAGGCCGGCGCGACGCAGGTGCAGGAGCTTGCCTTCACCATCGCCGACGGCATGGAATATGTGAAATACGGGGTGGAGAGCGGGCTGGACATCGACCGGTTCGCGGGACGGCTGTCGTTCTTTTTTGCGATCGGCATGAATTTCTTCATGGAGGTCGCGAAACTGCGGGCCGCGCGTACCTTGTGGCACCGGGCGATGACGCAACTGGGCGCGCAGTCCGAACGCTCGAAAATGCTGCGCACCCATTGCCAGACCAGCGGCGTGTCCCTGACCGAGCAGGACCCGTACAACAATGTCATCCGCACCACGGTGGAGGCGATGGCTGCCATGCTGGGCGGTACGCAGTCGCTGCACACCAATGCGCTTGACGAAGCGATTGCACTGCCCACCGATTTTTCCGCCCGCATCGCCCGCAATACGCAGATCGTGTTGCAGGAAGAAACGGGCATGACCAACGTGGTCGATCCGCTCGGCGGGTCCTATTACGTCGAGGCGCTCACAAAGAACCTCGTCGACGAGGCATGGGCGATCATCGAAAAGGTCCAGGCCGAGGGCGGCATGGCCAAGGCCGTCGCGGCGGGCTGGCCCAAGGGCATGATCGAGGAAGCCGCCGCATCGCGCCAGGCCCGCGTGGACAAGGGCGAGGATGTCATCGTCGGCGTCAACAAATATCGCCTTGCGCAGGAGGACGATCTCGAAACGCTCGACATCGACAACACCGCCGTGCGGCAATCGCAGATCCGCAGGCTCGAAACGACGCGCGCCAATCGGGACGAGGCGAAATGCCGCGCCGCGTTGAAAGCGTTGGAGGACGGCGCGCGCGGCGATGGCAACGTGCTGGCGCTGGCGGTGGATGCCGCGCGCGAGCGCGCCACGCTGGGCGAAATTTCCGACGCGATGGAGGCGGTGTTCGGCCGTCACGACACCATGCCGACGCCGGTAAAGGGCATTTATGGCAAGGCCTATGCCGAGGATACGCGTTACCGCGCCGTCGTCGAGGGGGTGCAGGCGGTCGAACGCCGCATGGGCCGTGCGCCCCGCGTCATGGTCGCCAAGATGGGGCAGGACGGCCACGATCGCGGCGCGAATGTCATCGCCAGCGCATTCGGCGACATGGGTTTCGACGTGACCACCGGGCCTTTGTTCCAGACGCCGCAGGAAACGCTGGAGATGGCGCTCGACCGGGATGTCGACATCATCGGCGCGTCCTCGCTCGCGGCCGGGCACAAGACGTTGATCCCCGAACTCATCCGCCTGTTGAAGGATGCGGGACGCAGTGACATCAAGGTCACGGCGGGCGGCGTCATTCCGTCCACGGATTACCAATATCTGCGCGATGCCGGGGTGCAGGGCATTTATGGTCCGGGCAGCAATGTCGTGGAATGCGCCGCCGACATGCTCCGCCTGCTGGGCCACAACATGCCGCCCGCCGATGAAGAAGAAAAGGATGCCGCCGAATGAGCGCGCCGCGTAACGACTGGACCCGCGAAGAGATTGCGGGGCTGTTCGACCTGCCTTTTACCGAACTCGTATTTCGCGCCGCCGCCGTGCATCGCGATCATCACCGGGCCGGCACGGTGCAGCGTTCGACGCTGCTGTCGATCAAGACCGGCGGTTGCCCGGAGGATTGCGGATATTGCTCCCAATCGGTGAAGGCCGAAAGCGGGGTGAGGGCGACCAAGCTGATGGATGTGCGGCAGGTGATCCAGGCCGCGGCGCAGGCGAAGGACCACGGCTCGACCCGGTTCTGCATGGGGGCGGCGTTCCGCAATCCCAAGCCGCGCGACATGCCCGCGCTCACCGAAATGGTGCGGCAGGTGAAGGCGATGGGGCTGGAAACCTGCATGACCGCGGGAATGCTGGACGCAGAGCAGGCGGATCAGCTCGCCGAGGCAGGGCTCGACTACTATAACCACAACATCGACACCGGGCCGGAATATTACGACCGCGTCATCACGACCCGCACGTTCGAGGATCGCATCGACACGATCGGCAACGTGCGCGGCGCCGGGATCAAGGTGTGTTGCGGCGGCATCGTCGGCATGGGCGAAACGCGTGACGACCGCGTCGGCTTCATCCATGCGCTGGCCACGATGGACACGCACCCGGAAAGCGTGCCGGTAAACGCGCTGGTCCCGGTAAAGGGCACGGTGCTGGGTGACATGCTGGCCGATACGCCGATGGCGAAGATCGACGAGATCGAATTCGTGCGCACCGTCGCGGTCGCCCGCCTCACCATGCCGGACAGCATGGTGCGCCTGTCCGCCGGGCGCGAAAGCATGTCGGACAGCACGCAGGCCCTGTGTTTCCTGTCGGGCGCGAATTCGATTTTCAGCGGGGAAAAATTGCTCACCGCCGGGAATGCGGGCGACGATGCGGACGATGCTCTGTTCGAACGGCTCGGGCTCGAAACGATGGGCGCAGACGGGGCGTCTGCGCCGCGGATTGCGGAGGCGGCGGAATGATCCTCCTTGCGCTGGCCATGGTGGCGCAGCCGGCTGCGGCGCCCGATTGCGGGGACGCGATGACGCAGGCGGAGATGAACGCGTGCTCCTATGCCGAGTATCAGGCGGCGGATGCGGCATTGAATGCGCAGTGGACGATTGCCCGCGACGTGGCGAAGAACCGCGATCTTTTCGCCGACCTGCTGCGGGCGCAGCGGGCGTGGCTCGCATTTCGCGACGCGCATTGCGAGGCGGTTGCGGCGCAATATGCCGGCGGCTCGATCCGCCCGCTGGTCCACAATTCCTGCCTGACAGAACTGACCGAAACACGCACGACACAGCTGCGCGAAATGAGTGAGACGAATTGATGTTCAAGAAAATCCTGATCGCAAATCGTGGCGAAATCGCCTGCCGGGTGATCAAGTCGGCGAAGAAGATGGGCATCGCGACCGTCGCCGTCTATTCCGATGCGGATGCGCGGGCGCCCTTCGTGAAAATGGCGGACGAGGCGGTGCATATCGGCCCCGCTGCGGCGGCGGAAAGCTATCTCGTCGCGGACAAGATCATCGACGCGTGCAAGCAGACGGGCGCCGATGCGGTGCATCCCGGCTATGGCTTCCTGTCCGAACGGACCAGTTTTGCCGAGGCGCTGGCCGAGGCGGGCATCGAATTCATCGGCCCGCCGGTCAATGCCATTGCCGCGATGGGCGACAAGATCGAGTCCAAGAAACTGGCGGAAAAGGCGGGGGTGAACACCGTCCCCGGTTCGGGCGGCGCGATCGACACCACGGCAGAGGCGCTCGAATGGGCGAACAAGATCGGCTACCCGGTGATGATGAAGGCCAGCGCGGGTGGCGGCGGCAAGGGCATGCGTCTCGCCTGGAACGACAAGGATGTCGAGGAAGGCTTCGAGGCGACCAAGCGCGAGGGGCTCAATTCCTTCGGCGACGACCGCGTCTTCATCGAGAAATTCATCGAATCGCCGCGCCATATCGAGATTCAGATCCTCGGCGACAAGCACGGCAACATCCTCTACCTCAACGAGCGCGAATGCTCGATCCAGCGGCGCCACCAGAAGGTGGTCGAGGAAGCACCGTCGCCCTTCGTCACGCCCGAAATGCGCAAGGCCATGGGCGAGCAGGCCGTCGCCCTGTCACGCGCGGTCGGCTATTACAGCGCGGGCACGGTGGAGCTCATCGTGTCGGGCGCGGACAAGACCGGGCAGAGCTTCTACTTCCTCGAAATGAACACCCGGCTTCAGGTGGAACACCCGGTGACCGAGGCGATCACCGGCATCGACATCGTGGAGCAGATGATCCGCGTCGCCGCCGGTGAAAAGCTCGACATGACGCAGGACGACGTGAAGATCGAGGGCTGGGCGATCGAGAACCGCGTCTATGCCGAGGATCCCTATCGCGGTTTCCTGCCGAGCACGGGGCGCCTCGTGCGCTACGACCCGCCTGTCGCGGGCTGGACCGGGGGCATTCGCGGCGTGGACGGCATCCGCGTCGACGAGGGCGTCGCCGAGGGCGGCGAGGTTTCGATGTTCTACGATCCCATGATCGCAAAGCTCGTCACCTGGGGCGAAACGCGCGATGAGGCCGCCGACCTCCAGATCGCCGCACTGGACGCGTTCGAGATCGAGGGGCTGGGCCATAATATCGATTTCCTGTCCGCCATCATGCAGCATCCGCGGTTCCGTTCGGGCGAATTGACGACCGGCTTCATCGCGGAGGAATATCCCGATGGTTTCCAGGGCGCGCCCGCGGACGAAACGCTGCGCAAGCGGCTCGCCGCGATCGGGGCGTTCATCGCCGCCGCCCATGCCGACCGTGCGCGCCGCATCGACGGGCAACTCGGCAACCGGCTGCACGCGCCGGGCGAATGGAGCGTGTGGATCGAGGACGCGGTGATGACCGTCGAATTGTCCGGCGACCGGATCATGGTCGACGACGCGGTGATCGACCTGTCCATGGAATACGCCCCCGGACAGCGCAGCGTGCAGGCCGTCTTCGACAGTGACGAGGACGGCGAGGGCGGCGAGACCATGACCGTTCAGGTGAAGCCGAAGCCGGCGGGCTTCCGCCTCGTCGCGCGCGGGGCGAGCCACGACTTGCGCGTGTTGCCGACCCGCGTCGCCAAGCATCAGAAGCACATGATCGAAAAGATCCCGCCGGACATGAGCAAATATCTGGTGTGCCCGATGCCCGGTCTGCTCGTATCGCTCCATGTCGGGGAAGGCGACAAGGTCGAAACCGGTCAGCCGCTCGCCACGGTGGAGGCGATGAAGATGGAAAACATCCTGCGCGCGGAAAAGAGCGGCACCGTCAAATCCATCGAGGCGGCGGAGGGCGAGAGCCTTGCCGTGGACGCCATCATCCTCGAACTGGAATAATGCACCTTCACCACGATCCATCCGCCCCACCGGCCTAGGCGACGGATTTCGGGACCTTCCTGAAATCCGACATTCGCGTCGGCACGGTGGTCGAGGCACTCGATTTTCCGGAGGCACGCAAGCCCGCCTACATTCTCCATATCGATTTCGGCCCGGCGATCGGCACGCGGAAATCCAGCGCGCAGATCACGGTGAATTACACGCGCGAGGATCTCGTCGGCCTACAGGTCGCCGCGGTGGTGAATTTCCCGCCGCGGCAGATCGGACCCTTGATGTCGGAGGTGCTGACCATCGGTTTCGCGGATGAGGCGGGCGAGGTTGTCCTGTTCGCGCCGGACATGCCGGTGCCGAACGGATCGCGCCTGTTTTGAGCCGAGCAGCCCGCCGTATCTGGACCATCGGGTACGAGCAGGCGACCGTCCCCGCGCTCATCGACGCGCTGACGGCGGCGGGGATCGAACTGCTTGTCGATGTGCGGGCCTTGCCCCTGTCGCGGCGGCCCGGATTTTCGAAGACCGCGCTGGCCGGCGCGGCGCAGGAGGCGGGCATCGCCTATCGCCATATGAAGCCGCTCGGCACGCCGAAGGAAGGGCGGGAGGCCGCGCGCAAGGGCGACCGGGCCACGTTGGAACGGGTCTACGAAGGGCAGCTCGAACTGCCGGAGGCGCTGGCCGCCGGGGCGGAGTTGCGCGATCTCGCGCTCCATCATCGCACCGCCATGCTGTGTTTCTGCCGCGATGCCAGCAAATGCCATCGCTCGATCCTGCACGCCGCGATGCTCGACGATTTCGCCGCGATCGACCTTTTGCCGTAATGGGCAGCCGGGCCGCGCCGCGTTGAGGAACCGACTGCGCGGCCGGGCGTAAGGTCGGTTATGGATTTCGGGAAAATCGCCGCCGACCTGGCGAAGATGTTCTACGATAACTGGTTCGGGATCGAGCGGGTTATCGTCATGACGACATTTGCCTATATCGGGTTGATCGTGATCCTGCGCATCGTTGGCAAGCGTTCGCTGGCAAAACTGAACGTGTTCGATTTCGTCGTTACCGTCGCGCTGGGGTCCACGCTGGCCAGCATATTACTGTCCGAAAACGTCGCCTATGCCGAAGGGGCGATGGCGTTCGTGATGCTGTGCGGCCTGCAATGGATCGTGTCGAAATGGTCGATCCATTCCGATTGGTTCAAGCGGTTGATCCGGTCCGAACCGCGGCTCCTCCTCGATAACGGCGCGTTTTGCGAAGCCGCGATGCGCGATGAACGGATCACCCATCACGAGGTCGAATCCGAAATCCGCAAGAAAGGCTTCGGCGACCGGGAGGATATCGCCGCCGTGGTGCTCGAAAGCGACGGCACGTTCAGCGTGATCCCGCGATCCAAGGCCCATACCCGCAGCGTGCTGAACCCCGTGCGTAAAAGCGGTGCCGACACGTGATGAGTCGCTTCCGACGACAGGATATACAGGAAATGTACAATGTTTTTCGATAGTTGGGCGCAGGTCTTCAGAGTGCTTGCGATGGTGGGTGCGTCCTATGCGCTCATCATCGTGATCCTGCGCGTGGCGGGGAAACGCTCCTTGTCGAAGCTGAACGCGTTCGATTTCGTGGTGACCATCGCGCTGGGGTCGATCCTGGCCAGCACGATCCTGCTGAAGGATATTTCCCTGTCCGAAGGCGTGGCGGCGCTGCTCGGGCTTGCCGCGTTGCAGATGATGGTGACGTGGTTTTCGAACCGGAGCCATCGTTTTGCCAAGGCCTTGCGCTCGGAACCCCGGCTCCTGCTGTCCGATGGCAAGTTCCATGACGAGGCGCTGCGCAACGAACGCATCACCCAAGGCGAGGTCGAGGCGGCAATCCGCAAGCACGGCGAAGGCAAGATCGCCAATGTCAGCGCGGTCGTGCTCGAATCCGACGGCTCGCTCTCCGTCATATGTCAGGGGCCGTCGCGCGATTTCACGGCCCTGCGCTCGGTGCTGGGGCCGGAGGAAACCAGCCTTTAGGCCAGCTGCTCGCCCATGAAGGCGGCGATGTCGTCGATGTCGACCGCCCGGTCGAGGAAGGCCGCACCGATCCCGCGCATCAGGACGAAGGGCAGCGTGCCCGCATCCATCTTCTTGTCATGGAGCATGTGATCGGCGAGCCGCCGCCCGCTGCACGACAGGCCGAGATCGGACAGTTCCGCCATCATCCCGCAGGCCGCGAAATGCGCGGCGATACGGTCGGCATCGTCCGCGCCCATGTGACCGCTGCGCACGGAATAGCGCGCGGCGAGCACCATGCCCAGCGCCACCGCCTCCCCATGCAGGAGCCGGTCGGAATATCCCGTTTCCGCCTCCAGTGCGTGGCCGAACGTATGGCCGAGATTGAGAAGGGCGCGCGTCCCGCTCAATTCCCGTTCGTCCGCGGCGACCACGCGGGCCTTTGCCGCGACGGAACATGTGACCGCATGGCGGCGCAGAGCCGCATCGCCGGCAAGCAGGGCCGGGCCGTTCGTTTCGCACCATCCAAAAAAATCCGGGTCGTCGATCAGCCCGTATTTCACGACCTCGGCATAGCCTGCGCGCAATTCGCGCATCGGCAGCGTGGCAAGCGCCCCGATGTCGGCGAGCACCAGCGCGGGTTGGTGAAAGGCCCCGACGAGATTCTTGCCCACAGGCGTATTGATCGCGGTCTTTCCGCCGACGCTGCTGTCCACCTGGGCGAGCAGGCTCGTCGGAATCTGGATGAAACCGCATCCGCGCTTCAATATGGCGGCGGCAAAGCCGGTGAGATCGCCGATGACCCCGCCGCCCAGCGCAATGACATGGTCGCCCCGCTCGACCCCCTCGGTCAGGAAGAAATCGCTGACCTTCGCGAGGTGAGCCCAGTCCTTCGTCGCCTCGCCCGGCGGCAGGACGAGCCAGCGCGCGTCTTTCCCCGTGGCCTGCAATGCCGCGTCCACGGCGCCGCGATACAGGCGCGCAACATTCGCATCGGTCACGATCGGCACCGACGGCTTGCGCAGCAACGGCCCGGCCAATTCCGCCATATTCGCGATCAGCCCGTCACCGACGAGCACGGGATAGCTGCGGTCCTTTGCCGATCCGGCGCCCAGTTCCACGCGGACGGTTTCATGCGTCATGTCACATACTCCATCAATGCCGCCAGGATGCGCGCCACGCTATGCGCGTGCGGTCCCTGGTCGCTGACGATGCGGATGGGCGCCTGCGCATAGGCGGGGCCGCGTTTCGCCATCAACTCGGCCAATACTTCGTGCGGGTCGCGCCCGATGAGCAGCGGGCGCGTCTGCTTGCGCCCGACCCGCTCGGCCAGCACCTCGATCCGCGCGTCGAGCCACACGGCAATCGCACGATCGAGGATGAGGCTGCGCGTTTCGTCATCGGCGAAGGCACCGCCGCCGGTCGCGATGACGGCGGCCCGGCCGCTGTTTTCCTCGATCAGACGCGCGATCACCCGGCGCTCGCCATCGCGGAAATGCGCCTCGCCATACTGGTCGAAAATGTCGGGGATCGGCATTTGCGCCGCCGCCGTGATGGCATCGTCCGCATCGACGAACGGGGTGGCGAGCACCTGCGCGAGCTTTCGCCCGACGGTGGACTTGCCCACACCCATGAGCCCGACCAGCACGATGGGGCGATCGATCCGCGTGATAAGGGCATCCATCGCGGCGGCGGACGGCATCGGCGGCCCCGCCGCGCCGTCATGGTCATCATGGTCCGAATTGTCATGCGCGTGATCCATTGCGGGACCGCGTATAGATGGGCTAGGCGTCGGCGCAAGCGTGCGGGCGCGATTGATCGCGTGGCCGCATTGTACGAAAATGGGAACGAGCCGAACGCGATGCACATTGGCAGGGGCCTGGTGGCCGCGATCATCCTCATTCTGGCGATAGTGGCCTATGCCTGGATCGACGGGGGGCGGGAGGAAACCCGCATGATCGAACAGCCGGTCGCACTGGACGAGGGCGGGACCGAATGATGCCGCGGACAGAACCGGGGACCAACGCCCTGTCGACCGGGCCGATTGACGCGAAGCGCACAATGAACAAGAGCATGCACCGATGAAGACCAAAGCTCTCATAGCTCTCTTGCTGGCCAGTGCGCCGGTTCTCGCGCTTCAGGCGCAGGGCGCGCCGGAATCGCTGCTGCCGCCGGGGTTCGACGATCCCGCACCGGCGCCCGCGCCGCGTCCGTCCCCCGCGCCCGCACCAAGGCCCGCGCCAGCACCGCGACCGGCCCCGACCCCTGCGCCCGCGCCGGCCACGACATCGCGCCCGGTGGTGCAGGACATACCGGATAGCACCAGATCGTCCGGCTCCGGCTCGCGCGGGGCGTCGTCCGCGAACGCGACCCCGTCCGCCTCCGCGCCGACGAGCGGGATCGAACGTGCGCGCGAAATCCTGCGCCGGATCAACGAGCTCGATACGCTCGATTCGGCGGATACCGACGAGATCGACGAATTGCTCGGCCTGCGCCCGAGTTTCGACATTCCGCCCGCCGCGCGCCGTTCGACGGACGAGGTCGGCCTGCTCGGCCCGGAGGAGCGTGGGATGACGGCGTCCTCGCTCGGCAATACGGCCGGGTTGTTCGTGCGCAATGTGCTCAACGGGATCGAGGGGCCGCTCGTATCGCGCTGGGGCCATATCGCGCTGCGCCGCGCATTGGCGAGCCGGCTGGAGACGCCGTCGGGCATGGACGGGGTGGAATTCGCCGCGCTGCGCACCGCGGCGCTGCTGCGCCTCGGCGAAAGCACCGTCGCCCGCGCCATGGTGCAGCAGGTCGATACCGCCAATTATTCGCCCGCGCTCATCGCGACGGCCTATGACAGCTATCTCGCCAACGGCGACATCACCGGCGCATGCCCGATGGTGCGCCTGCACGGTGCGGAACGGGACGATCCGCAGTGGAACCTGCTGCGCGGGATCTGTTCGACCTATTCGGGCGAGACGAGCGGGATGGACCGGATCGAGCGTATGCTGCGCCGCGAACAGGCGCCCGCGATCGATGCCCTGCTCGCACAGAAATATGCAGGTGCTTTCGGCACCGAACGCCGCGCCGTCACCGTTGAATGGGACGATGTGGATGAGTTGACGCCGTGGCGCTATGCGCTCGCCACCGCTACGGGGGCACGGTTCCGGCCGCGCTCGTCGATGCGGGGGGGGCGCGCTATGCCTATTACGCGGCGACGTCGCCCAATGTCGGCCTCGGCGAACGGGCGCAGGGCGCACAGACCGCCGCGGCGGCGGGCATATTGTCGAGCGCGGCGCTGGTCGATCTCTATTCCCAGATTTACGCGCAGACCGACATGGACGGCGATGCGGCGGCGCAGGCGAACCGGCTCCGCACCGCCTATGTCGGCACGCCGTCACAGCGGCTCGCGGCCATCCGCGAGATCTGGGGCGAGCGGGCGACCGGCGGCGAGGCCGCGGCGAATTACGAATCGCGCCAGGTTCTCACCGCCTATGCCGCGGCGCGGCTGCTCCCGTCCGAAGAATTTGCCGAGGATGCGGGGCCGCTCATCGCCTCGATGCTGACCGCGGGGCTGGACCGCAATGCGCTGCGCTGGGCGAGCGTGGTGCCGACCGGGTCGCAAGGGTGGGCGCTGCTGTCGCTCGCCAATCCGGCGACGGGCGAGGTCAGCGAGGGCGCGGTGCGCGACTACATGGACGTGGGGAGCGAGCGTCAGGCCGCTTTCCTCGTCGCGGGGCTGGCCGGACTGGGCCGGCTCGACGATGGGACGAGCGCGGAACTCGCAAGCGACATGGGCTTCGACCTTGCCCGCCGGACCCGGTGGACACAGGCGATCACCCGTTCGGCACAGCGGCGCAACCAGCCGCTCGTCACCTATCTCGCCGCGCTCGGCATGCAGGGCAGCGACTGGAGCAAGATGACGCCGCTCTATCTCTATCACATCGTGTCCGCGCTCAACGCCGCGGGTATGCGTGCGGAGGCACGGATGATCGCGGCCGAGGCCGTCGCGCGCGCCTGATGCTGCGGTGCGTGCTTCGGGACCGGGGCGCGCGGCGGTGAGCGATGGAAGTGCCGGCGAAAGCGCGCGCGCCGACCGTGCGGCGATCGACGCGTTTCTCGAAATGGCGGCGGTGGACCGGGGGGCGGCGGCCAATACCATTGCCGCCTATCGCCGCGATCTCGATGCCGCGCGCGATGCGTTGCCCTCGCTGCTTCGCGCCGGGCCGGACGATCTGGCCGCGCTCGGCCCGCAATGGTCCGCCCTTGCGCCGTCGAGCGTGGCGCGGCGTTGTTCCGCCCTCCGGCAGTTTTATGGCTTTCTGATCGATTCGCACATGCGGGACGACGATCCCTCGGGCGCTCTGCCGAAACCGGCGACGCGGCGCCCGCTCCCGCGGATATTGTCCCATGCGGAGGTGGAGGCGCTGCTGACCCGCGCGGAGGAGGAGGCGGCGGAGGCAAGGCCCGCCGCACTGCGCATGCTGGCGCTTCTGGAATTGCTCTACGGGTCCGGCCTGCGCGCGACGGAGCTTGTGTCGCTGCCGCTGAGCGCGGTGCCGCGCGATGCGCCGCTGCTCACCATCAAGGGGAAGGGCGGTCAGGAACGGCTCGTGCCCGTGAGCGGGCGGGCGCGGGCGGCGCTCTCCGACTGGATGGCGGTGCGCGGGGCGGGGCGCGATGCGGGCTCGCGCTACCTCTTTCCCTCGCGCGGCTCTCATATAAGCCGGGTCCGCCTGTTTCAGATGCTGCGCGAACTGGCCACGCGGGCGGGGATCGCGCCCGAATCGGTCAGCCCGCACGTGCTCCGCCATGCCTTCGCGACGCATCTGCTCGAGGGCGGGGCCGACCTGCGCGTGTTGCAGAGCCTGCTCGGCCATGCCGATATCGCGACGACGCAAATCTACACCCATGTCGATGCGGGGCGGCTCGTCGCGCTCGTCAATGCGCGCCATCCTTTGGCGCGGCGGGGTGGGAATGCGTCGGATACGAGTTGACCGGCGCGGCCTTCGACCGTAGCGGTTGGCGCGAAATGATTAGCTATCTCGAATTTGAAAAGCCGCTTGCCGAGCTGGAACGGCGGATCGCCGAATTGCGCGAAACTGCCGAAAAGGCGGATGTCGCCGGGGAAATGGACGGCGACATCGCCAAGCTGCAGGCCAAGGCCGATGCGCAGCGCGCCGCGATCTATCGCAACCTGACCCCGTGGCAGAAGACGCAGGTCGCCCGCCATCCGGCCCGCCCGCATTTCGGCGATTACGTCGCCCATGCCTTCACCGATTTCGTGCCGCTCGCCGGTGACCGTGCGTTTGGCGACGACCGGGCGATCATGGGCGGTTTCGCGACGATGGGCAACCGGCGCGTCATGCTGATCGGGCATGAAAAGGGCAACGATACGCAAAGCCGGCTCCGCCACAATTTTGGCATGGGCAAGCCGGAAGGCTATCGCAAGGCAATCCGCCTGATGGAACTCGCCGGGCGGTTCGGCCTTCCGGTGGTCACGCTCGTCGATACGAGCGGGGCGTTTCCGGGCGTCGAGGCGGAAGAGCGCGGCCAGGCCGAGGCGATCGCCCGCGCGACGGAGGCCTGCCTCAATCTCCCGGTGCCGATGGTCGCCGCGATCGTGGGCGAGGGCGGATCGGGCGGTGCGGTGGCGCTGGCCGCGGCGGAGCGCGTGCTCATGATGGAACATGCGGTCTATTCCGTGATCTCGCCCGAGGGGTGCGCCTCCATCCTGTGGCGCACCAACGAAAAGGCGCCCGAAGCGGCCGAGGCGATGAAGGTCACGGCGCAGGATCTCCGCCGGTTTCAGGTCATCGACCGCATCGTGGCAGAACCGCTCGGCGGGGCGCATCGCGATCCTGCGGCGGCGTCGCAAAATCTGGCGGACGCGATCGAGCAGGAGCTTTCCGTGCTGTCGCGGCTCGACTCCGCAACCTTGCAGCGTCAGCGTGCGGACCGTTTCATTGCGATCGGATCGATCGGGTCATAATCGCGCGCGCCGGGTGACGGCGTTCGAACGGTCGGGCGAAGGCCGCCGGGAACAATTGCAGGTTCAGGCTGGTTTTACCCGCAACATACCGGGGTGTGGTCGCAGGTCCGTCGGAATGCGCCCGCCCTCGTCACGTTCGTATCGAGGAGCCTGATCAAATGCCGAACCGCCCCGCCACCCCTTTTCCCACGTTTCTTCGCAAGGTGCGGCTGACCGCGTTTGCATCCGTCGGTGCGCTGGCCTTGTCGGGCTGTGCGGGGACGACCACGCCGCCGGTGGTGCCGGGACAGGCGCAAGCGATCACGCCGGAAGAAAAGCAGCAGGGCGCACAGGCGCACCCGCAGCTCGTGGCCGAGTTCGGCGGTTCCTACGAAGGGCCGGGCGCCGGTTATGTGCAGCAGGTCGGCCAGAATATCGCCACGCAATCCGGGCTCGCCAACGCGCAGAGCGCCTATACGGTGACGCTGCTCAATTCGCCGGTGAACAACGCTTTCGCCATTCCCGGCGGCTACATCTACACCACGCGTCAGCTTGTCGGGCTCATCGACAATGAGGCGGAACTTGCCGCCGTGCTGGGTCACGAGGTCGGCCACGTGGCGGCCCGCCATTCGCAGTCGCGACAGAAAGCGGCGCAGCAGAACTCGATCCTCGGCGTGCTGGGCTCCGTGCTTTCGGGCGTGCTGCTCGGCAATAGCGCGCTTGGACAGATCGGGCAGCAGGTCGCGCAGACCGGCAGCCAGCTGCTCACCCTCGGCTATTCGCGGAGCCAGGAGCGTCAGGCCGACGATCTCGGTGTCGCCTATCTGTCGGGGGCGGGTTACGATCCGCGCGCGATGAGCACCGTGCTGCGCAGCCTGGCCGAGCAGAACGCGCTCGATGCGCGGTTGACGGGCCGGGGCGACACCAACGTTCCCGAATGGGCCTCGACTCACCCCGATCCGGCGAGCCGCGTGAACGAGGCGCTGGCCGAGGCGCAGGGCATGCCCGGCAATGTCACCAATCGCGACGTTTTCCTCAGCCGTATCAACGGCATGATGTATGGCGACGACCCGAAGCAGGGCGTGGTGAACGGCTCCACCTTCATCCACCCGGTGTTCGGTTTTCAGTTTCGTGCCCCCGACGGGTATTTCATGGTGAACGGCACGCAAGCCGTCACCATAACCGGACAGACGGGCAAGGCGCAGCTCACCACGCGGCCTTATGGCAATAATCTCGAAAGCTACATCCGCGCAGCGTTCGCCGATCTCACCCCGCAAGGGCAGCAGAACATCGTGCCGCAGGCGATACAGCGCACCACGGTGAACGGAATCGAGGCCGCCTATGGCCAGGCGCGCGTGAACAACGGACAGTCGAATGTCGAGGTGACCGTTTTCGCCTATGAATTTTCGAACGATCAGGCGTTTCACTTCCTGACCATCACGCCGGTGGGTCAGACAGCGACGTTCAATCCGATGTTCAATTCGATGCGCCGCATCTCCTCGGCCGAGGCCAATGCCGTGAAGGCGCGCAAGGTCAGCGTCGTGACGGTGAAATCGGGCGACACCATTCGTTCGCTCGCCAACCGGATGGCGTATGACAATGCGCAGCTCGAACGGTTCCTGGTGCTCAACTCGCTCGACCCGAATGCGACGCTGCGCGCAGGCGAGAAGGTGAAGATCGTCACCTACTGATTCCCTTCGCCCTGACATCGAGAAAGGCGGCATTCCCGGATGCCGCCTTTTTCATGCGCCAAACGAAACGGGCGGCGATTGCTCGCCGCCCGTCGCTTGTCATCGGGTCGATGGACTTGGGAATTAGACGCCGCCTTCCGCGCCAGCATCCGCACCGGCGTCTGCGCCAGCATCCGCACCGGCGTCCGCGCCAGCACCGGCGTCGCCGCCCAGCTTGGTTCCGACGGTCGTGAACGTGCCCTGCAGGCTACCGCTCAGCGTGGTGAGCGCGCCGATGCATGCCACGGCGATGAGGGCGGCGATCAGGCCGTATTCGATGGCGGTCGCGCCGGATTCGTCTTTGATGATCTGGTGGAAAAGCTTCATGGTTGGTCTCCTGACTTCAAAACTCGATTGCGCCGTTCAAATTACGGTCTGGCGAATTTCGTATTGCCCCCATTCCGTTGAGATCGCGCCATTCGATGGTTAAGGGGAATTACTGAATAAATCGTAAATTCGGTTAATTCTTCTTTTCCACGGCGTTTTGAGTCCGGGTCGATACGCCGTCCCACATGCCAATCGTGCTGGACGCGAAGAAAACCAGCGAACCGATGAGTCCGATCACGAGCACCGCCGCGATCAGGCCGTATTCCACGGCGGTGGCGGCGCTTTCATCGTGCCAAATTGCCTTGATCCAGCTGGTCATCCGGCGCTCCTTGGTTTTGCGGCAGGTCTTTTCTTCGGATACGGGGCATGTGATGCAGCAAAGCCGTTAAGCTTTGGTTGAGCGGCCCCTCGGGCTTGCACGTGGATGGGATGGAAAAAACGATGGCACCGATCATTGTCGTCGCCGGCGCGCTGATCGGTCCGGACGGGCGGATCGCGATGCACAGGCGGCCCGAGGACAAGCATCATGGCGGTCTCTGGGAGTTTCCCGGCGGGAAGGTCGATCCGGGCGAGCAGCCGGACCATGCGCTCGCCCGCGAATTGCACGAGGAACTGGCGATTCTCGTCGCACCGGACGATTGCGTGCCGTCGGGGTTCGTATCCTCGCGCCAGGGCGGGCCGGGCGGCGGGGGAATCTTGCTTCTCCTTTATGCCTGCCGGCGCTGGTCGGGGACGCCGGATCCGCAGGAAGGCGGAGCCCTGCGATGGACGGCGGCGGACATGCTGGACACGCTCGATCTCGCGCCGCTCGACCGGGAACTGCTGCGATTTCGCGGATTTCTCGGCGGTTAATAATTTTGTTACAGACAGGGCTTGCCAATGTTCGGCGTGCCGACTATTTGCCACCCCACAAGGCGCCCGTAGCTCAGCTGGATAGAGTACCTGACTACGAATCAGGGGGCCGGAGGTTCGAATCCTTCCGGGCGCACCACGAATTCAGGCCGCTCCTTCGCAAGAGGGAGCGGCCTTTTTCGTGTCCGCCTTTCGCGTTTGTCCACGGGGGCCGCGCTGCTCGGAACCGCATCTCGCTTCGCCTGTTCCCATAGCGAAAGATGCAAGGAGAAATGCGCATGGCCGACAAGACCGACATTTTCGATCGTCTGAAGAAGGACCACGACGATCATCGCAAGCTGCTCGAAAAAATGGCCGGCACGTCGGGGAAAGCGAAGAGCGCGCCGATCTCCTGGCGCAGTTCACGCGCGAGGTGAAAAGCCACGCCGCCGCCGAGGAGCAGGCGCTGTACTCCACCATGTTGCGCAAGCCTGAAACGACGGGCGAAACCCGCCATTCGGTCGCGGAGCATCACGAGATCGAGGAAATGCTCAACGATCTGGCCGCGACGGACATGTCGTCGAGCGCGTGGCTGTCCAAATTCAAGGATCTGCGTCACGATTACGAACACCACATCGACGAGGAAGAGGACGATCACTTCCCCGATTTCGCGAAATATCTGACCGAGGACGACATCGCGCACATGCGGTCCGTGTTCGACCGCCGCAAGGAAGCGGAAAAGGACCACGCCGAAGTCACGCCCGAAAAGATGGAAGACGCCAAGGAGTGAGCACACCGCTGGACTCGCCGGGGGACATCACCCGTCAGGAGGATTTGCAGGCGACGGGGGAGGAAAGGGCCTCTCCCGCCGTCTGGCGTTATGACCGGGCGACGCGCGCGACCGTGATCGTCGACGCGGCCGATTATTTTCAGTGCATGCAGCAGGCGATGATGAACGCGAAGAAGCGCATCCTGCTGATCGGATGGGACTTCGACACGCGCATCGCGCTTGGCCGCGGGCGCCGCTGGTATCAGATTTTCGGGCGCGACCGGCCGCCACGGCGATTGGGCCGGTTTGTCGTGTGGCTCGCCAATCGCAATCCCGATCTCGAAATTCGCGTGCTGAAATGGGATTTCGGCGCGATCAAGATGTTTTTCCGCGGTTCGATGCTGGCCGATATATGGCGCTGGTATCGGCATGACCGGATCGAGTTCAAGTTCGATTCGATGCATCCCTTCGGCTGCTCCCATCATCAGAAGATCGTCGTGATCGACGATACCGTTGCCGTGTGCGGCGGCATCGACATGACGGCGGATCGGTGGGACACGCGCGATCATATCGACCGCGACCCGCGCCGCCGCCAACCGGGCGGGCGGAAATATCCCCCATGGCACGACATGACGATGATGGTCGAAGGCGACATCGTGCGGGCGCTGGAAGATCTGGCGCTGACCCGGTGGAGGCTTGCGGGCGGGCACGAGCTTCGCCCCGTCGAGGCGCAGTCGCAGACCGCGTGGCCGGAGGGTCTGGAACCCGATTTCGAGGATGTCGAACTCGGCGTGTCGCGCACCCGCGCGCAATATGGCGACATCGAGGAAATCCGCGAGATCGAGGCGCTTTTCGTCGAGCTGATCGGCCGGGCCAAGAATTTCATCTATGCCGAGAGCCAGTATTTCGCATCGCGCAAGATTGCCGAAGCGATCTGCCGGCGCATGCAGGAGGATGACCCGCCGGAGATCGTCATCGTCAACCCGGTGACCGCCGAGGGCTGGCTCGAGCAGCAGGCGATGGATACCGCCCGTGCGCGCCTGATCGAGACGATCGGCCGGAACGATCCCGGCAACCGCTTCCAGCTCTATGTGCACACGGACAAGGGCACGCCCATCTATGTGCATGCCAAGCTGATGATCGTGGACGACGAGGTGCTGAAAATCGGGTCGGCGAACATGAACAATCGTTCGCTCGGGCTCGACAGCGAATGCGACCTGCTGCTCGATACGGCGCGCGCGCCCAATCGCACGCAGGGGGACAATATTCGCAAGCTACGCTATTCGCTGCTCGCCGAACATCTCGGCATTCCCGAGGGCGAGATCGGCGGATTGCTGGAGAAATACGGATCCATGCGCGCGCTGATCCGCGAACATTCCCAACCGGGGCGTAGCCTCCGCCTGTTCGAGCTCAAGGAGCTGACCGACGTCGAAAAGACGCTGGCCGACGAGGAATGGCTGGACCCCGAAAGCCCGGCGGATATGTTCGAACCGATGAGCAAGCGCAAGGGATTGTTCCGCCGCCTGCGCCGCCCGAAATAAGGGCGTGACCGGCGCATGAAAAAGGGGGCGCTCCGTCGTGGAAGCGCCCCCTTTGTGGCAATTGCGAAAGGCTCGATCAGAGCTGGTCGAGCATGTGCTCCGCGCTGCTGACCTTGAAATCGCCGCCTTCTTCGACGTTGAGCGAGGTGACCTTGCCATCGTCGACGATCATGGCCCAGCGCTGTCCGCGCTTGCCCATGCCGAAACCGCTGCCGTCCATGGTGAGGCCGAGCGCCTCTGCAAATTCGCCATTGCCGTCGGCAAGCATGGTGATGTCCTGCGAACCGTCACGATCGTTCCAGGCGCCCATGACGAACGCATCGTTCACTGCGGTGCAGGCGATTTCGTCGATGCCCTTGGCTTTGAGTTCCTCGGCCTTGTCCGCGAAACCGGGCAGGTGGCGGGCGGAGCAGGTCGGGGTGAAGGCACCCGGAACCGAGAACAGCGCGACCTTGCGACCGGCGAAATAATCCTTCGCCTGTACAGGAGCCGGGCCGTCGGGGGTGGCTTTCACCAGCTTTGCATCGGGGAGCGTATCGCCTTGCTTGATCGTCATGAACGGGTCCTTCTGTCTGACTGTGATCGTCACCGTGCCAGATAGGCGGCATCGCGCGGGCGACAAGGGCGCGAACGATGCGGGGTATACATATAAAGTTTCCTTTATATTTGCCCTCTACGCGTCGAGGCGTTAAAGCGCGAAGCGATACAGGGGCCCTTCGCCGGGGCCGAACCATTGTCTTTCATCATTTTCACAGGAGCACAGCGCCTTGGCCACTGCTGCAAAAAACGAAGATTACGTCATCGCCGACATCGGGCTTGCCGAATATGGCCGCGATGAAATCGCGATTGCCGAAACCGAAATGCCGGGGCTGATGGCGCTGCGCGAGGAATTCGGGGCGAGCAAGCCGCTCACCGGTGCGCGCATCACCGGCTCGCTCCACATGACGATCCAGACCGCCGTGCTCATCCAGACGCTCACCGCGCTGGGTGCCGATGTGCGCTGGGCGACGTGCAACATCTTCTCCACGCAGGATCACGCCGCGGCCGCCATTGCCGAAAGAGGCGTGCCGGTCTTCGCGATCAAGGGCGAGAGCCTCGCCGATTACTGGGATTATGTCGGTCGCATCTTCGAATGGGACACCGACGGTTCGGACAACACCGCGAACCTGATCCTCGACGATGGCGGCGATGCGACGATGTTCGCGCTGTGGGGCGCACGGCTGGAGGCGGGCGAGGAGATGCCCGACCCCGAAAACGCCGAAGAGATCGAGATGCAGCGCGCGTTGAAGGCCTTCATCAAGCGCAAGCCCGGCTACCTCACCCGCAGCGTGGAGGCCATTCGCGGCGTGTCGGAGGAAACGACGACCGGCGTGCACCGTCTTTATCACATTGCGAAGGCGGGCAAGCTGCCGTTCCCCGCGATCAACGTGAACGACTCCGTTACAAAGTCGAAGTTCGACAATCTGTACGGGTGCAAGGAATCGCTCGTCGACGCGATCCGCCGCGCGACCGACGTGATGCTGGCCGGTAAGGTCGCCTGTGTCGCGGGCTTCGGCGATGTCGGCAAGGGCAGCGCCGATTCGCTGCGCAATGGCGGCGCCCGCGTGATGGTGACCGAGGTCGACCCGATCTGCGCGCTTCAGGCCGCGATGGAAGGGTACGAGGTCGTCACCATGGAAGACGCGGTGAAACGCTGCGACATCTTCGTGACGGCGACCGGCAACGAGGGCGTCATCACCGGCGAACACATGAAGGCGATGAAGAACATGGCCATCGTATGCAACATCGGCCATTTCGATTCCGAGATCCAGATTTCCGCCCTCGACAATTACGAGTGGAAGCAGATCAAGCCCGGCACCGATCTCGTGACCTTCCCCGATGGCAAGCAATTGCTGATCCTGGCGAAGGGCCGGCTCGTGAATCTCGGCTGTGCGACGGGGCACCCCAGCTTCGTCATGAGCAACAGCTTCACCAATCAGGTGCTGGCGCAGATCGAGCTTTTCACCAAGGGCGATGAATACAAGAACGACGTCTATGTCCTGCCCAAGCATCTGGACGAGAAGGTCGCCTCGCTGCACCTCGAACAGCTGGGCGTGAAGCTGACGACGCTGTCGAAGCGGCAGGCCGATTATATCGGCGTCCCCGTCGAAGGCCCGTTCAAGCCGGACCATTACCGCTACTAAGCGGATCAGTTTTCCGGGGCCGGACGGCATCGGACAGATTGTAATGGAAGCCCGCATTCCCTAGCCCTATGGCCATGGGTATGCGGGCTTTTTCCTTTCTGGCGCGATCGCGCGACGCACGGGCGCGGCGATGGAATTGAGCGGGATCGCTCTTGCCGCCATCGGGCTGATTCTCGCCGGGTGGACCATGGCCGCGGTCTTTGCGGTGATGAAGGCGCGCGCCCTCGCGGCACATCACGCCAAGGCGCCGCCCGATCACCTGCAATCCATGATCGACGCCGCCCCGGCACAGCCCCTGCTGATCGATGCGTCGCTGCGGATCGAGGGGCCGGCACGGCTCGCGCGGTGGTTCGGGTTCGACCGGATGCCCGCGACCATGGCCGAGCTGGTGCAGGACGAAGGCGGGCTGTCGGCGGCCAATGTCGAGGCGCTCGGCCAGGCGGTTCGCGATACGAAGGCATCGGCCACGCCCTTTCGCATGACGGTGCGGCCCGGCGGCGGCCCGCGCACGATCATGCTGGAGGGCAAGGGCGCCGATTCGCGCAACGCACCCGCTGGCTCCGTGCTGGTCTGGGCGATCGACGTCACGAACATGGCGGACGATATCGAACGGCTGACGGAGGAGCGTGACAAGGTGCAGGGCGAATATGCGGCGCTCTCCGGCCTTATCGAGGCGGCGCCGATCCCGATGTGGTTCCGCGGCCCCGATGGCAAGATGAAGCTGGTGAACGAGGCCTATGTCCGCAGCGTCGGCGCGCCGGATGCCGGGCGCACCACCGCGGCCAATATCGAGCTGGTCGAGTCCATCGCCGGGGTCGATGCCGCCGACGTGGCGAGCCAGGCCTTCGCCGCGCGCCGCCCGGTCGAGCGCACGGTCATGGCCACGATCGGCGGCGAGCGCCGCGCCCTGCGCGTGAGCGACGTGCCGGTGGGGCAGGAAGGCGTCGCCGGCTATGCCATCGATGTCGAGGATGTGGAGCAGCTTTCGCGCGAATTCCGCATGTTCCGCGCGGCACAGCGCGCCCTTCTCGATCAGCTTTCGTCCGGCGTCGCGCAGTTCGACCGCAACCGGAATCTCATATTCATCAACCTGCCGATGCGGCGCATGTTCGACCTTCCCGCCGATGTCCGGCGCGAATCGGTGCCGGTGGGCCGCGTGCTGGACATGATGCGCGATTCCAACCGGCTTCCGCAGGTGCGCGACTTTCCCCAATGGCGCCGCGAGCACGAGGCATGGTTCACCGCGAGCGGCGCACAGGACGAGGAATGGGTGCTCGCCGACGGAACGCATCTTCGCGTGGTGGCGCAGCCGATGCCGGACGGCGGGCTGATGATGATCGTGGAGGACAGGACCGAGCAGCTCAAGCTCGCCAGTTCGCGCGACACCTTGCTACGCGTGCGGTCGGCGACCCTCGACAGCCTGTTCGAGGCGCTCGCCGTGTTCGCGCCCGACGGCAAGGTGCAGATGTGGAACCGCCGTTTCGGCACGGAGTGGTCGCTGGCCGAGAAATTCCTGGCGACGCATCCCCATGTCGATGCGCTTTTGCCCGCATTGCAGTCGCAGCTCGATAACGAAAACGATGCGGAGCACATCGCGCATATCATCGAATCCGCGACCCTGCGGCGCAAGCGTGCGAGCCGGCGCGTTGCCATGAAGGATGGGCGCACGCTCGCGCTGATGGGGGTGCCGCTGCCCGATGGGAACGGCATGCTGTCCGCGCTCGACATTACCGATTCGCAGAAGGCGGAGGCCGCGCTGATCGAGCGGAACAAGGCGCTGGTGGAGGCGGACGCGGTCAAGACGCGCTTTCTTGCGAACATGAGCTATGAATTCCGCACGCCGCTCACCTCCATCATGGGTTTTGCCGAAATGCTGCACAGCGGGGTTGCCGGCACGCTCAATGAAAAGGAGCTGGACTACGTCGATGCGATCCTCTCCTCGACACAGCGGCTTTCGGATCAGATCGAGGCGGTTCTCGATTTGACGCAGAGCGAGGCGGGCATGTTGCCGCTGGTCCATGAAACGGTCGAGCTGATGGCGCTGGTCACCGAACTTGCGCATGAACGGGCCGAGCGCATCGATACAGAGGCGCTGACGCTGAACGTGCGCGGGGACCGGTCTTCGGGCAGCGTGCAGGGCGACCGTCGCCGCCTTCGCCGGGCGATCGGCAATGTCCTCGACAATGCCATTTCGGCGAGCGCGCGCGGCAGCCAGATCAATGTCGAATTGCGGCGCAGGCCCAATGGCGCGCTCATCCGCGTGGCGCATGTGTCCACCGGCAAGGCGTCCGGCGGCGAGGCGGCGCGACAGACCGCGGGGCTTGGCCTGCCGCTCGCGCGCGAATTGATCGAGGCGCATGGCGGGCGGCTGGATTTCACGCATGGCGACGGACAGTCCGTGCAGGCCGCGATCTTCCTGCCATGACGGATGGTGCGCCCGTGCTTCGCCTGCCGCTCCGCGACGAGGCGGCGACCCATGCGCTGGGCCGGCGCATCGCGGCACGCCTGCGCGGCGGGGATGTCGTCGCGCTTTCGGGCGGGCTGGGCATGGGAAAGACGACCATCGCCCGCGCGATCATCGCCGCACTCGGCCACGAAGGCGAGGTGCCGAGCCCTAGCTTCGCCATTATCCAGACCTATGATCCGCCGTCGGTTTCGCTCCCGATATGCCATGCCGATTTCTACCGGCTCGACGATCCGGCGGAGGTGGAGGAACTCGGCCTCGACGATTATCGACGCGATGCGGCGCTGATCGCGGAATGGCCGGAGCATGCCGGCGGTTTCGAATTCGACCCGGCCTGTCTCTCGATCCGTCTCGAACCGGCGGACGAAGGGCGGATCGCCATTGTGAAAGGCGCAAAGGATTGGCAAGGGCGAATGCCATGACCGCAAAGACGAACACGACCGAGGGGCAGTCCGGATCGCCCGTGGCGCCGCACATCCTCGCCTTCCTCGACCATGCCGGATGGGGAGGCGCGCATGTCGAGCCTTTGCCCGGCGATGCGTCCTTTCGCCGCTATTACAGGGTGCGGCGGGGCGAGGGCGAGAGCGCGATGTTGATGGATGCGCCGCCCCCGAACGAGGATCCGCGCCCGTTCCTCGACGCGGCGGACTATCTGACGCGGCACGGATTTCGCGCGCCCGGCGTGCTGTCGCAGGATGCGGAGCGCGGGCTCGTCCTGCTCGAGGATTTCGGCGACCGGCGCATGCGCGACCATCTCGACCTTCATGCAGAGGACGAAACGGCGGTCTACCGCGACGCGGTCGATGTTCTGGCCCGGTTGCGCGACGCGCCGGCCGGTCCGTTCCGCCCCTATGACATGTCCGAATATCTGCGCGAGGCAAAGCTGTTCACCGAATGGTTCTGCATTCCGCGGGGCTTGCGCGTCGACGATGACGGGTATGAGCAGGCCTGGCGCGAGGTGCTCGCACCGCTCGACGATGGCGCGGGCGTGACCGTGTTGCGCGACTATCATGCCGAGAATATCATGCTGCTCGACGCGGAGGGCGGCGCCGGCGGGGCTGCTCCTTATGGACAGGGCCTCCTCGATTTTCAGGACGCGCTGATCGGCCATCCCGCCTACGATCTCGTCTCGCTGCTTCAGGATGCACGCCGCGAGGTCAGCGAGACGCTGGAGGCCGAAATGCTCGACCATTATGCGAGCCGGACCGGCGCGGGCGATGCGTTTCGCGCCGATTACGCACGGCTCGGCGCACAGCGCAATGCCAAGATCGTCGGCATCTTCATGCGGCTTTCGCACCGGGACGGAAAGCATCGCTACATGACGCTGATCCCGCGGGTTTGGGCCGCGATGGAGCGCGACCTTGCCCATCCCGCGCTGGCGCCGGTCGCGCGATGGTTCGATGCGAATATCCCGTCCGAGATCCGGATGGCGAACGGGGCGCCACTCGGGGACGGGCAATGACGCTTGGCCGCGAACCACTCGCCAGTGACGTGGCGATGGTAATGGCCGCGGGGCTGGGCAAGCGTATGCGCCCGCTCACCGCGATGACGCCAAAGCCGATGGTGAAGGTCTGCGGCAAGCCGATGCTCGACCATGCGCTCGACCGGCTGGCCTATGCGGGCGTCGCGCGGGCGGTGGTGAACGTGCATTATCTCGCCGACGCGATCGAGGCGCATGTCAAACGGCGCCGCGCGCCCGCCGTCACCATTTCGGACGAGCGTGAACAATTGCTGGAAACGGGCGGCGGGCTGGTGAAGGCGCTTCCGCTGCTGGATGCCGATTGCTTCTTCTGTCTCAATTCCGATGCTATGTGGCTCGACGGGCCGCGCGACGTGTTTCGCCAGCTTTCCATCGCCTGGGATGCGGAGCGGATGGACGCGCTGCTCCTGCTCGTCCCGCACATGCGGACGCATAATTACCGGGGGCAGGGGGATTTCCACCTCGATCCCATGGGGCGGGTGTCGCGCCGCGCACCCGGCCGCGTCGCGCCTTTCGTGTTCAGCGGGATACAGCTCGTGCATCGCCGCCTCCTGCGCGATCCACCGGCGGAGGCGAAATTCTCCACCAATGTCTTCTGGCAGCGCGCGATGGAGGAGGGCCGGCTGTTTGGGGCCATTCACGCCGGCGAATGGATCGAAATCGGCGAACCGCATCATATCAAGCCTGCCGAAGAACTGTTTACGCGTGTCTGAAACGGCGACGCGGCTCTCGCTCTATTCCATTGCCGCGCATCGCGGTTTTGCCGATGCGCTGGTCGCGGGGTTGATCCCGCGCTACGGCGAAAAGGATGCAGGGCTGGCGCGGCTGACCCTGCTTTTGCCGAGCAGGCGCGCCATTCGCACGGTGACGGAGGCGTTCGTGCGGTTGAGCGGGGGCGGATTGCTGTTGCCGCGCATGGCGGTGATCGGCGATCTCGATCTCGACGAAACGCTGGGCGCGCTGCTCGATCCCATCGGTTCCGATAACGAGATTCCGCCCGCTGCCGACCCGACGCGCCGCTGGCTGCGCCTCGCGCAGATGCTGCGTCTCGCGATGGAGCGCGCGGGGATGGACACGATCTCCGGGCAGGCCGCCCTGCTGCGGCAGGCGCGCGATATTGCCCGCGGCATGGATCGCCTGCTGGTCGAGGGGATTGGCCCCGAAGAATTGATGAGCGCGCGCGTGCTCGACCTCGTCGGCGAACTGTCCGAACACTGGGTCCGCAACCTGCATCTTTTCGCCAGCGTGCAGGCGATGTGGCTTGCCGAATTGCAGGAGCGCGGCGAACTCGACGCACCGGCGCGCCGTACCCGGCTGTTCGACCATGCTGCCGCGAAATGGAGCCGGACCCCGCCCGCGGGCCCCATCGTGGCCGCCGGCGTCACCAGCGCAAGCCCGTCGATCGCGCGCCTGCTGCGCGTGATTGCCGAAATGCCGGAGGGGAGCGTGGTGCTGCCCGATCTCGATCTCGCGCTGGACGATGCGGTGTGGGACGGGCTTGGCCGGGCGGGCAAGGGGGAGGATCCCGACGATCCCCCCATCGGCGCGGGCGATGCGGTCACCCATCCGCAATACCATCTCAAACTCCTGCTCAACCGGATGGGCGTCGCGCGCGGCGAGGTCCGGCCCTGGCATCGCGCGGGGATGAGCAAGGCACCCCCCGAACGCAGCCGCGCGATTTCGAACCTGTTCCTGCCCCCCGAACAAAGCGCGACATGGATCGATCTTCCACCCGAGGCCCGGCGCCTGTCGGGCGTGCGCCTGATGGAAACCGCCCATCCGGAGGAGGAGGCGCAGGCGATTGCCATCCTCATCCGCGAGGCGCTGGAAACACCCGAGCGGCGGGTGGCGCTCATCACGCCGGACCGGGGGCTCGCCGGGCGGGTGATCGCGCATCTCGAACGGTGGAACATTGCCGCCGACGACACCGCCGGTCGCCCCCTGCCGCAGACCGTGGCGGGGCGGATGCTGCTGCTTCTATCGGAGGTGCTGGCGGAGCGGGGGGCCGCGATCCCGCTGCTTTCGGTGCTGATGCATCCCTATGCCGGGCTGGGGTCCGATGGCGGAGGCGGGGACGAGAGGGGCACGCGCCGCGCGGCGTGGCTGTCCCATGCAAGGCGGCTCGATCTTGCGATGCGGGGGCCGCGGCTCGACATCGGGCTGGCGCCGCTGCGCGAAGCGGTGCACCGGGTGGCGGAGCGGCGGGGCGACCCTGCGATGCGTACATGGTGGGACGCGGTGGAGCACATGCTGGCCCCGCTCGTCACGCTGGGCGGGGAGGAGCGGATCGACCTTGCCGCGAGCCTCGATGCGCTTGCGGCGGCGGCGGAGGGGATTTGCGGCCTCTCCATCTGGGGCGAGGCGGACGGGCGCGCGCTCGCCGCTTTTGTCGAGGATCTGCGCGAACAGGCGCGCGGCGTTCCGACCATGCTCGAACCCGCCGAATTGCCGGCGATGCTGCGCGACGCGATGGAGCAGGTCGCGGTGCGGCCCCCGTATGGCGGGCATGAACGGCTGGCGATCTACGGCCTGATCGAGGCGCGGATGAGCCGTGCCGATCTCGTCATCTGCGGCGCGCTTCACGAAGGCAGCTGGCCGCAGCCGGCGACGACCGATCCGTTGATCGCGCCCGCCGTGCTGCGCGCGCTGGGCGTGCCGGGCGGGGATTTCCGCATCGGGCTTTCGGCGCACGACCTCGCCGCCGCACTCGGCGCGCCGGAGGTGGTGTTGAGCCACGCCCGCCGCGACAGCAGCGGCCCTGTCATCGCGAGCCGGTTCATCCTGCGCGTGCGGGCGATGCTGGGGCCGAAATTGCTCGAAACGCATGTGCAGAGCAGCGCGCCTGCGCTCTGCGCCGCGATCGACAGGGTGGAACCCGTTGCCCCGCATTCGCAGCCCCGGCCCATGCCTTCGGCGGAGCAGCGCCGCGTCGGTCTTTCGGCCACCGGGCTGGACCGGCTGCGCTCCGATCCGTATCAGTTCTATGCCCGGTCGATCCTGCGGCTTCACGCGCTCGACGCGATCGATGATGAGCCGACGCCTGCGTGGCGGGGCTCGGCCGTGCATGACATCCTCCATCGCTGGCATCGCGACCACGGGGCGGCGCCGGGAACGCTCCACGATCTGGCGCGCGACATGCTGCACGCGATGTCCGGCCACCCGTTCATGCGCGGATTATGGCAGCCGCGCCTGCTCGCCGCGCTCGACTGGATCGAGGCGGAGACGGCGGCGCTTGTGACCGACGGGCGGACGATCGCGGCCACGGAATGCAAGGGCGTCATCACCGTCGACGGCGTGCGGGTGGAGGCCCGCGCCGACCGGATCGACAGGCTCGCCGATGGTACGCTCGCCATCGTCGATTACAAGACCGGCCGCCCGCCGAGCGCCAGCATGGTGGAGGAAGGGTTTGCCCTGCAACTGGGGACGACGGGCCTCGTCGCGGCGCGCGGTGGATTTCACGACGCAGGGATCGACGGCACGCCGGACCGGTTCGAATACTGGTCGCTCGCCCGCGGGAAGGACGGTTTCGGCTTTCGCGACGAACCGGTGAAGGAGGGGCGCAAGCGTACAGGCCTCGCGCGCGAGGAATTTCTCGATCAAAGCGCCTTCTTCCTGTCCGACGCGATTGCGAAATGGATTGCCGGCGATGCACCGTTCACCGCCCGCCTGAACCCGGATCTGCCGGGATATAACGAGTATGACCAGCTCATGCGTCTCGACGAATGGCAGGGGCGGGCCCGGCGCGATCCCGGCGAAGGAGACAGCGCATGAGCGGCGCGGCCAAGGTCTATCCGCTTCAGGATAATCAGCGTGCGGCGGTCGATCCCGCCGACACGGTCTGGCTTTCGGCAAGTGCCGGCACCGGCAAGACGCAGGTGCTGTCGGCCCGCGTGCTGCGCCTCCTCCTCGAACCGGGGGTGGAACCTTCGCAGATCCTGTGCCTGACCTTTACGAAGGCGGGCGCGGCTAAAATGGCGAACCGGGTCAATGACGTGCTGGCTAGCTGGGTGCGGGCGGATGCCGCGTCGCTCGCCCACGATCTTCAGGCGATCGGCGCGTCCTCCGATCCCGAAACGCGGGCACGGGCGCGCACGCGCTTTGCCGCGGTGCTCGATTGTCCGGGCGGCGGCCTGCGGATCGAGACGATCCATGCTTTCTCGCAATGGTTGCTGTCGGCCTTTCCGATGGAGGCGGGGCTGGTGCCCGGCACGCGCGCGATGGAGGATCGCGACCGCGAGCTTCTGCTGCGCGAGGTGCTCTCGGCCATGCTGGTTTCGGCGGAGGAGCGGGGCGGCGATGCGCTCATCGCTGCGTTGTCGGCGCTGTCCCTTCGCGCGGATCAGTCGGCGATCGAACGTTTCCTGATGGCGTGCGCCGATGCGGCGGAGGCGTGGGAGGGGCCGGGTGCCTGGCAACCGCCGCTGCGCCCGCGGGTCAATCGCCTGCTCGGCCTGTCGGCGGATTTCTTGGGCTGCGACGTGGCGGCATTGTGCGGGGAGGATCGCTTCGATACGCGGGCGCTTGCGCTGTGCCGCGATACGATGGTGGAATGGGGGACGAAGAGCGGGCTCGAAATGGCGGCGTCCGTCGCGGCCTGGCTCGCGCGCGATGCGCAGGCGCGGGCCGACAACCTGCCCGAATTGCGGTCCGCGCTGTTCACGCAGAAAGGCGATGTCAAGCGGCTCACCAATCTTGAAAAGATCGACCCCGCCTATGCCACCCATGCGGGCATGGTCGGCGCGCAGCTTGACGAGATCGAGGAGCTTCGCGCGCTTGCCACGCTTGCCGAATGGCTGACCCCGGCCCTGATGCTGGGACGTGAATTCGCGCTCGAATGGGGGCGGGCGAAACAGCGCGAGGGGCTGATCGATTTCGACGATCAGATCCGGCAGGCCGCCCGCCTTTTGCAACGCTCCGACATGGCGGACTGGATCCGGTACAAGCTCGACCGGCGGTTCGATCACATCCTCATCGACGAGGCGCAGGACACCAATGCCGCGCAATGGAACGTGATCGAGGCGCTGACCGAGGAATTCTTTGCCGGACAGGGCGCAGGCGACAGCCGGATGCGCACGCTCTTCGTGGTGGGCGATTACAAGCAGGCGATTTTCCGCTTTCAGGGGACGAGCCCCGAAAACTTCGAATCCGCCAAATTGCGGGTGAAGGCGCGCATGGCGGAGGCCTTCGCCAATGTTGAGGCGCAGCGCGGCGGCCCGGACTTGCGCGAATTGCAGGAATACGGCCTCGGCCGCAGCTATCGCACCGCGCAGCCGGTGCTCGATTTCGTGGACAAGGCGATCGACAGGATCGCGCCTGAAAATTTCGGCCTGCGCGACGATCCCGGCAAGCATGTCGGCGAGATGCGCGCAGGACAGGTCGTGATCTGGCGCGCGGTAGGCGCCATGCCGGAGGATGAGGACGAGAGCGGCGATGCGGGCGAGGAAAGCTGGCTGTCGCGGCCCGACCGGCGCGTGGCCGACAATGTCGCGGAACAGATCGCGCATTGGGTCGACACCGGTTTCCCGCTCGTAAAAGGAGAAAAGCGGGGACAGGCTCGCCGAGCGGGGCCGGGCGATGTCATGGTGCTGGTGCGCAAGCGCAAGGAGCTGGCCGGGCTGATCGTGGCGCGGTTGCATGCGCGGGGCGTGCCGGTCGCGGGGGTGGACCGGCTGCGGCTGGGCGCGCCACTGGCGGTGCGCGATTTGATGGCGGCCTTGCGCTTTGCGGTGCAGCCGGGTGACGATCTTTCGCTGGCCGCGCTGCTCGTGTCGCCGATGTTCGGCTGGTCGCAGGACGCATTGCTCGAACACGGCTATCGCGAAAAGGGACGCCCGCTCTGGGACCATCTTCGCGCATCGACGGCGGACCTGCCGCGCGCCGCGGTGGAACGGCTTCTGCCCCTTTTGGCGCGCGCCGATTATCAGCCGCCGCAGAGTTTGCTGCACTGGCTGCTCGTCGGGCCGTGGCAGGCGCGGGCGCGGCTGACGGCGCGGCTTGGCTCCGAAGCGAACGATCCGATCGACGAATTGCTGAACGCGGCGCTGTCCTTCTCCGCGACGCAGACGCCGAGCCTTACCGGCTTCATCCGCTGGTTCGACGCAGGTTCGGGCGAGCTAAAGCGCGAGGCCGGCGGCGATGGCGGGCTCGTCCGGGTGATGACGGTGCATGGGTCCAAGGGGCTCCAGGCGCCGATCGTCATTCTCGCCGACGCGGCGGACGACCCGGACCGGTCCATGCCGTCCACGCTGCAATTGACCGAGCCGGGATCGGACGCGCCCGGTTTCGCGCCCCGGACCCTCCCGATGCCCGCGCTGCGCAAGGAGGAGCGCCGTGGGCGGGTCGCCGCGGCGCAGGAGGCCGCCGCCCTGGCGGAGCGGCAGGAACACTGGCGACTGCTCTATGTCGCGATGACGCGGGCGGAGGAGGCACTGTTCATCGCAGGCGCCTTGCCGGCCCGTGCGGAGGAGGCGCCGGGCGACAGCTGGTACGCGCGGCTGCTCCCCCTTTTCGAGGAAGAGTGGCGCGACGATCCGATCTGGACCGGGGCGAAGCAATGGGGGATGGCGCCGGACGAACCGATGCACGATGCGGCGACCGATGCACAGGACGCGCTGGCCCTGCTGCCCCGGTGGCTGACCACGCCGGTCGGGCCGGAGCCGCGCCCGCCGCGCCCGCTCGCCCCGTCATCGCTGGGCGAGGAGGACGCGCCCGATCCGCCGCTTCCCCCCGGTGCCGGCATGGATGCGGCGCGGCGCGGCGTGCTCGTCCATCGCTTGCTCGAACGCCTTCCCGAAGTGGCGGAGGACCGCCGCGAGGGGGCCGCGCGGCGCTGGCTCGATCGGCAGGCAGGCGATCTCGCCCCGGAAGATCGCGGCGAGATGGTGGCCGCGGCGATGCGGGTGCTCTCCCACCCCGGCTTTTCCGACGTATTCGGGCCGGATGCGCTGGCCGAGGTGCCGATCGCCGCGACGGTCGGCGGGCGCGTGATTTCGGGCACGGTCGACCGCCTGTGCCTGGGCGAAACGATCCGCATCGTCGATTTCAAGACCGCCCGCCGTCCGCCCGCCGGGAAAGAGGACATCCCCGCGGCCTATATCCGGCAGATGGCCGCCTATGTCGCCGCGCTGGAGGCGATTTACCCCGAAAGGCGGGTCGAGGCGGCGCTGCTCTATACCCATGTGCCGCAGATGTTCGTGCTTTCGGATGCCGATATCGCGCCGGCCAAGGCGGCCTTGTCGGGGGCGAATAATGGTTTTCGCGCTCCGGCTTTGCATTTGCGCGCCGCGCCCCCAAATGGGGCCCAAGCAATCAGGAGAATAGACGCCATGGCGACCAAGACCGTAACCGACGACAGCTTCGAAACCGACGTTCTGAAATCCGACAAGCCCGTGCTCGTCGATTTCTGGGCGGACTGGTGCGGCCCGTGCAAGATGATCGCCCCCGCGCTGGAGGAAATCAGCGAGGAGCTTTCCGACAAGATCACCATCGCGAAGATGGACATCATGGCCAATCAGCAGGTGCCCGGCGAAATCGGCGTGCAGTCGATCCCGCTGATGATCCTCTACAAGGATGGCAAGCCGGTCGCGCAAAAGCTCGGCGCCGCGCCCAAGACGCAGCTCAAGAGCTGGATCGAAAGCGAGCTTTAAGCTTCGTTCAACCGTTCGGCGAGCGCGTCGAACATCGCAGGCGACGCCGCACCGATCATCCCGGTGCGGCGGTCGTCCACGCGATAGGCACTCCCGTCGAGGCGCGCCGCCATGCCGCCCGCCTCGTTGAGCCAGAGCGCGCCCGCGGCATGGTCCCACGCCAGCGTGCGTTCGAAAACCGAAACGTCATTGGTGCCGAGCGCGAGCCGGGGATATTGTTCCGCCGCGCACCGCGGAATATCGGTCAGCGTGTAATGCGGTGCGATATGCCGCTTCATCGCGTGGCGCTGCGCCTCATCCATGAACATCACGGAAATGGCCGCGACCGGCGGATTTTCGCCTGTGGTGCGCGCCGTGATCCGTTCCTCCCCGACGAACGCGCCGCCGCCACGCCGCGCATGGCACAGGCGGTCCTTTAACGGGTCGTAGATCCACCCGGCGACCGTCTCGCCATGTTCGGCCAGCGCGATGATGATGCCGAAAGGCGGGCGGCCATGCGCGAAATTATGGGTGCCATCGATCGGGTCGATGATCCAGCACAGCGAATCGCCCAGCCGGTCGAGGATCGCGGGATCGGCATGCGCGGCCTCTTCGCCGACGATCGTGGCCTCGGGCAGGATCGCGGCGAGCCCCTCGCTCAGCAACGCTTCGGATTTGCGGTCGGCGACGGTGACGAGATCGTCGGGCGCCTTTTCCACGATCTGCGCGTCCGAAAGCGTGCGATAATGCCGCATCACCGCCTCGCGCGCGGCGCGCCGCATCAAGGCCGCAACATCGCGGGTCAGCGCGTCGGTCACGTGCGGTAATCCGCGTTGATCGAGATATAGCCATGCGTCAGGTCGCAGGTCCACACCGTGGCTCGCCCTTCGCCGATGCCGATGTCGACGTCGATGCGAATATCCTGCCCGCGAAGATGGCGTGCCACCGGTTCCTCGTCATAATCGGGGAGCGGCAGGCCATCGCGCGCGGCCCATACCCCGCCGAAACCGATGGAAAGCTTGTCACGGTCCGCCGGCTCGCCCGCCTTGCCCACGGCCATGACGACGCGGCCCCAATTCGCGTCTTCGCCGGCAACCGCGGTTTTCACCAGCGGCGAATTCGCGATGGCAAGGCCGATGGTCCGCGCGCTGTCGTCATCCTTTGCGCTTACCACCGCGACTTCGATGAACTTGCTCGCCCCTTCGCCATCGCGCACGACGAGATGCGCCATCTGCCGGCACACATCGTGGATCGCGGCGGCAAAGGCATCGGCGCCGGGGCTGTCGAAATCGAGCAGCTCGGCATTGCCGGCCTGCCCGGTGGCAAAGGCGAGCACGGTGTCGCTGGTCGAGGTGTCGCTGTCCACGGTGATGCAGCTGAACGTCGCCTCGTTCGCGGCGGAGAGGCAGTGTTGCAGGAAGGCGGGGGCGACCCGCGCATCGGTAAAGAGGTAGCCCAGCATCGTCGCCATGTCGGGTGCGATCATGCCGCTGCCCTTGATGATGGCGGCGATCTCGATCCGGGTGTCGTCGATCATGGCGCTGGCATGCGCGCCCTTGGCAAAGGTGTCGGTCGTGCCGATGGTGTCCGCCGCCGCGCGCCAGTCGCACGGCTGCGCGCGCAGCACGTTTTCCACCCCGTCGCGCGCCTTGTCGAGGGGAAGCGGCACGCCGATCACGCCAGTGGAGGACACGAACACGTCGCTCGGCTCACAGCCGAGATGGCCTGCCACCTGCGCCATGATCTGCTCCACCGCCTCGCGTCCGCGATAGCCGGTGAAGGCATTGGAATTGCCCGCGTTTACGATCAGTGCGCGCGCCCGGCCAAGCCGGACCTGCTCCCGCCCCATCTCGACCTCGGTGGAGCAGCATATGTTCTTCGTGAACACGCCCGCGACCGTCGTTCCCTCGGCCAGTTCGACGAAGGTCAGGTCGCACCGGTCCCATTCCTTGTACCGCGCGCGGGCGATGCGCGGCACCGCGCCCGCGATGGGCGGCATGGCGGGAAACGGGCGGGCGAGGGGCGATGTGTCCATGGCGGCACCGGGTAATGGCTTTGCCGGCACCTCGCAATAAATACCGCGCGCCGCCTTTACGGATGCGGCGGGGTGACTTATCTTTGCGGCGCAATGAAACGCGTGATCGCTCTTTTTATGTTGATGCTGGGCCTGGCGGCGGTGGTGACACCGGCGCAGGCGCGCATGGCATTCGCGCGCACGCAGGACGAAATCGCGGCCAGTGGCGCGCATGACGATGGCGCCGCCATCGACGATGCGGCGGCGGCGATCACCGCCTTGGCGAGGCCGCGCGCGGCGGATATCGCCCATCCGGGGCCTTTGCGCCTGCAATCGGCTCCGGCTGTTTTCGCGCGGACGGTCATCCTGTCCGCCGACCGCGCCCACGAATAGCATCCGGCCTCCGGGCTGGCCGTGTTGCCGCCCGGTTCCCCGGTCCCCGACTTTGCGCACGAGCCATGGCGCCGTGCATCTTCTTCCCATCATCGCAAAAGGAAACGCCCATGTTCGGCGCCCTGGCCAAATCGCTTTTCGGGTCTTCCAACGACCGTTACGTCAAATCGCTCGACAAGATCGTCGACCGCATCAACGCCCTCGAACCCGAATTCGAGGCCATGTCGGACGAGCAGATCACCGGCCAGACCGCGGCGTTCCGCGAGCGGCTGAACGCGGGCGAAACGCTCGACGACCTGCTGCCCGAGGCGTTCGCCACCGTACGCGAGGGCGGCAAGCGCGTGTTCGGCATGCGCCATTTCGACGTGCAGATGGTGGGCGGCATCGTCCTTCACCGCGGCGAGATCGCCGAAATGCGCACGGGTGAGGGCAAGACGCTGGTCGCGACGCTCGCCGTCTATCTCAACGCGCTGGAGGGCAAGGGCGTCCATGTCGTCACCGTCAACGACTATCTCGCCGCGCGCGACGCCGAATGGATGGGGCAGCTTTACAATTTCCTCGGCCTGACGGTCGGCACCATCGTCCCCAAGATGAACGAGATGCAGCGCCGCGATGCCTATCGCTGCGACATCACCTATGCGACGAACAACGAGCTCGGCTTCGATTATCTGCGCGACAACATGAAGCACACGCGCGAGCAGCAGGTCCACCGCCCGTTCAACTATGCCATCGTCGACGAGGTCGATTCCATCCTCATCGACGAGGCGCGGACCCCGCTCATCATCTCCGGCCCGACCGACGACAAGTCCGAGCTTTACGTCAAGGTTCACGCAGTCGTCACGCAGATGACCGAGGACGATTACGAGAAGGACGAGAAGAGCCGCTCCATCACCATGACCGAGGACGGCATCGAACATGCCGAACAATTGCTGAAGGCGGCGGGGCTTCTCGAAACCGAGAACCTGTATGATTTCGAAAATACGCAGGTTGTTCATCACCTCGATCAGGCGCTCAAGGCCAATGTGATGTTCAAGCGTGACACCGATTACATCGTGAAGGATGACAAGGTCGTCATCATCGACGAGTTCACGGGACGCATGATGGACGGCCGCCGCTGGTCCAACGGCCTGCACCAGGCGGTGGAGGCGAAGGAAGGCGTCAAGATCGAGCCGGAAAACCAGACCATGGCCTCGATCACGTTCCAGAACTATTTCCGCATGTACCCCAAACTGTCGGGCATGACCGGCACCGCCGCGACCGAGGCGGCGGAATTTTTCGACATTTACAAGATGAACGTGGTCACCATCCCGACCAACCTGCCGATCCGCCGGGTGGACGAGGAGGACCAGTTCTTCAAGAACACGCAGGACAAGTTCCGCGCCATCGCCCGCGCCATCGCCGAAAAGTACGAGACCGGGCAGCCCGTCCTCGTCGGCACGGTCTCGATCGAGAAATCCGAACTCCTGTCGCGCTTTCTGACCGAGGAAGGCGTGAAGCACGAGGTCCTGAACGCCCGCATGCACGAGCGCGAGGCTCATATCGTCGCGCAGGCCGGGCGCCTGGGCGCCGTGACCATCGCCACCAACATGGCGGGCCGCGGCACGGATATTCAGCTCGGCGGCAATGTGGAATTCCGCACCGAAGACGAGCTGTCCGATGTGCCGGAGGGCCCGGACCGCGATGCCGCCATCGCCCGGATCAAGGAAGAGGTCGCCGCCGAACGTCAGCAGGTGCTCGACGCAGGGGGTCTTTTCGTACTCGGCACCGAGCGGCACGAAAGCCGCCGCATCGACAATCAGCTGCGCGGCCGTTCGGGCCGTCAGGGCGACCCCGGCCTGTCGCGGTTCTACCTCTGCCTCGAAGACGATCTGCTCCGTATTTTCGGGCCGGATACGATGTTCTCGAAAATGATGAACTCGAATTTGGAGGATGGCGAGGCGATCGGGTCGAAATGGCTGTCGAAAGCGATCGAAACGGCCCAGAAAAAGGTCGAGGCGCGCAATTACGACATTCGCAAGCAGGTCGTCGAATACGACAATGTGATGAACGATCAGCGCACCGTGATCTATGAACAACGTGCCGACATCATGGATTCCGCGACCGTCGACGATGTCGTCGTCGAAATGCGGCAGGACACCATCAATGCCATCACGGCGGATGCGTGCCCGCCCGGATCCTATCCCGAACAATGGGACGTGGAGGGGCTGAAGACCCGCTTTGCCGAGATTACCGGCGAGGACGCGCCGATCGAGGCGTGGATGGAAGAGGACGGCATCGATCCGGAGGATATCGAGCAGCGGCTCGCCGCGATTGCCGATGCGAAGATCGACGCGAAGATGGCCGATGTGGAAATTGACATGTGGCGCCAGGTTGAAAAGTCCGTGCTGCTCGACCGGCTCGACCATCACTGGAAGGAGCATCTGGCCACGCTGGACGCGCTCCGGCAGGTGGTGTTCCTGCGTGCCTATGCGCAGAAGACGCCGCTGAACGAGTACAAGCAGGAGGCCTTCGCCCTGTTCGAACGCATGCTGGAAATCATTCGCGAGGATGTCACCGGCCTCCTGATGAAGAGCCAGTTGCGCATGACGGAGCAGGCGCCGCCGCCGGTGTTGCCGGACCTGCCGGAATTCCTGACCAATCCCGGCATGATGACCGGCCATGTCGATCCGCTGACCGGGCGGGACAATTCCAACGATGGCGATGGGTCGCGCGGGCAAGAAGCCTTGTTCGGCGCGCTCGCCGGGTCGAGCTTTGCGCAGGCCGGACCGGGCGGGGCGGAGACCGAAAACCCCTGGGCCGGGCAGGACATCAGCCGCAATGCCCCGTGCCCGTGCGGTTCGGGCAACAAGTACAAGCATTGCCACGGCGCGGCGGTCTGACCGCCGCGTTCGCCCCGGACACGAAAAAGCCCCGCCGACCGGCGGGGCTTTTCTTTTGCGGCAGGTTTGCGCGGATCAGAGCTTTGCGATCTGTTCCTTGGCGGCCTTGATCCCGGCCTCGCGCACGTCTTCGCCGAAACCGACCTTGTCGACGCGAACGATTTCGAGATCGTCGATACCGATGAAGCCGAAGAACGTCTTGAGCAGGCTTTCCTGATGCTCGGTCGCGCCTTCGTCGCCGTACTGCCCGCCCTGGGCCGAAGCGACGATGACGCGGCGACCACCGGCCAGGCCGACCGGTCCGTTCTCGTCATATTTGAACGTCACACCCGCCACACCGAGCCTGTCGATCCAGCTTTTGAGCGCGCTCGGAATGGTGAAATTATAAAGCGGCGCACCCACGATGACGATGTCGCTGGCAAGAAATTCGTCCAGCACTTCGCGTTCGGGTCCGAAGGCTGCCGCCATGTCGTCCGTATGCTGATCCTGCGGGAGGCGGATGGCGCCCGTCGTCACCGGGTTGAGATGGGCGAGCGGCATCGTGCCGAGATCACGCTCGATGATATTGGCGTCGGGGTGCTTCTCTTTGAAATGGTCGAGCATGGCCTGCGTCAGCTCGCGGCTGACCGAGCTTGCGCCATTGGTGCTGCTGTCGATGCGAAGGATCTGCATTGGGGAATTACTCCGATAATGGTTCGAATCCTTACCATATGGTGCGGTGCACCATGAAAGTTCAACCCCCGTGCCGCTTCAGCCCAGAGCGGCCTGCTTTTCCTCCGCCAGACGGTCGAGTTCGGCGCGGCTCTTGCGCTCCGCCGCAGTCTTGAGCTGTCCGCAGGCTGCGTCGATGTCCCGGCCGCGCGGTGTGCGCACCGGCGCGCTGATGCCCGCCTCGAACACGATATTGGAAAACGCACGGATCCGCGCCGGGTCCGAACATTCGTAGGCGGACCCGTCCCACGGATTGAACGGGATGAGGTTCACCTTCGCCGGCAGATCGTATTTCCGGATGAGGCGGACAAGCTCGCGGGCGTCCTCGTCGCTGTCGTTCTTGTCCTTCAGCATGACATATTCGAAAGTGATGCGCCGGGCATTCGACGCGCCATGATAATCGGCGCAGGCCTGAAGCAGCTCATCGATCCCGTATTTGCGGTTGAGGGGCACGATCTCGTCGCGCGTTTCCTTGTTCACGGCATGCAGCGACACGGCGAGATTGACGCCGATCTCGCGGCCGCAGCGGTCCATCATCGGCACGACGCCGCTGGTCGAAAGGGTGATCCGCCGCCGCGACAGGGCCAGCCCCTCGGCATCCATCACGATTTTCAATGCGTCGCGGACATTGTCGAAATTATAGAGCGGCTCGCCCATGCCCATCATCACGATATTGGTGAGCAGGCGGCCATCGGCGCGATATTCGCTTTCGTCCTCGACCTCGCCGACATCCATGCGTCCCTTCGGCCATTCGCCGAGCGCGTCGCGCGCCAGCATGACCTGACCCACGATTTCGCCGGGGGTGAGGTTGCGCACCAGCCGCATCGTGCCGGTATGACAGAACCGGCAATTCAGCGTGCAGCCGACCTGGCTCGACACGCAGAGCGTCCCGCGATCCGCATCGGGGATGAACACCATCTCGAAATCATGGCTGTCCGCCGTGCGCAGCAGCCATTTGCGCGTGCCGTCCGATGAATGATGCGCCTCGACCACTTCGGGCCGGGCGATGACGAAACGTTCGGTGAGCCACGGACGCATCGTTTTCGCGATGTCGGTCATGTCCTCGAACGCGGAAACGCCGCGGTGATAGATCCAGTGCCATACCTGCTTCGCGCGCAGTTTCGCCTGTTTCGCGTCGAGCCCGGCCTCGCGAAAGAGCTCCGCGATCTGCGCCTTGGGCAGGCCGAGAATGTCGGTGCGCCCATCCTCGCGCGGGGTGACGGGGCGGGGGACGGGGACGGGATCGATGTGGCCCGGTATATCCATGCGTATATCCATGCGCGCGATATAGGCATTTCGTCGCCATTGCGCAAAGCCCATCGCAGCGCTGCCGATGGTGACCGGGAGCCGGCCTTTTATGTCGCAGATTGTCGCGGAAAAACGCGTTGAGCCGAGCGAATTTACGGCGAACCGTGCCGTGTAATCGGCATTACGTTTGTTGTGCTGCGTTCATCTTCATGTTGTTTGAGGTTAATGAAACCGAACCGTCGCTCGCTCATTTCTCCGGTCCAACCCATGAGGGATACACTGGAGTAAACATGAAAAAGACAGCTATCGCACTTGCAACCGGCACCGCATTCCTGGGTCTTGCCGCACCGGCCATGGCACAGGACGCGACCTTCACCGGGCCACGGGTCGAGGCCATCGTCGGCTACGACATCTCGAAGGCCGGCAGCGACGCGGACAATGACATCAACGATCAGGACGATCAGTCCATCGACGGCCTGCTTTACGGCGTGGGCGTCGGCTATGACGTCGACCTGGGCGGCGCGGTCGTCGGTGTGGAAGGGGAATACACCGATTCCACGGCAAAGACCGAATTCAGCGACGGCACCGATTTCGAAGGCTTCGGCCTTGGCCGGGTCGACACGGGGCGCGACCTTTATATCGGCGCGCGTGTCGGCGCGAAGGTTCGGCCCGATCTCCTCGCCTATGTGAAGGGCGGCTACACCAATGCGCGCTACAACGTGTTGAGCCGTGATGGTGAGAGCGAGGTCCGCGAGAACATCGACACCGACGGCTATCGCCTGGGTGCCGGTCTCGAATATGCGCTGAACCAGAATACCTTCACCAAGATCGAGTATCGCTACTCGAACTATGGCGAGGCGGAGATCGATTTCGACGGCGTGGATTCGGGCCGTTACGACATTGACACCGACCGTCACCAGATCGTGGCATCGGCCGGTATCCGCTTCTGATCCGAAGAGCATGACACCGTCCTTACGGGCGGGGTGACACAGGCGGCGGGCGGGGACCAGATGCATGGTTCCGGCCCGCTTCGCCTTTTCAAGCGCGCCCTAGTCGTGCCGGAGCCAGCCGGTGATCGCGAGCCGCGGCTCCGCGGCGAACGGCGCGACGAAGGATACGCTGTGCATTTGCGGGACGCGAAACAGGTTGAGGACGTTGTAGCCCGGCGAAAAGCCGCATTCGATATCGCCGTCGGCCCCGTGAAATTGCAGGATCCCGCCCCATTCGCTGCGCCACTTCGGCGTGAGGTTGAGCACATAGGCCGCGACCCGGTTCTTGCCCGCGACGGCATCGTCGTGCGCGGTGAGGAATTGACCCGGGAGGTAGCGCGTGGCCTGCCCATCGACATGCGATATGGCATCGCTGCCCGTCACGAGGCGCAGGAGAGCGAGGGTTTCCGGCCTGTTCATCGCCTCGACAAAGCGGTCGACCGGCCAGTCGCGCGCCCGTCGTTCGTCCGGGTCGTCGGACACGCGGATACGGTCGTAGACATATTGAAACCCGCCCGTCGCCTGCGCATGGATCGCGGCGGTCAGTGCGCGTTCCTTCTCCGCGGTCAGGGCGGCCAGAGATTCCGGGCCGAGATCCCAGCTCTTCTCCCCCATGTTCAGCGTCCGCCACCATTCGCCATCGTCCGACAGGTACCGATACAGTGCGTTCGCATCGTCGGGCGCCAGAATATCGCCGATCCGCAAACGGCCATCGCGCGCGAACGACCGCGCCAACATGGCGGCGCGTTCCTCGGTCACCGAAAGGGAAAAAGCGTCACGGCCTACCCCGCTCATGCATAGTCGATGGCGACAATTTCCCACTCCTTGTCCCCGGCGGGGAGGCGTACGATCTGCACATCGCCGACCGACGCCCCGCGCAATGCCCGCGCGAGCGGTGAGCCCCAGCCGATCCGGCCATCGCCGGCATCCGCCTCGTCATCGCCGACAAGCTGCACGATGCGCTGCACATCGTCCTCGTCCGCGATGGTGACGCGTGCGCCGAAAAATACGCGGTCCGGATCGGTCGGAGCGCCGGGGTCGATGACGCGCGCCGCCTTCATCCGGCGCGACAGGTGGCCAAGCTCCCGGTCGATTTCGCGCAAGCGCTTGCGGCCATAGATGTAATCGCCGTTCTCGCTGCGGTCGCCATTGCCCGCGGCCCAGCTCACGATGTCGACGATGCGCGGGCGTTCCTCGCCCAAGAGATGGTCGTAACGTGCGCGCAGGGCGGCCATGCCCTGCGGCGATATGGGATTGCCCGGTGTTTTCATCGCCCCCACCCATATCGGGCAGGGGCGATTATTGTCATCACCGTCCGGGCTGTTTCCCCAGATAATGGCTGAGCGGATAGGGCCCGCTGCGATTGCCCGCATCGGGGTAGAGCGCATCGTAATAGGCCGCGTTTTCGAGCACGCGCGCGACATAGCGGCGCGTTTCGGTAAACGGGATCGCCTCGATCCATTCGACCCAGCCGATGCCGCCATTGCGCGGATCGCCATTGGTGCGCAGCCATTTGTTCACATTGCCCGGCCCGGCATTATAGGCCGCCACGGCAAGCGGGTAGCTCCCGTAGCTGTCGAGCATGCGCCCGAAATATCCCGCGCCCAGCCGAATGTTATATTGCGGATCGTCGATCAGCGCGCTCGATTGATAGGACAGGTTCTGCTTGCCCGCCTGTTCCCGCGCGGTGCCGGGCATGAGCTGCATCAGGCCGCGCGCGCCGGCATGGCTGACCGCGTCGGTCGCGAACTGGCTTTCCTGCCGCGCGATGGCGTGGATGATGGACCAATGGCGTTCGTGGCCCGCCGGCACGTCGATGCGCGGAAAGGCATATTGCGAAAAGCCGTAGACCTGCTTCGTCGCGGCTTCGCGCCCGGCGATCACGGCGAGGTCGCGGCGCCCGGTTTCGCGGGCGAGTTCGGCGATGAGCGCGAAATCCTCCGGCGTTTCCGCGCTTTCGGCGAGTTCGCGGAAAAAATAGACCGCCGTGCGCCAGTCGCCGATCCGGCCCACCTCGCGCACCGCCTGCACCAGCGGACGGGCGGCGAATTGCACGCGCGCCTGGCCCGTCGGGGTGGGGAGCGTGGCGGCAGGCGCATTCAGCTCCCGGCCCAGCCGTTCGAGCGCAAGCTGCCCATAGAACTGATCGGGGTATCCGGCCGCGGCCTCGTATTGCCGGCGCGAGAAATCGGCCATCCCGGCGCGTTCGGCGGCCAGCCCGGCGAAATAGAACCCTTTCGTGCGGGCAGGGGCGGTGCGCTGCGACGCGCCATAGGTGGCGAACATGCGCGCCGCCGTGCCGGTGTCGCCCCGCGCCAGTGCGGCCTCGCCAATGGGGTAGAACAGCTTTTCGTAATCGTCGCGGATGCTGCCCGAAAGCTTGCTCACATCCGTGCCGGGGGCGAACGCCTCGCCCGCGCGGTCGGCGATGCGTGCGGCGGTGCCGACATCGCCCGATTGCAGCGCGAATTCCGCGTTGCGGCGCAATTCCTCGATCCAGTGTTCCGCATCGTCGGGAAGACCCGCCAACGGCGGCGCGTTGGCCAGCAGGCTCTGCGCCGCGGCGAACTGGTTCGATCTGCGCAATTGCCGCGCGCGATTGTAGATATAGCCGGGATCGCTGTTCGCCGAGGCCGGCACCTGAAGCCCGAGCGAGGCGGGGGCGGTGCCCTGCATCGCGGCGAGGCGGGCCATGTCGATCTGTCGCCGTTCGCCGGTGACGAAACCGATCTGGCGCTCCGCCGCGTCCCTGGCGCCCTGCCACAGGAGCGAGTCCATGCGCGATTCGTGGTCCTCAGCCGTGAACAGCGGGCCATAGAGCGCCGCAAGGCTGGCCTCCGCCGTGGGGCTCATCTCGCCGCCGCGCCACGCCGCGCGCGCCATTCCGGTCGCCTCGGGCCGGCCCAGCGCCCTGAGCGCCAGGGCATATTGCGCCCGCGCCGAATTGCCGATGGGCGGATGCCGGTCGAAATAGGCGACCTGCCGCGTCGGATCGACATATTCGTCGCTCAACGCCGCTTCTGCCCGGAGGCGTAGCGTGTCCTGCTGCGGGAAACCGGGATACTGGTTGAGGAACCCGGCATAGGCGTCGAACCCCGCATCGCGCCGCGCGATCAGCGTGTTCCACTGCATCACTGCACGCGCCATCGGGCCGGGGGCCACCGCCATGTTCTGCATCCGCGCCCGGTCCCAGTCGGCAGGCGACCAGCGAATATCGGCAAAGCTGCCCGCATCCTGGGCCAGTAAGGGCGCGGAACTCACAAGCCCCATCGCCAGCGCGGTCGCCATGCCGGCACGCATCAAACGGTCGCGGCCCTTCGGATGGCGCTTTCGGGATTGGCGAATTTGGGATTGGTTCGTGGTCATGCTGGACATTATGGGGCGACCCTCCTTATCACGCGCTGAACGGTCGGGGGCGCATCGCGTTCCGGCCTGTGTCCCGTGCCGGTCGTCCCCGGCGCGCAACCTGTTTTGTGATACGGAGCCATGTCGATGTTTTCAGGGTCCATTCCTGCCTTGGTGACCCCCTTTCGCGACGGGGCTTTCGATGAAGAGGCGTTTCGCCGCCTGATCGACTGGCAGATCGAGAACGGGTCGAAGGCGCTGGTCCCGTGCGGCACCACGGGCGAGAATTCGACGCTGACCAATGACGAACATCACCGCGTGATCGAGGTTTGCGTCGAACAGACCGCGGGCCGCGTGCCGGTGATCGCGGGGTGCGGCTCGAACGACACGGCGAGCGCGCTCATGCACATGGAATATTCAGAGAAGTTCGGCGCGGATGCCGCACTCGTCGTCGCGCCTTATTATAATAAGCCGAGCCAGGCCGGGCTGATCGCGCATTTCTCGCATCTTGCGAACAATTCCGCGCTGCCGATCGTGCTGTATAACGTGCCGGGCCGCACCGTGACGGATATCGAGCCGGAGACCGTGTGCGAGCTGGTCAACCTGTTCCCCGACAAGATCATCGGTATCAAGGATGCGAGCGGCGACCTCTCGCGCGTGGTCGATCATCGCATGGGCATCGGGCGCGCGTTCTGTCAGCTTTCGGGCGATGACGAGCTTGCGCTTCCCGCCAATGCGGCGGGCGCAGTGGGGTGCATTTCGGTGACGGCCAATGTGGCGCCCAAACTGTGCGCCGAGTTTCAGCAGGCCTGTGTCGAGAACGATTTTGCCGAGGCGCGCCGGATCAACGACCGGCTCTACCCGCTGCACTACGCCATGTTCGAGGACAGCTCCCCCGCGCCGGTCAAATATGCCCTGTCGCGCGTGCACGACTGGATCAGCGACGAATTGCGGCTCCCGCTCACCCTGTGCAGCGAACCGGCGCGGCGCGCGGTCGATGCCGCGCTCGACCATGCGGGGCTCCTGTAACCGGGTAATTGGCCGATCGCCCTTTTCTTGGACGCGATCGCACCCTACATCGCAGCGCCTATGGCACGTCCCAAACCCACAAGCTTCGACAAGCAGAAGACCGTCGCCGAAAACCGGCGCGCCCGGTTCGATTACCATATCGACGAGGTGTTCGAGGCGGGCATCGCGCTCACCGGCACGGAGGTGAAGAGCCTGCGCGGCGGCGAAGGCTCGATCGCGGAAAGCTATGCCGAATTGCGCAAGGGCGAGGTCTGGCTCGTCAATGCCAACGTGCCGGAATTCAGCCATGGCAACCGGTTCAATCACGAACCGAAACGCCCGCGCAAGCTGCTGCTCCACGAACGGCAGATTTCAAAGCTTCACGGCGCGGTGGAACGCAAGGGCATGACGCTCGTGCCGCTTTCCATCTATTTCAACGGGCAGGGCCGGGCGAAGGTCGAACTCGCGCTCGCCCGCGGCAAGAATGTCGCGGACAAGCGCGCGACGGTGAAGGATCGCGACTGGAAACGGCAGCAGCAGCGCATCCTGCGCGAACATAGCTGATCCGTTCGGCATTGCGGTTCATTCGCGATGCAGGCCGCAAGCCTTATGTTTTGCCGAAACCATCCGTTATAGTCCCCGCAATGCGTATTGCGCGCAGCGGGGCCACGGCGTACTTGCGGGACCGACGATGAAGAGCGGCGGATGAAAAAGCGACTGATCGACTGGACGCGGGGCCGCATGCCTACGCGCGAGGGGATGGCGGACAACCGCTTTCTCGCCCCGATCGCGCATCGTTTTCTAAGCCCCGAATTGTGGCGCTTTACCCGCCGCTCGGTCCCGCGCGGCGTGGCGCTCGGCCTTTTTGCCGCGTTCATCGTGCCGCTCGGTCAGATTTTCCTAGCCGCGTTCCTGGCGCTTCCCACGCGTGCGAACGTGCCGCTCGCGGCGGCAGTGACCTTCGTGACGAACCCGTTCACCGTGCCGTTCTGGGTCGTGTTCGCGAACCGGGTCGGAGGCGCGCTCTTGCGGGCGGATTATTACGCCGGGGCGCCCCTTTCCGATCATATCGACAATGGCTGGTGGAGCCGGATGGGGCAGTTTTTCGAAACCGCCGGCGTCACCGCGTTCGGCTTCGTCGTGCTTGCGGTGGGGTCCGCGATCATCGGCTATTTCGTGTCAGGCTGGCTGTGGCGCTGGCAGGTGGGACGCCGCCGCCGCCATGCGCTTTCCATCCGGCAGGAGGCCCGCATTCTCGCCCGCGAACGTCAGGCCGGGTCGGGCGATTGACCCCGGCGGAGCCTGCACGGGCCCGATTGCCGATTCGCGGGCGGGACGGGATCTGGCTCGCCGCAGCGGCGCTGCTGAGCGGGATCCTCCTCCAACTCGTCAGCGGGCAATGGCTGCTCACGGGCGTTTATCTTGGCGGGCTGGCGGTGATGTTCGGCATCGTCTGGGCGGTGATGCCGCGGCTTTCCACGCGCTTTTCCATTGCGGAGGCGGATAGCCCGGACGTCGAGGACTGGTCCGTGACGGCGGCGGCGATCGAATGGCCCGATGTTGCCATGGCGATCACCAATCGGCGCGGCCGCATCGTGTGCGCCAATGCGCGTTATGGCGAATGGTTCGGTTTCGACGATGCGACGCCGGGCGGCCCGTTCGAACGCGGCGATGCGGAACGGCTCCCGCAGGCGGTCAAGGATGCGTGGCGCAGCGGGGAGGCATCGCTCGACCGGCTGGTACGGCGAAACGGGCGCTGGAATCTCAAGCTCGCACGGGCGGGGCGGGGCGAGGATTACCTCATCTGGACCTTCACCCCGGTGGCGAGCGAGAACCAGGTTGCCGAGGTCGTCCGCCATTTGCGCGGACGCGTGGGCCGGGCACTCGGCGCGGCGGGAATACAGGCGGCGGCGGTCAATCCCGACGGGACCATCCTCGGTGCGAACGATGCGTTCGCCGCGCGTGCGACGGGGCGCGCGGATGGATCGACCACGGGGCAGGACTTCGTCGATTTCCTGACGGGCGACGAATACGAACGCTATTTCTACGCGCGGGAGGGCGAGGACGGCGATCCGCTCACGCTGGTCCACCTGCCGATCGCGGACCCCGACATCGCGCCGGGCGACATTCCGGAACTCCCGCCGACATTGTTCCTGATCCTCAACAGTGGGCCGCGCGCATCCGCGGTGTCGAGCCTGCCGGATATTGAGGCGCTGATGTCGCTGCTGCCGCTGGGGCTCGCCATGGCGGACAGGGACGGGCGGTTCCTCTTCGTCAATCGCGCGTTCCGGCGTGCCGTCGCGCTCGATGAAAAGGTCGAGACGCCGTCCTTCCCCGCCGAACTGGTCGTGCACGAGGACAAGAGCGCGCTCGCCGATGCGGTGCGGCGCCATGCGGCGGGCGCGCCCGGTTCGGCCAAGGTGCCGGTCCGGCTCGAAACGATGCCCGACGAAACCGTGTCGATCAGCCTGGCGAGCGTGCGCGGGCTGGGCGAGGCGGCGGTCATGCTTAGCCTCAAGGATTCGACCGAGGAAACCCGCCTCAAACGCCAGGTCGCGCAGGCCACGAAAATGCAGGCGGTCGGGCAGCTTGCCGGCGGTGTCGCGCATGATTTCAACAATGTGCTCACCGCGATCATCGGATATTGCGACCTCATGCTGCTGCGCCATACGCCGGGCGACATCGATTACGACGATATTCAGCAGATCAAGGCCAATTCCAATCGCGCCGCCTCGCTGACCCGGCAATTGCTGGCCTTTTCGCGGCAGCAGACCCTGCGCCCGCAAACCTTGCAGCTTCCCGATGTGATATCGGAGGTTTCGGTCCTTCTGAAGCGGCTCATCGGTGAAAAGATCCGGCTCGTGGTGACGCATGACCGTGCGCTGGGTCCGGTGCGCGCCGATCCGGGGCAGCTGGAGCAGGTTATCGTCAACCTCGCCGTCAATGCCCGCGACGCGATGCTCGCCAAGAGCGATGGCGGTACGCTCAAAATCTCCACCCACCGCATCGGCCCGGCCGAGGTGCGCGAGCTGAACAACGATATCCTGCCGAAGGGGCATTATACCGCGCTCTGCGTCACGGATACGGGCGGCGGCATTCCGGTCGACAAGCTCGGCAAGATTTTCGAGCCGTTCTACACGACGAAGGAAACGGGCAAGGGCACGGGGCTCGGCCTGTCCACGGTGTATGGCATCGTGAAGCAGTCGGGCGGCTTCATCTTTGCCGACAGCCCGCCCGGCGGCGGCGCGCAATTCTCCGTCTATCTCCCTGTGCACACGGTGCAGCCGGGCGAAATCGTTGCCGAGCAGAAGGCCCAGCGCGTGCCGGAACCGGAAAGCGCGGTCAGCTTCGGCGGCAATGGTGCGATCCTCCTGGTCGAGGACGAGCACACGGTGCGCGCCGTCGCGGAGCGCGCGCTCAAGAGGCAGGGCTACGAGGTGACCTGTGCCGCCGATGGGGAGGAAGGGCTGGAGATCATCGGGCGCGATGGCCGGTTCGATCTCGTGGTGAGCGATGTCGTGATGCCGACGATGGACGGGCCCGCGATGGTCCGCGAAATCCGCAAGCAATATCCGCACATCCCCGTCATCTTCATGTCCGGCTATGCGGAGGAGCAGCTCCGCCGCGAAATCGACATTGCCGGCATGTATTTCCTCGCCAAGCCATTTTCCGTCGCGCAGATCGGCGAGCAGGTCGCCCGCGTCCTCGCCAAGGCGCGCGAAGGGGGCGCGGCGGGTGCGGACAATCCGCGCGTCGAATGATCATCCGCCATCTTGTCCCGGCGGAACAAAATGAATACATACGGCTTGCGGTTGACGTTTCGTGTTGGCCGCCTAGGCATTGATACGTTGCCCTGAACGGCAGCGAATCCCAATTTTTTCGTGAAGGAATTCTATCGTGGACCGGCAAAAGGCGCTCGACGCCGCACTCGCGCAGATCGACAGGGCCTTCGGCAAGGGCTCGGCCATGAAGCTAGGCAGCCGGGAGGCCATGAATGTCGAGGCGATCTCGACCGGTTCGCTCGGGCTCGACATTGCGCTCGGCATCGGCGGCCTGCCCAAGGGCCGCGTAATCGAGGTGTATGGCCCCGAAAGCTCGGGCAAGACCACGCTGGCGCTGCACGTCATTGCGGAGGCGCAGAAGAACGGCGGAACCGCCGCCTTCGTCGATGCCGAACACGCGCTCGATCCCGTCTATGCCAAGAAGCTCGGCGTCGATGTCGACGAACTCATCGTGTCGCAGCCCGACACGGGCGAGCAGGCGCTCGAAATCGTCGACACGCTGGTGCGCTCCAATGCGATCGACGTGCTGGTGGTCGATTCGGTCGCGGCGCTGGTCCCGCGTGCGGAGATCGAGGGCGAGATGGGCGACAGCCACGTCGGCCTTCAGGCGCGTTTGATGAGCCAGTCGCTGCGCAAGCTGACCGGGTCGATCAACCGTTCGAAATGCATGGTGATCTTCATCAACCAGCTGCGCATGAAGATCGGCGTAATGTACGGCAATCCGGAAACGACGACGGGCGGCAATGCGCTGAAATTCTATGCGTCGGTCCGGCTCGACATTCGCCGCACCGGACAGATCAAGGACCGCGACGAGATCGTCGGCAATTCGACCCGCGTGAAGGTGGTGAAGAACAAGGTCGCCCCGCCGTTCAAGCAAGTGGAATTCGACATCATGTATGGCGAGGGCATTTCCAAGATCGGCGAGATTCTCGATCTCGGCGTGAAGGCCGGGCTGGTCGAGAAATCCGGCGCCTGGTTCAGCTATGACAGCGTGCGGATCGGTCAGGGCCGCGAAAACGCGAAGAATTTCCTCAAGGAAAACGACGAGCTCCGCGAAAAGCTGGAGGCTGCCATCCGCGGCAAGACCGACAAGGTCGCCGAGGAAATGATGGTCAACCCCGGCAACGACGACGCCGAAGAGGATTGATCGCGATGCGGGCGGAAGAGCGTGCCCTTCCGCCCGCGCGCATTTCCCGGCTTGCCCGGCATCGCGCGCTGTCCTAACTGCGTGCCATGACTTCGACGAACGACATCCGCGCATCCTTTCTCGACTATTTCGCCGGGAAGGACCATGAAAAGGTGCACTCCGCGCCGCTGGTCCCGTATAACGATCCGACCCTTATGTTCGTGAACGCCGGGATGGTCCCGTTCAAGAACGTGTTCACCGGCCTTGAAAAGCGGGACCGCCCGCGCGCCACATCGTCGCAGAAATGCGTGCGCGCCGGCGGCAAGCACAACGATCTCGACAATGTCGGCTACACCGCGCGGCATCACACGTTTTTCGAGATGCTCGGCAATTTTTCGTTCGGCGATTATTTCAAGGAAGAGGCGATCCTCAACGCCTGGACGCTGTTGACGAAGGAGTGGGGGTTGAACCCCGACCGCCTGACGGCGACGGTCTATCACAGCGATGACGAGGCGTTCGACCTGTGGAAGAAGATCGCCGGCCTGCCTGACGAGCGCATCATCCGCATCGCGACGTCCGACAATTTCTGGTCCATGGGCGACACCGGCCCCTGCGGTCCGTGCAGCGAAATCTTCTACGACCATGGCGAGGGGATTTTCGGCGGCCCGCCCGGATCGCCGGACGAGGATGGCGACCGTTTCATCGAGATCTGGAATCTCGTGTTCATGCAGTTCGAGCAATCGGCCTACGGCACGCGCGAGCCGCTGCCGCGCCCGTCGATCGACACCGGCATGGGGCTCGAACGTATCGCCGCCGTGCTTCAGGGCGAGCATGACAATTACGACATCGACACGTTTCGCGCGCTGATCGCCGCGTCGGAGGCGCTGACCGGCGTCAAGGCGGAGGGCGACCGCGTGGCGAGCCATCGGGTCATCGCCGACCATCTGCGTTCGACGAGCTTTCTCCTTGCGGACGGGGTGCTGCCCTCGAACGAGGGGCGCGGCTATGTCCTGCGGCGGATCATGCGCCGCGCCATGCGGCATGCGCATCTCCTCGGCGCGGAGGAACCGTTGATGCACCGGCTCGTGCCCGCGCTCATCGGCGAGATGGGGCAGGCCTATCCCGAACTCGGCCGGGGGCAGGCCCTGATCGAGGAGGTGCTGGAGCGTGAGGAAACCCGTTTCCGGCAGACGCTGGACAAGGGGCTGCGCCTGCTCGACGATGAAACCGCCGCGATGACCGCCGGCGACAGCCTGCCCGGTGCGACCGCATTCAAGCTCTACGACACCTATGGCTTCCCCTACGACCTGACCGAGGATGCCCTGCGTGCCCGCGACATCGGCGTCGACCGGGCCGGTTTCGACGCCGCCATGGCGGAGCAGAAAGCCGCCGCGCGCGCCGCGTGGAAAGGTTCGGGCGAGGCAACCTCCGACGAAATCTGGTTCGACATCGCCGAACGCGAAGGCGCGACCGAATTCACAGGCTACACGACGACGAAGGGCGAGGGCCGTGTCGTCGCCATCGTCAAGGACGGCAAGGAAGTCCAGCAGGCCGACGCCGGCGAAACCGTGACCGTGCTCACCAATCAGACGCCGTTCTATGGCGAAAGCGGCGGGCAGAGCGGCGATTCCGGCACGATCCGTGACGAGGACCGGCTGACCCTGCGCATCGACGATTGCGGGAAACCGCTCGGCCGTCTCATCACCCATCATGGCGAGGTCGAAAAGGGCAGCATCGCCGTCGGACAGACCGTGCAGATGGCAATCGATGCGGAGCGCCGCGATGCCATTCGCGCCAACCATTCGGCGACGCACCTCCTGCATGCGGCGTTGCGCCGTGCACTCGGCGATCATGTCACGCAGAAAGGCTCGCTCGTCACGCGGGACCGCCTGCGCTTCGATTTTTCCCATCCCAAGCCGCTTTCCGATGAAGAAATCGCCGGGGTCGAGGCCGAGGTGAACGCGGAAATCCGCCATAACGAAACCGTCACGACCCGGCTCATGACCCCGGACGAGGCGATCGAGGCCGGGGCCATGGCGCTTTTCGGCGAGAAATACGGCGACGAGGTCCGCGTGTTGTCCATGGGCCGGGCGGACGAGGGTGCGCGCTCCTACTCGGTCGAATTGTGCGGCGGCACCCATGTCGATGCGCTGGGCAATATCGGCCTGTTCCGCATCGTGTCGGAGAGCGCGGTGTCGTCTGGCGTGCGCCGGATCGAGGCGCTGACCGGCGAGGCCGCGCGGCTCTGGATGGTGGGGCGTGACGATGCGTTGAAGCAGGTCGCCGCAAGCCTCAAAACCAGCGCCGACGATGCCGCCGAGCGCGTGCGCACCATGGTGGAAGAACGCCGCCGCCTTGAAAAGGAACTGGCCGAAGCGCGCAAGGCGCTTGCACTGGCCGAAGCGTCGGGCGGCGGCACGGCGCAGGCCAGCGCGGCCTAGGATATTGGCGGCGTCGGATTTTCCGGCCAGGTGCTGCAGAACATGGACCCGAAGCAATTGCGCGGCCTGCTGGACGAGGCGAAGAAGCGCCTGGGTTCCGGGATTGCCGTCATTGCCGCGGTGAACGAAGGGCGCGCCGCATTCGCGGTGGCCGTGACCGACGATCTGACCGAGCGGTTCAGCGCGGTCGATCTCGTGCGGGTCGGCGTGGCGGAACTCGGCGGGAAGGGCGGCGGCGGCCGCGCCGACATGGCGCAGGGCGGCGGCCCCGACGGGGACAAGGCCGATGCCGCGATCGATTCGGTGCGGGCGGCGCTCGCGGGTTGAACGCAGGCTGCCGTCGCGACGCCTAGAGCGTTTCGGCGGCGGCGTGCAGATCGCGATCGGCGAGCGAGGTTTTCAGCTTCGGCTTCTGGCTGAGTTTGCCTTCGCGCATGATGCGTTCGCGAAATTCATCGCGCTTTTCATGGATCGAGGCGATGACGGGACCGACGCCGACTCCCATGTTGACCAGAACGGATTCCGACAGCTGTAGCGAGCTTTCCAGCGTTTCGGGCACCGCATCGGTGGCGCCCGCGCGATAGAGTTCCGCCGCGTGGGCGGAATCGCGCGCACGCGCCAAAATCGGCATCTGCGGATGGGCGGCGCGCAATTTCTTCACCAATGTCGCCGCCAGCACCGGCTCGTCCATGGTCAGGATGACGGCAGACGCCTCCGAGATGTCGATCCGGTCGAGCGCCGGTCCGCGCGCATCGGCGAACAGAAGCGGATGTTTGCGCGCGCGCGCGATAGTCACGCATTCGGGGTCGCTGTCGATGGCGAGGAACGGCCGGTCGTGCTTCACCATCATGTCCGCGATCAGGCGACCGACACGGCCATATCCGATAATAATCGCGCGTTCGGACGTTTCGGTATCGGTGTCGAGCGGCGGCAGGCCCGCGGCGTCGATCCGCCGCGCCATTTTCCGCCCGATCAGCGCGAGAATCGGCGTGATCGTCAGGCCGATGGCCGTCACGATCTGCCAGAATTGCGCGGTGGTGGGCTGAATCAATTGCGCGCTCGCCGCGGCGGACAGCACGATGAGCGTGGTTTCCGACGGGCTGCTCATCATGATCCCGGTTTCGACCGCGGTGCCGCGCCGGGCGCCCATCATCCGCAACAGGAACCCCGTCACGACCGATTTCAGCAGCAGGATTCCAGTGACCGCCAGCGTGATCGGCCAGATGTTCGCGGCGATCACGCTGAGGTCCACGCCCATGCCGACCGTGATCAGGAACACGCCGAGAGCCAGCCCCTTGAACGGTGCGGTGATGCCCTCGACCTCGGTATGATACTCGGTTTCGGCGATCAGCAACCCTGCGAGCAATGCGCCCACGATCGGCGAAAGGCCGACCGCCGCGGTCGCAAGCGAGGCGACGATCACGACGAGCAGGCTGGCGGCAAGGAACAGTTCCGGGCTCTTCGTCCGGGCCGCCTGCGCAAAGAGACGCGGCAGCAGCAGCCGCCCCGCGACCATCAGCACCGCCACGGTCAGCGCACCTGTCCACAGCGTATGGACGAGCCCCTCCATCCCCTCCGACGCGGCATAGGGTGCCATCGCGCCGAGCAGGAAGATGATCGGCACGATGGCGATATCCTCGAACAGGAGCATCGACAGAGCCGCCTTGCCCACCGGCGACCGCGTGCCCGACAATGGCAGCACCAGTGCCGTCGACGACAGCGCCAGCGCCAGCCCGAGCCCCATCGCGCCTGTCCAGTATTGTCCCATCACCATGAGCACGAACGCGATCAGCGCCGCCGAAATCGCAAGCTCGAACGCGCCGAGCCCGAAGACGAGCCGCCGCATCGACCAGAGCCGGTTGAACGACAGCTCCAGCCCGATCGTGAACAATAGCAGGATGATCCCGAACTCGGCAAAGGGTTCGAGCCCCTGCGGATCGGTGATGGTTATGTATTGCAGCCAGGGATATTCGAACACGAAGCGGCCGAGGCCAAACGGCCCGACCAGCATGCCGACCAGGATGAAGCCGATGATCGGCGTGATGCGGAACCGGGCAAAGACCGGAATGACGATGCCCGCCGCCCCGAGGATGACCAGCGCGTCGGACAGGACCGGGGAAAAATGGAGTTCGCTCGCCATCGTGCTCTTCTGATTATACCGAACCGCGGATTTGTGAAAGCGCGCCCATCAACCGCCGCCGGGCGAACGCGGGCCGAGCGGTTGCCCGCCCGCTGCCTCGTCGTTCTGCCCGACCTTGTCTTCGAGCGGCTTGCCGACCTTGCCGGCCCATTCGATCTGGTAAAGGTCGAAACGGCGGTCGGCAAGGTTGCGCACCGTGCCCTCCGCCCGGGCCCAGGACAGGTCGGCGAGGTTCACGTCACTGATGGTGAGGGTTTCGACATTTTCGGTTGCCTCCGCGGCGATGCCGTCGCGTGCGAACGGAAAATCGCACGGCGTCAGGATGCAGCTTTGCGCGTATTGAATGTCCATGTTGCCGACATTGGGCAGGTTGCCGACATTCCCGCTCATCACGACGAAGCACTGATTCTCGATCGCGCGGGCCTGCGCGCAATAGCGCACCCGCATGTAGCCCTGACGGCTGTCGGTGCAGAAGGGGACGAAGATGATGCGCGCGCCCTCGTCCACGAGGCGGCGGGCGAGTTCCGGGAATTCGCTGTCGTAACAGATCAGCACGCCGATCGGGCCGCAGTCGGTCTGGATCGCGTCGATGCTGTCACCGCCCTTGATGTTCCACCAGTAATCCTCGTTCGGGGTGGGGTGGATCTTCTCCTGTTCGTGGACCGATCCGTCGCGCAGGCAGACATAGGCGACATTGTGAATATCGCCGTCCTCCATCCGCGTCGGGTGCGAACCGCCGATGATGTTGATGTTGAACTCCAGCGCCATTTTCGACAGCGCCTTGCGGATTTTCGGCGTGTAGTTCGACAACACCTCGATCGCCTCGCTCGGCGACAATTCCTGATCCGCGAAGGACAGCAGGGGCAGGGTGAACAATTCGGGAAACAGGATGAAGTCCGCATCGTAATCCGCTGCGACATCGACGAAATATTCGATGCCGCGCATGAACTCATCGTAATCCTTTACCTGCCGCGCCTGAAGCTGACAGGTGGCGACGCGCACGCTTTCCACGTCGCGGGGCAGGCGGAACTTCGTCGGCTGATCGCGATCGACGAAGGGATTGCGCCACACCATATGCGCGGCAAAGGACTTCGATTTCTTGTCCTCGGGAAGGTATTTCTCAAGGATACCAATGGGTTCAAAGCCGTTTGCAAGCTGAAACCTCAACACCGGATCGTGCAGCTTCCCGGCGACGACCTGATCGACGTAGTCCTGCGGGCCCTCCACCTTGCGCCAGTGCCGCGACAGGTTCGGCAGCCGCCCGCCAAAGGTGATGCCGGTAAGGTCGAGCCTTTCTGCCAGTGCGCGCCGCTCTTCGTAAAGGCGGCGGCCGATGCGCGTTCCCCGCACCTTGGGATCGACGCACATTTCGTAGCCATACAGCCACTCGCCCGTCGGATTGTGACGCGAACCGAACCCGTTGCCCGTGATCTCGTCCCAGCTATGCGGACGCAATGCGACCGAGCCCAGCCGCATCGACGCGCAATATCCCACGACCTTCCCGTCGAGCTTCGCGACGAAGCAACCCTCGGGATAGTTGTTCATCTGCCCCCGGATCTCGCCATAGGTATAGGCGGGCAGATCGGCATAGGCACGGCGGATCAGCGCGGCAATGCCGCTCACATCGCTGGGCCGGGCCTGGCGCACTTCGAGGCGGGCGGTGGTGTTGGCCATGATGGGCTCCGTATGTCGTCGTCAAAGCAAGAAACACCGGCCACGCACCCTGCGCGACCGGTGTTTCCCTTAATCCGGCAAGGGCGGAAGGATCAGCCGCGCTTGCCCATTTCGGTTTCGAGCCCGTTCACGATGGCCTCGAAGAACTGTTCGGTCGTCAGCCAGTTCTGATCCGGGCCGATGAGCAGGGCGAGATCCTTGGTCATCTGGCCGTTCTCGACCGTCTGGATGCAGACCTTTTCGAGCGTTTCGGCAAACTTCACCACCTCGGGCGTATCGTCGAACTTGCCGCGATACATCAGGCCGCGCGTCCATGCGAAGATCGACGCGATCGGGTTGGTGCTCGTCGCCTTGCCCTGCTGATGCTGGCGATAGTGGCGGGTGACGGTGCCGTGGGCGGCTTCGGCCTCCACGGTCTTGCCGTCCGGAGCCATCAGCACCGAGGTCATCAGGCCGAGCGAGCCGTAGCCCTGTGCCACCGTGTCCGACTGCACATCGCCGTCGTAGTTCTTGCACGCCCACACGAACTTGCCGCTCCACTTCAACGCGGAGGCGACCATGTCGTCGATCAGTCGGTGTTCGTAGGTGATCTTCTTTTCGGCGAATTTCTCGGCGAAACCTTCGGTGTCGAACACCTCCTGGAACAGATCCTTGAAGCGCCCGTCATAGGCCTTGAGAATGGTGTTCTTCGTCGACAGATACACCGGCCAGCCGAGGTTGAGCCCGTAGTTGAAGCTGGCGCGCGCGAAATCGCGAATCGAATCGTCCAGATTGTACATCGCCATTGCGACGCCGGGGCTGGGGAATTCGAACACTTCCTTGTCGATGACCTGCCCGTCGTCGCCTTCGAACACGAGGCGCAGCTTGCCCGGTCCGGGGATCAGCGTGTCGGTCGCCTTGTACTGATCGCCGAATGCATGACGGCCCACGACGATCGGATCGGTCCAGCCGGGGACAAGCCGCGGCACGTTGTCGATCACGATGGGTTCGCGGAAAACCACGCCGCCGAGGATGTTGCGGATCGTGCCGTTGGGCGAACGCCACATCTTCTTGAGGTCGAATTCCTCGACCCGCTGCTCGTCCGGGGTGATCGTCGCGCATTTCACGCCGACGCCATGTTCCTTGATCGCATTGGCGGCATCGACGGTGATCTGGTCATCGGTCTCGTCGCGCTTCTGCACCGACAGATCGTAATATTTCAGGTCGATGTCGAGATAGGGCAGGATCAGGCGTTCGCGAATCCATTCCCAGATGATCCGCGTCATTTCGTCGCCGTCGATCTCCACGACGGGGTTCTTAACCTTGATCTTCTCCATCGGCCTCGTTCTTTCTCGTCTGCATGAAAAATGGGCGCCATCGGCCCGCGTCGATGGCCTCTTAGCAAAGGTGCGACGCGGCGCAAGGGGCGCGGACATGCAAAGCGGACCGCAGCAGCGATCTCACCAATATCGGAACGGGGGGAGGGGGCCGATGGTGGGCGTAGGAAGGATTGAACTTCCGACCCCTGCGATGTCAACACAGTGCTCTACCACTGAGCTATACGCCCACTCTTCGGCATCGTCCGGCGGAAGGGGCAAGCCCGTTTACCGCCGGTAGGCGCGTCCCACTACCGGGGCTTTCCCGAATGCGCAAGCCGTCATTTCAAAGTTTTTGCGGCGCGCTCCCTTTTTGCAGAGGCTCAGCGCGGGCCGCGGACCGGCGAGCGTTCGAACAGCTGCTCCACCTCCGCGACGAGATGTTTGAGATGGAAAGGTTTCGACAGCACCTTGGCCTGGGGTGCCTCCTTGCTGGCGCGCATGCTTACCGCCGCGAAACCGGTGATGAACATGACCTTCGTCGTGGGCGATACCTGCGCACAGCGTTGCGCAAGCTCGATGCCGTCCATCTCCGGCATCACGATATCGGAGAGGAGGAGATCGAAATGATGCGTCTGCAACAGTGGCAAGGCGGCGGTGCCCCTGTCGACGGCGACCACTTCGTACCCTGCGTTTTCGAGTGCGCGGTGCAGGTACGTGCGCATGGCCTCCTCGTCTTCGGCCAGCAGAATTCGAATCATGGTTGCCTCGATCAAGATGGGTCGCGCAAATCCGGGGTCCGGACTTCCACGGCAGATTTGGCATAGCAGGTGACGCGTAAACAAATCCTGTGCAAGCGAGGGCAAACCCCTACGGCGATTGATTCGATGGCGGGAAGCGGGCATCGTACCCACCGATGCACGACGGCGACGACGATACTCCGGCAAGAGCCGACCGGGACGATATGGCGCAGTCCGGCGGCTCGATCCCGGGGCTCGCCCGTGCCGCGTTCACCGTTCATCCGGGCCGCCGGGCCGGCCTGCCGCTTCTGATCGCGGTGCCTCATGCGGGGCGCGCCTATCCGTCCGCGATCCTCGACCATATGCGCGATCCGGGCGAGGCGATGGTCCGGCTCGAGGATCGGCATGTCGACGCCATCGCGCGCCGCGTCGCGGAAAAGACCGGCGCGGCGCTGCTCATCGCGCAGGCGCCGCGCGCGATGATCGACCTCAACCGCGATCCGGGCGACATCGACCCGGCGATGTTCCGCGGCGATCGCACCGGGATGGTGGCGGGGGCGCGTTCGTTGCGGGGGCTGGGCCTGTTTCCGCGGCGGCTTTCGGGGATGGGCGACATCTGGCGCGGGAGCATTCCGGCGCATGACGCGGAGCGCAGGATCGGTGCGATCCATGCGCCGTATCACGCGTGCCTTGCCCGGATGCTGGCCGACATCCGGGAGCGTTGGGGCGAGGCGGTCCTGCTCGACCTGCATTCGATGCCCTCGCTCGTCCCGGTGGATGGCGGCGGACCGGCCGCGACCCATGTGGTCGGCACGCGGTTCGGGGGCAGCTGTTCGGGCGATTTTGCCGCGGCAGCGATGCATATGCTGGAGCAGGGCGGGGTGGAGGCGGCCTTCAACCGGCCCTATGCCGGTGGATATGTGCTCGACCGGCATGGCGATCCGCGTGGTGGGGTTCACGCGATACAGCTGGAAATCGACCGCGCGACCTATCTCGGCGGCGATCACGCGCCCCGCGAGGACGGGGTGGAGCGGCAGGCCGGCCTCATAGCCGATCTGGTCCAGGCGCTGGCGGCGGTGGCACGCGAACGGGCCGCGCGTGCGCAGGCGGCAGAGTAGCAGACGGCGGAATAGCCAAGAAAAAACCACCCCGCGCAACGCGCGAGGTGGTCAAGGTTCAGGGAGGTGGCGCCAATGGCGCCTGTCTGCCTACCATGAGGGAAACCGGCGAGAACGACTCCTCAGATAGGTCGATTGTCGGATCGTGACAAGCCTGCATCACGAAACAAATATTTGTTTTTAACGGGAACAAATTCGCCGGCCGCGTTTTGCGCGCGGTCAGCGATGTCCTTGTCCGTGTGAAATGACCTCAGGCGTTGGCGGTCTGCGACACGGGGCCCTTGCCCTGGTTCACCTGACGCCCGAAGATTTCGCGCGTCAGATCGAGCGAGAAAAGATGCGCATAGACCAGCGACAGCAGCCCGTTCTGATTCCATGTACGGAGCTGATCGCCGCGCATTTCGCGCAGCTTTTCCTGATCCACCATCTGGAAACCGCGATAGATGAACGGGTCGCTGCTTTCGTCGCGGCGAATGGCAACCTCGCCATCCATGAGCAGGTCGTGCTTCTTCAGCTCCTGCATGAAGGCGGCGGTGCGCTGTCCGGCCTGCTCGAACTGTTCGTTGAATTTGAGGATGTTCTGCGTCGCGGTGCTGGGCTGCCCCTCGTCGTTGAACAGCCGCTCGCCTTCGTCGAATTCACCGACAAGATCGCTCGACGGGTCGTAGCACAGCGAAAGCTGATCCGTGTCGGGCGACAGCTTGGCGAGGAGAAAGGGATAGCGGCGCGCATAGGCCGGGACATAGGCGGGCGTCGTCATCGTGCCTTCGTCGTCGAAGAAGGTATTGATCCCCTCGTTCAGCCCCATCAGCGCGAGCGGAACCGGATTGTCGCCGGACGAGAAGATGATGGGATAGTTGCGCTGCGCCGAGGGGAATTCCTCGACCGTGAGCGGAACGGCATGCTGCTTCGCGAGCCAGGGCGCCTTTTCCGTGCTCTTCGCGCGAAAATTGCCGTGTTCGTTGCTGTTGAGCGGAACAAGGCCGTTGTAGAAGATCGGCAGGTTGGCGTTTTGCGGCGCGCTGGCCATAGGAATTCTCCGGTACAGACAATTGAGCTTCGGGTGATTGCGAAATATCGTGCGGGGACGGTGGCCGCCCCCCGGATGGCATGGCGCTTTAGGCGAGCGGTGCAGGCGGTGCAAGGCGGTCGCATCGCAGCCCACGCGCCCGCCAGCCGCCTCAGATCAGCTTGCCGGGGTTCATGATATTAGCGGGGTCGAGCGCGCGCTTGACCGCCGCCATCACGTAGAGGGCTGCCGCCGCATGCGTGTCGCGCAGCGTGTCGCGCTTGTCCTGCCCGATGCCGTGTTCGGCAGAGATCGAGCCGCCCCATTCGCCGACCCGGGCATAGACGCGGCGGCTGATCGCCTTCCCGTCCGCAGCCTCCCACGCGGCTTCCTCGGCACCATCGGGCGCGATCACGTGCAGGTGGATATTGCCGTCGCCCAGATGGCCGAATCCCACGACATCGTGGTCGGGCCAGTCGGCGGCGATGTCCCCGGCGATGAAATCCATGAAGTCGGGCATTTTCGCAACCGGCACGGAAATGTCGTGCTGCACCGCGGGGCCGCGCGCCTTTTCCGCGGGCGCGATCGTCTCCCGCAACTGCCAGAACGCCTCGGCCTGCGTTTCATTCGCGGCGATGGCGGCATCCTCGACCAGCCCGTCCTCGAACGCGGCCATCATCGCGGCCTCCACCCGGTCGCCCAGCGTGTCGGCGCTGTTCTCGTCCGCCACGAATTCGAGCAGTGCGTGCCAGCCATGCGCCTCCTGCAGCGGCGCCTGCGCATCGGGGAGATAGGCGATCACATCGTCGAGACAGGCTTGCGGCAACACCTCGAACCCTTCGAGCGCGTCGCCCATCGCATCCTCGCAATGGAGGAGGAGCCGGCGCGCCTGGTGAAGGTCGGGCACACCCGCCCAGACCACGCGCCGCTCCGCGACTTCGGGCGAAAGGCGCAGCACTGCGGTGCTCACGATGCCGAGAGTCCCTTCGGAGCCGATCCACAATTGCTTGAGATCGAAACCGCGATTGTCCTTCTTCAATGCGGTCGTGAGGTCGAGCACGCGCCCGTCGGGCAGCACGACCTCGATCCCCGCGACGAGGCTGCGCATCGCCCCGTGGCGCAAGACCTGCGTCCCGCCCGCGTTCGTCGCGATCAGCCCGCCGACCGTCGCCGAACCCTTCCCGCCGAGCGAGAGGGGGAAGCGCAGCCGCTCCGCCTCCGCCGCTTCGTGAAGGGTTTGAAGCACGACGCCCGCGCCGCACCGCGCGGTGCGTGCTTCGCCGTCGATGGTCATGGCGTTCATCCGGCGCAGCGAGAGCAGCAGCGCATCGCCGCTTTCATCGGGCGTCGCCCCGCCGACCATGCCGCTGTTCCCGCCCTGCGGCACGATCGGCACGCCGTTTTCGGCGCACAGGGCTACGATGCGCGAAAGCTGCGCCGTGTCCGCAGGCTGCGCGAGCGCGCGCGCGCGGCCCGTATAACGCCCGCGCCAATCGGTCAGCCAGGGGTCCATCGCATCCGCGTCGCGGCTCAACCCCTTGTCGCCGAGGATGTCGTGCGCGTGTGCGAGAAAGGTTTCGTGATCGTGGTCGTTCGCATTCGTCATGGCACCGCGCCTTGCCATATCGCGCGCGCCATGTCGCCCCCGTTTGCGGGTTGCGGGCGGCTGCATCGCGCGCACTGCCCGCGAATTTGTGATGCCGTCGAATTTTCCCACTAAATCCGAAAGGTTAAGCCATCATTCAAGGCGCAAAGCCCAGACCGCCCCAAATTGCATGTTGCACCTGCACAGCAGCGGTTTCATAGCTGTTGTCGTTCAACCAGTACGGGGTGGGTTTCGGACAATCATAATGGCTTTCGACGTTCTCTGGATTGCGCCACTTTCGCTGCTGAGCGGGGCGTTCGCGATCGGCGCGGCGGAGATGGGCTGGAACACGAACGAGGTGGAGGACGCCATCCATGCGCCCGGCGACGATCTCACATTCGAACAGACGCGCAGCCGGATCGTCGTGCGCGTCACGCCGTTCGGTTCGCAGAATCGCGATCCGCAGCGGCAGGCTGTCACGCAGTTGCGGCCGCTCGACGGGAAGAGCGAGGAATGCCTCCCGCTCGCCGATGTCGCGGGTGTGCGGCTGGGGCAGGGGCGCCTGCTGCTCTTCATGCGCGACCGTCGGATCTACAGCGCGAATTTCGAACGCTCCTGCCCTGTCGAAAGCTTTTATTCCGGCTTTTACGTGGAACGACCGAGCGACGGGCGCATCTGTGCCGGGCGGGAGGAATTGCACGCCCGGTCCGGCGCCGACTGCACGCTGAGCAGTTTTCGCGGCATGACGGCGGAGGATTGACGCGTCCGCATGCACGGAAATACGAGGAGAACTTGACTTTTTCCCGCTTTGCTCCATAGCCGCGCGGACGGTTCGCCGCAGTGATATGGGGTCCCGATCCGGGCCTTTCGAATGCCGGCATGTCCCGGCTTGCCGCCGAAGCCAACAGGGATGCGGGCATAATCGAATGCCCCGCGGCCTGTTGCCGTCCCATCGTTGCCGCCCGCCCATCGGTCGGCCAACCCGGTCCGGATGCGACCGTTTTTCGTATCCCTTATAAATAGAGTGCCTCAATGAAATTTGCCGATCTCGGCCTTTCCGAAGAATTGCTGAAATCGGTCGAAGCTACCGGTTACGACGAGCCCACGCCGATTCAGGCGCAGGCGATCCCGTCCGTGCTGATGATGCGCGACCTCATCGGCATCGCGCAGACCGGCACGGGGAAGACCGCGGGCTTCGTGCTCCCCATGATCGACATTCTCGCGCATGGTCGTCGCCGGGCCCGCATGCCGCGCTCGCTCATTCTGGAGCCGACGCGCGAACTCGCCGCGCAGGTCGCGGAGAATTTCGAGAAATACGGCGTCAATCACGATCTGAAAATGGCGCTGCTCATCGGCGGGGTGCAAATGGGCGACCAGGTCCGCGCGCTCGACGAAGGGGTCGACGTGCTGATCGCGACGCCGGGCCGGCTCCATGGATCTGTTCGAGAGGGGCAAGATCCTTCTCACCGGTTGCGACCTGCTCGTCATCGACGAGGCGGATCGCATGCTCGACATGGGCTTCATCCCCGACATCGAGAATATTTGCACCAAGTTGCCGACGCAGCGTCAGACCCTGCTCTTTTCCGCGACGATGCCGCCGCCGATCAAGAAGCTGTCGGACAAGTTCCTCTCCAATCCCAAGCATATCGAGGTGGCGCGCGCCGCGACCACGAATGTCAACATCACGCAGTTCAAGGTGCCCGTCACCCCGCGGGGCAAGCGCGGCATGCTGCGCAAATTGCTGAAGGAAGACAATGTCCGCACGGCCATCGTGTTTTCCAACCGCAAGACCACGGTGAAGGAACTGGCCAAGAACCTGCAAAGCTATGGCTTCAAGGCGGGCGAAATTCATGGCGACATGGACCAGTCGAGCCGGACGAAGGAGCTGGAACGGTTCAAGGCGAGCGAGATCGACATCCTGTGCGCGAGCGACGTCGCCGCGCGCGGCCTCGACGTCAAAGGGGTGAGCCATGTCTTCAACTATGACGCGCCCTGGCACCCGGACGATTACGTGCACCGCGTGGGCCGCACCGGCCGTGGCGGGGCCAGCGGTCGCGCTTTCACCTTCGTCACCGACGCCGATGCCGAAGCGCTGCGCGAGATCGAGAAGCTGACCGGCACAAAGCTCGAAAGCTTCGAAGATGCGCAGGACAAGCCTGTGAAATCGCAGAAGAAAGATGCGGAGCCTGCGGCCGATGAAACGGCCCGTGCCCCCGAACAGGACATTTCCGAAAAGGAAAGCGGCGAAAAGCCGAAGCGCACCCGCAGACCGAAGCGGCAGAACGCCGACGACCAGCAGTCCGCGCCGCCACCGCGCAAGGAGCGCGCCGCACGGTCCGAAGACGATACCGCCGCGCCCCGCGCAGCACCGGCACCTGCGCCCGCGCCGAAGCGTGAGGCAAAGGCGCGGACGCCCGAGCCTGCGGGCGAGTGGAACGGGCCGGTTCCCGACTTCCTCGCGGTATCGGCGACCTGAGCCGCTCTTGCGGCCCTTCCGCCCGGTAATCGGGCAGAAGGGCGTGCGCGGCCTCAGGCCAGTTGCACGAAGCTGTCGATCACGCGCTTGACGGTTCCGCTTTCGAACGCGATTTCAAGCTTGTTGCCTTCCTGGCCCTGCACCTCGCCATAACCGAACTTGTCGTGGAACACGCGCTGTCCGATGGCGATGTCGGAGCGCGGCTTGGCTGCAAAGCTCGCCGCGCTGCGCCGCGATTCCGCGATGCGCTTGGGCGCGGCGTCGAAATTGCCGGCGCTGGCCCGTTTGAAGCCGGGGCCGCGCGTCTGCGTGCGCGATGGCCGCGCCTCGGCAACATGGGCAAAGGGATCATCCCTCTCCGACCAGTTCGCGCGCCATAGCGATGCGCCGCCCGACATGGTGGTTTCCGCATCGATCATGTCGTCGGGCAATTCCTCGATAAAGCGGGAGGGGATCGCGCTGTTCCATTGCCCGTAGATGCGGCGATTGGCGGCATAGAGGATGGTGCAGTGCCGCCGCGCCCGCGTGATCGCGACATAGGCGAGGCGGCGTTCCTCCTCGAGCGAACGGAGCCCCCCTTCGTCCAGCGCCCGCTGCGACGGGAACACCCCTTCTTCCCAGCCAGGCAGGAAGACATAGTCGAATTCCAGCCCCTTGGCCGCATGGATCGTCATGATCGTCAGCGTGTTTTCCTGGTCCCCGCGATCGTTGTCCATCACCAGGCTGACATGTTCGAGGAACGCGCCGAGCGTCTCGTAATCCTCCATCGCGCGGGCGAGTTCGGACAGGTTTTCGAGCCGTCCCGCCGCCTCGGCGCTTTTTTCCTTCTGCAACGCCTCGGTATAGCCCGATTCGTCGAGCACGGTGCGCGCCAGCTCCGCAGGCGAGAGCGTCTTCGCCTCCTCGCGCCAGCGGGCGAAATCGCGCATCAGGACGAGCAGCGTATTGCGTGCCCGCGCCGGCAATTCATCGCTGTCGCAAATGTCGAGCGCGGCGGCGGCCAGCGGCATCGCGTTCGCCCGCGCGTGGCGGTGCAGTTTTTCGAGCGTCTTCTGACCCAGCCCACGCTTGGGCGTATTATAGATGCGTTCGAAGGCGAGGTCGTCACTCGGCTGCGCGATGATGCGAAGATAGGCGATCGCATCCCGGATCTCCGCCCGTTCGTAGAAACGAAACCCCCCGATGATCTTGTAATTCAGCCCGATCTGGATGAAGCGGTCCTCGAACTCGCGGGTCTGGAACTGCGCGCGTACGAGGATCGCCGCGCGGTCGAGCGATATGCCGTCGCGCATCATCGTCTCGGCCATTTCGCCGACGCGCCGCGCTTCCTCCGGCCCGTCCCATACGCCGATGACCTTCACCTTGTCGCCGGCGTCCGCCTCGGTCCAGAGTGTCTTGCCGAGCCGTTCGCTATTCGCGCCAATGAGCTGTGAGGCGGCGGCGAGGATTTGCGGGGTAGAGCGGTAATTCTGTTCGAGGCGGATCACTTTCGCGCCGGGAAAATCCTTTTCAAACCGGAGGATATTGGCGACTTCTGCGCCGCGCCATGAATAGATCGACTGATCGTCGTCGCCCACCACGCAGATATTGTGCCCGTCCGGCCCCTTGCTCTGCGCGATCATGCGCAGCCACAGATACTGCACCGTGTTGGTGTCCTGATATTCGTCCACCATGATATATTTGAAACGGCTGCGATACTGCTCGAGGACGTCCGCTTCGCGCCGCAGGATGTTCAGCATGTGCAGCAGCAGATCGCCGAAATCGCAGGCGTTCAGCGCCTTCAACCGATCCTGATACAGGCGGTAGAATTGTTCGCCCCGCCCGTTGGCGTAGGCCTCGTTCTCCTCCGCATCGAGATCGCCGGGGTTCAGCCCCCGGTTTTTCCAGCGGTCGATGAGCCCGGCGAGCTGCTTGGCCGGGAAGCGTTTTTCATCCACGTCGTTCGCCGTGATCAGCTGCTTGAGCAGGCGGAGCTGATCGTCGGTGTCGATGATGGTGTAATTCGATTGCAGCCCGACAAGCTCGGCATGGCGGCGCAGCATCTTGGCCGCGATGGCGTGGAACGTGCCGAGCCACGGCATGCCCTCGACCGCCGGGCCGATATGGTGGCCGACACGCTCGCGCATTTCGCGCGCGGCCTTGTTGGTGAACGTCACGCACAGAATCTCGCTCGGCCAGGCGCGGCGCGTCGCGATGAGATGGGCCATGCGCGCGGTGAGAGCCGCGGTCTTCCCCGTCCCCGCACCGGCGAGCATGAGCACCGGTCCCTCCGTCGTCAGCACCGCATCGCGTTGCGGCGGGTTCAATCCGCGCAGCCACAGCGCTTCGGAATGGTCGTCGGAAAGGCGGGCGGGGGCGGGGGGATCGATATGCGTCACCCGCGAACAGGTAGGGAACGCAGCGCCCCCGCGCAAGCGCCGGTGCAGGCGGGGGCGGAACAATTTGCCGGGGAGGACGTAACTAGGAGGAATGATGAATATACGAAGGAGGACTCACATGAAGAATATCCTGATGGCAGGCGCGGCATTGATGCTCGGTGCGGCCCCCCTGGCCGCGACGGCGCAGGACATGTCGAGCAGCGACATGATGGAAGACAGCGCGTCCTATGAAATGACCGCGGCACAGATGGCGTCCTACGAAGGCTGGCCCGCCAATTATCGCACGATGTACGATGGCTGGCCCATGGACCGCCAGACGAGCTACTGGCTCCTCCCCGAAGCGCAGCAGGCCGATTTCTGGATGCTGGAGCCGATGGAGCAGCAGGCATTCTGGCTTCTCACGACGGAGCAGCGCAACAAGCTCTATGCCATGAACGCGGATCAGCGCGGCGCCGCATGGGATGCCGTCACCACGCAGATGCGCAACCAGATGCAGGGCAATTCCGCATCCGCCAGCAACTCCATGGGCAACAGCACCATGAGCAATAGCGGATCGATGGCCTCGAACAACGGCCAGGTCCGCTATGTGAAGAAGGAAATCGTGCAGGGCGGTGCCCGTGCGACGCAGCCCGCCGATTATCCGGTTTGCAGCGCGACCGTCACCGACAGCTGCATCAACCCCTATGCCGCAGGACAGCGCGGGCCCAAGCCGCTCGACTACTGGCCCGGCAAGCCTGCAAGCGAAATGTAAACGCTATTCAGGTAAGGGGAAAAGGGCGGTCCCGTCGCAGGCGGCCGCCCTTTTTCATGCCCGCCATCGTCGTGCCGGGATTTAGCGAAGGCGGAGGAGGTGCAGGCTGGCCTTGCCGCTATGGCGCACGGTGTCGACGTCGAAATCCTTGACCGAAACCTCCTCGCCGCGTGCGGTTTCGATGCTGATCCAGGCCGACGGCGCGATCCAGCCCAGCCGGTTCAGCCGGTCGAGCGCCACCGATCCCGCGCCCGTGTCATAAGGCGCGTCCATCATGATGAGGTCGGGCTGCTCCTTTGCCGGGCCGAGCGAAAGCACGGAACCCGCGCGCACGTCGCATCGGTCCTGCGCCCGCAGGCTCGCGATATTGCGGCGCAGTGCGCGGATCGCTGCGGCGTCCTGCTCCACCATCAACACCCGCGCCGCACCGCGCGACAACGCCTCGAGCCCGAGCGCGCCGGACCCTGCGAACAGATCGGCGACGAAAAGCCCCTCGAAACTGCCGAGCCGGCTCGTCAGCATGGAAAACAGCGTTTCGCGCGTGCGGTCCGCCGTGGGCCGCGTGGCATCGCCCTCGGGCGCGGTGATCGCACGCCCGCGCCATTCGCCAGCGATGATCCTCATTTTTCGGCCGTGCGCATGATTTGCTTGCGGAACTGGGCGACGTCCGCTCCCCGGATTTCGTCCGCCGCGCCGCGCGGCAAATCGTCCAGCGCGAACGGCCCGTAGGACAATCGCATCAGCCGGGAAACCTGAAGCCCGAGATGTTCGAGCACGCGGCGAACCTCCCGGTTCTTCCCCTCCGTGAGGGTCAGTTCGATCCACTGATTCCGGCCCGTGCGCCGTTCCAGATTGGCATCGATGCTGCCGTAACGCACGCCTTCGATCTCGATCCCGTCCATGAGATCCTCGAGCTGTTCCTGGCTTACGTCGCCGAAGGTGCGCGCGCGATAGGTGCGCGGGATCTCGCTGCTCGGCAATTCCATGGCGCGCTTCAATTCGCCGTCGTTGGTCATGAGCAGCAACCCCTCGGTATTGAGGTCGAGCCGTCCGACCGGCATCACGCGCGGCGCCCCGCGCGGCAGGGCATTGCGCAACGCGTCATAGATCGTCGCCCGCCCCTTGGGATCCCGCTCCGCCGTCAACAATCCGCTCGGCTTGTGAAAGCGGAACAGGCGCGGGGCCTCCGCCGCGCCGACGGCCTTCCCATCCACCGCCACACCGCGCAGCGAGGTCAGCACCACCGCCGGCGTGTCGAGCCTTTCCCCGTCGAGCGTGACGCGGCCATCCTCGATCATGCGCTCGACCTCCCGGCGGGAGGCGACCCCTGCGCGTGCCAGAAGCTTGGCGATACGGTCGCCTTCGCGTTTGGGAAGCGAGGGTTCGGGGCGCGTCGTGTCGCGGCCCGCCGGTTTCTTGCGCGGGCGCCCGCGATCCGGATTGGCGCGGTCGAAATTGCCGCGTTCGGGGCGCGGGCCGTTGCGGGAGGAACCGTCCGTCCGGCGGGACGATCGCGATGGGGGGCGTTGCTTGTCGTTCACGTTTGCGCCATGCGCCATCGGCTCTTTGGTTACAAGCGTGGACATGAAACGGGCGGCATCGTTTGCAGACGTGCGGCGATGCTCTAACACCATCGGCGGCGCCGGCGACGCGGCGGGTACAGGAGCGGCAATTGACCGAGACGACGAGCAACGATTCTGCGGCAACCGGCGCGCAAACCCCGGCCGACACCGCGCCTGGGGAGGGGAAAAAGCCCGGCTGGCGCGAATTGCTGGCCGCGCTGCGCAATCGCAAGACGGCGTATATGGCGCTGTTCGGTTTTGCCTCGGGCCTGCCCTTCGCGCTGTTTCTCGGCACGCTCTATGCCTGGTTTACGGAGGCCGACGTCGACCTCGAAACGATGGGCGTGTTCTCGCTCATCGGGCTGGCCTATTCGTTTCAGTTTCTGTGGTCGCCGCTCGTCGACCGGGTCGATATTCCGTTTGTCCGCCGCCTCGGCAAGCGCAAGCAATGGATCGCGCCGGCGCAATTGCTGCTCGGCATCATCCTCATCACGATGTCGCTGCTCAATCCCGGCGAAAGCCTCGGGTGGTTCTCCCTGCTGGCGGCGGTCGGCGCCTTTGCCAGCGCCACGCAGGATATCGTCATCAACGCCTGGCGCATCGACATCGCCGATGAAGAGGCGACGATCGACATCCTGTCCACGATTACGCAGATGGGCTTCCGGCTCGCATCGCTCGTCGGTGGTGCGCTCGCGCTGATCGTGGCGGAGCGGATCGGATGGCCCGGAACCTATGTAATGATGGGCGGCATCATGCTGTTCATCGGGATCGTCGGCCTGTTCGCGCCCGATGCCCGCGCCGGCAGCGCGGCGAGCGTCGCGGCAAGCGCCGAAGAGCTGGAGCTGCTTTATACCAAGGGCGAGTTGACGCCGAAGGTGCGCAATTATGCTCTGGCCGCCGTGGGGCTGCTGTGGGGCTGGGCGCTCGTCACCGTGGGGGTGTTCATGTACCGGTCGATGACCGCGGTGCCCGAATTACGCCCCGATCCGACGCAGTTCACGGCCACCTACGGCCCGCTCATCGTGGTGGCGACCATCGTATTGCCGTCCTTCATCGCGGCATGGCTGGTCAAGATGCAGCGCGAGGGCCGCCATGTGCTTACCGAAAGCGCGGATGGCGCGGATGCCGTCAACCCGGTCGCGGATCACCTCTACCGTGCGCTGATCCTGCCGCTGACCGAATTCGTCGGGCGGATGGGGTGGTCGCTCGTTCTGATTTTCGCGCTCGTGCTGACCTACCGGATCTGCGACGCGATCTGGGGCACGTTCGCCTATCCGTTCTATCTCGGCGAGCTGAACTACACCAATGACGAGGTGGCGGTCGCGTCGAAATTCTTTGGCGTGGGTGCGATCATCCTCGGGCTGGCGCTCGGCGGGTATCTCATCACCGTGCTGGGGCGGATGGCGGTGCTGACGCTGGGCGCGGTGCTGGCCGCGGCGACGAACCTGCTATACGCCGATCTCGCCATCGGCGGCGCCACGATGCAGGCGGTGAGCGATGCGATCGGCTTCACATATCTTGTCGAAACTTTCGGCGGGACGGAGCGGCTCGCGCGGTTGATGATAACCATCGCGGGCGAAAATCTTGCCGTCGGGATTGCAGGGGCGGCCTATATCGCGTGGCTGTCATCCATCGTGGCCAAGGGATATAGCGCGGTGCAATATGCGCTGCTCGCGTCGCTGACGCTCCTGGTCGGGACATTGGGGCGGGGTGCGCTCGGACAGCTGATCGAGGAGCGCGGATATTACGACGTGTTCCTGTTTACCGCGCTGATCGGGGCGGTGGCGGTGGTGCTGTGCGTGCTGGAATGGATACGGGTGACGCGCCGCGACGCCCGCGCAGGCTAATCCGGAAATGCCCCGTTGGCGCGCAGCACCTCTCCCGCGAGATAGAGCGAGCCGCCGATGAGGATGACCCCGCCATCGGTGCGCGCGGCGATCCGGGCGAGTGCATCGCCGACGTCGCGCGCCGTGTCTCCGCCCGTCATTGCCGCGATCCGTTCGGGCGCATGGTGCGGATGGCCTACTATCGGAACGCCCGTCACGCTCTCCAAATGCGGTGAGACAAGGGCGAGGAACCGTTCCGCATCCTTGTTCGCCAGCATGCCGATCACTGCATGCACCGGCCGGTCCAGGCCTGCGCAAAATGCGGCGAGCACGCGCGCGGCATCCGGGTTGTGCCCACCGTCGAGCAGCACATCGAAGCCCGGCGCCATCGCGGTCAGCGGCCCCTTGCCCAGCCATTGAAGCCGGCCCGGCCAGCGCGCATCGCGCAGCCCCGCCGCGATGGCCTCCGGCGACACGGTGACGAAATCCTGATGCCGGAGCATTGCGATGGCGAGCCCGGCATTCTCCGCCTGAAACGCGCCGGAAAGCGCGGGCGGGGGGAGGGTGAGCGCGCCGTGACGGTCATGATATTCCAGCATGTCGCCGCCCGTGATCGACCAATCCGCCCCGCGCATGTGCAGCGGCGCACCGGCCGTGCGAGCCGCACGCTCCACCTCGGCCTGCGCATCGGGGCCGTAGGATTGCGTGACGAGCGGGCGGCCCGGCTTCACGATGCCGGACTTTTCGAACGCGATCCGGGCCATCGGTTCGGCAGGCGCGCCATCCTCCGGTGCGAGCAGGAATTGTTCGTGGTCGAGCCCGAGCGACGCGATCCCGCAACAGGCCGGATCCGCAATGGCATTGGTCGCATCGAACCTGCCGCCAAGCCCGACCTCCACGATGGCGGCATCGGCCTCGTTCCGGGCGAAGGCGAGGAACGCCGCCGCCGTCGTAATCTCGAAAAAGCTCGCCGCGATCGTCCCGCGCGCGTCGAGCACCTCGCCCAAAAGGTCGGCCAGCATGGCATCGTCGACGAGTTCGCCCGCGATGCGAATCCGCTCGTTGTACCGGACGAGATGCGGGCTGGTGAATTGGTGGACCCGCTTGCCATCCGCCTCCAGCATGGCGCGCAGGAACGCGCAGGTCGACCCCTTGCCATTGGTGCCAGCGACATGGAACACCGGCGGAAGGCGCAGATGCGGATCGCCCAGTGCGGCGAGCAATTGCCGCACGGGGCGCAGGCTCAACCGCCCCTGCGGCAGGGACAGCGCGGCGAGCCGGTTCAGCTGTTCCTGAACCCGTGGATCGTCCGACGTCGCGAAATCGCGCGGGCGTACAGGTTCAGGCGGCCCTGGCACCGGCCATCAGATAATCGATGATCGTCACCAGCCGTTCGCGCAGGTCGTGCCGGTCGACCACCATGTCGATCATTCCGTGATCGAGGAGATATTCCGCGCGCTGAAACCCGTCGGGCAGTTTTTCGCGGATCGTGTCCTGAATGACGCGCTGTCCGGCAAAGCCGATGAGCGCGCCGGGTTCGGCCATCTGAATATCGCCGAGCATGGCATAGCTTGCCGTGACGCCGCCCGTCGTCGGGTCGGTCATCACGACGATATAGGGCAGGCCCGCATCCTTCAGCCGGCGGATCGCGACCGTGGTGCGCGGCATCTGCATGAGCGACAGAATGCCTTCCTGCATGCGCGCGCCGCCCGCCGCGGTAAAGATGACGAACGGGCATTTCTCCTTCACCGCACGGTCCACCCCGGCGAGGAACGCGGCGCCCACCGCCATGCCCATGGATCCGCCCATGAAGCCGAAATCCTGCACCGCGACGACCGCGCGGCGCCCGTCAATCGTGCCCAGCGCATTGGTCAACGCATCGGGATGCGGCGCATTGTGGCGCGCGGCCTTCAGCCTGTCGGCATATTTCTTGGTGTCACGGAACTTGAGCGGATCCTCGCTCACCGCGGGCGAGGGCAGCACCTCGTAGCCGGCATCCATGATCTGCGTCAGGCGGGTATCGGCGCCGATCCGCCCGTGATGCTCGCACCGCGGACAGACCCAGAGGTTTTCCTCGTAATCCTTGACGAAGAGCATCTCTTCGCAGGACGGGCACTTGACCCACAGATTGTCGGGCGTTTCCCGCTTCGTGGTGAAGGGCAGGCGATTGCGTACCTGCGTGAGCCAGCTCATGCGATTTCCTTTCTTGCGCCGTGCACCGCATCGGCCAGCGCCTTGGTCAGCTCGCGAATGGGGTCCGCCGCCGCGTTCCCGTGTTCCGCGATCAGCTCGACCAGTGCGGAGCCGACGACCACCCCGTCGGCAACCGCGGCGATGGCGCCTGCCTGTTCCGGGGTGCGCACGCCGAAACCGACCGCCACCGGGAGTTCCGTGCGGGCCTTCAATGCGGCGACCGCCGTTTCGATGGAGGCCATCGCGGCCTGCTGCTTGCCGGTGATGCCGGCGACCGACACGTAGTACAGAAACCCGCCCGCACCGTCGAGCACGGCGGGCAGCCGCGCCGCATCGGTGGTCGGCGTGGCGAGGCGGATGATGTCCAGCCCTTCGCCACGAAGATGCGTGCCGAGCTCGCTATCCTCCTCGGGCGGAATGTCGACGCAGATCACGCCGTCGACGCCCGCATCCTTCGCCGCGCGCGCGAACCAGTCCGCCCCTCGCCGCACCATCGGATTGGCATAGCCCATGAGCACGAGCGGCACGTCGGGATGGCGGTCGCGAAACCCCCTCGCCAGGTCGAGGATGTCCCGCGTCGTCGTGCCCTTGGCCAGCGCGCGGAGGTTCGCATTCTCGATCGCGGGGCCGTCGGCCATCGGATCGGTGAACGGCATGCCCAGTTCGATCACATCGGCGCCGCCCGCGACCAGCGCGTCGAGATTGGCGGCGGTATCGCCATCGCCCGCCGTCACGAAACAGATGAGCGCGGGGTGCCCCTTGCCGAATGCCTTTTGAAAGCGGTTCACAGCTCCACTCCCAACGCTTCGGCGACGGTGAAGATGTCCTTGTCCCCGCGCCCGCACAGATTGGCGAGGATGATCGCGTCCTGCGGCATTTCGCGCGCGCGTTTCACGACCGCGGCAATGGCGTGGCTGGGTTCGAGCGCGGGGATGATCCCCTCCGTCCGGCAGAGCAGCTGAAACGCGTCGAGCGCTTCCTTGTCCGTGATGTGCGAATATTCGACCCGGCCCGATTCCTTGAGCCAGCTGTGTTCGGGGCCGATGCCGGGATAGTCGAGGCCTGCGCTGATCGAGTGGCCCTCGATGATCTGGCCGTCCTCGTCCTGCAGCAGGTAGGTCTTGTTGCCGTGGAGAATGCCTGGCGATCCGCCCGCGAGCGAGGCGGCATGTTCCTTGTCGAGGCCGTGGCCCGCCGCCTCGATTCCCAGCATGCCGACATCCGCATCGTCGAGGAAGGGATGGAACAGCCCGATGGCGTTCGACCCGCCGCCGATCGCCGCGACGAGCAGGTCGGGCAGGCGTCCGGTGCGCTGCATCATCTGCTCGCGCGCTTCGTGGCCGATGACGCTCTGAAAATCGCGGACCATTTCGGGGTAGGGGTGCGGTCCGGCAGCCGTGCCGATGATGTAGAACGTGTCATGCACATTCGCGACCCAGTCGCGCATGGCATCGTTCATCGCGTCCTTGAGCGTTGCCGAACCGGAACTGACCGGCACCACCTTCGCGCCGAGCAGCCGCATGCGGAACACGTTGGGTTGCTGCCGTTTTACGTCCTTTGCCCCCATGTAGATGACGCAAGGCAGGCCGAAACGCGCCGCCACCGTCGCCGTCGCCACGCCATGCTGTCCGGCGCCGGTTTCCGCGATGATCCGCGTCTTGCCCATGCGCACGGCGAGCAGGATCTGCCCGATGCAATTGTTGATCTTGTGCGCGCCGGTGTGATTGAGCTCGTCACGCTTGAACCAGATCTGCGCGCCCTTGCCGTCGGGCGCATCCTTGCGCAATTCCTCGGTCAGCCGTTCCGCGAAATAGAGCGGGCTGGGCCGTCCGACGTAATGGGTAAGGAGATCCTGAAACTCCGCGTCGAAGGCGGGGTCTTCCTTCGCCGCGCGATATTCCCGGTCGAGATCGAGGATCAGCGGCATCAGCGTTTCGGACACGTAGCGCCCGCCGAACTGGCCAAAATGACCCCGCTCGTCAGGCTGGTTGCGAAAGCTGTTGGGCATGCCGGTTTGCGATGTGGTTTCCATGCGCCCGCGATTGGCAGAGCATCGCGGCGAAGTCCAGATGTGTCAGCGCACCCGGACCGCGCGGGCAAAGGCGGCGATGGCGGCGGCATCCTTCACGCCGGGGGCGCTTTCCACGCCGGACGACACATCGACGAGCGCGGGCCGCACCTCGGCAATCGCATCGGCGACGTTCGCCGGCGACAATCCGCCCGCCAGGCCCCACGGCATGCCGCCATCGTAACCATGCACCAGCGACCAGTCGAAGCGCAGGCCCATGCCGCCCGGAAGCTGTCCGACCGGCGTCTTCGCATCGAACAGGAGCATGTCGACCGCGCCGGTATAATCGCGCGCCCGCGCAATGTCGTCCGGCCCTGCGATGGGGAGCGCCTTCCACACCGCGATGCCGAAACGGGAACGCAGCGCAGCGGCGCGTTCCGGCGTTTCATCCCCGTGCAGCTGAATGGCGCTCAGCCCGCCTGCGCTTACGCCTTCGGCGATCGCGTCGTCGCCTGCATTTACGAAAAGCCCGGTGCGCCGGATCGAATCGCCCGAAATCGCGGCCAGTTTCCGCGCGCCGGCCGTATCGACATGGCGCGGCGACCGGGCAAAGAAGACCAGCCCTGCATAATCGATGCGCGCGGCGATGGCCGCCTCCATGGCCGCCGGCGTATTGACGCCGCATATCTTGATGCGCGGGGTCACAGTGTTTTTTCCAGGACGATGAAGAACAATGCAGGCGTCTGCGGCACGGGGAAGGGGCGGCGTTCGCCCGTGCGCCTGTATCCCTTGCGCAGGTACCAGGCGATCAGCGTGTCGCGATTTTCGATGACGGTCATCTCGATCCGCGCGGCGCCGATGGATGCGGCGCGGGCCTCCCCTGCACGAAGCAGCATGGTGCCGAGGCCCGCGCTCTGCAATTCGGGCGCGATGCACAGCATGCCGAGATAGGAAAGCCCGCCACCCCGATCCGTGATCGCGACACAGCCAATGGCGCCGCCCGTGTCGGCATCCGTCGCGACGATCATGTGCACCGCAGGATCGCGCAACATCGCGTGAAGCTCATCCTCGGCAATGCGCTCACCCTGAACGATGTCGGCCTCATGCGTCCAGCCTAGCCGCGCACGATCGCCGCGATATGCCCCTTCGAGCAGGGGTTTGAGCATGGCGGCATCGTCCGGCCCGGCCCGGCGTATTTCAGGTTCTGAGGCCATGCGGTCGGCGGATCAAAGCGTCGCTTCGATCGCGCGCGCTGCGGCGAGCGGGTCCGGCGCTCTCGAAATCGGGCGTCCGATGACCAGCACGCTCGCGCCATTGTCGCGGGCGCTGCGCGGGGTGACCGTGCGTTTCTGATCGCCCGTCTCGCTGCCCGCGGGGCGCAGGCCGGGCACCACGAGATAGCCGCCCTTCCACTGTGCATGGACGGCGGCGACTTCCTCACCCGAACATACGATCCCGTCGAGCCCGGCCTTCTCGGCAAGCTCTGCAAGGCGCATGACCTGATCGTGGGCGGTGCCGGCGACGCCAGTGCGCGACAGATCCTTGTCATCGAGGCTGGTGAGCATGGTCACGGCGACGACGCGCGTATGTTCGCCGGCCGCGGCCTTGGCATCTTCCATCATGGCGCGGCCCCCGCTCGCATGGACGGTCACGATCGCGGGTTCGAGCACGTGGATCGCCTGCATCGCGCTTACCACCGTATTGGGAATGTCGTGCAGTTTCAGGTCGAGAAAGATCGGCAGGCCGAGCTGCGCCAGCTCATGAACGCCGTGATGGCCATGCGCGCAAAAGAATTCGAGCCCCAACTTCAACCCGCCGACATGCCCCATGACCTTTTTTGCCAGCGCCTTCGCGGCATCGAGCTGCGGCACGTCGAGCGCGAGATAAACGGGATTGGTCATGGCTCTGTCCTGCGCAGCGGGGCGTCATCGGCATCGTGGGGGCGGTGGGCGGGATCGGCCTGCTGGCTCGACACGAGGCTGCGATGCGAGGTTTCGAGCGAGGCGATCCGCCGTTTGAGCCGCCATTTCGCCGATTTGTGATACAGCCACATGGGAACCAGCCCGATGAGGAACGCGGCAAGGATCACCATCGGCAGCTTCGTTTCGAGCACCAGGTTTTCCCAGATCCGCACATCCACGGGATACCAGTTGAACGCCGCGAACAGCGCCAGCGCCACCAGCAGCGCCACCCATATTATCGTGCGAAGAACCTGCATGGCGGTCCTGGCCTCCTCTCGGGATCGGGTCGTCGGGCGTGCAGCCTACGCCGCAACGCCCGTTTGGCCAACCCTGCTGCAATCGCGGCCGGGTTCAGCCGAACACGCGGTCGAAGATCGTGTCCACCTGCCGGAAATGGTAATCGAGGTCGAATTTCTCCTCGATCTGCTGCGTCGTGAGAGCCGCGGTGACTTCCCCGTCCGCCTTCAGCAGTTCGAGCAGGGAAAGCTCGCCATCCGATTCCCATACCTTCATCGCGTTGCGCTGCACCAGGCGATAGGCATCCTCGCGGCTGACGCCGGCCTGGGTAAGCGCGAGCAGAACCCGCTGCGAATGGACGAGCCCGCCCATCCGGTCGAGATTCTTCTGCATGCGTTCGGGATAGACGAGCAGCTTTTCCACCACGCCAGTCAACCGCGCGAGCGCGAAATCCAGCGTGATCGTCGCATCCGGCCCGATGAACCGTTCGACCGACGAATGCGAGATGTCGCGTTCGTGCCACAGCGCCACATTCTCCATCGCGGGCATCACGGCGGAGCGCACCACGCGCGCAAGCCCGGTGAGGTTTTCGGTCAGCACGGGATTACGCTTGTGCGGCATGGCGCTCGACCCCTTCTGCCCGGGGGAGAAATATTCCTCCGCCTCCAGCACCTCGGTCCGCTGAAGGTGCCGTACCTCAACCGAAAGCCGCTCGATCGAACTCGCAATTACGCCCAGCACGGCGAAGAACATCGCGTGACGGTCGCGCGGGATCACCTGCGTCGAGACGGGCTCGATGGCGAGGCCCATCTTTTCCGCGACGTGGCGTTCCACCGACGGGTCGATATTGGCAAAGGTGCCGACCGCGCCCGAAATCGCGCAGGTGGCGATTTCGCGCCGCGCGAATTCGAGCCGTTCGCGGCACCGGCTGAACTCGGCATAAGCTTCCGCCATTTTCAGGCCGAAGGTGACGGGTTCGGCATGGATGCCGTGGCTGCGCCCGATGGTGGGGGTGTATTTGTGTTCTTCGGCGCGCTTTTTTATCGCGGCGAGCAGCGCGTCGATGTCGTCGAGCAGCATCGCCGCCGCCCGGTCGAGCTGCACCGCGAGCGTCGTGTCGAGCACGTCGGAGCTCGTCATGCCCTGATGCATGAAGCGGGCTTCGTCGCCGACCTGTTCCGCGACCCAGGTGAGAAACGCGATCACGTCGTGCTTGGTCACCGCCTCGATCGCGTCGATCGCGTCCACGTCGATCGCAGGCTCCGTCGCCCACCAGTCCCACAACGCCTTTGCCGCGCTTTCGGGCACGACGCCCAATTCGCCGAGCTTCTGCGTGGCGTGGGCCTCGATCTCGAACCAGATGCGATATTTCGCCTCCGGCTCCCAGATCGCGGTCATGGCGGGGCGGGCATAGCGTGGGACCATCGGGCGTACTCCGGTTCGCAAGAATTGGGGGCTTTGGCCGCGCGGCTAGGGCGCAGGCGCGCATTTGGCAAGTGCGGCGGGCGCGATGCGGTTCAGATCAAGCCCTTCGCCTTCATCGAGACGGTCCCCTCGCGCCCGATGATGACGTGATCGTGTACCGCGATGTTCAGGAGCCGGCCCGCCTCGGCGATGCGATTGGTGATCTGGATGTCGGCGCGGCTGGGCTGCGGATTGCCGCTGGGGTGGTTATGCGCGAGGATGAGCGCGGCCGCGCCCAGCTCCATCGCCCGGCCGATCACCTCGCGCGGGTGAATCGCGGCCTCGTCCAGCGAGCCGTCGCCCAGATGTTCGTCCCGGATGAGCCGGTTCTTCTTGTCGAGATAGAGCACGCGCACGCGTTCCACCCGCAAATGCGCCATGTCGATGGTGAGATAGTCGAGCAGGGCCTGCCAACTTCCCAGCACCGGCTTGTCCATGACCTCCGCCCGGGCGAGCCGGCGGGTGGCCACGGCGACGATCTTCATCGCCGCGGCGCTGGTTTCGCCCATGCCGGGGTGGTTTTCGAGCGCAGTCCTGTCGGCGTTGAAGATCCCGGCAAGGCTTCCGAACCGGCTCATCAACGCGCGGGCCAGCGGTTTCACGTCGCGGCGCGGGATCGCCGTCATCAACAGATATTCGACGATCTCGTGATCGGCCAGTGCGTCACTGCCCCCGTGAAGGAGGCGTTTGCGCAGGCGCGCGCGGTGGCCGCTGGCGTCGGTTCCGGCTTTCGGTTCGGCTGGCGCCGTGGGCCCTGCGTCCATCGGCAATTCGTCCTGCGGTTTTGTCACGATGCGCTTTTCCGCGAGCGGTAGAGACGCGCACAGCACCGCGCGTGTCGTGGAGGGCCAAAGCGCCCCGCCGGGAAGGTGTGTGGACAGATCATGCTTTCCATTGCCTTTCGCCGCGATGCTGCGCAAGTCTGCGCCGCCGCGGTTCCGCGCGGTCGCACGAGGAATGACGGCAGGACGCAATGACGCAAGGCGAGGACGATAGGGCGGTGGGCGATCTGCCCGGACGCCGCCGTCGCTGGCCCCGCATCGTCGCGGGCCTGTTCGCGGTCGTGGCTCTTTTTGTGGCTGGCATCTGGATCGCGCGGGAACGGCTCGCGCGCGGTGCGGTGGACGACATGCTCGCCGACATGGATGTGCCGGCCCGCTATGACATCGTCGAAATCGGTCCGGATCGCCAGGTGCTCGCCAATATCGTGGTCGGCGATCCCGAGCGTCCCGACCTCGTGATCGAGCAGGCGGTGGTGGCCACGCGCCTGCGTTTCGGGACGCCGCAGATCACCGGGGTGCGGCTCGTGCGGCCCCGGCTTTACGGCGTGCTGCGCGGCGACGGGGTCAGTTTCGGCACGCTCGATCCGGTGCTCTATCCCGAAAGCACGGGGGAGCCGTTCCGCCTGCCCGATCTCGACATCGACATTCTGGATGGGCGGGCGCGCGTGCTGTCGCCCTATGGCAATCTCGGTGTGAAGCTCACCGGCGGGGGCAATCTTCGCGACGGGTTCGCCGCGACGATGGGGGCGGTGGTGCCGCGTCTTTCCGCCAAAGGCTGTACCGCGCAAGGGCTGAGCCTTTATGGCCGCCTCGCCATCGCGGACGAGGCACCGCGCTTTGTCGGGCCGCTGCGCGCCGATGTGGCGCGCTGTCCCGAATCGGACCTTTCGCTGACGCAGGCGAGCTGGACCGTGCGCGGTGAGACGGGCGCGGATTTGCGCCGCGCCATGGTGAGCGGCGCGCTTCGCACCGGGCGGGTTGCGGTGGGCGGCAATGCGGTCGGCGTGCTGAACGGGCGGCTTGCGGTATCGGTGCGCGAAAGCGGCGCGATGGTGGCGGATTTCGACCTTTCCGGGCGCGACGCGGCGTTTGCCGGGGCCGCGGTCGCGCGCGTTGCGCTCGACGGCAATATCCGGAGCGCGGGCGGGTTCGATCGCTGGCAATTGTCCGGCGATGTGTCCGGCGGCGGGTTCGACCTGTCCGGCGTCGTCGATCCGGCGTTGCAACGGGTGCAGAGATCCGGCGCCGACACGTTGCTCGCGCCGCTCGCAGGCCGGCTGCGCGCCGTGCTGCGCCGGTCCATGCCGGGTGCATCCTTCTCCGCCGCGCTACAGGCGCGCGCCGCCGAGGGGGAGACGCGCATTGCCATCGCGCGGGCGGGCCTACGCGGCGGGGACGGCGCGCCGCTGCTCTCGGTTAATCAGGTGCAGATCGGGTTGGGCGAGAGCCTGCGTCTCTATCGCGCGCGTTTCGCGACGGGTGGCGCGGGCATGCCCCGGCTCGTCGGCGCGATCGACGGGGAGGGGGACGCGCCGCAGCTTCGTATGCGCATGGCGGATTATGCGGCGGGCGACGCGCGCATCGCCATCCCCGAAATGCAGGTGCGGCAATCGCGCGACGGCTTCCTCATGGATGGCGAGATCCTGGCAAGCGGCTCGCTCCCCGGCGGCGCGGTGGATGGGCTGCGCCTTCCGGTTTCGGGGACGTATTCGGCGCGTGGCGAGTTGCAGATGTGGGACGATTGCATGGCGCCGCGCTTCGATTCGCTGCGCTATGCGAATTTCACGCTCAATCGGCAGAGCCTGCTGCTGTGTCCGGCGGGCGGGTCCGCGATGCTGGCGACAGGGCCGGGCGGCACGCGCGTGGCCGTGGGGGCGCCGCGGCTCGATCTTTCGGGACGGCTTGGCGAAACGCCGGTGCGCCTTGTGTCGGGGCCGGTCGGGCTCGCCTTGCGCGGTGGGCAGCCGGCGGTGGTCCGCGCGCGGACGATGGATGTGGCGCTGGGACCGCAGGCGACGGCGGTGCGCTTTGCCATCGACGACCTCACCGCGCGGATCGGGCGCGACATCGGCGGCGCGTTTTCCGGGACCGAGGTGACGCTTCCCTCCGTGCCGCTCGACATCGGGGAGGCGGGCGGCGAATGGTCGTATCGCGACGGGGCCTTGCGGATCGAGGACGGCGCCTTCGTCCTCACCGACCGGCAGGACGACGCGCGGTTCGAACCCATGATTGCAAAGGGCGCGACCCTCGTCCTTGCCGACAACATCATCAGCGCAGAGGCTCTTTTCCGCGAGCCAAGGACCGGAATTGCGATCGTCGATGCCGATATTCGCCACGATCTGACCGACGGGCAGGGCCGGGCCGATCTTTCGGTCGCGGGAATCGCGTTCGGCGACGATCTGCAGCCGACCGACATTACGCGGCTCGCTCTCGGCAATATTGCCAATGCGCGCGGGTCGGTGCGTGGGCGGGGGCAGATCGACTGGAACGGCGAGGGCGTCACGTCGACCGGGGTGGTCAGCACCGATTCGCTCGATTTCGCGGCTGCTTTCGGCCCGGTCACGGGGTTGGCGGGGACGTTGCGCTTTACCGATCTCCTGAACCTCGAAACCGCGCCGGATCAGCGGCTTTCGATTGCGGAGATGAACCCCGGCGTGCCGGTGTCCGACGGGGAAGTGTTCGTCACGTTGCAGCCCGGATTGCGGCTCGACCTCAATCGGGGCAGCTGGCCGTTCCTGGGCGGGACGCTGGTTCTGGAGCCGACTTCGCTGACCCTTGGCGCGACGGAGCGGCGCAATTTCACGCTGGTCATCACCGGGCTGGACGCGGGGCGGGTGATCGAACGGCTCGGCGTTGGGAATCTGAGTGCGAGCGGCACGTTCGACGGGCGCATCCCCATCGTGTTCGACGAGGCGGGCGGCCGGGTGGAGGGCGGGAGCCTGCAATCGCGTCCGCCGGGGGGCAATATCGCCTATGTCGGGGAATTGAGTTACAAGGATCTGTCGCCCATCGCCAATTTCGCCTTCGCGGCACTGCGCTCGCTCGATTACAAGCAGATGAGCGTCGCCATCGACGGCGCGCTCGAGGGGGAGATCGTCACGCGGGTCCGCTTCGACGGCGTGTCGCAGGGGCCGGGCACGCAATCGAACTTCCTCACCCGGCGCATCGCGAAGCTGCCGTTCCGCTTCAACGTGAACATACGCGCGCCGTTCTATCAGCTTATCGGCAGCCTCAAGTCGCTCTACGATCCTTCGGCGGTTCGCGATCCGCGCGAATTGGGGCTGGTCGACGACGACGGGGTGCGATTGATCCCCGACGACCGCGCCGTCCCCGCGCCATCGCCGGACGCCGAACCGACCCCCATCATTCAGCCCGCAGAAAGCGAGACCGTGCCATGAACCGGACCAATTTGACGATAGCTGTGCATGGCGTTCGAAGGCGTGCCATTATGATACGCGGCATTGTGATGGTCGCGATGCTCGGCCCGTTTGTCACCGCATGCGTGAATGTGACGGCGCCGTCCGACCCGATCGTCATCGAATTGAACGTGAACATCAAACAGGAAGTTCTCTACAGGCTCGTCGCCTCGGCCGAAGAGAACATCGAAAGCAATCCGGAGATATTCTGATGCCCCGCCACACTCTTGCCCGCCGCCTCGCCGGCCTCGCCCTGCCGGCGTTCGCGCTTCTCGCCATGGCGCAGCCTGCCGGCGCGATGCAGCGCGAACCCGCCTATGCCGAGGCGCGCGCCAACGGCACCGTCGGCGAGAGGATCGACGGCTATCTCGGCTTTACCGGGGCGCCGCCCGCCGGGCTTCGCGCGGTGATCGACGACATCAATATCCGCCGCAAGGCCAGCTATGCCGACCGTGCCCGTGCCGCCGGCGTCACGATCGAGGAATTCGCCTTTGCACAGGGCTGCATCCTGATCGCGCGAACCTCGCCGGGCGAAAAATACCAGGCACCGGGCGGAAGCTGGCAGACCCGCGGGAGCGGCGCGCCGCAGCTCGATCCGCGCTGTCCCGCGGTGGGGTGAATGACCGGGGGGACGGCGCATCGATGGGCGCGGTTGGACGATCCTTCGCCGCTACTGCGATGAAGGCGTGCGCTTGTGTTGACTTGCCCGAACCCCTTTCCTAAAGGAGCGGCGCCCTCGACGGGCAGCTAATCGCACTTGCCGAGCGGACTTCTTGGTTGGAGGAGCTACAGGCATGGGTGATGAGCGGTCCGGGCGGGAGCCACTTGGCGAGGATGCGCGAATCGACGCGCTCGACGCGCAGCTCAAGGCTGCGAAAGGGCGGGAAGAGCAGCGCAACCGGCCGCAGTCCCACGGGACCGATGCGAATTATCGCATGGGAAACAGGGTGCTTGCGGAATTGCTGGGCGGGCTTATCGGCGGCGCGCTGATCGGTTGGGTGATCGACCGGTTTGCAGGTACCGGGCCGTGGGGTCTGTTGGTGATGCTGTTCCTCGGGATAGTCGTCGCTTTCAGGAACATAATTAGGATTTCGAACACGCGTTCCGATTGATCTGACCGGCTTCGGCCAGATTTCGAAGGGGCGGCGGTGTTCATGCATAGCAGCGATCGCCGCCCACACGGGGCGACGACGCATTGAGGGATAAGGGGCGGACCGGGCAGCAATGCCGCGGAACGCCTCGAACGACAGGGACAATCGCGTGGCAACCGAAGCCAAGGTCGATCCGATGCACCAGTTCACCATCGAGCCGCTTTTCGGCTCCGACGGGTGGGAAGTGGCCGGATATAATCTCGCATTCACGAATTCGGCGCTGTGGATGGCGCTGACGGCGGTCGTGCTCTGGGGCTTCGTCGCGCTCGGCATGAAGGGACAGCTCGTCCCCGGACGCTGGCAGATGGCGGTCGAAAGCTTCACCGGCTTCGTCGACGACATGCTGGAGGCGAACATCGGCAAGGCCGGGCGCAAATACGTGCCTTACGTGTTCTCGCTGTTCATGTTCATCCTGTTCGCCAACGTGCTCGGCCTGCTGCCGCTCGGCGTCGTCGGCCTGCACCCCTTTACCTTCACCAGCCATTTCACGGTTACCGGCATCCTCGCGATCATGTCGTTCTCGATCGTGCTGATCGTCGGGTTTGCCAAGCACGGGATCGGTTTCCTGTCGCTGTTCGTGCCGCATGGCACGCCCGCGCTGATGATCCCGTTCATCTTCGTGGTTGAGCTGGTCAGCTTCATGGTCCGCCCGTTCAGCCTCGCGCTGCGGCTTTTCGTGGCGATGATGGCCGGGCACCTTCTGCTCGAAGTCCTGTCGGGCTTCGTCATCAGCAGCTCTAACGCGGGCGTCGGCACCGGCGTGCTCGTCGGCATTCCCACCTTCCTCCTGATGATCGGCATCTGCGCGCTCGAACTGCTCGTCGCTGCCGTGCAGGCCTATGTTTTCGCCCTGTTGACCGCGCTCTACATCAATGACGCGGAAAACCTTCACTAAGTCTTCGAATTACCGAATCTACGAAAGGGAGTTTATTACCATGGACGCAGAAAGCGCACGCATGCTCGGTGCCGGTCTCGCCGCTGTCGGTGCCGGTCTGGCATCGCTGGGTGTCGGCAATGTCTTTGCAAAGTTCCTGGAAGGCGCGCTGCGCAATCCGGGCGCCGCAGACGGTCAGCAGGGCCGCCTGTTCATCGGCTTCGCCGCTGCCGAACTTCTCGGTCTGCTGGCGTTCGTCGTGGCGATGATCCTGGTCTTCGTCGCCTGATCGCATTGCCTGTGCGATCCGGCCGGGGCAGGGGCCCTGGCCGGATCGATACCTATCCAATCATGCCTTCGGACTGATCGATGCCACAAATCGAACAAATCGCCGCGACCTATGCCAGCCAGATCTTCTGGCTGCTGCTGATTTTCGGTCTCGTGTTTTTCGTGGTCGGAAAAGGCATGGTGCCCAAGGTCATGGGCACGGTCGACATGCGCGACAAGCGTATCGCCGACGATCTTACCGCCGCCGAAGCCGCCCGCCGCGAAGCGGACGAGCAGGAAGAGGCATGGCGCAAACGTGAAAACGACAATCGCGCGCGGGCTCAGGCTCTCATCGCGGAGGCGAAAGCCGATGCAGCCGGCCAGACCGAGCGTGCCGTCGCCGAGGCACAGTCCCGCATCGACGAGCAGCTTGCCGCGGCAGAGGTGCGCATCGATGCCTCGCGCCGCAATGCCGCGACCGAGATCGAGAATGTCGCCACCGAAGCGACCCAGGACATCGTGAAGCGTATCGCCGCGCTCAACGTGTCGCAGGCCGAGGCGCACAACGCCGTCAAGGAGGTCATGGTCCGTGGCTGATTACCAACTGTTTCTGAACGGCATGGCCGTTACGTCCACCGGGGTTGAGGAACGCCTCGATCATGCTGCCGAACTCGAAGGTATGACCGAAGACCACGGCGGCGAGCATGTCGAGCCGGTGGCGTTCGGCTTTATCGGGCCGGGCGCATGGGTGTCGCTGGCGATGCTCGTGTTCATCCTTATCCTGTTGTGGAAAGGCGTGCCGAAACTCGTCGCGGGCGGCCTGGATGCGCGGATTGCCGCCATCCGGGAGCAACTCGACGACGCAAAGCGCCTGCGCGGCGAGGCCGAGGCTCTTCGCAAGGAATATGCCGACAAGATTGCCGGCGCCGAACGCGATGCGGAGGCCATGCTCGAAAATGCGCGGCGCGAGGCCGGCGCCATCGTGGAGCGGGCCGAGACCGACACGGCGGCCATGATCGTCCGGCGCGAACGCATGGCGCAGGACAAGATTGCCGGCGCCGAACGCGCCGCGGTCGAGGAACTGCGGGCGCAGGCGGCGCGCGCGTCGGCGGAAGCATCGGGTCAGATCATCGCCCGTAACCACAACGCGGTCGCCGATCGCGCGCTGGTCGACAAGGCGATCGCCAGCTTCTGACGCTATTGTCAGGACGAGAACAGAAGCCCGGCGGGAGCGATCCTGCCGGGCTTTTCGTGTTTTCAGCCCGACGCGGCGGACCCTGCTGTCAAAACGCGTCCTTCGCCGCGCGCAGGGCTGCGAACGTCGCGACTGCATCACCGCCACCCCAGCGTTCCTGCATCCCGGCGTCATCGGCCCGAAGAAACGGGTTGGACGCCAGTTCCCGTTCCAGCGTCGTGGGGACTGTCGGCCTGCCTTGCGCCCGCAACTCTTCCACCTCTTCGGCATAGTCGCGAAGCGCGGCATTATCGGGATCGGCATGCAGCGCGAATCGGGCGTTTGCGGCGGTATATTCATGTGCGCAATAGATCGTCGTTTGCGGCGGCAATGACTTCAGGCGCAGCAGGCTGCTCCAGAATTGATCGGCCGTCCCCTCGAACATGCGACCACAGCCGAGCGCGAACAGCGCATCGCCGACAAAGGCGATCTCCGCGTCGGGGAGGTGATAGGCGATATGGCCGTGGGTATGGCCACCGACATCGATGATGTGCGCCTTGTGTGCGCCGATGCGAACCGTGTCGCGGCCCGCGACGTTGCGGTCGATCGCCGCGATTTTCGGCGCTTCTGCGGCGGGCGCGACGATATGGCATCCGGTCGCGGCCTTGATCGCCTCGTTTCCGCCGGCGTGATCGGGGTGCCAGTGCGTGTTCCAGATCTGCGTGATCGTCCAGCCCTTGCTCTCGGCCTCGCGCAGAGACGCATCGGCATCTGGCGTATCGATGCACACGGTCTCGCCGCTTTCCGCATCGTGCAGGAGATATCCGTAATTGTCGGAGAGGCAGGGAAACTGGTGAATGTGCAACATGGCGGTCCTTCGGTCGGCGGATTGGCAATAGGGCTGCCTGCGTTCTCCGTATCAATCCACCGGCCCCTTCGCCGGTTCCGAACCGGCGGCGCAAGGTGGAAGCCTGCAATAGCAAAAGCCCGCCCGCTGTTTCCAGCGGACGGACCTTTATTGCTTCCGTAGGGAAAGCGTGAGGGGCTCAGTTCTTGCCCTTCAGCGCCTCGCCCAGGATGTCGCCGAGCGATGCACCCGAATCGGACGAGCCGTACTGGGCCACCGCTTCCTTCTCTTCGGCCAGCTGACGGGCCTTGATCGAGAAGTTGGGCTTCTTCGTGCGGTCGAAACCGGTGACCATTGCATCGACCTTCTGGCCGGTCTGGAAACGGTCGGGACGCTGCTCGTCGCGGTCGCGGCCAAGGTCCGAACGCTTCACGAAACCGGTCGCGCCGTCTTCGCCGACCTGCACTTCGAGACCGCCATCGCGAACCTCGAGAACGGTGACGGTGACGACTTCGCCGCGGCGCAGGCCGTCGGTCGCGCCGCCGCCAACGGCCGGTGCGCCCTTTTCGAGCTGCTTCATGCCGAGCGAGATGCGCTCCTTCTCGACGTCGATGTCGAGAACCACGGCTTCGACTTCCTCACCCTTGCGGTGCAGGGCGAGGGCGTCTTCACCCGAAATGCCCCACGCGATGTCGGACATGTGCACCATGCCGTCGACGTCGCCATCGAGGCCGATGAAGAGGCCGAATTCGGTCGCGTTCTTGACTTCGCCGGTGACGGTCGAGCCGATCGGGTGCTTCTCTGCGAAATCGTCCCAGGGGTTCGACTGCGCCTGCTTGAGGCCGAGCGAGATGCGGCGCTTTTCCGAATCGACTTCGAGCACCATGACTTCCACTTCCTGGCTCGTCGAAACGATCTTGCCGGGGTGGACGTTCTTCTTGGTCCAGCTCATCTCGGACACATGGACGAGGCCTTCGATGCCCGGTTCCAGTTCGACGAACGCACCATATTCGGTGATGTTCGTGACCGTGCCCGACATCTTCATGCCGACCGGATACTTGGCCGCGACACCGTCCCACGGATCGCTTTCAAGCTGCTTCATGCCGAGCGAGATACGCTGCGTTTCGGCATTGATGCGGATGATCTGCACGGTGACGGTGTCGCCGATGTTCACGATCTCGTTCGGGTGGTTGACCCGCTTGTAGCTCATGTCGGTGACGTGGAGCAGGCCGTCGATCCCGCCCAGATCCACGAACGCGCCGTAATCGGTGATGTTCTTCACCACGCCGTCGATCACCTGACCCTCGGCCAGCTTCTCGATCAGCTCCTGACGCTGTTCGGCGCGGGTTTCTTCGAGGACGGCGCGGCGCGACACGACGATATTGCCGCGGCGGCGATCCATCTTCAGCACTTGGAAAGGCTGCGGAATGCCCATCAGCGGGGCGATGTCGCGCACGGGGCGGATATCGACCTGCGAGCCGGGCAGGAACGCCACGGCGCCGTCGAGATCGACGGTGAAGCCGCCCTTGACGCGGCCGAAAATCTGACCCTCGACGCGCTTGCCTTCGCCGAATTCGCTTTCGAGGCGGTCCCATGCGGCTTCGCGGCGGGCGCGGTCGCGCGACAGCATCGCTTCGCCGTCGGCATTTTCCACCCGGTCGACATACACTTCGACTTCGTCACCGACGGACAGGCCGTGCGGCTGACCCTGCGGCGCGAATTCGGACAGGCGGATGCGGCCTTCGCTCTTCAGGCCGACGTCGATGATCGCCTTGTCATTCTCGATACCGGTGACGGTGCCCATGACGACGCGGCCTTCGAAGCCGCCATCGGCCTCATTACCAAGCGTTTCGTCGAGCATTGCCGCGAAATCGTCGCGGCTCGGATTTGCCGAAGTGGCCATGTAGGTGAAATCCTGTTCAATCGATGTTTCCGGCCAGGCGGTTTTTCCGCCGGTCTTTTGGCCGAACTGCCCGCACGACCGCATGCCGATACAGGCGTCCTTCGGGGTTTTTCACCGGTCGAAAGCGGACGAAATTGCGAAACACAAGCGGCGTGGCCCGACGAACGGGACAACACGAAGCCAAGCGATGCGCGCAAAGGATGCGCCTGTCGGTGCGTCCTGCCAGCCTTCGAACGGCGTTTTCAAAAACCCGTCGAACGGGCGCGCGCCTAAGTGAATTTGCGGGGAATTGCAAGCGAAACCGCCGCGCGCGGCAACCTTTCGTCGTCGGTCAGCCCTGCTCGCGGCGCCGCTTTTCAACCAGCGCGATGGCCGCGGCCAGCGATCTTACCGCATCGAGGTCGGAATTGTCGAGCACCATCGCATCCGCTGCCTCGACAAGAGGGGCCTCCGCCCGGTTCCGGTCGCGCGCGTCCCGCCGCACCAGATCGGCGTGGATCGCGTCCAGCGTGACATCCTCGCCGCGGCTCTGGCTTTCGCGGAAACGGCGCATGGCCCGCGCCTCGAGGCTGGCCGTGACGAACAGTTTTACCGGGGCGTCGGGCGCGATCACCGTGCCGATGTCGCGTCCGTCCAGCACCGCGCCGCCGGGCCGCGCGGCAAAGGCGCGTTGCCGCGCGAGCAACGCCGCCCGGACGCGCTTGTGCACCGACACCCGGCTCGCCAGCGCGCCGACCGCCTCTGTCCGAAGCATCGGTTCGGCGAGCAGGCTGTCCGGGAATTCACAGGCCCGCGCCGCGTCGAGCGGATCGTCCGGATCTCCGCCATTCAGCCGCACCTGTCGCCCGACCGCGCGATAAAGAAGGCCGGTGTCGAGATGCGGCAGCTGGTAATGCCGGGCCAATCCCTTGGCGATGGTGCCCTTGCCCGATGCGGTCGGGCCGTCCACGGCGATGATCATGGCACGCTCCTGCGGGCGGCGGCGGCCTTCACCAGGCCCCAGATGGCAACGCATGCCCATATGCCATCGAGCACGAGCGACGGCAGATTGGTGTTCACGGTGAGCGAGATCGCCAGCAAACCGGCGCCGAGCAGGTTCACGCTGTGGACGACGAACGGGTTGGGCGCCTCACCCGCGGTGAGATAGCCATAGGCCGACACGATGCACAGCATGCCGGCAAATCCCACGATATTGGCGGTACCGCTCGTCACCGCGCGGCCTCGTCGAGCAGGCGCTCGAACGCGGGAAAGCTGGTGGCGATGGGTGTCACATCGTCGATTTCGACTCCGTTCACGCTGCACAGCCCGGCGATGGCCATGCTCATGGCGATGCGATGGTCGAGATGGGTGGCGGCCTTCGCGCCATCGGGCGTGCCGGGGAGGGGGTCGCCGCCGCGCCCGTCGATGACCAGCCCGTCGGCGGTTTCCTCCACTTGCGCGCCCGCGAGCGTGAGCGCCGCCGCCATCGCGGAAAGCCGGTCCGATTCCTTGACCCGCAATTCTTCGAGCCCGCGTGTCACCGTGCGCCCACTTGCCATGGTCGCCGCCACAAACAGGACGGGAAACTCGTCGATCATCGCCGGCGCGAGGGCGGGGTCCACCTCAACGCCCGAAAGCGCGGAATGCCGCACGCGCAGATCGGCCACAGGCTCGCCGCCGACCTCGCGGCGGTCCTGCTCCTCGATCGAGCCGCCCATGGCACGCAGCACGTCGAGAAGCGCGGCGCGGGTGGGGTTCAGCCCGACATTTTCGAGGATCAGGTCGGAGCCCGGCACAAGCAATGCGGCGACGACGAAAAACGCGGCGGAGGACGGATCGCCCGGCACGACGATATTGCGCGCCTGCAATTCGGAAGGACCGGCGATGGTGATGACCCGCGCGCCGTTCTCCTCACCGACGGAAAGATCGGCGCCGAACCCGCGCAGCATCCGTTCCGAATGATCGCGGGTCGCGACCGGCTCGACCACGCTGGTTTCCCCCGCGATATTCAGCCCGGCCAGAAGCACTGCGCTCTTCACCTGCGCCGAGGCGACGGGCAGTTCGTAGCGGATCGGCACGCCGGGATGCGCACCCCGCATGGTGAGCGGAAGGCGCCCGCCGGGACTGGCTGTAAATTCCGCCCCGATGCGCGAAAGCGGTTCGATCACCCGGCCCATCGGCCGTTTCGACAGGCTGGCGTCGCCGGTGAAGGTGGCGGTTATCCCATGGCTCGCGATGAGCCCCATCAGCAGCCGCGTCGAGGTACCCGAATTGCCCATCTCCAGCGCGGTTTCGGGTTGCAGCAGTCCGCCGCTTCCCACCCCGTCGACATGCCAGATGCCATCGTCATCGCGCACGACCGTCGCGCCCATCGCCCGCATGGCGGCCGCCGTGGCAAGCACGTCCTCGCCTTCGAGCAGGCCGGAGATCGTGCTGTGCCCAACGGCCAGCGATGACAGCATGACGGCACGGTGGCTGATCGATTTGTCGCCGGGCACGCGCATGCGGCCGGTCAATGCGCCCGGCTTGCGAAAACGGCGGGGACGCAGGCGATCTGCGTCGGGATCGGGTGCGGTCATCGTGCGGGGTCCGGGTGTGGTCATTGCGGCGGGCTTTTGACAGGGGGATCGGCCTATGGCAAGGCGCGCGCTCTTCGCAGGGACGGACATGCGGTTGAAGCCCGCCCCTCGCGCGCCCATTTAATATTGCAGCCAGATATGCCGGCCCCGTTTTGCCGGCATCGCCAGACGAGGAATTTCATGGTCAAGCCCGAATGGGGTGCAAAGCACACCTGCCCGAAATGCGGAACCCGCTTCTACGATCTCGGCAAGGACGACCCGGTCCACTGCATCGAGTGCGGGAACGAGTGGACGCCCGAACCCGTGCTGAAAAGCAAGCAGCCCATCCCCTTCGAGGAAACGAAGGACAAGAAGAAGGAAGACGATTCCGATCTGGGCGATGACGATCTGGACAATGATCTGGACGTGGACGACGACGACGACTCGCCGGACAACGACGTGGATCTTGGCGGTGACGACGATCTCGGTGTCGCCAATGTGAAGGACGACGACGAAGAGGACAGCTGATCCTCGATGGCGCGCGAACCGGGGACGATCCCCGGCCTTCGCGCGCCCTTCCGGCCGGCCATTGGGCGACAGGGGCGGATGAATGGGGTGAGGTCGGGAATTTGCAATTTTTCCGCTTGCCAGCATCGAAACCTCTCCCTAAAGAGCCGGCTCCCCGACGCGATGACGTCGGCGAAACGAAGGCCGCGGCCCATCGCCGCCTTCGGGAAAATGACGGGGCCGTAGCTCAGCTGGGAGAGCGCTACAATGGCATTGTAGAGGTCAGGGGTTCGATCCCCCTCGGCTCCACCATTTTCAAACACCTCTAATCAGACGATTTTATGGCGTTCGCGCCGCTTCTAGCGGCTGCGGCTCTGCGGTAACCGCGCGGTAAAAGGCTCCGGGGCAGACGTGCTGGATGTCGTCGATGATGGCTTCGGTCGCTTCGAGCGCAAGCCCGAGATCTGCCGGATCCGGAATCGCATAGATATCGCTGATTGCGTGTTTCGCGTGGCCAAGCATCAATTCTCCCTGACGCCAGTTCGCTTCGCCGATCCGTTTGCGAGCAAGCGTGGCCATCGATCGGCGAATCAGTTTCATCCCGCCTTCACGTTCTCGAGGCAGATCGAGCTCGGCCGCCATCGCCTCCCATGCTTTCCGCACGCTGTTGACCGTGATCCATGGTCCCCTATGCGCGTCGAGCAACGGCACGAGGAACGGCAATACAACCTCGTCGCCGACCGCGATCAGGCGGCGCAGCTTGCCGCTTACGATCTGGTCGACGCGCGCGAGTTGGCGCCGGTGGAAATCACGCTCGGCCCGCAATGGCGCATGGTGAAGCCGGGGGAATGCTATCACCTCGACCTGCCGTCGCTGGACCTCGACAGCGACGCCATCGTGCTGGCACGCGATTTCGATCCGGGGTCGATGATGGTGAAGCTGACATTGGTGAGCGAAGACCCGGCCAAGCATGCCTTTGCGCTGGGTCAGACCGGCACCGCGCCGCCGACGCCCGCGCTGGGCGATCCGCAGGAACGGGACGAGACGCACGCGGCGCTCACGGGCATCGGGGTCTACCCGGTCGCCACGAGGCCGCGATGCTGGCGCTCGATGCGCGGCGGGGCGACATCGCGGCGCGGTCCGATGTGAACAAGAACTTCGTCCACAACGGCGGGACGAGCGGCACGCTGGCCGATTGGGGACCGCTGCTGACCCCCGACGAGGTTGCCAGCGCCACCTATGCCGCGAGCGCAGGAAGCGCGACCACGGCGGGAAGCGTGGGCGCTTATTCGGAAGCCGACATCGTCGCATTGCAGGATCGCATCGCCGCGCTCGAAGCGCAGTAACGGAGTCACCACATGGCCCTGTTTCCCACCGTCGCCGCGCCCCTTGTGGCGTGGCGGGCGACCCCGCTTGTCGAACAGATCATCGTCGAGGGGTTCGATCTTTCCAGCGCGACGTTCCGCCTTGAGGTGCGCGACAGGCGCGATGGCGGGCAATTGCGTGCCGGGCTCAACAATGCGAGCAACGGTAACGAGGGGATCGAGGTCACCGGGGTCGAGACGATCGACGGTATGCCGGTCACGTTCATCGAGCTGCGCATCGACCAGGCCACGATCGACGCAATGCCACCCGCGCCCGAGGCCGGCGAGGACGTCGCGCTGGTGTGGGGCATGTTCATCCTGACCGTCGGCGGGTCCAAGTTCATGGCCTTCGACGGGCCGTTCATCCTGAAAGCGAGTGCAATATCATGACCATTCGAGTGAGCGTTGGCGATAATACCCGCGCGGCGGCGCTGTTCCTGCAGCTTGCGCAGGAGGCGGCCACCGGATCGAGCGCGTCGCAGCAGGCCGCGGCCGAACAGGTGACGATCGCGGTGCAACAGGCGGAACGCGCCGAGGATGAAGCCGACCGGGCGGGCATGGAGGCCGACCGGTCGACGAATGCGGCCATGGAGGTGGTCGCACCGATCAAGGCCAGCCTTTCGACACCGCAGGCAGGGGAAGCGGGGGTCGCCACGCTCGCCGCCGGCACGCGCAGTTTCGACGATAAGCTGGTGGCCGACGCGTCGATCGCCGGGCCGGGCCGGATCACCGGCTTCGACACATGGTGCTTCGTCGAGGGCGGGCGGATCGAGTTCGTGCTCTATCGCGACAATGGCAATGGCACGTTTTCCGAAGTCGGCCGACGCACCGAGGCCACCACCGGCGAGGGCGCGGCGTGCAGCATCGTGTTCGACGTTCCGCTCGAGTTCGGCGATTACCCGGTTCGCACGGCCTATCGCCAGATCGACCCGAACGCGCTTTCGGCCATCGAGGAGCCGGGCAATTTCAAGATCGCGGGACCGAACGATTTCCCCGCCGCCTTCGCCAATGCCGACACGGCCGCCTCGCCGGTGCGGGCGATGGTGCAGACGCGATACGAGCAGGACGTGCAGACCGTAACCGCGCCGGCGGTGGCGGGGCTGTCGGATCGCGTCGATGCGATCGAAACGGCCCTCAAACCCGATCCGCTCGCCGTGCCCGACCAGACCCCGATCCAGACCCGCCGCCTGCGCCGCGGTGCTTTCGATGGCGGTCCGCGCCAGTTCGCCGCGGTCGATCCGATCGGCTTCTCGACGTCGGCTGTGGGGGAGAATACCTTCACGCTGACCGGGCAGGGCGTAAACGTGTACGAACGCGACAGCGCGATGATCCGCTTTATCGGTGGGCGCTGGATCCTCGGCCAGTCCTATCCCGGCGGGCTGTTCCGCTACAACCGCAGCTTCTCCTTCCCGGTGACGGGCGAGATGGTGATGAACCAGGGGCGCAATCCCATCGTCGAGGTCGTCGTGACCGGCGATGCGCTGGAGTTCCGGACGCAGGGTTTCGATCAACCGATGCTGGTCGCGATCGACGGGGAGTTCACGAGCTTTGCCGGCTATACCACCCCGGCGACGAACGCGCTGCAATGGGTGAGGCTGGACTTTCCGCAGGCCTTGATCGGCAAGCGGGTGCGTCTGCTCTTCCCGCCCGATACCGCGGTGGGGGCATTCCGCGTGCGGGGCACCCTGTCCGATCCGACGCCCGCCTATGATCTGAGCGCCGGCTTCATGGGCGACAGCCTTACCGAGGGCAGCAATTCGACCGAACCGCATCGCGATTCCTGGGGCAGCATTGCCGCGGCGCGGCTTGGCATCAAGAACTACGTGCTCGGCGGGATCGGCGGCACCGGATATGTCCGCCGGCAGGGCGACAGGCCCAATTTCCTCGAGCGCGTCGAAGATATTCTGACCATGGTCGACGGAGGCCCGCCCGACGCGGCGATCATCGCGGGCGGCATCAACGATTACTATGACACGCCGGAGCAGAAGGCCGCGTTCGAGGCCAATGCGCTGGCGCTGTTTCAGCAGCTGCGCGCCGGGGCGCCCGACATGCGCATCGTGGTGGTCGGCCCGCTGGCGGCAAAGACCGGATATGACGACGCGATGCGGGGCAAGCGCGATGCGCTGTTCGCCGCGCGCGCCCAGGTCGAGAACGTGGATACGGTCGACATCGAGGATATCTTCGAGATCCCCGAATGGCCGACCTGGTTCGGTCTCGCGCCCAATGGAACGGTCGACGATACCCACACGCTCGATCCCGGCCATGCGTGGATGGGCGAGGTCATCCCGCAGCGGATCAAGCCGCTGTGGTGACGGCGGCTTTTGGCGCGGCGAGCTTCATCGTTGGCACGCTCATCTTCCTGTTTCGCGCGCTGGCCTGCACGCTCTCGCTCATCGCGCTGGTCGACTGGTGGCGCTCGCGCGACGGGGCGGAGATCCCGCCCTACAATCGCCGGCGCAACGAGCTGGCCTGGAACTGGGCGTGTGCGGGCATGGCGATCGGCGGGGTGTCGTTCATCGCGCTCGACTTCAACTACCGGCCATCGGGCAGCAGCGGCGTTGCCGACCTTTTCGTGGCGATGGTGTGGTGGTGCTGGGCCAATGCGATCACGGTGCGCTTTGGCAGCAGGGTCGAGCGGCCGCGCTATCTCTATCTCGCCACGACGATCTTCATCGTCGGCGGGTTCGCCTATGCGGCGATTACGGGGGCAGGATGATCGCGGCGGGCTCGGTTGCGTCGAGCAGCGCCAAATATGCGCTTACCGCAGCGGGCGTCGCCGTGGCGGACTGGACCATCGGCGGGGTCGACCTGGTCGTCGCGGGTGGCATCGTCATCGGCCTGATCGCCGGCGCGGTCGGCAAGTCGGCGCGCCATGTCGAGCACGAGGCCGGATGGAGCGCGATCAAGAAGGATCTGCTCGTCTCGATGATGAGCGGCATGGCGAACTTCATCATCGCGGCCATCGTGGTGGCGGGCGGGACGATGATCGTGCCCGGCTTTCCGTTCTATGCCGCGATGGGGGTGGGCCTGTTCTTTGGCTACAAGGGGCAGGACGGCATGCGCTGGTTCAATGCCAAGTTCTTCAACGACCCGCCCGCCGATCCGCCCCGCTATGCCGGGCCGCCCAGCGCCGACACGCCGATCGCGATGACCCGGCTTGCCGAGAAGATCGACGAGCCGGAGCGCTGATCGCCAACCCGCCACTGCAGTTCCCCGCCCGCCTTGCGCGGGCTTTTTTGTGAGACGAACCCCATGACGATCGATGCGATGATCGAGGCCACCATCGGCAACGAAGGCGGCTATTCCAACCACCCGGCCGACACCGGCGGCGAAACGATGTGGGGCATCACCGAGCGCGTCGCCCGCCGCAACGGCTATGCCGGGCCGATGGCGAAACTGCCCCGTTCCGAAGCCGTGCGGATCTACCGCGAGGAATATGCGGTACGCCCCGGCTTTGCCGCGGTGGCGAATATCGCGCCCCGCGTCGGCGCGGAGCTGTTCGACACCGGCGTGAACATGGGCCCGGCGTTTCCCTCGCTCTGGCTGCAGGAATTGCTGAACGCGCTGAACGATGGCGGGCGGCATTATGCCGACATTGCCGAGGATGGCGCCATCGGACCCCGCACGCTGGCGGCGCTGCGGGCCTATCTCGGCCGCCGGGGGGACGAGGGCGAAGCCGTGATGCTGAAGGCGCTCAATTGCCTGCAGGGGGCGCGCTATGTCGCCCTGGCGCGCGGGCGAGCGGCGAACGAGGCGTTTCTCTATGGCTGGCTGCGCTCGCGGGTGGCGCTGTGAACGTGCTGGCGCCGGTCTGGGCCAAAGTGCTGGGGGCAGGGGCACTGGCTCTGGCCGCCGCGCTGGCGTGGGCCATGCTGGTGACGATCCCGTCGCTGCAGGCGCGCCTCGATGCAGAGACGAAGGCGCATCGCGACACGAAGCGTGATTACACTGCCGCACGGAACGCTGCGGCCGCGCAGGCCGAGCGGCAGGCGCGCGCTGCCGAGACCCGGTTCAACCGATTGAGAAAGGAATCCGATGATCGACTGGACGAGGCGAGCGTGCAGGCGATGGCCCGCGCTGATGCTTATATCGCTCGCAGCCGCGTGCGGTGCGAAGGTGGAGCCGCTGCCGGTGGCGCCTACCGAACCGATCTGCCCCGCACCGCCGAGCCCGCCACGCGCGCTGATCGACCCGATCGATCTACCGAGTTGGTGGGAGCCGGGCTGATCGGCCCGGACCTGGTGGTGGTGCCGGCAGAGGATGTGCGGATCTGCACGGCAAATACGGCGCGGCTGATTGAGGCGCGGGAGTGGGCGGCGGGGGTGGAGTGAGGGCAGCGGCTTTGCGCCCCAAATTCGGTCATTCGGCTTGTTGGTTCGCTGCCCCAAAAGCTGACACTTTCACGATCCTAACGCCATAAGAAAACTCCAGCTGACTGCGTAAGAAATCCATGCGGAAGGTTGCGCTTAAGCACCCCTCGCTCCATGACTGCCGCCGTTCCTTCTCGAACTACGCCATGCGTGAGTGCCGAATTGGCAAGTTCGAGACCGACTTGCTCAGGCGAAGCAAGCGACTGAAGATCGTGGCACTCGGACGCTTGTCGGAAAGGACGTAAGCCTATCAAAAGTGGGCTTGCCCCTAAATGACGCCGTGCGCTTTCCCCGCTAGCAGTAGCGGCGTGGCGAAGCTGCTGCCAAGTTGATAGACCTTCCAAACCGATTCCGCTGTGTCGCCCCAACTCTTAGCCTCATCGGCCTTTTTCTTGAACTTCGTTAAAATTCCCCAAAGGCCTTTAACCCGGTTTATTCATGAGGCCGCAGCAGCGAAGTGGATGGGCCTTGATCTGACGTTGGCGGCGTAGTCCGGGCGAGCGTCTTCGACGGCATTTTTCACCGCGTCAGGATCAATGGGCTTTTCGAGGTTGATGGAATGGAGCTCGGAGTTCGGCGGCACAGCCGCACCGCCTAAGTAGGTGCAGGCCTGAGATTGGTGGCGATGGCTTTCAAAACGGAGGCATCGGGACAGGCTGACGCGAAGGCGACACGGATGCGAGTGGCGCTCTCAATGACGCGGGCAGCGACCTTGAGCAGCCTGAGGCGCAACGTTGCGAACTCGGCGGTCGCGAGCGAGGCTGCCTTGGGGATTTCCTGCTGAATGCGCCACAGGAGCCAGTATGCGGCGGTGTGCAGGATGAGGCGCATCTGATTGGCGTTGGGAGAGCGGCACGAGGTGCGATCGCTGGCCAGCTGGGTCTTGTGCAGCTTGATCAGGTTTTCGGCCTGACCGCGCGCGCAGTAGAGCGTATCATAGATGTGCTCGAGCCTTCGGTCAGCGAAGTGACGACATAGCGGATGTCCATGCCCATCGTACTGGCCTCGATCCGGGCGACGACGCGGCGCTGGCACTTCCAGCTTTTGGCCCCGTAGCGGGTCTCGGCATAGGTGCGCAGGACCGGGTACTGGCGCTGAGCGCGTTTGACCGCACAGGCATCGGCGGCAACGACGATTTCGGGATCGGCGCGTAGCACGGCGTTGGTCGGCAGGCCGAACACGTAGTCGACGCCGCAACCCTCGCAGACGGCCATGACCTCGGGCCGCCCATAGTGCCCGTCGCCGCGGATGGTGATGTGCGTTTCGGGCCATTGCCGGATGTGGCGCACGAGGCGCCGGATGTGACCGGCAGCTTCAACACCAGACGGTGTCTTGCCGGTGCGCAGCAGCATCGCCACCGGTACCAGTGGCGGTGTCGTAGACATGGATCGGCAGGAAGCAACGCTCGCCATGATGACCATTCCAGAACGACAACTGCTGATAGCCATGGACGACATCGCAGGTATCATCGATATCCAGCGTCACCGCCGCCGGCAGGGCCGGATAGCTGGCGCAGTAGATGTCGATCATCGCGGCCAGCATCTTCGCCAACTCGCGCGTGATCGGTGCATTCTCCCACCGGCTCATCGTCGGTTGGCTGGCCAGCCCCGCGCCCGATCCCGGCAGCTTGCCCAGGGCCAGGCGGAAGCCCGGATCGTCGCGCAGGGCATCGAGATCGTCGGCATCCTCATAGCCGCAGGCGATCGCGAACACGCGGGCACGCAGGATGTCGTCGAGGCGATGGATCACCCGCGCAGGATCGCGCGGATCGGCAATGCAAGTCGCAAGCCGCTGGCAGATACCCATCGCGCGCTCGGCCTGCGACAGCAACAGAACGCCGCCGTCCGAAGTGAGCCGACCACCGTCGAACGCGGCTGTGACTTTCTTGCGGTCGACCGCTGGGAATCGGAAGGGGCTTGCGATATCGTCGTTCATGGCGGGTGTGGCCTGTGGCATTTTCTGCCCTGCAGCAGGGCCGGTGTAGACACCCAGTTCCTAATTCAGATCAGAGGCTTATGCCACTCCCGCCAACCCTTCGTAGCCAACCCCGTGAATAAGACGGGTTAAGGACCGCCGAAGAGTCCACGTTTCCGGTATCAGAGAACTGAAACTTGGAAGCCTCGTACACGATCATCACCTCGCGGAAGGCGACCAGCGCGTAACCCGAGCCCATCCAACCGATCTTCTCTAGCTGGAAGCGGAAGGCCAAAAGCCCATCCGTGATGGCTTGGCGAACGAACGCCGGGCCTTGGTCGCTGGTTTTTAACTCCTCGAGATACGCATCGATAAGCTCAAGGAACTCGGCGACTTCCTGCTCGGTGAGCTTGGGATAGCGGACCTCTGCCCGAACGATGGGCGATAGGTACTGAAGAGGTCGCCTATGGTCCTTCATTAGGATCATACCGCCTCTTACATCATTCCAAGCGACCCGCAACGCCGCGCCTGTGCAACCATCCTTGAAACGGGACAGGTCTTCCAGCGCGCTGGCCTTGTGGTCATCATCCATGGTATTCGACTGCTTCACGACTTTGGCGACGAGGTCGGCTCGCTCTAAGATGCACGCGATGATCTTAACGAAGTCTGTGGACCAGACTTTGACCCCAAACGAGTTCGCAAGAAATGCCTCGCCCGCTACGTTGTCGCTGTGGGTCAGGCGCTCTGCAATCTCCGCCAGTTCACGCGCGGGATCAGTTACCGTTGTCACTATCGGACCTTTCTTATCGAATGCACCGCCAGAACGTTGCACACAAAACGCACGCCGCTCCAGCGGGCACTTAGGGCTGTCAGAAAGTACTGTATCAGGAACAGCGCTCCCGCGAGCAACACTGCGCCTCCAGCAATGCCCACGAAATGGAGCGCCACAGGAACTAGAACAATCAGGGGCAGCGAGAGCGCGGCCATATCGCGATACAGCAGGAAGTTGCGGTGTGCGTCACGAACGTTCGGCTCGGTCGGCACCTGCTTATAGAGCTTGTACCACTTGGCGTTCTGCTCTGCGGGTTCCGAAGGGAAGGGGCCTACGTTCTTCTTCAGCGCAGTCATATCTATGCGCTGGTCACGAGGCGCATACCTTGTGAATGCTCGACAACCCGGTAGCGCGTCTTGCACCTTCCAGAACACGATGCTGGACTTCACTTCATGCGGCAGGACATTCACTAGCAGCAGCACGACGACCGGCAAAACGGCTGTGCTAAGCACCCTCCCGACGCCTAGCTCGGTAAGGGTCACGCCGCGTGCGAGTTCCGGTGCCACAAACAGGAAGGTCGCCAGAACGTCAGCACCTGCGAGTAGGACTAACCACTTCATGTTCTGTCTCTTGAGTGATGCGCCCAACGTTTCGCTCATCCGGCACACTCCGTATCGATGAAGTAGTGTCCATCGTGGACGGTGAACTGAATGTGGCCGTCGCGGCGGGTTGTCAGGACGTGCCGGTCTTTCATCGTCGAACGGACGCGCACACCGCCTTCGCGAACGACGCGGCGATAGTCCGGCACCATACCCCGCTGCGTCTCGTGCTTGATCGGCTTATCCGAGATGACCACGGCATCCGGCGTAAAGTAGTTGAACGCCTCTTCGCAATAGCCGTTCTCCCGACCGTGGTGCGAAGCTACCAGAACGTTCGTGCCAACCAGTTCGGCGCGGAAATCTGGCCGCTGCAACAAGGCGAGCCAACCAGCCTTCTCTAGGTCGCCGGGGAACAGGATCTTGAACCCACTGAACTTGATGAAGACGACCAGGCTGAGGTCGTTCGTCTTAGTGAAGGCGGGGTAGTTGTTCCAAAAGAGAGAAGCTTCGATTCCGCCCATGTGGGCATCAAACGGGTACTCAGTCGGCGTGTTGTACGTTTCGCAAGCATCCACGTACCAGTGCGCATCTCTGGTGAGCGGGCCAGAGATCAGTTTCAAGTCATGCATCTGCAAGCCCGAGTAGGAGGGATTTCGGACCAGCGTTTGCACATGAACGCCGTCATCCTGTAACCCGCGAAGGTCGGACATGTGGTCTTGGTCGGCGTTGGTGATAAACAGGTAGTCCAGCACGTCCCGGCCTAGGCCGTGTCGAATGTAGCTGCTGGGGCGGAAGTCTGAACCTGACCCCGAATCAATCATCGCTAACCGGCCCCCGAGCAAGCCGGTCACGTGCTGCACCATGGCGCAAGCGCCGTGCTGAACATCCCAGATGCGCAGCCGCATCTCCCCCCGTAACGTCATGCCGTTTCCTAACACAGACAAGCCTGTCGTTTCCTAACACAGACAAGCCTGTCGTTCAGATAAGAACGCAACGTGAACATTCAAGTATTTGTGGATGACCACGACTGGCGCAACTTACGACAGCCTTATGAGCGAGGCGTAAGCACCCGCAACGAACGTCTAGACCGGCCCGCAAGGTGTTGTTTCGTGGGTGAAAAGTGGTGGACGCACTCGGGTTCGAACCTAGAATCCGCTGATGAAGAGTCAGCTGCTCGATGGCAGCTTTTGCCGATCTGTCATCAAATGAGGACGGTCAACTGTCGGCCCACTAATCGCCATTGCATATGTCGCAGAGCGCAACCTCGTCAGTAATCACGCCGTCATTGATCCCGAATGGATTTTGGCAGTGAATACAGATCGCAACTGGCTTCGAACGATAAAGGCGTTCCCGCCGATGCTCTCGCGCGCGTTTCTCCTCATGCCAGCGGCGTTTTTCTTCATCGGTGAACGGCATGGTCCATTCCTATCCATTACCGCGTGAAACTAAGCAAGAGGGCATTATCGTCGGCTTTGCTCGTCGCACCGCTAGATAAGGGCTGGCAGAATTGGTCGATCCAAATATCACGATCTCTGGCAAGCACTGCGTCATACCCATCTCTGCTCGGTGCGTTCGATCAAGAAACTTTGATTCGAAAGTCCGAAAATATCGTTTTGGTCCGGTGCAGATTCTAACCAATTTGCTCGCTTATCCGCTGCGATAACAACCGGCATCCGATCATGAATGGGTGCGACTTGCGGCGAAGCGTCTGTCATGATCATCGAATAGACCGGCCCCCATTCCGCGCTGTCGCGCCAGATGCCAGCGCAAGTGAAGATTGGCTGATCACGCATGTTGAACCAGGTGCGGGTCTTCGCGTTCTTCGGACCTTCCGCTTCGGTGAAGGTGGTGAGGGGGATCAGGCAGCGACGCTCGCGAAAACTGGCACGCCAGAACGGGCTGTCCAGCTTATCGGCGCGCGTGTTGTTCACTGGTTTGGGTTTCAGCAGCTGTCCCGACTTTCCCTTTCGGACGAGCGGGAATCCCCAAGTCATCGTTCGCAATCCGCTGCCATCGAAGACAAGGCCGGGATAGCCCGGAAAGATCTCGGTCGAAAGGTTATTGCCTGCCGCTGCGTCGGTGCCGAACATTTGCGCGACCTCGCCGGCGGCGGCGCTCATGCGATAGAGATTACACATGGCTGGGCGCGATCATCGCCGCGAAAGCTTCGGCTGCTTTCAAGCCCTGGATCAGGAAGACGTTGTCGTGCCGCTGCAGCTGATCGTTTGCGCGTGGGCTGAGGAAACGCTTCACCTCGATCGCCACGTCGTGCTCCGGTAAATGATCATTGAGCACGGGCTTTCTCTTTCGGGTGGTGAAAGGGACGAGCATGAGGAATGCACAGTCGACCAGCTGCGGGGCAACCTGTTCGCGAATGTCCTCAAGCGACCGCGGGTCGACTTCAGGCGCATCCTCAAACCAAAGCGCGAGCGCTTGGCGCGCATTTCCGGCAATATCGTCCAATTTATCTGCGCCAGAAAAACATCCCGGCACATCGGGGAAGGCCACGCCATAGGCGGTGTCGGGGTCTTTATGCACGAGGGCATAAAAATGGTCATCGCCCGTTCTCCAAATGTTCTAATGCCCCGCGATGCGAATCAAGCTGGAAACCATCTCCGACTTTGCCCGGCGCGGCTACCGGATCCGCATATCCTGTCGCTGCGGGCATGTGGTGGTGCATGAACCCTTGGCGTTGCTGCGCGCGCTGCCTCGCAACATGTCGCCCCGCATCGAGGCGATCGAGGATCGGCTGAAATGCAGCAACTGCGGCGCAAGGGGAGGGGCGATCAGTCCTGCGGAGTAGGCTGGCCGACATAGCCCATCTCGTGCAGTAGCTCGGCCATTTCCTGCAAGCGAATGTGCAGCCAAGTGGTGTCCGGACTGATCGGGCCGGTAGATATTTTCAGCTGTCCCGCCAAGTGGAAAATGCGCTTCTTCGTGGCTTCGTCGTATTTCATGTGTCGACCATAGCCAGCTCGTACTGGCCCGAATACCCGTCATATTCCCTGCGTCTGTCTGAGAGGTTGGGGAGACCGAGCGTACACCGATTTATCTTAAGACCTTGAGCTAGAGCCGGCCCGCGAGGGTGCGGTAAGTTTGCGGTAAAAGAGATCAAAATCTCCCCTTTGTTCTGTCTACGTTCTCAAATCCGTAAGTTTCGAAATGGCGGGAATCTCGGAAAAACGGACCACGGCATTTCAATGGCATTGTAGAGGTCAGGGGTTCGATCCCCCTCGGCTCCACCATTTTTCTTATCCCTCCTTATATCTGCGAAATGCATGCGGCCTTCGGGCGCCGCGCGTCTGATGCGTTTTGCCTGCGCTTGTGCAATTTGCCCGGCTGCGTCTTGCGCCCGCGTGCGCGATCCCTATGCACGGCCAAAGCTTAAAGGGAGGCAGAAATGGCGCGTCGATACTGGCTGATGAAGTCCGAGCCCGATGTCTATTCGTGGGACGATCTGGTGGAGCAGGGCGAAGGCACCTGGGACGGCGTCCGCAATCACAAGGCGAAAAACAATCTGATCGCGATGAAAAAGGGCGATCAGGCGTTCTTCTATCACTCGAATATCGGGCTGGAGATCGTCGGCATCGTCGAGATCAGCGAGGATGGCATCACCGATCCGACCGATGAAACCGGCAAATGGGCCGCGGTGAAGGTGAAACCCGTTCGCAAGCTCGAAAACCCGGTCACGTTGAAGCAGGTCAAGGCCACACCCGAACTTGAGGAAATGGAGCTGGTGAAGCTCTCCCGGCTTTCGGTGGGCGAAGTTCGTCCGGAGGAATGGAAGCTCATCCTCAAGATGGCGCAGGATTGAACGCCGACTCCGCACCGTCCCGAATCGAGACAGGCTCGCGCGATCGGTCCAATGCCGGGTCGATCGCTGGTGCGGACGAAACGAATTGGTTACCATTCCGTTAAAATAAGATCCGGGCCATTACGTAGGCCCGGCGGATAGCGGAGATCGACCGATGCCCCCCTTGCCAGCCTCCCTGATATTCGTGCGCGAAACCGCGGTCGAGGGGCGTACGATCCTCTTTGGGCAGGCTACGCGGCATGTTAAAGGCCAGCCGGCGCGCCGGTCGCTCCTCGCCCGGTTGCCCGCGTTCGCGCGTCCGAGCATGCAGGATACGCGCGATTTCCTGCTGGCCTATTGCGCGGGTTTCCTCGCGGTTGGCGCCTTCATCTTCTGACGATCATCGAGCGCCGGCGAGCCTAGCCCGCGCTCGCCAGCCGTTTTTCCGCGCGATACAGGACAAAGCCGAGCCACGCCGAGCCGATGCACATCGCCGCGGCGAGAAGCAGCTGATCCTCGATCGAGACGCCCATCCCGGTCAGCATCACGGCGAGCAGCGACCCCCCCGTCATGGCAATCGCGTTCAGGATATTGTTCGCCGCGATGGTGCGCGCGGTCTGCGTCTTTTTCACGACCGTGGTGAGAAAGGCGTAGAGCGGCACCACGAACATGCCCCCGCTGACCGCGATGCCCAGGAGGCAGGCGAGCAGCGGCCATGCCAGCGGACGCGCAATGAACTCCAACGGTCCGAGCAGTCCGGAGGCGAGCGGCGTCCAGGCGAGGCAGACGAAGTGGAACAGCACGATGAAAATGCCCATCGCGATGACCGATACAGGGGCGTAGCGGGCCGAAACCTTGCCCTTCAGCAACCCGTTGATCGCCATGGAGCCGATTGCGACGCCGACCGAAAACACGACGAGGAACAGGCTGGCCACTTCCTTGCTCGCGGTCAGGACATTCTTGGCGAGCGGCGGAAATTCGATGAACAATACCGCCCCGATGGTCCAGAAGAAGCTGATCGCGATGATGGCGTAGAATACGCGCGAATCGACCATGGTGTCGCGAATGACCCGGATCGAACTGCGCCAGACATTGTAGTCGATCGCCTCGACATCGCCCTGCGCCGGGGCGGGGGGCACCTGACGCCCCGCGACATATCCCGCGATGGCGAGGAGGATCACGAGGATCGCCGCCCATTCCACCGCCACCCATCCCGCGAGGATCGTCCCCGCCAGAATGGCGAGATAGGTCCCGGCCTCGACCAGCCCGGTCCCGGCCAGCACCTCGTCATCATGCAGATGTTGCGGCAGGATCGCGTATTTGATCGGCCCGAAGAATGTCGAGTGCACCCCCATCGCGAACAGCGCGGCCAGCAGCAGGGGTATCGCCATGCTTTCCACCGCGATCGATTGCCAGGCAAGCACAAGCCCGGCGGCGCCCGCGAGCATGATCCCGATCTCGGCCATCTTGATCCATCGGATGATCGCGGCCTTGTCGCGCATGTCCGCCAATTGCCCGGCGAGCGCGGAAAACAGGAAATAGGGCAGGATGAACACCGCCGACGCGATGGCCGAAAACCGGGCCTCCGCCGCTTCGGAGCTATACACCGAATACACGACGAACAGCACCATCGCATTTTTATAGAGGTTGTCGTTGAACGCGCCCAGCATCTGCGTGACGAAGAGGGGCACGAACCGCCGTTGCTTCATGAGTCGAGTCGATAGGGTCATGCAATATCCGGTCGCGATCCTTGGCCATGGCATTAAACGCTGGCGGGCGCGGCACAACCCCTACGGCACGGGGCGGGTGCCGCAATTTGTTTCATTGCGGCGAAGTTTCCCGCTATGCGCGCAGGCGACATCATGCTGACCTTACCGAATCTCCTTACCCTGTCGCGAATTTTCGCCGTTCCGCTGCTCGCCGTGCTGATGTGGTGGCCGGGATGGACGATCGGCTATCTCGCCGCGTTCGTCGTCTATTCGCTGGCGGGGATCACCGATTATTTCGACGGCTATCTCGCGCGGGCGAGCGGGCGGGTCAGCCGGCTCGGCATTTTTCTCGACCCCATCGCGGACAAGATCATGGTGGCCGCGGTCATCCTCGTGCTGACGGCGCAGGGGGCGTTGCGCGGGCCGTTTTTCGGCGATCTGCACGTGGTGGCGGGGCTGATCATCCTCATTCGCGAGATTGCGGTGTCGGGCCTGCGCGAGTTTCTTGCAGGCGTGCAGGTGTCGGTGCCCGTGTCCCGCCTCGCCAAGTGGAAAACCACGTTGCAGATCATTTCGCTCGGCGCGCTGATCCTGGCGCAGGGGATACCCGGGCAGGTGTGGATCCACCTTGTCGGGATCGTGAGCCTGTGGGGCGCGGCGGTGCTGACCGTCATCACCGGGTGGGATTATTTGCGCATCGGCCTGCGCCACATGGATTGATCCTTCGCCGCGGAGGGCGTCACCCTTCGCGCAATTCCTGCGCGAGGAGGCGGAATTCGTCGCCGCGCGGGCTGTTCCGGCGCCAGACCAGCGCAATCTCGCGCGTCGGGTTTTCGGATTGCAGCGGCCGCGCCACCACGTCGGTATCGCGCAATATGCCCGCATCGATCGCCATCTGCGGCAACATCGTGAGGCCGAGCCCGTTGTCCACCATCTGCACCAGCGTGTGCAGGCTTGTCCCGATCATCGTCGCATTGGCGCGCAGTTCGGGACGGTTGCACGCGGCCAGCGCATGCTCCTTGAGGCAATGCCCATCCTCGAGCAGGAGCAGCCGCCCTTCGTCGATCATGGAAGCCGGGATGATTTCGGGCGGATCGCGCGGATCGTCCTTGGGAAAGGCGATGAGCAATTCGTCGTGCGAAATATGCTCGTGCTCGACGTCCCCCACCGCGAAGGGCAGCGCGAGGAGCACGCAATCCGCCCGCCCGTGATGGAGCGATTCGATGGCGTCGGCGCTCGGCTCCTCGCGCAGGAAAAGCTTCAACTGCGGGCGTTCGCGTCGGAGGCGGGGAAGAATGCGCGGGAGCAGGAACGGCGCGATGGTGGGGATGACGCTCATCCTGAGCTCACCCGAAAGCGGCTTTCCGGCCGAGGCGACAAGCTCGCTCAATTCCTCCGCCTCGCGCAAAAGCCGGTGCGCCTTGTCCACGACCCGATTGCCGAGCGGGGTAAAGCGCACGACCCGCCGGGTGCGTTCGACCAGCGTCACGCCGAGCAGCGATTCCAGCTCGCGTATTCCGGCTAAAAGCGTCGATTGCGAGACATAGACGCTCTCCGCCGCGCGCCCGAAATGCCCCTGCTCATGCAGCGCCAGCAGATATTGCAGCTGTTTCAGCGTGGGCAGGTAACTGTTTTTCATCGCTGCACGAGGCCGGCCATCACGCGGTCGGCACCGGCCTGTCGTCGACCCGCGTCATGGTGATTCGCCCATCCTTCACGGCAAAGGCCATCTTGCCCTCCACCAGGTCGAGCGCGTCGCGGCCAAATTGTTCGTACCGCCACCCTTCGAGCAGGGGCAGCCCCTTGCGCGCCCCGGCGGCGAGGTTTTCGAGATCGTCGGACCGCGCGATCAGGCGCGATGCAACGTCAATTTCCCGGCTCCGGATTTTCAGCAGCAGTTTCAGTAAGTCGGCGACAAGCGCCCCTTCCTTGCCCAGCGGCGTACCGCGCTTGCGTTCCGGCATTTCTTCGGCGGGCAGGGGCGCGGCGGCGGACAGGACGTCCATCAATCTCTTCCCGATGTCATTGTCCTTCCACCCGTTCGACAGGCCGCGCACCTTGGCGAGGTCGCCCTGTTGCCGCGGGGGATGGGCGGCGATGTCGGCGAGCGTTTCGTCGCGCATGATGCGGCCGCGCGGATGTCCTTGTCCTGCGCCTCGATCTCGCGCCACGCGGCCAGTGCCTTCAACCGGCCGAGCACGTCGGGTTTGCGCCCCTGCGCGCGGATGCGGCGCCATTGTTCGTCCGGATCGTTGCGGTAATGCTCCGGATCGGCGAGCTTTTCCATCTCGACATTGAGCCATTCGCCGCGCCCGGTTTCCATCAGGCGATCCAGCATGCGGGGAAAGATCTCCGCAAGATGGGTGACGTCGCCGATCGCATATTCGAGCTGCCGATCGGTCAGCGGACGCCGGGACCAGTCGGTAAAGCGCGCCCCCTTGTCGACGGAGAAATTGAGCCATGTCTCGACCAGGTTGGAATAGCCGATCTGCTCCGACTGACTGATGGCCATCATCGCGATCTGCGTGTCGAAAATCGGGTGCGGCGTCTTGCCGATGAGGTTGTAGATGATCTCCACATCCTGCCCGCCGGCATGGAAGATTTTCAGCACGTCCTCATTATCGGTAAGGAGGTCGAGCAGCGGCGTCAGGTCGATCCCGTCGGCCAGCGGGTCGATGGCGGCGGCTTCCTTCCCGTCGGAAATCTGCACGAGGCAGAGCAGCGGCCAATAGGTCGATTCCCGCATGAATTCGGTATCGACCGCCACGAAGTCGGCGGAGGCCATACGGTCGCACAGGGCGGTCAGCGCGGCGGTGTCGGTGATCAGGTCATGTATCTTCATCTGACGCATGCGTTACGCCGAAGTGGGGGCAGGTTCAATAAGCACGCGCGCCTTCGTGGGGGCGCGGCGCCATTGCCCACTGGAAAAGCGGCGCGCTTTGACCTAGGGCGCCGGTCATTCTTTCATTCTTTCATAAAGCACGAAATTCTCATGCACCCCTATCGCACCCATAATTGCGGCGCCCTGACCGCCGCCAACACCGGCGAGACCGTTCGCCTGTCCGGATGGATCCATCGCAAGCGCGACCACGGCGGCGTCCTGTTCGTCGACCTGCGCGACAATTACGGCATCACGCAGCTCGTCGCGGACGAGGACAGCCCCGCGCTCGACGTGCTGGACCGGCTGCGCGTGGAGAGCGTCATCACCATCGACGGCGAGGTGAAGGCCCGCAATGCCGCCACGGTGAATGCGAACCTGCCCACCGGCGAGATCGAGGTGTTCGTGCGCGAGATCACGGTGCAGAGCCGCGCCGACGAATTGCCGATGCCGGTGGCGGGCGATGCCGAATATCCCGAGGAAATCCGGCTGAAGCACCGCTTCCTCGACCTGCGCCGGGACAAGGTGCACGCCAATATTCTGCTGCGTTCGAAGGTCATCACCTCGATCCGCGGCCGCATGGTCGATCAGGGCTTTACCGAGTTCCAGACCCCGATCTTGACGGCAAGCAGCCCCGAAGGCGCGCGCGATTTCCTCGTGCCGAGCCGTCTGCACGCAGGCAAGTTCTACGCGCTGCCGCAGGCGCCGCAGATGTTCAAGCAGATGCTCATGGTCGCAGGGTTCGACCGCTATTTCCAGATCGCGCCCTGTTTCCGGGACGAGGATCTGCGTGCCGATCGCAGCCTCGAATTCTACCAGCTCGATTTCGAGATGAGCTATGTCACGCAGGAAGACGTGTTTCAGACGCTGGAACCCGTGCTCGCCGGCGTGTTCGAGGAATTCGCGAACGGCAAGAGCGTGACGAAGGCGGGCGATTTTCCGCGCATCCCCTATGCCGAGGCGATGCTGAAATACGGGAGCGACAAGCCCGATCTTCGCAATCCGCTCATCATTTCGGACGTGACCCGTCATTTCGAGACGTCGGGTTTCGGCCTGTTTGAGAAGATCGTCGGATCGGGCGGGGTCGTGCGCGCGATCCCGGCGCCGAACACCGCGGACAAGAGCCGCAAGTTCTTCGACGACATGAACAACTGGGCCCGCGGCGAAGGATTTGCCGGGCTTGGCTATGTCACGCGCAAGGGCGGCACGTTCGGCGGCCCCATCGCCAAGAACCACGGCGAAGAGGGCATGGCGAAGCTTTACGAGGAGCTGGGCCTGGGCGACGACGACGGCCTGTTCTTTGCCGCGGGCAAGGAGAAGGAGGCGGCCAAGCTCGCCGGCGCGGCCCGCACCCGCACGGCGCAGGAGCTCGACCTGATCGAGAAGGATTGTTTCAAGTTCTGCTGGATCGTCGATTTCCCGATGTTCGAATATGACGAAGAGCAAAAGCGCATCGATTTCAGCCACAACCCGTTCTCCATGCCGCAGGGCGAGCTGGAGGCGCTGGAAACGAAGGACCCGCTCGATATTCTCGCGTGGCAGTACGACATCGTGTGCAATGGCTACGAATTGTCGTCGGGCGCGATCCGGAACCACCGGCCCGACATCATGTACAAGGCGTTCGAGATCGCCGGATATTCGCAAGCCGACGTCGACGCGAATTTCTCCGGCATGATCAACGCGTTCAAATATGGCGCGCCGCCGCACGGCGGTTCGGCACCGGGCATCGACCGCATCGTCATGCTGCTCGCCGATGAACCGAACATCCGCGAGGTCATCGCCTTCCCTCTGAACCAGAAGGGCGAGGATCTGATGATGGCGGCGCCGTCCGCCGTGACCGCGAAACAGCTGAAGGAATTGCACATTCGCACGGTCGAACCGCCCAAGCCGGCGACCGAGCAGGCCGTGCGCACGGACCGTCTGGGCGACGGTTAAATTCATGGCGGGCAGGCACGGGCCGATGATGGTGAAATATTTGAACCCCATCGGCACTTGCCAGCCCGCAAACCGTTGACTAGGGCGAACCCCTGATTTTTAACCGCTTTGAGCGAGAGGGCATTTCATGAGCGATACCGAGGAACGCGTAAAGAAGATCGTGGTCGAGCATCTGGGCGTCGAAGCCGACAAGGTGACGATGGATGCGAGCTTCATCGACGATCTGGGCGCGGACAGCCTCGACATCGTCGAGCTGGTCATGGCATTCGAAGAGGAATTCGGTGTCGAGATCCCCGACGATGCCGCCGAGAAGATCACCACCGTGGGCGACGCGGTGAAATATATCGAAGAGCACAAGGGCTGATAACACGGTCCTTGCCCGCCATGCCTTGACCATTGCAAGGCGTGGGCGGGCCGCTTACCGACAGGCTCGGCCCGCTGGGCTGGGCCTGTTGCGTATTTGGCCCCGCAAATCGGATATATGCATAATGGAACCGGCCATGGCATGTGGCCGAACGGAACAATCGGAGTGTGCTGATGCGTCGTGTGGTCGTTACCGGTCTGGGTCTGGTGACCCCGCTTGGGGCCGATGTCGAAACGGTCTGGAAAAACATCCTGGCCGGAAAATCGGGCGCGGGTCCGATCGAACGTTTCGATGCCAGCAACCAGAAATGCCGCATCGCATGCGAGGTGAAGCCGGCTGACCATGAATATGGCTTCGACGCGAACAAGCGTGTCGACCACAAGATTCAGCGGCAGGTCGATCCCTTCATCGTGTACGGCATCGACGCCGCCGGTCAGGCGATAGAGGATGCCGGCCTGCTCGACATGAGCGAGGAGGAACGGTTCCGCGCCGGGTGCTCCATCGGTTCGGGCATCGGCGGCCTTCCGGGGATCGAGAAGGAATCGCTCATCCTTGCCGAAAAGGGGCCGGGCCGCGTGTCGCCGCATTTCGTTCACGGGCGGCTGATCAACCTCATCTCCGGGCAGGTTTCGATTCGTTACGGCCTGATGGGGCCAAATCACGCGGTGGTGACGGCCTGTTCGACCGGCGCCCATTCCATCGGCGATGCCGCGCGCATGATTCGCGAAGGCGATGCCGACGTGATGCTGGCGGGCGGTGCGGAGGCGACGATCTGCCCCATCGGCATCGCCGGTTTTGCGCAGGCGCGTGCCCTGTCCACCAATTTCAACGACGATCCCACCCGGGCGAGCCGCCCCTATGACGTGGACCGCGACGGTTTCGTCATGGGCGAGGGCGCCGGCGTCGTCGTGCTCGAGGAATATGAAAAGGCGAAGGCCCGCGGCGCCAAGATCTATGCCGAGGTGCTGGGCTATGGCCTGTCGGGCGATGCGCACCATGTGACGGCGCCGCATCCCGACGGGTCGGGGGCCTATCGCTCGATGGAGATGGCGCTGCGCAAGGCGGGCGTCGATGCGTCCGAGATCGATTACATCAACGCACACGGCACCTCGACCCCGCTGGGTGACGAACTGGAGCTGGGCGCGGTGCGGCGGCTTTTCGGGAGCGCGGTCGACACGCTTTCGATGAGCAGCACGAAATCCGCGATCGGCCATCTGCTCGGCGGGGCAGGGGCGGTCGAATCGATCTTCTGCATGCTGGCGATGCGCGATTCGATCGTGCCGCCGACGCTCAATCTCGATAACCCCAGCGAGAGCTGCAAGGGGGTCGATCTCGTCCCGCACACGGCGAAGGAGCGCAAGGTCAAGGCCGTGCTCAACAACAGCTTCGGCTTTGGCGGGACGAATGCGTCGCTGGTGATGAAGGCGGTCTGACATGGCGGCGGGGCGCAGGGTTCGGCGCTGGCTGCTCGGCGGGATTGCCGCGGGCATCCTCGCCGTTCTGGTCGCCGTCGTCATTTTCGCGAGCGGGTGGTACGGCGCCGCGAACCTCGATGAAGAGCGCCCCTTTGTGGTGCCGTCGGGCGCAACCCTGACGGCGATCGCGCAAAAACTGGAGAGCGAGGACATCATCGGTTCCGCCGATGGGTTCCTTCTGCGCGCGAAGATCTTCGGCGGCGGCGATCCGGTGCAGGCGGGCGAGTTCCTCCTTCCGGCGGGGGCATCGCCGGCGCGTATCCTCGACATTTTTCAGAACGGCGATGTCATCCGCCGGTTCGTCACCATTCCCGAGGGTCTGCCCTCGATCATGGTGCACGAAAGGCTGATGGCGGAGCCTCTGCTGACCGGGACGATCCCGGTGCCGGCAGAAGGCTCGATCCTCCCCGACAGCTACGATTTCGAACGGGGAGAGAGCCGCGCCGACGTCCTCGCCCGGATGGAAACCGCGATGGATGAATTCCTTGCCGAGGCATGGGCAAAACGGTCGACGAACATCGCCGTCTCCAGCCCCGCCGAAACGCTTTCGCTGGCATCTGTAGTGGAGAAGGAAACCGGTGTTCCGAAGGAACGGCGCATGGTCGCCGGCCTCTACACCAATCGGTTGAAGACCGGCATGCGGCTTCAGGCCGACCCGACGATCATCTACCCCATCACAAAGGGAAAACCGCTCGGCCGCAGGATCCGCCGATCCGAGATCGACGCGGTCAATGGCTACAATACCTATTCGATGGACGGGCTGCCCAAGGGGCCGATCACGAACCCGGGGCGCGAATCGATCCGGGCGGTGCTGAACCCTGCGGATACGGATGCGCTCTACATGGTGGCGGACGGGACCGGTGGGCACGTGTTTGCCGATACGCTGGCCGGGCATAACGAAAACGTGCGCAAATGGCGCGCGATCCGGCGCGCCCGCGGCGAAATCTGAACGGGCGCGGCGAAGGGCGGGCCAAAGGGCGCTTTTTGGAACCGGTCGCCGATGCCGCCGTTCCCTTGGCAAATGTCACATTCCGCCGAGGCCAACAGGGGCATATCCATGCACAAACAGATTCCCGACGTCACATTGAAGACCCGCGTCCGCGACGAAAGCATCGGCGGCGATAATCCGTTCCGCTGGCGCGATTTCCCGGTTCGCGACGAATGGGCAGGAAAGACGATCGTCGCGTTTTCGCTGCCGGGCGCGTTCACGCCGACCTGCACCAACGAACAATGCCCCAGCTACGAATCGATGTATGAGGATTTCAAGGCGGCGGGCGCGGACGAGGTCTACTGTATCGCGGTGAACGACGCCTTCGTCATGTACCAATGGTCGAAGCATCTGGGCCTCGAAAAGGTGAAGATGCTGCCCGACGGTTCCGGGGATTTCACCCGCCGCATGGGCATGTTGATCAACAAGGATCATCTGGGCTTCGGTCAGCGATCGTGGCGATACGCCATGATCGTGAAGGACAATGTCGTCACCGACTGGTTCGAGGAACCGGGCATCAACGATGTCGGCGCCGACGAGGATCCGTATGGCGTTTCCGCGCCGGAAAAGGTGCTGGCCGCGCTGAAGAATGGTTGATCGCGTGAGGGGGGCGACCGGCGATCCGGCGCCCCTGATCGTGACGGCGACTCTGCCGCCCGAGCTTTTTTCCTGGGCGCAGGGTTTGCGGCGCGCATATTTCCCGCCGGAGCGAAATCATATCGACGCGCATGTGACGCTTTTTCACGCGATTCCGCCGTCGTGCGAACGGGAATTGCGCCATTTGCTCGCCGATGTGTGTGCGCAGACCGGGCCGGTCCCGGCCAGGCTGGAATCGGTCATGTCGCTGGGCCGGGGGACCGCCTTCAAGATCATCAGCCCGGATCTCCTCGACCTGCGCGCCATCGTGGCGGATCGGTTCGCAGGATCGCTCACATCGCAGGACAGCCACCGCCCAAATCTTCACATCACCGTGCAGAACAAGGTGTCGGGCGACGACGCGAGGCAATTGCAGGCACGGCTTCGCAGCGATTTTTCCCCCCGCACGTTCGAGTTCATCGGGCTGGAAACCCATTATTATCGTGGCGGCCCCTGGGAAAATGCAGCGCACTGGCGCTTTCGTAAAAAGCGGTGAGCAAAGCGGTTGACCCTTTCGAAAACCGCGCCTAAGACGCCCGCCTGTCGGGTGGTTTCGCGACCATTCGGTGCCTTTCGGGGCGGAGTAGCTCAGCTGGTTAGAGCAGCGGAATCATAATCCGCGTGTCGGGGGTTCGAGTCCCTCCTCCGCTACCATAACTCCATGCAATTGCTGGCGATTTTCGAGAGGGCGCCGTGCCGGGTTGGGCTGGTTTGCTAACCTTGTGTAAACTATTCATGCCGAAAGCCTTTCAACTAGCGATACGATCACGCGGGCTTCATCGACGTAGCGTGCCCGTATCTCTGCAACTCGCTTGGCCGTCCAACCGACGATGCGGGCAATCTGCTCATCGGTGAGTCCCTTGGTTGCCAGCCATGTGACATACGTGCCGCGCAGGTCGTGTATCGTTCGGTTGAACCCATTGGGTTTGTGGCGCTGCCAGACGCTTTCCAGCCCGCTTTCTGTCCAAGACGTTCCCCTGCTGTTTCGGAGGATCGTGCCATCGCGCCATTCGCGGTTGTCCAGGTGCGCCCGTAATTCAGGTAAGATGGGAATAACCGCGCGCCCTCCGCGCTTGCGGGTCCGTTCCACTATCACAGCCTGATCTCCCACCTGCGCCCATTCCAGCCTTATTAAATCGCCAAGTCGAAGCCCGGTCAGGTTCGCTAATTGCAGCGCGTCCAGAATATGGGCGGGGAAGCCTTTAACCGCAGCGACGGCTTTCCAATGGGCAGGCTCCCATATTTTATCGGACTTGTTGACGTTGTGCAGCTGCTTGATGCCTGCCGCGACGTTGATGGATACCCGGCCATTCTCCATGCCCCAGTTGAGCAAGGTTCCCATCATCACCGTGGCTTTGTCGGCGCTACGCGGCTGTTCAGCCCATTGGTTGCGCCACGCGATGATGTCGCCGCGCATTCTCCGATCCTCGAATGCCCCCAGTGTGGTCGCACCGAACCGCTCCGATATACGTGTGAGCCAAAGACGGTAATCGCGGATGGTCGATGGCTTTTTGCCGGTATATTCAGGACTAGCCTGATAATCTGCGATCAACGCATCCAGCGAATTAGCGGGCACAGCGATTCGTGCCTTCAATTCGATATCGCGGGCACGTTGCAGTTCGGGCGTGATGACAGGCTTTGCGCCTATCGCCTTGTGAATGCACGGCCCGCCCCGCCACGCATAAACATACCAGCGCAACCCTTCCTTGGACGGCTTGCTTACGATATGCATCTTATGCACGACCCGCGTCCTGCGCCTTCCAGCGGTCATATTCGTTCCCCGGCGTCGCGGCTGTAGGGTAGACAGTCACACCGTCCGCGCGAATGTCAACCGCGCCGATCGCAACGCCGTATTCTTTGAGGGTGTCCAATGCCCTGCGCAGTTCTGCATCGGGTATCAGTCGGCGCTTAGCCGTCATCAAACCGCCTCCCCATCCCATGGGATTGCCCAAAGCGGGGCTCTCGGATCCTCGGCCACATGCAGCCCGCGTTCGATGTCCCGGTGCAGGTTCACGATCGTGCTTTGCCGGGTGCAATTGCTCGACGTGCGTGTTCCGCTCATCGTTTCCCGCGCGCAGGTTGCCAGATAGGCGAGAACGGCGGTGCGTTCTGCCTCGACCTGAGCACGCAGGACGGCAATTTTTTCCTGCAGGTGATCCCTCGCAAGATCGGCGTAACATGCCTTCGTGAAGTCCGGCGCATCGTCCTCATGTATGGCTGTCACGCCGCAATCGGGAAGTGCGTCAGACGCAAAATATCGACCTGCCTTATCCTTGATGCCGGTGTAACCCATGCTGTTCGGCGCATAGTATAGATCGCGCTTCACAAGCAGATAGCGCGGCTCCACGATTTCGCTGTTATCCTGCATGGTCGCCTCCTTCAGCGTAAACCATGACAGGCGGATGGCCTGTTCCGACGACACGCAAAATAACGCGGCCACCATTATTGAGTGCTGCCAGCTCTGCAGGAGTTGGCTCCCAAGCGGAGGTCATCGTATGGCAACCGCCCATAGTCTCGTCGCGAATGGCGAGGTGTGCGCAATCGCCATTCTTATCAGGCTCCCAGCCTTCCGGCGCGCCAAGCCACCTCGTAGATCCATTTATGCGAACAGGGATCATCGTGTGGCCATCCTTTCGATTATCGCCTGCGTCATAACGTCGAGATATTCTGCGGCGTGCTTGGGATTTGGGCGGAAGTAGAGCATCATGCCAAGCGTCAGGCTTTCCAGAACGACGAAAGCGTGCTCCTCTGTTTCAGTGCCCCTTATTATGCGTTGCAGCAGTTCGGGGACGAGTTCATTGTGCGCCTCTGATGCGTTATCCTGCATGGTCGGCGCTCCTGATTTGGGTGAGGGTGGCGCGGATTTTTAGAATAGCGTCACTCACGGCGTCGCGAAAACCCTCGGTGTGCAGGTTGATGGAGCCGGATGACTTCATCGCTTCAAGCGGCAAAGCGGCGAGACATATTGTTTCCCCCGCCGTCTCCAACTTCGCCCGCAGTTCGTCGCGCTCGGCGCGGAGAGATAGGATTTCGGTCCTGGCGTCTTGGCGTTCGTCAAGAAACTCCTGAATGCCACGATCGTATCGTGTCCGGCTCAGTCGCTCCACAATGTCGGGTGTTTCAGTCATGGTGTTGAGCCTCCGGTGCGAGGGCGCGGATGGCGGCGGCTATAGTTTCAGCGCATTCGAACCAATTGGTTTCATCAAGTCCGAAAACGTCGCCGATCCCCTCGGCTTTTTTCGCCGCCCGCCCCAACGTCTCGCGCTCGAAACGGGCGAAGGCTTGAGCAAGGCTATGATGGTCAAACGAGCCTTCACGGATCATCGGCCCCTCGGCTTGTTTAGACGGAAACGGCTGCGACTTGCACCAGTCAGACGCAGCATCCCGCGCCGCCTGCGATACCGGTAGTTTCTCTTGGGTCATGGTGTTGTCCTAGAAAGAGGGTTTTGGGCGGCTGAAACGGGCTGTCACCCTTCGGGCCGAGCCTTCGTCTCGGCGCGTCGCGTTTCCATCCCTGCCGCTCATGCTGCCTGTGCTTCGCCATCGGACCACCGCACGCCGTGCTGGTCGCCGTAGGCCTGGATAAATTCGATAAGGTCGATCATCTGCGCCTTCGTCATGCGCGACGAACGGAACCCGCGCGGGAACGGGCGACCGTCCAGCCCTTCGACAAACTGCACCTCCCACCCGCATGCATTCATGAATATGCTTTTCCAATCCTCCGGCGTGTGGCGGCGACCTTCCGGCATCGCCATGCTCACGTCCGTCAGCATCGCCCAAAGCTTGGCGTTCTGATCAAGCGTGCGCCGGGGTGGCTCGATTACCAACATGCTTCCCGCCGGGGCCTGATCGACAAGCCGGTGTGCGCGGTCGCGGTGTTCCCAAAGCTGGATCGTGTGGCCGTTACCCATTGGCCCGCTCCCTCTGTATCTGGCGAATTTCCTGCGCCTTCGGGGACGCTTTCTGAAACGCTTCCAACAGGGCGTTCAGCGGCCGGTTCTTCCAGAACGTGCGCTCACCTTCGCGGTGCTGTTCTGCATGGCATTCCCGGCACAGGCTGACCGTTTGGAAGTCGTCCGGCTTTTGGCCCATGCCTGCCCCGCTCCCAAGCCGAACGTGGGCGACCTCGATCGCTGCCGTGGAATGACAAACGGAACAGGCGTGACCACGCACGAAAGTGCAATGTGCTTGCGAACGCCAGCGGCTAGCGCGCTTCGGCTTTTTCGGGATGCGGGGCGGAAGCATCAGTCCAGCCCCAGCGCCGCTTTGTAGAGGTCCAGCACGCTTTCCATTTCGCGCCGGTCGTCGGGATTCATCGCGCGAAGGCGAACGACCTGGCGGACGATCTTCGCGTCATATCCTACGGCCTTCGCCTCGCCGTAGACTTCCTTGATGTCGTCGGCGATGCCCTTCTTTTCCTCTTCGAGGCGCTCGATCCGCTCGATCAGCAGGCGCAGGCGGTCATCGGTTTCGGTGGTCATGTCGCTATTCCTCTCGGTCAAAATGGGATGGAATCAGAACCAAGGTCGTCATACCCACCGCCCTGCGATCCGCTGTCGGCCTGTCCGCTGCCCCATCCACCGCCACCGGCGCTGGATTGGTTGCCGCGCGACTGGCTCCCGCCGGGCGTGCCCATGATCGTCACATCGTTGGCCCGGCATTGCAGGTAGGTCTTGCCGTTGTGTTCGCGGGTGGACAGTTCACCGGACACCGCGACCTTGCTGCCCTTCACCAGAATGTCGGACAGGCCCTTTGCGCCCTTTCCCCATTTGGTGACGTCGATCCATACGGTGGTCTTGTTGTCGCCGAACCCGGTATTGACCGCGACGGCAAAGCTGCACAATTCGTTGCCGCCCTGCGTCTGTTTATATTCGGCATCGCGGCCCAAATTGCCTGCGAGTGAGAGATTGAGCATTCGTAATTCCTTCTTGGGTTAGGCGGCTTGTTCGGTGAGTTTCTTGGCTTCCTGCTTGATCCAGCCCTTCGCGCCTTCGAATTTGGCGGCGGGCAGTTCGCGCAGGTCTTTGATTTTTGAGACCGACAGAAACCGGTCGACCGGGAAGGCGGTGGCTTCGAACAGATTCATCAGTTCGATGCGCTGATCATCGGTGATTGTCGGCGGGGGCGGGGCGTGAACGTTGGCCCGCTCTTTGTCGTAGAGGGCCAGCCCGAAAATGTTGCCGAAGGTCCGCGCGGCGCGCTTGAGCGCATCGGTCGCGGCCTCTTTCGTCGCGCCCTCGATCGCGTCGCCTACCTGCTTGGCAAAGCCGGAGCCGAAGCCCACGTCCTGCCGGGTTACGCCCGCCGCCGTCAGGGTGCAGACGCAGGTGTAAGCAGCCTGCCATTGCGGGTTACCCTTGCTGTCCTGCCCTTCGGAAAGGGCATCGCGGGACAGATCAATGGTGTAGGACCACCCATCGAAACCGAACACGCGGTTCAGTTCGTTCATCACGAACCAGCCTTCGAGGTAGTCGCCCTTCGGGCCGAACTTGCCTTCGGGCTTGCGAACGTTCTTCGGGTCGAGCGGTGCTTTCAGCATCGCATTCTGTGCTTCGGTGAGGCTCATGCGGCTTTTCCTTTCCTATACTTACGTTGGCGCGCTGCGGTGCAAATCCGACAATCACGGGAGGCGATCTTACCTGGGCGCCAGTAAGTGTTTTCAAGGGTATAGGGGTGTCCATTGGCACACACCGCTTTCGATTGGCCTTGCTGCCGCCCCTTCCGTGCCGCGTCGCGCTGGTTTTCGCTCAAGGTTCCGGCCCACAAGTGGTCAGGGTTAACGCATTTCGGGTTGTCGCAAGTGTGGCAGATTACTTTCCCGATCGGGATCGGACCCTTTGTAAGTTCAAAGGATACCCGATGGGCTAAGCGAGAGTTGTAGCGCCCATATCCATGCCGATCGCAATAACCCTGCCAATCGAAACAGCCGTTGGGAGACAGCCCGACCTTGCGATAAAATAGCGAATTGGTCGAAGTCATGCGGCGCGCCTTTCGGTATCAATCCGAACACCCGGCAGCTTGGCCGGCAGCGAACGCTGTGCGTATTCAGCCAGCCATTCGGTCAGGGCGTCGGGGTCGTTCTTCATCACGTGCTGCAACAGAGTCTTGCGGTCCTCGATGACGGCAATCTGCCGGGTCCGCAGGCCGGTGGGCGCGCGGTCGATCTTGTTCGCCGTCGCCTTCAACTTGCTGGCGCGTTTGAGCTGCTGTTCGGCCTCGAACCTCTGTTCCAGGCTTTCGGAAGCTTGCAGGGCATCCCGTGCAGCCTGTTCCTTCGCCTCGGCTTCCTCGCGTGCCTTGCGGGCGGCTTCGTCCTTTTCGCGCTGCTTGGCGGTCCGGTAGGGCGTCAGCAGAGCCTTGATTTCGGCGGCGGCGGCATCGAGGCGGCTTGTGACCGGCTTCCATGCAGCATCGACGGCCCGCTCCGCTTTGAGATGCGGTTCCTTCTCGGCCTTGCGCTTGGCTTCCGCATCCTTCTTGGCGGTGCGAACATCGTCCAGCAGCGCATCGAGAGCGGCGTCCTGCTCGTCGTTGGTGACGGTCGCGCCTTCGGTGCTGTCGGAGATCAGCTTGAACAGATCCTCGACATGATCGAGCATGGCTTCATGCGGTGCGCGGTTATGGCCGATCCCGGTCATGCCGCTTTCCTCGACGCGCGGGCCACCTCGACGGCATCGCGGACCTCGCCGGACACGCCTACACTGCCGTCCATCATTTCGACGTAGATGCGGCCACAGGACGCCATGATGTGCTTGATGCGGTTCCTCTCCATGTATTCGCGGATGCTTCCGGCCTCATTGAAAAGCGGGTCGGGAATGGGGAGGTCATGCTTCATCGCGCATTCCTTTCGTTGCAGGCGCGGCGTGTTTGAGGGACAGGCGCTCCGCAGGATGGGCAGTCTCGCGTTTCGCCGTATTTGCTGGTGCAAATCAGGTCATCGCAAACGGCGCATGCGTATCCGTTCATCGCGCATTCCTTTCGTTGCGCTCGATCCATGCCTGTGCAGCAGGCCGGGCGAGGGCGTTGGTGATTTCATCTTGGCGGCTCATGGGCAGAAGGTCCGCAAAGCTGCGGGACGGGCGCGCGGTGGCGAAGATGCGGGTCATTGCGGGGTGCCTTTGAGGGCTGCTCGAATATCGATGAACCAGGTCGGCGCATCCTTAAGAGCTAAGCCGTTTGCCGGTTCTCGCCATGCCTCTCCCCACCATGAGACGATGTTGAGAACGTCAGGGGCCACTTCGACGAGGATTTGCGTCCCATCCTTCGGGGCTTTTGCAATCGGTTGCCAGTTAACCCGCGCCGCATCGGCGGGCTGTGTGGGGGCGGCAACCGGAACGACAAGCGCCCAATAGCCATCGCCGCGATCAGTCCACTCGCCAAACGACACGCTCTTGCCATCGGAGGTTTCGCATTCGACAAACCGCCCCGCTTCAGGTCCGGGCGGGCCATCGAAAACGATATGAATTGTTAAGGCCTGTGTGGTGCTGGTGCGGGTGTTCCATGCTGCGATGGCTTCTGCTTCAGTTGCGAAGCCCTGCGCCATTTCCTGCGTGCCGCCGTAAAAGGTTTTACAAGAGTGGCTGACGCCCCATTGGCGATACCAACCATATGGTCCAAACGTTTTGACACGATTGCCTCCACAAAAGGGGCAAGGCAGCAATTCCCGCGTCACGTCCACGCTCGCGCCGGTTTCGTTCGTATCGGTCATCATTTTACTCCCCATTCTGCATCGCGTTTCGCCTGCATTTCCGCGCGCTCGGCGAAGGTCAGCGGCGGCTCGCCCTCGCACATGGCGCTGAACGCATCGGCGGCTGCGTCGTTTGCCTCGTCCTGCGTCATGGTGCGCCATCCGGTTCGGTCGCATTCGGTGCAGTCCTCTTCGGTAAGCTGAACGCGGCTGTTGAATGCCCATCGGCGTGGAAGCCACCCGTTGCCATTGCAGGCAGGGCACTCGATTTCGGGGAGGTCAATCGTGTCGGCCATCATCAAAATCCAATCTCGAAAATGATCAGGTAGAGGCCCAAGAAGAGCAGCCCGATCAGGGCGGCAGCGACGGCGCCGGTTTCGCGGCGGTGCTGGCGGCGAAGGCGGCGATCATCGCGGCGGGTCATTGGCTGGACTCCGCACGGACGCGCTTATCTCGCAGGGATTTGCCGACGCTCTCGATAAAAATCTCCCGCGTCCATTCTGGCGGCAGTCTATCGAAGGCATGCCCGATGGCTTCATCCAGCGGATCGACCGGCTTCGGTAGGGCGTCGAGCGCAGTTCGGAATGCTCGAAGGTCGGCGTCCACCTTCGCCGGTCTGTTCGCAATGGCGGCAGAACGACCGTTCCAGAGGATCGAAGCGGCGTAGTCGATAACGCGCCCGCCAGCGCGCAAAGCCTCCACCAATTCCGGCGGCACCGATTGCGACTGCGCGGCGGCATCAGCGATGCCAGCGTAATACGGGTGATCGGTGGGAAGGCGGAAAGTCGAACTGTCGCGGCGGCTGTAAATGGACACCGGGCCGGGTATCTCCGCGCCCCATTCAATCGCATCGGCCAGACGTTCATCCTGAGGCGGTTGGCGCCGCTCCCGGCATGTCGGGCAGGGGATCATTTCAAGCTCGGACTGCACTTCGCGACGGCCCTTGCAGGTGGGGCAGGTTTCGTTTGTCATGAGAAAACTCCCGGTTGGGAAAAGAGGTAGGCGACAAGCCCGATCAGGCAGGCAGCGATAATCAGTCCGATCACCGCGCCAAAGATGCGCTCGTCACGCTTTTCGGCTTTCGCGCGCTTGGCCATCATCGCGGCCTCTTCGGCGTTAATCGGCTTCGTGAAATCGAGCCATGGGTTGAGGGGGTCGTTCATGCGTCCCTCCCCATTGCGATGGGCGCGAGATCGGCCAGCCATTTGCAGGAACCGACGCCGCCAAAGACCGCGCAGCCGATGAAGAACATCAGGCAGATTATGGACAGGGCGCTCACGGCCACCTCCAATCGTCATAGGTGGCAAGCACAGCGTCGATGGCTGCGAGGATCATGTCGCGACGTTCGGGGCCGGTCATGGCTGCACCTGTGATGCGTGGGCCCGCAGAGCGGCGGCTGTCAGGGCGAGGGCGGGGTGGGCGCTTCCCTCCAATCAAGCGGCCCTTTGATCTGGCAGCAGGCATGATAACCGCCGCGCACCTCACCGCGCATGGTGATCGACCAGAAGGCCTCGCCCGGCACCAACGTCATCGCGGCGTCGAGGCTGGCGGTGTAGGGCTTGGGCGTCACTCGCCGTTCGACCCAACTATCACTATACGGATCGGGGCGATCGTGTTCAAAACGTGCTAGCCCGAGATGGTTCTCAATCCAGCAGTCCACCGACGTGTCCGGCCCGTCCAGCGCCTCAACCCGTTCGGCCAGCGCGATAAGTTCCTGCGCGGTCATCGAACCCGCTCCACGGTATAAGTCCCACACTCGATGCAATGGCCGTCCTCGTAATCGTGAGAGGACCAGCCACAGCGGGTGCAGGCGTAGGCGTGGGGCTTGTCAGCAGGGGCGAACAGCGAGGCGAACAGGGTCGCATGCTGATAGGGCATCTCTGCCATGATCGGGGCGGTCATGATGCGCCTCGGGCTTTGGCGAGGACCGTGCGAGATGCATCCCCAATAGCGTATAGGTCATCCCAGCCAGTGCCGTTCAGGTACTCACACTCGGGGTCATTGCTGGCGGAAGTCTTTTCCAGCCAATCGACTAGCTGCTGCGCGACATTGAGCGCCTCAGGCGCTGCCGAAATTACGCGGGCGTTGGCAATGATTTCGCTCCCGTGGCCGAGGATCGGAACGAGTTCGAAAACAGGCTGTGGGGCCATGGTTGAAACCCATCCGCCAAGTTGTTCGCCCTCGGTCCAATTGCCTTCAAGCTGCCACGGCCCCGGGGTATGCGCCCCGCTCACAACGCACCCCCAATCGCCGGGACATTGTTGTCCAGACCCATGCCGACGAGGGCTTTGAAAGCGTCCAGCTCGTCCTGCGTCGGGCGAACGCGCAGGTTCGGCGCGCGGCCTTCGCGGTGGGCGAACTCGGCATCGACCGCGTCGGAGATCGTCGGGAGGCGCCCGTATTCGGAAATGTAGAAAGCGGTGGCGCCGTTCTCGTCGGCGTCATCAAGGTTCAAGTAGCCCGTAACCTCATAGAGATACGCTTCCTGCGCGGCCTTGAGGCGATTTTCGTCCTGCTCGGCGGCGCCGGTAATGCCGCCCCATTCGATAACGTCGTCACCGAATACAGCAGGGCGGCGGTAGGTGATCCACTCGTCGCGGTTCAGCCGGGCCAGCGTCTCGCGGGCGTCGGGGCTGTCGAACCATGGAGCGGCGTAACCGGCCATCGGGGCGTGGGCGAGGTAGGTCATGCCGCTTCTCCCGTGAGGGCGGCAAGCTGCTTGCGCAGGCTATCAATGCTGGCGAGCCGGTTGGCTTCTTTGTTATGAACGACCGACGCCTCGATCTTAATGACCGACTGCACCTTGTCGGCTAAGGTTTTGCCCTGCACGAAAGAATGCTGGCGCGATCCGTGGTCGCAATCGCGGCTGTCGAAATAGGTTACGCCTACGCCGAAAAATTCATCATAACGATTGAAGCCAACCTGCCATGAGCTTTTCGGCGGCGTGTGCTTATCGATGATTGCAGCAGCAGCGTTAATCGTGTCGCGCTCTGCGTCGGTCAGGGTGTAGGTCATGCGACCCTCCACACGCGCACAGCGTCGCCTTCTTGGCGGGTCGCAACTTTGCCCTTGCCGAGAACCTGCGCGCCGCGGCTGCCCAGAGCCCTCTGAAGATTGGTTACATTTTCAGAGTGGCTTTCGGCCAAAGTGACCTTAAAGCTGTCGCCAACCTCCATTTCGTTGAACGGATATTTGACGTGCGCTTGGCGCGAACTGGGAAGCGGAACGCCCTTCTCGATTTTGATCGCCATCTGTTGTCTCCAATGCGGCGGGGTGCCGCTTCTTGGAGACAGTAAAAGCATATGCCGATATGCTATGCAAGCAAAAAAGCACATCCCTGTATGCCAATTGCGATATGCGCGATTCGTTTGATGCGCACACGCGGCTGTGCACAAAATGGGAACATCGCCTTGCGCTGCATACTATCATGTGCCAAAAGAAAATCCCGGCGAAGCTGTGCAGGCTTCCCGGGGACGGTCACATGGGTTGGTTGAACACTCTGGCGTGTGACGCGGATTTGCTACCAGAAGGGGCCTGACAAAGCAAGAACCCAGTCCGAAAGGTGGAAGGGTGTCAGGCGGGGCGATGCAGCCTCGAAAGTAACCACCGAGCAGCCACTTGCATCAAGCTGGTTGCGCCTGTGAACGACGGTTGGCTCCGAAGGTCATGACGTCGAAATAGGCCGGGCTGCCTTCGCTGCTATAGCGGGGGTAGTTGTCCTGTGCCTATTTCACTCGGGTTTCACCAAAGGTCATTACACATAGGTTAGTAGCTTCTACACCCATGAGCGCGACGATGTTTACAACACCCGCTGCCGATAATCCCCGATGACAATCCCGACGACCTCGATGCTCCGAATATTTTCGGGCGGATTGTTCGTGTTTAACGGCATCTGATGATCGGGATGATCGGATTGCGGCCAAAGCCATTTTCCGCCCTCTCCGTCGACGCGATACTGTTTGAGCGTCGCCTCGATAGTGTCGTCATGGGCATGGCTGTAAACGACCACGTGATCCCCGTCCCGGGGCGGTCGAAAATCAAGCATTTTCACCCATATGACGATGCTACCTTCTTTGAACTCCTTGTTCATTGAATTCCCAGCCACGCGCAGGGCGCGGGCCATCCCCTGAAAACGGCTTGGAACTGGCACATCCACAGCGAAGCTTTCGTGGCTTTCCCATTCTACAGCTTCTTTGAAAACGCCTGCCTGCACTTCTCCGCTCACCATGACGGAAGTTGGGCTGGATACCTCCGGTTCGTCTCCGGAAAGCTGCCAGGATGGCACCTGCGCGGTTCTGGCAAGCTTCGCATAGGTCCGAGGGTCCAGAGCGTTGGAATGGCCATTCAGGAAGTTATAAATCGAGTTTTTGTCGACGCCGCTCGACTTGGCCCATGATGCGATCTTGAGGCCATTACTTTTGATGTAGTTCCGCAGAATATCGCGGCGCTGATCGGGTGTCTTTTCCATAGACGGGCGAATACGACGCGTCGCGCCCATCCCGGTATGCATTTTCAATTGCGCGGCATATCCTGATATGCTAAATAATCCGCCATGATGGCTATCACCGATATTCCCGCGAGGGTTCGATATGCGCTGGATCATGGGGAAACCCGATACAGCTTGGCTAAGAAAGCGGGGTTGCATCGCAACACGCTATACGGATGCGAAGACGAGGGCTGGAACCCAACCCTGGAAACGCTGAGCAAGCTTTCCCCGCACCTTCCGCCGCTCCCCAAGGCAGCAGCATGACGCCGCGCCCCTCCGTTCTCGAAATATGGTCCGCTATCTTCGCGGGCTGCATTTTCTTTTGGACCGTCATGCTCGGGCTGTTTCTCGGGGCGTTTCAATGATCCCGCCCGCGTTTGAAGACACCGGCCACGATGGTGCGCCGTTCGATTTCCCGCGCCCGCCGCTGGAGCAGGTCGAGCATGACGCTCCTCTCGCCTTTTACAACGAGATCGACCCCGTTGCCGCCGAGTGGCTGCGCAACCTTATCGCCGCTGGCCACATTGCCCCCGGCATCGTCGATGAAAGGGATATTCGTGACATACGACCTGACGACCTCGCCGGATTTGTTCAGTGCCATTTCTTCGCTGGAATCGGCATATGGTCCCACGCCCTTCGAAGCGCAGGATGGAGCGACGACCGCCCCGTCTGGACCGGATCCTGCCCATGCCAGCCTTTCAGCGCGGCAGGCGCAAGAAAAGGGGTTGCTGACGAGCGGCACCTTTGGCCGCACTGGTTCTGGCTCATCGACCAGTGCCGTCCTGCAAGCGTCCTTGGAGAGCAGGTTGCGAGCAAGGACGGGCGCGTATGGCTCGATACTGTATCGGCTGACCTGGAAGCATTGGGACTTGCCTTCGGGGCGTCGGATTTGTGCGCTGCGGGGTTCGGCGGCGCGCATATCCGGCAAAGGCTCTACTTTGTCGGAACCCGAATTGAAGGGGTGGACGACGCCACAGGCGCACGACACGTCGGGCCGGTCGGTGGGGCAGAAAGCCATCCACGGGACGAAGCACGGTTGCGCTTGCTTGGTGAGGGAGGCGGCATTGGCGGGCTGGCCGACGCCGACCAGCAAGGAGGCAGCGGGCGGAGAATACAAAGACCCGTTGAAGGCGCTGGCGAGGGTGAAGGGTCCGCATTCGAACGACCTCCGGGACTTCGCCAAGATCGCCACACCCATGCGCCTATGCTCGGACGGGACCCTGCTGACTGGCTGTTCTGCCGGGATGGCAAGTGGAGGCCGGTTGAACCCGGCACATTCCCGCTGGCTGATGCGCCTACCGGCCGCGTGGGACGACTGCGCGCCTACGGAAACGGCCTCGACGCTGAAACGGCGGCGCAATTCATCACCGCGGTGATCGAAACCCAAGACGCAGCCGGGGGCCAGAATGACCCTGAAACCGGCGCGCTCGATCTTTTTCCCCTTTCTCATGTTCATGGAGGTAGCTGATGCCCGATAGGCACATCCACCCATCGCGCCGCGTATTTTCCGCGTCAAACGTGCGCTGGGCCATTGCTGAGGCTCTGCGCGAGATCCGCGAAGAGGACGACCTTACCGACGCCGATATGGGTGCGCTGCTCGGTAAGAGCGCCGACCGTGTGCGGGCTTATCGCCGTGAAGAAGCGACCATGGATGCCGAGACGTTCGGGCGCGGCAAACGGGAGTTCAACGGGAGATTCACAGGCTACTTCGATCGGCTCTGCATCGACAGCCGCCCCGGTCCGCTTTGCGATCGGCACGGCCAGTCCAGCATTCTTGCCGCCGCCCTCGCGCTATCGGTTGCACTTGAGGATGGCGAGATCGACGCAGACGAAGTGCGGGAGAACCGGCAGACGCTGGAGAACGCCCGCGATGCCATTGATGCCCAGCTTCGCAAATTGCGCCCTGCGCAGGCGGTGGGGCAATGAGCCCGCGTCGTCCCGCTCTCCGTTGGCATGGTGGCAAGTGGTTACTCGCCCCATGGATCATCAGCCATTTTCCCAAGCATCAGGTATACGTGGAGCCGTTCGGCGGTGCAGCATCAGTGTTGCTTCGTAAGCAGCGATCATACGCTGAAATCTATAACGACCTTGATCAGTCCGTAGTGAATTTGTTCCGCGTTTTGAGGTCGGAGCAGGCGGGTAAACTGGTCGAGAGTCTCCGTCTTACTCCATTTGCGCGCGACGAATTTAGCGAGGCGTATCAGGACGCGGAATGCCCGATAGAGCGCGCGCGACGGCTCGTCATTCGTTCGTTTATGGGTTTCGGGAGCAATGGCCACAACAAGCTGACTGGCTTTCGCGCGAACAGCAACCGTAGCGGGACGACGCCCGCTCATGACTGGCAAAATTATCCCGATAGTCTCGCGCTAATAGTTGGACGGCTTGGCGGTGTGACCGTCGAGAACAAAGACGCAAAAGCCGTGATGGCGCAGCACGACGCGCCGACAACCCTTCACTACGTGGACCCGCCCTACGTTTGGGCAACTCGCGACAAGGGAGATGATTACGCGCACGAACTGACAGACGATCAGCATAGCGATCTACTCGCTTTTCTGCGCGAATTGCGCGGAATGGTGGTCCTTTCCGGCTACCCGAACGAAAAATACGATGCCGCACTTTCGGATTGGACACGCGTCGAGCGAAACGCCCTTGCGGACGGAGCTCGAGCACGCGTCGAAGTTCTTTGGCTGAACCCTGCGGTGACCGACGCGACGAGCAACGGGCCTCTGTTTGAAGGGAAAGCAGCATGACCCTCGCTACCCGCATAGCCGCCATGTTCACCCGCCGCGACGATGGACGCTGCGAGCCTGTGGACCCCATGATCCACAACGCCCGGCGCATTAACTGGGCACTGCTCCCCCCGGTGGATCCTGATTACGACGAAACCACGCTCGATGCGCATCTTGCCCGTCGCAAAGCAGCGCGCCCCGACCGTCAGGCTGCGGCCAAGCGGGGGAGGGGCGCATGATCCTGTCCGCCGACCTTCTCTATCACACCGCAGTCGTTTTCGGGGTGTCCGTCGATGATCTTCGCGGGCCTCGCCGGTTCAAAGAATATACCGTTCCGCGCAGCGCTTATTCCTACCTTGCGCGCGAGCTGGCCGGGCGGTCTTTCCCCAGCATCGGCAGGACGCTGGGTGGGCGCGATCACAGCACGATTATCAACGGCCACAGGAACATTAAACGGGCCGTAGAGAGGTGTGGCGTGTTGGCGGAGGCACTTGGCATCATACGTCACAGGGCCATCAAAACCGCCGAGCAGCGCAAGGTAAACCCCTTGGCCCGGCCTGAAGATACACCACTGCCTGAACGCGTTTTCTTCCTGCTCGACGGCCACGAAGGCGTGTGGATACGGGCCGACGATGCGCGCGCCATGATTGCCAGCATGACGCAGAAAAAGCGGGAGATTTACCACGAATTTGTGGCGTGGAAATCTACTCTGCCGGACGAAAAAGAGCCGGAAGCTCCAGTGCGCCGGACTAAAATTCTGGCGTTCACGCCGTCGAAACCCGAAACCCCTCTGCACGAACTGGACGAGGATGAATACCTCGACCGCCTCGCGCAGATCGCCATGTCGAAGGAGGACGCATGACCCCCTCCGCCCTGCGCAAGATCGCCGCCAAGCTGCGCGAGATCAACGCCGACCTCGACCCTGAGAATATCGAACTGAACCGCGAGGCTCTGAGCGTCGAGATACGCCGCCTCGAAGCGCAGGCCGAAATGGCTGAGGGAGGGCTGGGTGATGCATAAGTATCGAGCCAAGCCGACGACCTGCATCCACGGCCATAAGCACGCCAGCAAGCGCGAGGCGGTCCGCTGTGTCGAACTGCACCTGCTTCAGCAGGCGGGGCAGATCGGGGATCTTGAGATCGAGCCGACCTTCACGTTCCAGATCAATGGGAAGCCGTTGAAGATGGAGAACGGTCAGGCGGCGAAATACCGCCCGGATTTCATCTACACCGAAAACGGCCAGGACATTGCCGAGGACGTGAAGGGCTTTGTTGTGCGCGACTTCCCGCTTCGCGCCGCCCTGTTCCGTGCCCTGTATCCCACCATCGAACTGAGGGTGACGAAATGAGCGTCGTTCCGTTTCTCCGTCCCGTGCCGCCCGTCCCCATCATCCATTACGATGAGGGGAAGGCATCCCGCGCATACATGGCCTATCTCGGCGTTCTCGCGCACGGACAGGCCGATCCCGACCTCGCCGCTACCGATGAATGGGAATACCTCCGTCAGTGCGCCTACAGGCAGTTTGAAGCAGCTTATGCCGCCGGGGGTGCGGCATGACCCTATCCGACATGCTGATCCGTACACAGCGTGCAGCCCTGATCGGCGCGCTTGTCGAGACGTTCGAAAATAACAGCGCCCGTTTGTCCCTTATCCGCGATCTACACGCTGCCGAGATTATCTCCGGCACGACAGCCGACATGCTCGTGGAAATCTACAGCATGGAGTCCGCATAATGGCCGCTGGTTATATCAAGCTTTTCCGAGGCTGGCAGGACTGCCCGGCACTGTCCGATGCGGAGCGCAAGCTGGCATGGATATGGCTGCTTGAGAACGCCTGCTGGAAGCCCGCCAGCTTCAATGTGAAAGGCAAGACAGTCCACCTCGAACGCGGTCAGATTTGCGTCTCCGTGCGCCATCTTGCGGCCGCTTGGAACTGGTCAAAATCGGCCGTTGACCGGTTTTTGACCCGTCTCGAAACCGAGACAATGGTGAAGCGCGAAGCGGGACACGGAAAACTGGTCCTAACCATCTGTAATTACGGAAAATATCAGGACGGCGAAGATGCCGACCGGGACAGCAGCGGGACAGCAACCGGGACAACAGCGGGACAGCAGCGGGACACAAAAGAAGAAAGAGAAGAAAGAAAGAAGGAAGAAACTAAGGGCGGCTACGCCTTCGACGGGCGAGTTGTTCGGTTGAATTTCGCCGATTACCGGCGGTGGCAAACTGCCTTCCCTGATCTCGACCTCCGTGCCCAGCTTACGGCACGCGATGATTGGCTTTCCGGTCAGGACCAATCGGTTCGCAAGCGATGGTTTCAGTCGACATCGAGCTGGCTTGCCAAGCGGCAACAGGAAACGACCGCCGCTGCAAGCACGGACCTCATGGCGGATTTCATATGCTGATCCCCAACCGCCCCGGCAAGCACACGTGTCCACAGTGCTCGCACACCCGGCGGAACAAGCGGGACCGCTGCCTCAGCGTGACGAGGGATGACCGGGGGACGGTCTGGCACTGCCACCATTGCGGATTTTCAGGAGCGGAAAACGATGATTCACGAGAAGCACATGGAATGGATTTCCGCCCGCGGTCTCGATCCGCAGCTTGCCGAGCGGTTCGGCCTGAAAACGATCCAGCGCGAAGGCAAGGCATGGCTGGCAATTCCCTATTTCGACGGGGACGACCTGATCAATCACAAATACCGGCGGACCTCCGAGAAGGACCATCGGATGGACACCGGCGCGCCGCTTGCGCTGTGGAACGCGAACGTCCTGCGCGACCCGAAAGTGCGCAGCGGGCAAGTGCCTGTCGTGATTACCGAGGGGGAATGGGACGCACTGGCGGCGATACAGGCAGGGTTCCCGCTGACGGTCTCCGTTCCGAACGGTGCGCCTTCGTCGGAAACCGCTGACCTCGATCAGGCCAAACGTTACGAATGGGTCGATCGCCATGCCGATGACCTGTCGCACGTGGCGGAATTCATCCTGGCGGTCGATGACGACAAGGCGGGCCATTACCTGCGCGCGGATCTCGTCGCGTTGCTTGGTGCCGATCGCTGCCGGTTCATCGAATACCCGTTCCCCTGCAAAGACCTTGGCGAGGTTCTGGAGGAATACGGGGCCCAGCGCGTCGCCGAATGCATCGGGCAGGCCAAGCCTTATCCGGTGCAGGGTCTCTACACCGTCGATGATTTCCCCGAACGCGGCGAGGTCCGGTCCTACAGTATCGGGGTTCGTCCGATCGCCGACATGATCCACATCGTGCCCGGCACGCTCACGGTCCTGACCGGCTACGCGAACATGGGCAAATCTACCCTGATGAACGCGGTCATCGCGCACACGCTGCGCTACCACTTCCCGGTTTGCGTGGCGTCGTTCGAAACCGATGTGCGGCCGATCCTCGTCGACGGCCTGCGCATGGCGATCAACCAGTGCAGCAAGCACGACCTGACAAAGGTGGATTGCAGCGATGCCGACAGGATCATTCGTGAGCGCCTGACCATCATTTCGCAGGCAGTCGATGAGGACATGGAAATGGACCTCGACAAGTTCCTGTCGCTGTGCCGCACGGCGGTGCTTCGCCACGGCGCCAAGATGATCGTGCTCGATCCGTGGAATGAGCTGGAACACAAGCGCAAGCGGGATGAAACGGAAACCGATTACATCGGGCGCGCCATCCGGGCGATCAAGCGGTTCGCCAAGCAATACGATGTGGCGTTCTGGATCGTGGCGCACCCCACCAAGCCGCACGAGGGACATAAGAAGATCCCCGGCCTTTACGACATTTCAGGCAGCGCAAACTGGGCGAACAAGCCGGATTACGGGCTGACCTACCATCGCCCGAATTTCAAAGACAACATCGCCAAGATCGTCACGACGAAGGTGCGCATGGGTCTGCCGGGACGCCGCGATGAGGTCGAGGTGACGTTCGATTTCCGGTCGAGTGAATTCCATGCGGTCGCCCAATAATGGCGCGTTCCTCGCAGACCTATCCAGCGCCCTGCCGGACAGCACCATTCGCAAACGCTGGCAGGCAGGGGACTACGGTCCGATCCGCACTGATTACGCCCGCCAATGGTGGAAGCTCGCAGGCCGTGCACCGGCAGAACATGATTGAAGGGGAATGACGATGGCCTTTTTCGAGATTGTTGGAATGCTCACCACAGGGGTGATTGCGCTGCTCGCCTTGCGTGTGGCTTCCGAGATCGCAGGCAACATCTACGGAGGTGTCACAGGCGCCTATCGCATCCGCAAATTTTTTGCAGCGCGCGATGGGGCAGCAAAAATCACGCACCTATCGGCGATAAGGCAGGGCTTTCGGGCGTGGCTCGGAGGCACGTCAATTCGCATCACGGTGGGTAACGTGACGATCCCGTTCGACGGGCGGTTGCCGATTTCCGGCGAAGAAGGGGAATAACGATGGGCAAGGCAAAAGCACGCGACCGCAATGCCAAGCGCCGGGACGAGAGCGACGTGCAGTTCCGCTCCCGGCTTGCACGCCAGCGGCAAAACGAGCGGGACCGCAATGAGCCGATCGTGCCGAAGGAAGCGCAGGCACACGGTGACTATCACACCGCATTCGTCACCCATGCGGAGACGAATACCAAAGCGCATGTGGTCATGAACCGGGGAGGGTGCCCTGTAAGCCGCTGGAAGGCCGCTGGGAGGCTTTCCGATACCCAAGTGGGGGCGATAGACCTGTGCCACCATCTATGGGCCTTGGCGGGCCTTAAAACGAAGATGACCGCCAACTATGGCGAGCGTATCCCCGGTTGCGGTAATTCAGAGCGGTTCGCCATCAACGAGATCGAGGCGCGCGACGACCTTCATCGCATCAAGGGATATGTGCCCGCGAAGTATTGGGACATTTACGAAAACGTGGTGCGCTTCGATGAGCCTGCGGGTGTCGCTGGATCTACGCTGGCCCGTAACACGCGATCGGGCATGGATGCTGCGTTCGTGGTGGTGTGCTTTGTCGCCGATGTGATTGCGATGAAGGAGGGGTTGTGATGACTCCGCTTGCCCACCGGATTGCCAAGGAACTGACGCTTCCAGTGAAGTCGCGCACCTTCATTGACCAGTGCGGCCTCTTGCAAGCTATGGCGGATATACATTGCTTCGACGTCACGGAGGTTATGAGTCTGATAAGTGACCTAGCGCAGCGACAGGTCGATGAATGTGGCGCAACAAACTGCTTTGCTTTTACGCCAGAGCAATCGTTTCTCCCGGCCCCCCGAACTTGGATAGAGTTCAAGCGTCAGGATGGGACAAGGGATGCCGTTCTCATGGTTGAACAAGGGGATGGATGGGCAGGCTCAATGTGGGCGAGTGATGCGATAGATTTCTGCTCAGCCAAAGAACGGGGGTGGCTCCCTCTTGATGAGGCATGCTTGCCTCTAGGCCCTAATGCCCCCGCAACAGCGGTGCGCACTGTGCCGGGTGAGGGGCAAGAGGAAATGAGGGGCTGGAATTGGTGGGCATGGGCTGCTCTAGCCATCATCAACTCTCCCCGACTGATCGGACGTAAGCAGCACATGCCGCACCGTGGGCTTGAGCGGCGATTGGCGAAATCAAAGGGGCTGGTGGGCAAGTTTCCGCTCCACGCATGGACCGAACTAAAACTATCCGTTTCGGACATTGGCGGGCGGGCGGATGGCACCGAGCATGAGGCTCACTACACGGGGGAGAAGTGCCTTCATTTTTGCCGCTCCCATATTCGGATTCGTCGGGGCAGGCTCGAACGCGTAACAGCACACTGGCGCGGCAATCCCGCTCTCGGCATCAAGCGCACCCGATATGCCGTTACACCTTGACAATGGCGCGCACCTAAGATAAGCAATCCGCAATCGTTGGACTTGCGCCCGCGATCTACGCGGGTCACGCCCTCAAATTAGAGAGGAGGTGATCTAGCGGTTCGGGCGCGCAAGTTTCGACACGAGATTATGTTCCTGCTCTGCATGGGTTAACGTGGTTCTAGAGCACGCCATGCAACAGGCTTGAGGCCCGCCTGATCCGAATACGTTGGCTAGACCAACCGTGCTGGCGCTTAAAGCCAGATAGGGTCAGGCGGGCCTCCCCAACACATTCACAAGGCTCCACGCTTAACCGCGCTGGGGCTTTTTTCCTTTTGGCTGCGGTTCTTTCCCTGAACCAGCCAACCCACCAGGCAGATCAACCGACGCAACCTATAGGCAGCATACTGCATCAAGCGGTCGGCGCTGTCTCGTCTGGTGGGTGAAATACGAGGAGCGCGATGTGGCTGCTTCATGGCGTGATGACCGCCGCAAGACAGCAGAGCGGGGCTATGGCAGCAAATGGCAGCGTGAGCGTCTAGTGTTCCTCGACCAACATCCGCTTTGCGAGCGTTGTGAGGCAGACGGACGCGTAGAGGCGGCAACGGTGGTCAATCACCGGATACCGCACAAGGGCAACATGAAGCTGTTCTGGGATCGCTCCAACTGGGAGGCGACCTGCAAGCGCCACCATGACAGCGACATCCAAAGGGAAGAGCGATCTGGTGTCGTGAAGGGGAATGGCAGGGACGGTCGACCGACCGACCCGTGCCACCCATGGAACCGTTCAGGTGAGGGGCGGAGAGGCTGAGCAGCCCCCCCGGGTCGAAAGTCTGGGTTGAGATTCCTCCTGACCGGTGTCGGCCCACCGTGTGCACCGAAAGCAATTCTGAAACAAAAAGTTCGGGGCACCCCGAAGGGGTGAGATGCTATGAACGCAGTCGAAGGCACTGGCGGGATCGTTGCTGAACCGGATTGGGCGCTGCTGTTGTCCGATGGGCTGGAGCAGGAAGCCGCATCCGGTCACTGGCGCCGTGTGACGAACGAAATGCGGGATCGCGATACGCTTGCCGCGTCGAACGCGCATGCTGTGCAGAGGCTCGTCCTCTCGTATATTCTTTACGACCGGTGTTCGCGTGATGTCGCAGAGAACGGAGCGGTCACGAAGCCGAAGCGGGGCAACCCGAAGGCGATTGCCCGGCTGAGCCCCTACTTTCAAGCGATGCGCGAGGCTGGTTCCGATGCCGAGCGGCTTGAAGCCGACCTGGGTCTGACCCCGCGGCGGCGTAGCAGTGTCACGAAGGTGCAGAAGCGGACCGAACGCAAAACGGCGTCGGCGAATTACCTGAAGCCCGTTGCACAATAAATATCTGGCGCAAGCCGACCCTACGACAGCTTGGGCAAAGGATGCTGTCGCTGGGAAGTTCGTGTGCGGAGAACTGGTCAAGCACGCCGCTGAACGTCACCTGCGCGATTTGAAGGATGGAGCGAGCCGCGGGCTTTACTGGAAGCCGGAAGCGGCTGCGCATGCGCTTGGGTTTCTGCCAGCGGTGTTCAGTGTCACCGATGGGCCAAGGGCTGGGGAGCCGTTCTACCCGCTAAGCTGGCACACGTTCGTTGTCGGCTCGCATTTCGGTTGGCTCACGTCGACGGGCCGATGGCGGTTTCGCACCGGATGGTGGGAGACCGGCAAGGGGCAGGCTAAATCTCCGCTGATGGGGGCCATCGGGGTCTACATCATGGGGTGGTGCAATATCCCGCGAGCCCAGTGCTTTCTGATCGGTCAGGACAAGGCGACAGCCAGCGTTCCGTTCCGGGACGCGGTGGCTATGTGCCGGGCGGATATACCGGGCGAAGCGGACGGCGATAGCTTGGAGAGCCGCGGCGAGGTTATCATTCGCGGCGAAGGCGACAACGCTTGGAAGATCGAGCATCCCGATTCAGGTGGTTTTTTCCGGACGCTGGCGGGCGGCGACAGCCAGTCTGGTCCGCGCCCGGCGTTCGTCGGGGCTGACGAGATACACGAATTCAAGTCCGACCACTCCATCGAGACATGGAAGCGGGCGATCGACAAAGTGGCCGGCAATGCGCTGATGGTGCTCGGCACGAACACGCCCGCTACATCGCAGTTGGTCGGCACGAGCTATTCGGAAATGTACCAGGCGATTGCGAAGGGCGAGGCGCGGGACGACAGCTCGTTCGCGTTCATTGCCCGGGTCGATAAAGAGGACCGCGAAACCATATTCGAGAATGAGGCGGCATGGGCGAAGGCATTGCCTGCCCTTGGCGAGACGTTCCCGATAGAAAACCTGCGGGCGACGGTGGCTGCAGCGACTTTGCGGCAATCCACAAAGTCGAGCGTAAAGCGCCTGTATTTCGGAATTGACATCGGTGCCGCGGATTTCTGGATCGATGAGGAAAAGTGGGCGGCGGTTCAGGGCGCGGTGGATAGCCGGGCCATGCGCGGCCGCAAGTGCTGGCTCTCGCTCGATCTGTCTCGCAAGAACGATCTGACCGCGCTGACCGGCACATGGGAAGCTGGTGACGGCGGGCTGCTTGCTTCGAAGACCTGGTACTGGACAGTCAGGGAAGGTCTGGAAGATCGCGCTGAGGAAGATCGGGCGCCATATCTGGATTGGGTCGAGGACGGGTATCTGACGGCCACGCCGGGTTCGACGATCGACTACACGTTTGTCGCGCAGCAGGTCGCGGAAATTGTTGCGGCGCACGACGTTGTCGAGCTCGTCGTCGACATAGCTTTTGTGACGGAGTTTCGAGAGGCCTGCAATGAGGTGGGGCTTGAAACATGGCTCTACGACGGGCCGGGCAAGCCTGAGGGGCGCGGGCTTCGGATCGTGAAGCATGCTCAGGGCAAGAAAGTAATCTTCGAGGACCGGCAGCTTTGCATGCCTCATTCGATCACACGGACGGAAGACGCAATTCTTGAATGCCGTGTCGTCATCGACAGTTCGCCGGTGACCTATTCGTGCGCGGGCAACGTCCATATGGACGAAGACGGGCAAGGCAACCGGTGTTTTGACAAGGCGAGATCACGCGGGCGCATTGACGGCATGGTGACCATTGCGATGGGCATTGGCGCAGCAACCGCTGCGCAGAAGCCTAAAAAGAAATCGGTTTACGCCTCCCGCGGCGTGCTGAGGATATAGGAGGGCGGATGTGGTGATGTCGCCCGATGATTACAGGAAGCGGGCCGGGTTCCGCCGGTCTGTGGCCAGCCCGCAGGCAGTCGGCCCGAAAGTTTCAGGGCCGATTACGGCTTATCAGACACTCGATCTGAGTGATCCGGCCCTGATCGAAATGATGCGCGGGGGCCGTATTGGCGTGGCCGGTGTCGCGGTCAACGAGATTCAGGCGCTTCGGAACAGCACGTTCTTCCGGGCAATGTCGCTCATAGCCGGCTCGATGGGCATGCTGCCGATCCACCTGATGCGCCGCAAAGACGATGGCACGACCGAGAAGGCGAAGGACCACCCGCTGTTCAACGTCCTGCATCGCAAGGCCAACGATTTTCAAACGGCGGGACAGTTTAAGAGCTACATGCAACTGGCGGCTTTGCTGGACGGCAATGCCTACGCGATGAAGATCCGCTCGCGCGGTGCGGTTCGCCAGTTGGTGCCTTTGCCGCGGCGCCGGGTCACGCCGCAATTGTCCGATAGTTGGCAGCTGACGTTCAAATACGATCGCCCGAAAGGCGGATCGGTGACCTTGCAATCCGACGATGTGTTTCATTTCCGTTCGCCGATGACCTTGGACGGTCTGAACGGCGTCAAGCTGCTGGACGTAGCGACCGATACGCTGGGGCTGGCCCTGAAGGCGCAGCACGCCGCAGCGCGGTTGCTGACGAAGGGGTCCATGGCCCGCGGCGCTCTCGAAACGGAGCAGACGCTGGGCGAAGAGGCTATCAGCCTGCTGAAGCAAAGTTTGCGCGATGACTATGCGGGCGCCGATGCATCCGATGACTGGATGGTGCTGGAAGAGGGGCTGAAGGCGAAGCTGTTTGCGTCCTCGGCAAGGGATTCGCAGCTGCGCGAACTGATGCAGGGCGAAGCGGAAGAGGTCGCGCGGTTTTCCGGCGTTCCCCGCCCATTGTTGATGTTCGACGAGACGAGCTGGGGCAGCGGCATCGAGCAGCTGGGGCTGTTTTTCGTAACCTACTGCCTGATGCCGTGGTTCGTCATCTGGGAAGAGGCCATCTGGATGTGCCTTCTGAACGAGCGCGAGCAGGACACCATGTACGCCAAGGTGAACGAGGGCGCGCTGCTGCGCGGATCGCTGAAAGACCAGGCCGAATTCTTCAAGGCGGCTCTGGGTCCGAACACCGGTTACCTTTCGCAGAATGAAGTGCGGGAAGCCTTTGACCGTAATCCGCGCCCTGACGGCGACGACTTGCCGCGCAACGGGACGAGCGCCGCGGCGATCAATGAAGAGGACATGCAGGATGCGTCGTAAAGGTCTGTTGCAGGTTCGCGCACAGCGGCCCCCAGAAATCACTGGTATCGGCAGCGGATCCGAATGGAAATTCGAGACGACCGCTTTGGCGCCCGACTTTCAGCATTTCGAGGTCCGGGCGCTGGCCAGCAGCACGCCTACCATTTCGATCTTCGATTACATCGGCGACGATGGTGATGGCGGGGGTGTCTCGGCATCCCGTATTGCCGGAGCCCTGCGCCAGATCGGCAACAAGCCGGTGACGGTCGAGATCAACTCACCCGGCGGTAGCTATTTCGAAGGGGTGGCGATCTACAACCTCCTTCGCCGGCACACGCAGCCGGTGAACGTCCAAGTTCTCGGCATCGCGGCGTCGGCTGCTTCGGTGATTGCGATGGCTGGCGATGAAATCGCGATCGCCCATAATGCCGAGATCATGATCCATGAGGCCCGCGGTCTGTTTTTCGGCACCAAGTCGGAGATGAAGGACGGGTGGGAGACGCTGGGCCGCATCGATGATGCGATGACCAGCACCTATGCCGCCCGCACCGGGCGCGACAAGGCCGAGTTCGACGCGATGATCGCCGGGAAGGACGTGTTCTTTCGCGGGCAGGAGGCGATCGACGCTGGCCTCGCCGATGTGATGATGGAGCGCGAGGCCGAAATGCCGGTCTATGCGTCCGCGAATGATTTCCCGAGCGACAAAGCCTCGCTCGACCGGTTTCTCGCGAAGAATGACATGCCGCGGTCTGCGCGTCGTGATCTTTATCGCGCGATTGGCACGCACAACGCTGCCGAACCCGCCACGCCCAGCGCTGGCAACGAACCGCAGGCGGATCTTTCCGTCCTGTTTCAAGCCCTCACCGTCTGAAAGGACAATGACGATGAATATGATTTCCAACCTGCGCGGCGCTGCCGCGACGGGCCGGGGCCTCGTTGCCGTGCGCGCCGAAGCCCAGCCCAAGACGCCCGCTTCCATTCCGGAACTGGCGACCGCCTTCGAAGCGTTCAAGGCTACGCACACCCAGCAGCTCGACGAAATCAAGGCGGGCCGCGAAGATGTGGTGACGAAAGACAAGCTCGAAACGATCAATGCCGCCCTCAGCGAACTGCAGGCCGCAGTCGATGAGCAGGCCAAGATCACCGCTGCGGCCAAACTCGGCAATGGCGCAGTGATCGGCGATATTCAGGGCGACCCCGAATATACCGCGGCATTCAAGCAGCACATGCGCAAGGGCGATAACGCCGACAGCGACATCAAGGCCGCCATGCAGAAGGGCACCGATGCGGACGGCGGTTATCTGGCGCCGATCGAATGGGACCGCACCATCGGCGAAAAGCTGAAGAAGATCAGCCCGATGCGCGCCGAAAGCCGCGTTATCACGATTTCCGGCGCCGGCTTCAAGAAGTTCTTCAGCGACCGCAATGTCGGTTCGGGTTGGGTCGGTGAGACGGCATCCCGGCCTACCACTGCCACTCCGCAGATCGGCCAGGTCGAGTTTCAGCCCGGCGAGCTTTATGCAAACCCCGCCATTTCGCAGGGTCTGCTGGACGATGCCGCCGTGGATCTGGAACAGTGGCTTTCCAGCGAGGTCGATACCGAGTTTGCACGCCAGGAAGGGATCGCCTTTCTCTCGGGCGACGGTTCGAACAAGCCGCACGGTGTTCTGACCTATGTGGAAGGTGCTGCAAACGCGACGCGCCACCCCTATGGTGCGATCAAGGTGCTGAACAGCGGCGCGGCTGCTGCCTTCACCGGCGATGGCTTTCTCGACCTCATGTACGACCTGCCGAGCGAATATGCGCAGAACGCGAAGCTGTTCATCAATCGCCTCGCCATGGGCAGCGCGCGCAAGCTGAAGGACGGGCAGAATAACTATCTGTGGCAACCGTCCTATGCCTCGGGCCAGCCCCAGACCCTTGGTGGTGCGCCGGTCGTGGAAATGACCGACATGCCTCCGGTCGCCGCGGGGAACATCGCCGCGCTCTACGGCGACATGGAAGCCACCTATTTGGTGGTCGACCGCATCGGTATCCGCGTTCTGCGCGATCCGTTCACCAACAAGCCGTTCGTGCATTTCTACACGACCAAGCGCGTCGGCGGCGGTGTCCACAACCCCGAGCCCATGCGCGCGCTTCGCATCGGCACGGGTACCTAATTCAGTCGGGCCGGGTTCGCCCCGGCCCGGGTCTGATGAACCAGGAGACAATTCATGACCAAGAAACCCGACAGCAATGGCGTGAAGCCCGCCGACAACGTCGATACGTCCGGTGCGCCGCAGCAGATCGTCCCCGACGTCGACATGGAGCATCCCGCCGTCGACAATGACCCGCGTGCAGGTACGTCGGCCGAGCAGAACAAGATCGACTTCAACGACCCGACGCTTTCGGGATCGGAAGCGGTCGAGAAGAACCTGAAGGACCTGGACAAGGGTTGAATGGATGCGCTGGCCTTCGGGTCGGCGCGTCTTCATAGGAGACTGCCATGGCGCTTCCGGTTTCGCTTGATGAGGCAAAACGTCAACTGCGCGTCATCGGCGATGATGAAAACGATACTATCGCGGATTTCATCAAGGACGCCGCTGGGTGGGTCGAAGAATATACCGGCCATTTGCTTGAACCGAGGGAGGTTCGCGAACGCTTTTCCAGTTTCGAACGGCTGCAGCTGCGACATTGGCCGATTTCAAACGAAACAGTGATCGTGACGGTGTCAGGTACTGTGCTCGCAGATGCGAGGTTGCTAAGCGCAGTTCGCCCGGCTCGCCTTCTGCCTGCAGCCGATGCCGCTTGGCCCCGTCTAAACGGCGGAGATGTGGTGGAAGTAACCTATATTGCAGGATATTCGACGCCTGCCGATGTTCCTCGCAACTTCGTTCGGGCAATGTTGGTACTGATTGGCGGCTATGATGCCGACCGTGAAGGCGGTGAAGTGTTTCAGGCGGCGGAGGAAACCGCCAAGCGGCTGTGCCGGACGAAAAAGGCTTGGGTCGCATGAGCGCCGGGCGCCGCCGCGACCTGATCGTTTTTGAACGGGCGACCCAAGTAGAAAACACCTTGGGCAATGTTCGTGAACAATGGGCTGAGTACAAGCAGGAATACGCTGCCATATTCTACGGCAGAGGTGCTGAGCGCCGCCAAGCAGCAGTCGAGCAGGGCACCCAATCCGCAACTTTCCAGGTCAGGATTAATGCGCGAACTCGCGCATTGACGGTCAGGGACCGAATACTGTTCGCCGGGGTATGGGACATTGAGGGCATTGCACTCGACGCGCCAAAACGAGGTCAGATGGAAGTGACCGCGGTTAGGGTCTCTTAATGGCTCGTGAGGTCGTCCAGCTCATCGGTATGCGCGAACTTGAGCGCGCTCTAGGAGAGTTGCCGAAAGCAACTCGCCGTAGGACCGCTTTGAACGCGCTACGAAAGGGAGCGGAGCCGCTTGCTAAGGCCGCAAGAGCGCTGGCGCCGACGGATAAAGGCAACCTCAAAGAGGGTATCAAGGTCAGCGCTACTCTCGCCCGCTCTCAGCGAGGATATAAGGGCAGCATCGCAGACGTCGAAATGTATGTCGGGCCGGGGCAGCACCCGCAGGCTATCACGCAAGAATTCGGGACATTCAAAGAACCAGCGCAGCCCTATATGCGGCCCGCTTGGAGCCTCACCCGTTACAGCGTGCTTGATTTGATCGGCGCGCACCTTGGCATTGAAATCGAGAAGACGGCAGCGCGGGAACGCCGCAAGGCCGAGCGGGGCAGATAGATGGAAGCAGCGTTGCGCGCTCGCCTGTTGGCCGACGCCGGACTCTCGGCGCTCGTCCAGAAGATTTCGTGGTTGGTCCGGGCGCAGAGCTCAGCGCTGCCCGCGATCACCTTGCAGAAAGTCACCCTTGATCGCGGCTATACATACGATGGCGCGTCTGGTTTTCGGGGTGAAACTGTCCAGTTCGATATATGGTCGAACGATGACGAGATGCTCTTGCAAATCCGAGGCGCCCTGACCGCTGCACTTGAAAAAAGCGCAGTTGCAGGCGGGGTGACGTTTTCCCCTTCTTTCCTCAATTCCGAACGCCAAACAGTCGAAGATGTGGCGGGCGTCGGTGCCGTGTTCAGGATTAGCCTGGACGCGATTGTTTGGTGGCAACCCTCTTAGGAGTAATGACAAATGACTGACGCAGTGATCGGCTATGGTGCCCAGTTTCACCTTTCGACCAATGTGACCGCAGCAAACCTCGCGAAGGTGGCCGAGGTTATCGAGATCGGGCTTCCCGACCCCCAGACTGCCGACGCTGAGGCAACACACTTTGAATCGCCCGGTCGCCAGCGCGAATATATCCCCGGCCTGATCGACAATGGCGAAATCACGATCGGTATCAACTGGATCCCGGGCTCCGATACCGATGCGCTGATCAAAAGCGCGCAGGAGGACGACGCGTCGCGTGCAATGAAGATCGTTATCCCGACTGGGACGGTCGATCAGGAGTTCAGCTTCCTCGGCATTGTGAAGGGCTTCGCGAAGAATGTTCCGATGGATGATCGCATGACCGCCACGGTGACGATTCGTGTTGCTTACGCGGTCACGCAGGCTGCGGCGGGCGCATAACATGCCGAATGCAATCAGAGGTGAGACGACGCTGAAGGCGGGCGAGGAAACCTATACGCTTCTTTGCGACATAAATGCGCTGTGCCTCGCCGAGGAGCAGTTAGGCATGGATATCGACATGCTGCTTGCCCGCTATTCCGGCGGGACCAGCACGCGGCTTGTTCGCGGATTGCTTTGGGCGGCGCTACAGGCAAAGCACGAATGCACGATTGAGCAGGCTGGTAATATCATCACTGATGCAGGTTTTCTGTCGGCCAAGGCGGCGCTGGAAACGGCGTTGCTGCTGGCGATGCCTGCGCCGGAGGATAAGAAGCCGGGAAAGGCTCCGAGGAAAGCAAAGGTTGGGACTGGCTGAAACTGTTCCAGCTATGGGCAGAGATGGGATATGACCCCGAAGTGTTCTGGCGGCAGACGCCTCGCCTTTTGAAAGCAGCGATCGCCGGATATACGAACCGCGAGCGCTCAGCGCATCGGGAAATGATGTATGGCGCATGGCATGGAGCCGCCTTTCAGCGGGCTAAGAAGATGCCGCCCCTTAACCAGGTCTTGGGCGACAAGCGGAAAGCGCAGACACCGGAACAGATGCTGGCGATCATGCAGTCGCTTGCGGTTTAATCGCGATTGTGCCGCGATCGGTACATAATGCCATGCACGCAATAGGGTGCAGCGACCATAAACAACCCGACTGCCGCTGCGGCCCCTTGTTGTGCCGCCCCGGGCATACCGAATGACAATAATATCAAAATCGCGCCTAGCACCGCGCCGACGTAAGTCAGAACGCCAAATATCTTCATGCCGAATCCCCTTTCACCTTTGATACGTAGGAGCGTCGCTTATGGCTAGTAGTGTCGTAGGCGCCCTTCGGGTCGTCCTTGGTCTGGACAGTGCTGAATTTGAAAGCGGCATCCGCCGCTCGCAGCGCTCGGCGCGCGGGTTCGAGGGCACGACGCGGACGCTGAGCGGGGCTGTCAAAGGGCTTGGTGCGGCGCTGGGTATCGTTAGTTTCGGCGCGGCGGCACGTGGTTACCTTAGCCTCGCAGACCAGTCAGCGAATCTCACGGCCCAATTAAGGCTGGCGACGCGCGAGACCGGCAGCTTCAGCAGGGCGCAAGAGGATGTGCGTCGTATCGCTGCCAATTCGCGTGCCGGCCTATCCGAAACCGCTCAGCTTTATGCCACGTTTCAGCGGAACGCAGCCGACATTGGTATCACTCAGCAACAGTCCGCCCGTTCCACAGAGACGATTACAAAGGCGTTCAAAATCAGCGGCGCTACTGCTGCGGAAGCGGCCTACGGTCTTAGGCAGTTCCTTCAAGGTCTCCAAAGCGGGACTTTGCGCGGCGAAGAATTGAACAGTGTTCTGGAAAATGCTCCACGACTGGCAAAAGCTTTGGCGGACGGTCTTGGAGTGACGACCGGGCAACTCCGTGAAATGGGTTCGGCGGGGCAGATCGGCGCGCGTGAGATTGTTCAATCGCTCGACGATGCTGCTGAACAAATAGATGCTGAATTCAGAGAACTTCCGATGACGTTTGAAGACGCTATGACGGCGCTTCAGAATTCAGCGATTGTCACCTTCGGGGGGTTCGATCGTGGCGGTCAGTTTTCCCAGATGCTCGCAAACTTCTTCATGCAAGGCTCTGAGGGCTTTGCTGACATGGAGCAGGACGCAGAAGACACCGGCATTGCGGTTCGCGCATCATTTGAGGGTTTGGGGGACGTGTTCGATCCTCTTCTGCAAGGTGCCATTGAGGTATTTGGCGGGGTGCGCGCCGAGGCGGAAAGCGCGCGGGATGTTATCGCTCAGATACTGCGCGGATACGATCGCCTTAATGCCGTCGATAATTGGATCGACGAAAAGGTTTGGGGCCTCGAAACGCGCAGCCTCGAAAAAGATTTCTTGCTAAGTTACGACCGATCTGAGCGGCGGAGCCGGTCTCGTATAGGCGAGCAGATGATCGCTGATTGGAACCGGGGTTATGACGCCCTCGGCAATCCAATTGCTTCTGATCGGCGTGGCGGAGGCAGCGCAGGAGGCGGCGCTGCACAACGAAAGAAGGCGGCTGGCGGCGGACGTTCAAGCGCAGCATCGGCAGCACGCAAGGCAGAGGCCGAGCGCAACCGTATAGCCCGCGAGGCCGAACGCGCAGCCGATAATATGCGCCGCTTCACGGATGAAATTGGAAGCCAGCAAACTGGTCTGGCAACATCCCTTGCCGAACTGAGCCGGTCTGTTGAGCAACGCGCTGATGCCGAGTTAAGCGAAATCGAGAACCGGCGGGCTGCGTATGAGCGATCAATCCAAGCAGACGATGCGCTTAATGACGTTCAAAGGCAGCAGCTTCTTGTTCTCTCCAACCAGCAAGCGGATGCAGATGCGCGCCTGGTAAAGCAGCGCCTTGCCGATCAGATTGCCGAACGAAATGCTCGCATCGAACAGGACCGCGCCGACCTCGCAATCGAGTTGCTGCAATACACCGGCGATCTTGCCCGCACGGCAAAGGAGGCGCGGGCCGTAGAATTGCGGATCGTGGATTTGGCGTTTGATGCGGAGCGGGCTCGGCTTGAACAGATCAAAGCAACCAGTGCGGTCGCCAGCGCAGAATACCAATATGCAGAGGCCCGTCTTGCCGCCCTGCCGGGGTTGCGCGGAATGGCGCAAGCAAGCGCGCGGCGACAGACGATGGGGCCGATGGAGGCCTATCTCGACACTCTACCACGATCTGCCGATGAAGCCCGGGAGGCGCTCGAACGTGTGCAGGTAGATGGCATCGATGGAATTGTCGAAGGTTTGGCCGATGCGGCAACCGGCGCGCGCACGCTGGGCGACGTGTTCAAGAATGTCACGAAACAGATCATCGCAGACCTGATCCGCATTCAACTTCGCAAAGCCATCGTAAGTGGGTTGTCGAGCGTGCTGAGCGGGTCCGCTGGTTCGTTCGGCTCGACCACCGCGGGGTTCGGGGCCGGCATAGCGGCAGCTTCCAATATCAGCGTGACCGGCTTTAATTTCGGTGGAGCGCGGGCCAAGGGCGGCCCTGTTTTGCCAAGCATGAGCTATCTGGTCGGCGAACGGGGGCCAGAGATATTCAGCCCTGGCTCGGCAGGAACGATTATTCCGAACCACGATCTCTATGGCGGCGCCAATCTGCAAGTCGAGGTCGTGGCGAACAATAACGGGTTCGGCGCGATCGTGCGCAACCATGCCGGGCAGGTGGTGGCCGAGGCCGCGCCGTCACTCGTCGATGCGGGAGGCAGGGCGGGCGTCAACCGCGTTGCCTATCGCAATTCGCGGCGCGTGGGTTAGGCGCGGGGTTTTCGGAACGCAGCGATGACGTGCTTTGGCAATACCTCGGCGGCTTTACGTGCGCGCTCGAAATCAGCGTGGGTCCATTCCGGATTTTCGTCGAACTCTCGGGATGGGGTCGTCTTGCCCATTGTCCTGCTTCCTCCCTTTACCGGTGTGGCGGCGAACAACGCTTCTACCCAGAAATCTTACGCGGGGACACTATGATCGAACTCCCCGACGATGTGGTGCCCAACGGCGTTTCCGCATCGATCATCGATTATGGCATCACCCTGCGCCCGGCGACGGGTGGGGCAACGCAGCGGGTCGGGCGAGCGGGTTCGCGGATGCGAGTGGATTACGTATTTCCGCCAATGGTGGGCGACAAGGCGCGGCGGGTGATTGCGCGGTTGATGAAGGCTAAACGGGTCGGAGGGATCCGCATGCCGTACTATTTGCTCGACGTGCCGCAAGGCATTCCGGGGGCGCCGGTGGTGGATGGGTCAGGGCAGGCGGGCACATCGCTCTCCCTGCGCGGTCTGACGCCGCATTATGCGTTCAAGGAAGGGTTCTGGCTGTCCATCGTGGATGAGAACGGCCTACCTTATCTGCACAATGTCGGTGCGCCTGCGGTTGCGGGGGCGGACGGGTTGGTGACGCTGACCGTCGAGCCGCCCTTGCGCTGGCCGTTCGCCGACGGGGCAACCGTTCTCGTCGCGCAACCTGTGGTCGAGGGCTTTATCGACGGCGGCGAATGGTCGTGGGACATCAACACGGCCCGTCATTACGGGTTGTCGGTGACGATCGAGGAAGCGGCATGATTGCGCTGATCGGGCTGGTAAAGATCGAATTGCCCGGCGCCACGGTACGTCTGTGCGATGGCGGATTCGTGACGTTCGACGGCGAGGTCTATCGGTCCGCCGATCCGGTGTTCGGTGTGATCGGTTCGATTTCCCCGCTGACCGATGGGGTGGGCGAGGAAATACCAGCGCTCGAAATGGTACTGCTGCCTGCCGGTGACAGCGCGCCGGCGCAATTGTCGCAGCCGGGGTTTCAGCGCAGCGTGGTGCGGTTCTGGGTCGGCGAATACGATCAGGACACAGGCCAGCTTATCGGTGTGCCGGATCTGCTGTTTCATGGGCAGATCGACGTGACGACCTTGCGGGTGGGACGTGCGGTGCGTGAGCTGGCCATGACGATCGTATCGACGGCGGAACGCATGTTCATGCGCAACGAGGGCAATTCGCTTTCCCCGCGCTGGCACAAGAGCGTGTGGCCGGGCGAGCAGGGCCATGACAACGCGATCGGCCTGACCGTGCCGGTGTCGTGGGGCGTCGAGAGCCGGCCCGTTGCGTCGCCCAGTGCGGGCGGTTCGTCCGGTGGGAGCCGCCTTTCCGACATGCAGAGGCTGCGATGAACGAACTGCTGCGCCGCAAGGAGGCGGTCGAGAAGACGCTCGCGAAATATCGGGATAAGCCGTTCGACTGGCGGCGGGGGCAGACCTGCCTTCACATGCTGCGCTTTCACCTGCGCCTGATGGGACACGCGCCGGAACCGCTCCCGCGCGTGCGGTCGGCGATCGGGGCGCGGCGGGCGCTGAATTTGCGCGGGTGGCAGGACGTGGGCGACATGCTGGACGCGATGCTGCCGAGGATCGCGCCGGCGGCGATGTTGCTGGGCGATGTGGCGTCGTTCCGGTCGGATGACGGGTTCGGGGCGATCACGATCAACCTGGGCGGCAAGGTGATGGGCTGGCACGAAGATGCGCCGGGGATGACGGCACTGGAACCGGTCGAAATTGCGGGGGCGTGGCGGGTATGAGCAAGACGATGGCCAAGGTCGCGACTATCGCTGGCGCGGTGGCCTTGGTTGCGACCGGCGTGGGTCCACTCCTGGCGGGTGGCGCGCTGGCAATTGGCGGAGTGGGGGTGGCCTCTACGGCATCGCTCGTCGCCGGTGTGGCGTCGATCGGCGCATCGCTCACCGCCAAAAAGCCTGCCGCGCGCGGCTCGGAAAGTTCGGTGCTGATCGAGACGGACCCGCCGCAGCCCTATGTCATGGGCCGCACCTATTCGGGTGGCATCATGCGCCACGACGTTGCCTATGGCGGCAAGGTCAACGACGTGAATAACCCGTATCGGGCGATGGTCATGGTCTATTCGGGCGCCGGGCCGGTCGATCAGATCACGCCGCAGGTCGATTATCAGGCGGTGCCGTCATGGTATGCCAATTTCATGGCCATCGACACGCAGACGGGGGCGACGCCGGAAGCGAACGCACTGGCGCCGTTCTGGGCCGGCATGCCGCGATGGGGCAGCGCCTACAAGCTATCGGGGCAGGCGGCGATCCTGTGGAACCTGCGCTTCGACAAGAAGGGCAAGCGGTTCGCATCGGGTGTGCCGCCGATCGGGGCCATCGTTCGCGGGGTGCGCGTCTACGATCCACGACAGGACAGCACGTTCCCCGGCGGGGCGGGACCGCAGCGGATCGATAACGAAGCGACCTGGACCTATTCCGACAATCCCGCGCTTCATGCCATCGCCTATGCCTACGGACGTCATCAGAACGGCCGCAAGGTGTTCGGCGTCGGCCTGCCGGCAACCGGCATCGACATGGCGCGCATGGCGGCATGGGCGAATGTCTGCGAGGCCAATGGCTGGACGGTGTCGGGCACGATCTACGAGCCGGGCGACCGGTGGAACAATCTGAAGGACATCATGGCGGCGGGCTGCGGCGAGCCGACCTTTGCCAACGGGGTGCTGACCGTGCGCTACCGCGCGCCGCTTCCCGCGCTCGACACGATCACCGAGGCCGACCTTGCCGATGGCGATATCAGCGTCACCGCGATGCAGTCCTATCGCGACCGGCTGAACGGGATCATTCCGAAGTATCGGAGCGAAGATCACAACTGGGAATATGTGCCGAGCGATCTTGTCTCCGTCGCCTCCTACGTGGCCGAGGATGGCGAGGAAAAGCACGAGGAGCGGCAATACAACCTCGTCGCCGACCGCGATCAGGCGGCGCAGCTTGCCGCTTATGATCTGGTCGACGCGCGTGAGTTGGGGCCGGTGGAGATCACGCTGGGCCCGCAATGGCGTATGGTGAAGCCGGGGGAATGCTACCACCTCGACCTGCCGTCGCTCGACCTCGACAGCGATGCCATCGTGCTGGCGCGCGATTTCGATCCGGGGTCGATGACGGTGAAGCTGACCTTGGTGAGCGAAGACCCGGCCAAGCATGGCTTTGCGCTGGGCCAGACCGGCACCGCACCGCCGACGCCCGCGCTGGGCGATCCGCAGGAGCGGGACGAAACGCACGCGGCGCTGACCGGCATCGGGGTCTATCCGGTCGCCGACGAGGCGGCGATGCTGGCGCTCGACGCGCGGCGTGGGGACATCGCGGCGCGGGCCGATGTGAACAAGAACTTCGTCCACAATGGCGGTACGACCGGCACGCTGGCCGATTGGGGACCGCTGCTGACCCCCGACGAGGTTGCCAGCGCCACCTATGCCGCCAGCGCCGGGAGCGCGACCACGGCGGGCAGCGTGGGCGCTTATTCGGAGGCCGACATCGTCGCATTGCAGGATCGCATCGCCGCGCTCGAAGCGCAGTAACGGAGTAACCACATGGCCCTGTTTCCCACCGTCGCCGCGCCCCTTGTGGCGTGGCGGGCGACCCCGCTTGTCGAACAGATCATCGTCGAGGGGTTCGATCTTTCCAGTGCGACGTTCCGTCTCGAGGTGCGCGACAGGCGCGATGGCGGGCAATTGCGTGCCGGGCTCAACAATGCGAGCAACGGTGTCGAAGGGATCGAGGTCACCGGGGTTGAGACGGTGAATGGTCTGCCCATCACCTTTATCGAAGTGCGTTTCGATCAAGCCACGATCGACGCGATGCCGCCTGCGCCAGAGGCCGGGGAGGACATCGAACTGGTGTGGGGCATGTTCATCCAGCCCGTCGATGTGCCGAAATTCATGGCCTTCGACGGGCCGTTCATCCTGAAAGCGAGTGCAATATCATGACCATTCGAGTGAGCGTTGGCGATAACACGCGGGCATCGGCCTTGTTCAAGGAACAGGCGCAGGCAGCGGCGGCGGCATCCGCACAATCCGAACAGGACGCAGCGACGCGCGTAACCCTCGCCACCCAGCAGGCGGAACGCGCCGAGGATGAAGCCGACCGGGCAGGCGTGGAGGCCGACCGATCGACGGACGCGGCGATGGAGGTGGTTGCGCCCATCAAGGCCAGCCTTTCGACACCGCAGGCCGGGGAAGCAGGGGTGGCCACGCTCGCCGCCGGGGCGCGCAGTTATGGCGACAAGCTGGTGGCCGATGCGCCGATCACCGGGCCGGGCCGGATCACCGGATTCGATACGTGGTGCTTCGTCGAGGGTGGGCAGGTCGAATTCGTCCTGTATCGCGATAATGAGGACGGCACGTTTTCCGAGGTCGGGCGGCGCACCGAATCCACCACGGGCCAAGGCGCGGCATGCAGCATCGTGTTCGACGTTCCGGTCGAGTTCGGCGATTACCCAGTCCGCACGGCCTATCGAGAAGTTGACGAGAATGCGCTTTCGGCTCTCGAACAGGCGGGCAACTTCAAGATCGTGGGGCCGGGCGTGTTCCCCGCGTCCTTCGCCACCGCCGACACGGGCGCATCGCCTGTGCGCGCGATGGTGCAGACGCAATACGAGCAGGACGTGCAGACCGTGACCGCCCCGGCAGTTTCAAGTCTGGATCAGCGCTTGCTGGTCGTCGAAGCGCTCTCCGCGCCCGACCCGCTGGATATTCCGCAACCGATCGAACCCCGCCGCATCCGCCGTGCCGCTTACGATGGCGAGCCGCGCCAGTATGCGCAGACGGACCCGATCACGGTCAGCACCACGACGAACGCGACGATCACCGGCGGAACCGTCTATCCTCGCACCACGGACAAGGTGGCGTTCCTCGGCGGCAACTGGATACTTGGCACCAGTTATCCCGGCGAACTCTACCGCTACAACCAGTCCGTATATTACGGTCCGGGCGAGGGGCAGGGTTATGTCGGGCGCAACCCGATGATCGAAATGGTGGTGACGGGTTCCGCCGTGGAGTTCGCCACCCAAGGGGGCGCGAAGCCGTTCTGGATTTCCATCGACGGCGTGTTCACGAACGCCAACGGCTACACGCTTTCGAATACGGACGGCGAGCCCAAATATGTGAAGCTCGCGTTCGCCACGCCGCTCGATCAGGCGCGGGTCAAAATCTATTTCGCGGCGGGCGTCAATTACGGCGAAACGCGCGTTCCGGCGGGGGCGTTTCTGTCCGATCCTGCGCCGGTCTATTCGGCCAGCGCGATCTGGATCGGAGACAGCATTACCGAAGGCACGCAGGTCAGCCACGAGTTCAAGACGTTCCCGGCCATCGCATCGGGGCGGCTTGGCGTACGCGATTACGTCGCCAGCGGTGTGGGTGCGACCGGATATGTCGTGGCACCGGAAGGGCGTGTGACCTTCATCGAGCGCATCAACGACGTTCTGCAAGGGATCGACGGCGGGCCGCCAGATCTGTGCGTCCTGTGCGGCGGTCTGAACGATCCCTACAGCACGCAGGCAGAGCAGGATGCGTTCGACGCAGCCGTGCTGGACTATGTGACCGCCCTTCGCGCGGGTGCGCCCAACATGACGATCATCGGTTACGGCCCGATGCCGACGCAGAACGGCTATGACCCGCGCCTGTCCGGGCAGGAAGCGTCGGTTCACGCCGTCATGGACCTCTTCCCGAATTGCTTCAAAGCGAGCGTTTCCGACGCCGCCAATCATCCCGATTGGACGAGTTGGTTCGGGCTGGACAGCAACGGGCAGTTCGACGGAACGCACGTCATGGATCCGGGCCATGCTCACCTTGGCGAACTGATGGGCGAGGACGTCAAGGCAATCCTGCTGTGACCATCCTCACCGCAATCGCCGTCACCGCGCGGGTGATGTTGATCCTTCTCACATGCGCGCTGATTATCGGGCGGTGGCGGCAGTTGTGGGCGGTGCTGTCCAAACAGGCGGGTTGGCCGACGCATCTGTCCGAGTTCATCGTCGTGTCCATGGCGATTGGCGGTTCGGTCATTTCCGCCGTCAATATCTTCCCCGATGCGGGGTGGCATATCCCGAACGCATTGCGCCTCGCCGTCGTGGACGTGGGCCTCGTCCTGTTCTGCATCGCGCTGCTCACGCATGTCTATCGCACTGCCCGCAAGTCCGGCCCTGACAAGGCGCGCAAAGCCATGCTGTGCGGGTGCGGTATGTGCGTGCCGGCCGCCGGGTTCGTCGTTCTGCTAACCATGGGCGGGGGCTGATGAGTGCCGATTTATCGAGACATTCCGCCGAAATGGTGGGCCATCGTCCTGGGCGTGTTCTTCGGATCGATGGCGCTCATCACGATCAACGGCGCGCGCGAGGGCTACGGTAAGGCCGTTCTGACTGCGGCGGGCATTGCACCGCTGCTGTGCCTCGTCGCGGGCGCATTACTCCCGACCGGCACCTCGCTGGAAATGGCGGCGCTGGTCGGCGGTGTAACGGCATTGGGCGGCACGGCATTGGTATTGGGGCTGGCCAAGAAGGCGCCCCTGATCTTGGGTGCGGCGGTCGAGGCGGCGGCGCGATCGTATCTCACGGTCGACAAGGGCGAGACGACCCGTATTCGCGACGATCAAACGCCCGCCGCACCGAACCCCGAACTGGAACAGATGGCGAGGAAGATCGACGATGACAATTCATAACAGGCGGCTGATTTTCGATGCTGTCCGCGAAATGTTGGGCCGTGGATTCCGCCCGTCGGAGGTGGAGGATCTGGACGAGGCGATCGACGAAGCCATGAGCATCGTCGTGGTCCACGCGCCGAAGGCATCGCATCGCCAGATCAACGCGAACGGCGCGCGTCTCATCAAGTCGTTCGAGGGCAAGGAACTTGTCGCCTACCCGGATCCGGGCACCGGCGGGAAGCCCTACACGGTTGGTTACGGCGCGACCGTGGGCATCGACGGGAAGCCCTTCCGGTTGGGGCAGACAATCGACGACGCAATGGCCGATGCGCTGTTTGCGAAGGATATTGCCCGGTTTGAAGAGGCGGTCGATGACCTGACCGGCGGCAATGCGACCGACAATCAGTTCGCCGCAATGGTGTCGCTAGCGTTCAACGTCGGTAAAGAGAATTTCGAAGATTCGACGCTCCTGCGCAAGCATCGCGCGGGCGACTATTCCGGCGCCGCCAATGAGTTTGCGCGATGGAAATTCGCCAACGGCAAGGTGCTCAACGGGCTGGTTCGCCGCCGCGCCGCCGAAGCCGAGCTGTATCGGTCATGACCGGCACCCCGATGGACCACCTGCGCAAGCTGGCCGTGGTCTGCCTCACCGTCATGGCGGTGGGCGTCATCGCGTTTCTGTTCATGCTCGTCTGGCCGACACGCTCTGTCACCGCCGAGATGGCGGGTTGGGCAACGGCGGCGTTCCTCGCCCTGCGCGAGTTCATCAGCAAGATCGAGAACATCGTGAACGGGCCTGCAAGCCCGCTGCCGGAGGAAAACCAATGATTGAGGGATGGCTCACCACGAAGGCGCTATTCGGCCTGTCCCGTGCGGGATGGGTGGGCATCGGCATCGCCCTGATCGGCGCGGTGTGGTTCTGGCTCTGGATGGCGGAGCGGGCCGACGACCGGACGAACCAGACACTCGGCGCGAACAAGGTCGTTATCGAACAGCAGGAGCAAACCAATGAAGTGCTTTCCGATGCGCTTGGCGCTGACAATCCCGATGCTGTGCGCGATCAGCGCCTGTGCGACAAATACAACCGCGCCGGTTGCGCCCCCGCCGCCCGCTGACGTCTATTGCTCCATCGCGTTCGGTATCAGCTATTCGCAGGCTTTGGCGGGGGTTCTGGACGGGTCGGCGAACGCATACGACACCAAAGATACAATCGACCAGATCAAGCGCCATAACTCGCGCTATGAGTGCGTATGCAATGGGGATTGTCCAAGGAAGTAGCTGCGGGCCGGTCGCTACTCCGGCGCATAGGTTTGTTTAACGTGGCGGCCCCTAAATACCATCTCCGCGTGTCTGCTTTCCACGCCGCCGCAGCCCGCACCTTATGCCAGATTCACCTTTCGTTCGCAAGCTGCTTCAACTCATGCAGCGCGGGCAATATCTCGTCCTCGATCAGCTTTCGCGCGTCGAGAAAGGCAACGAAGGCATCATTGCGAATCACCATGCCGTCAGGGTGTTTGCCAGCCTCGGGAAACAGTTTGAACCTGTCGAATAGCGCCTGTGTGCGTTGGGGTAGATCTTGCTTCATGCCGTGGTTATAGCGGGCCGGGCGGGGATGGTCATGCGGTTTGGTTGTCCTGTAGGGCGGAACGAGCATGTTCGCAGAACTCGCACTCAACTTCGTCCAACCCGAACTCATAGACACCTTCCCCGGAACATTTCGGGCAGTGATCGCGAGCCGCCTCCAAAGCCTCCCGATAGCGTTTCAGCGCGTCGGCGGCTTCTTTGCGGTCGCATCGCATCATTCGCCGATCCTTATCGAGCAACCGCTCTTCCAATTCCTTCGACATCATCCATTCTCCATCAGATAATCGCGGACGGCGAGGCCGAAATCATCGCCCCATTCGATGCCGAAAGCTTCAGACAAGGCGAGAACCACCTCGTCGGCCCATAGCGTTTCCCCCATGCGCTCTTTCGGTAGCATTCCAGCGCCTCAGCCATCGTCGCGGGTTGTGGCAAGTCGGCGTCAAAACCGCTGTCGAACCGCTCGTCCGTGCCAAGCAATGCGATATGCTCGCTTTCGCTGGTCGGGGCGCACGATGCGTCGGCAGATACTTGGCACTCGCACACGCGGAACCACCAACCGGGCAGCGTGGCTTTGAACTTGGCTATCATTTCTTCAAGCCCGGTTGCGGGCGCGGTTTGCCAGTCCATCATCCATTCTCCATCAGAGAGGCCAGAACGGCGGTCGCGAGCGCGCGAACATCGCAGGCGAACAAACCCACCTGACCAGCATGGAAGGGATTGAACTCGACGCAGGCCGGCGTGTCGCCAATCATACCAAGGTCGATAACCGCACTGTCAGTTTCCATTTCTTTGGCGATCTGGCGCGCGAGGGCGACCATCGCGTCCAAGCCGTTCCACGGTTCACTATTCATGTCGGCTTGCTTCCGCCACGCGACACCGTGCGGGACCGGATAGTCGATAGGCGTCAGCGTATAGGCCGCAGGGGACCACGTTACGACTTCTCGACCGATCACGAAGAAGCGGTGTTCAAATGTAAAGTCGACCAGTTCCTGCACCATCAAGGGAACGGGGCTGTCGATAAAACTGTAGGCCATATCCCCAACAACATCGGCGACGGATTCGCCTTGGTTGACCACCGCATTGAAGAACTTGTCGAAGCCAGACTTGATATAGACGTCGTGGCCGAGTGCGTGAAAGCTTTCAACGCGCCCCTGTAATCCGTCGAACAAAGTGGTTTCGAACCGACGCCCACAGTGCCTCAGGAAAGCACGGTCATTCCAGTAAGCCAGCGAAAAGCTGTGACGAAATCTGTTCCCACGAACACCAAAATCGGCCTCACTATTGCCTGTTGCTGGCTTAACCATACCATCCGAAGCGTCATACAGCGCCTTGAACAAAGCGGCATCCTCAAGGCGCTCTTCGGGATCGTTGGTATCGCGCAGTCGATAGGTCCATTCCCTGCCCATCATCCATTCTCCATCAGATAATCGCGGACGGCGAGGCCGAGAGGGGTGAGAATGATCGCCACCCAATTGCCGGTTCCAAGGTGCCCTGCGACAAGGCCCTTCCTTTTGAGGCGACCGGATATTCCCGACGATGACCACTTGTTCGTCAACGCCGCCCTCTGCGCATCCGTCATCCCCGCCGCGATCTGTGCTGCGTCAGTCATTGGGGGTGGCCTTCATGTGTTCGCCGCGTTCGATGGCATCTGCCATTGTTCGCGGTGAATTCTGGCGCACGTGGTCCGGGCTAATGGCCACAAATGTCGGCTGTTTCCGCAGCCACGCCACGATTGCCTTGCGCTCATCCATCGTTCTTGTCCTTACCTGCGGGTGGGATAGGGCGTTCGATCCGTTCGGGAAACTGGCATTTCAGCAGGCGCGATTGTTCGACCATCATTTCGCAGCAAGCCATCGCAGCCTGTCTTGCATGGTGGTGGCTTTGATCGAACGCACGGGCACTAATCATTGTGGGCAGGTGTGTAACCTCCACCCATGCGGCGTTCGGTCCGCAATGCCACATGCCCGATGACGGTTTATCCTCGATCAGACGAACGTGATATTTATCACCCATCATCCATCTCCTTCGATAAGCGTAACAGTCGCGCCGGTCTGGATGCCTTTGCCGCCGCTGTCCCGGCGCCAGCGTCGAACGGCCGTCCATTTCGCTGCCCATTCGGACGGCGCTTCAACGGTGTAGGTCTGATCCACCGATGCAAGGTGCACGCTGTAGCGGGCCATCACGCTTCCCCTTCGGTGTGCTTGGGGGCGGGGGCGAATTGGCGTTCGACGGTCTGGCGCTCCTGTTGCTCTTTCCCGTTCCAACGCGGTTCTCGGTTGCGGTTGCCTGTCTTGGCGATGGGATTCATGCCCCATATTTTCCGCCCCATTACGCCTCTCCTTCCGACGGCCCGGCCAGCAGCGCCATTCGCGGCGTGCCGGTTTTGTATTCGAGCGCCAGATCGCCCCCGATGCGCTCATGCACGGTCTGTCCGTTGCTCATTACGATGTTCGCAAGGAAGGCTTGTTCGAACGTCTCAATGCCGCTCTCGATGCTTTCCAGTTTGGCTTTGATCGTCAGCAGAAGCGCCCGCCCACGCTGGCGCCGCGCCTGTTCTGTTTTCGCCGCGCTCTGGGCTGTGGTCAGCGTCTTGCCGTTGCCGTCCTTCGTGGGAATATCGCTGTCAGGTACGAACGGAACGCGAAACTTGATCATCCGGTCGCCCAAGGTGAACTGCACAGCGAAACTGGCGCGGTCCTCGAACTGGCCAAGCTGATCGGCGCCCGCTTTGCGCAAGAGCGCCATGATCTCGCTGATCGACTTCTCGAACGAAACCTTCGTCGTTTCCGCGTAGGCCATCACGCTTCCCCTTCGGTGACAGCGGCCATCGGTTTACACAGTCCGGGTAAGTGATTGAAATCATAGGGCGGGGAGGAGGTTCGGTTTACAAGAAAACGCCGCCTTTTCAATTGGACACGAGAAATCATAATCCGCGTGTCGGGGGTTCGAGTCCCTCCTCCGCTACCATATGGCGTACCGGGTGCCCCATGAGCGCCGCGGTTCTTTTCGGAAAATCTCGAAAATATTGTGCGGTTTGGGGAGTATTTGCTCCCCCATGTGCCATGATTTTGTCCGTGACAGCGCGTCAACGGGTCGGCCCCGTTCGACATTGCATATCGCTAAATTTCGCCGCTAAAAACCAGCGATGGGATTCAGGAAACCATTCAAGGCCGTTCCGATCCGCCTGGGTGCGCATTACCGGCGAAAGGCCCGGGCCGAGCAGCGCAAACAGTCTCTACGAACGCTCGCGATCGCGGCCCTGGTCGGCCTGACGATCGGGATTGCCAGCGTGTGGGTATCTTGACCCGGCCACGGATGACGCGGCCTTCGCTGGCGTTCGCGCAAATTCGGTCTTAATCGTGGCGGGCGAAGGAGAGCAACATGGATTACGTCACGCTTGGCCGCTCGGGTTTGAAGGTTTCGCCTCTGTGCCTCGGCTGCATGAGCTACGGCGACACGCGCCGGGGCTGGCACGGTGACTGGGTCCTGGGGGAGGAAGAAAGCCGCCCGTTCATCCGTGAGGCGGTGGAGGCGGGGATCAATTTCTTCGACACGGCCAATATGTATTCCGGCGGATTGTCCGAAGAGGTGATCGGCCGCCTGCTTCCCGAATTCGCCCATCGCGACGAGCTTGTCGTGGCGACCAAGGCGTTCCTGCCTTGGCGCCAGGCGCCCAATGCCGGCGGTTTGTCGCGCAAAAGCCTGATGCAGGCGATCGACGATAGCCTGACGCGGCTGAACATGGATTATGTCGACCTCTATCAGATTCATCGCTGGGACGACGATACCCCGATCGAGGAAACGATGAAGGCGCTGCACGACATCGTGAAGGCGGGGAAGGCCCGCTATATCGGCGCGTCGAGCATGTATGCGTGGCAGTTTGCCAAGGCACAGGAGGCCGCGCGCGCGCATGGGTGGACGCCGTTCATTTCGATGCAGAACCACGTCAACCTGCTCTACCGCGAGGAGGAACGCGAAATGATCCCGCTCTGCACGGATCAGGGCGTGGGGCTTATCCCGTGGAGCCCGCTCGCACGCGGAAGGCTCGCCCGCGCCGCGGACGAACGCACCGTGCGCAGCGAAACCGACGGGTTTGGCAAGACGCTGTATCGACAGCATGAGGATGCCGATCGCGCGGTTATCGAGGCGGTGGGCGAAATCGCCGCGGCGCGCGGGGTCGAGCGCGCGACGGTGGCGCTCGCCTGGCATTACTCCAAACCCGCGACGATTGCCCCCATCGTCGGCGCGACGAAGCCGGGTCACATCGCCTCCGCCGTGGCCGCGACCCGGCTTTCCCTCACCGCGGAGGAGATTGCCGCACTGGAAAAGCCTTATCAGCCCAAATGGCCGGTCGGGGTGGAAAGCACGGCCCCGCGCGATCTTGCGCTGACAATGCGAAACGCGGTTGGCGAGGGCGCCTAGGTTCGGGGCATTCGCGGCGCCGCCCGGCGGTTGTTAAGGCGCGACGACGTCGTGCGACATCGGGGCCAGCTTGGCGAGGAAGCGATTCTGCACCGCGAAGGGCACGTTTTCTTCGCGCATGGCCTGTTGCAGGTTTTCGACCAGCGCGTTCATGTCGCGCATCCGGACGCCCATCGCGGCGTGCGCGACCACCATGTCCCGCCCGGTGTAGGCACAGCCCGCGCCAAGGATATAGCAGAACTGTTCGAACAGGGTCCGCCTGAGCCGGACCGTGTCGCGGCTTATGAAGATGGAGGCGATGCGCGGATCCGATTCCGACAGTGCGACGGTTCGCTCGGCAATCCGGCGAATGCCGTCCTGCCCCCCGAAATGCGCCGCCATCGCGGTCCCGCCAAAGGGTTCCGCCCCGGCATTGCGATCGTCCTGCGTATAGGGATCGACGGGGAATTCGCCTGTGACCGGGTCGCGAACGCGTTCCTCCACGCCAAATTCCTTGTCCCAGTCGACATCGGCGTGGGGCGCGGCCTGCATGGTGAAAAGTGCGAAGAAAATGCTGATCATTTGAAATGGCCTCGTACCGGGGCGGATTGATAAACGCGAAGGTCATTCACAGGGCGAGCTGCGCCGACAGGAATGCGCCGCGCTGATCCTCGAACGTGGCGATGGAGCCCAGATCGGCATAGGCTGCGGTTATCGTGAGGTGATCGCTCACCGCATAGGCGGCAAAGACATCCATCCAGTTATCTTCGCCAAGCCCGAGATTGTCCGGCTTGCTCCGATACTCCGCGCCCAGCACGGCGCGGCGCGAAAGCTGATACGCGAGGGAGCCTTCGAATTGCAGGCGATTCCTGCCCTCCGGCCCTCCAAAGCCGAGCAATCCCCCCTGATTTCCCTGTGTCCGGCGCACCGTGGCCGAGGCGAGAATGCTGTGTGAAAGAAAGAGTTTCGACGCGCTCAGGAACAGATCCGTGCCCGTCTCGTCCCTCGCACCCACCGCGCGCACGATACCGGCATCGCGGCTCCGCTTGTGCTGCGCCCCGATGCTGATTTGCGGGAGCAGCGGGTCGCCATAGACGAGGTCGCCGAAGAGCCGCAGCTTCGCGCCGAAAATATCCTGATTGAACGCGAAACCCTCACCGAGGCCGAGCGCAGCACCGACATCGCGGGTGTCGAAATTCTGACGCGTATAGGACAGTTCGACCCGGTTCGAGATGCCGATCGCGACGCCGTGGCTCTGAAACCCGAAATCCGGCAATTCCACGAACGTGACATGCCCGGTCATCCCGATATCACCTCGCGTTTCCAGTCCGCCTATGGTCGCCCAGGTGGCGAGTCCGCCACCGCTCGCCCCTTCGACCGCGCTGACCCCGTTGGTGAGGAGCAGCTTCCCACCGGGCAGGAGCGCCGCATCGCGCATGTCCGGAACGACCGGCTCTGCATCCTGCGCGAGGGCGGGGGTAGCAATCGATAGGAATGCGCCGAAAATGGCAGGAATGAAAACGGTTCTGCTCATGCGCCGCTATCTACGGCCGCATCGTTAAGAGCACCCTAATCACGGGGTCGGCCCAAGCACTTTATTAAGCTTTCGACGTTATCAGCCGACGGCGTGAAGAAACGTGTCGCCATTCTCCTCGCTTGCCTTGCGCTTGTGCTTCCGGCCACGGCGATCATCGCCGCCGGGAGCGTTTCCGCGCGGGTACAGATCGTCGACGAACGCGGTATGCCCGTGCGCGACGCGGTGGTGGAAATCACGCCGGCAGGGGGAGTGAGATCCCCGACCAATTTCGCGTGGCGCGCCGCCATGGCGCAAAAGGACCTTAAATTCACGCCCGGAACGCTTGTTGTCGCAAAGGGGGCCGTGGTGGCCTTTCCCAATCTCGACCGGGTCCGCCACAGCATCTACAGCTTTTCGCGGATCGCCCGTTTCGAAATCGAGCTTTACGGACGCGATCAGACGCGCACGCAGAAATTCGATATTGCCGGCGCGGCGGCGCTGGGCTGCAATATTCATGACGACATGCGCGGTTACGTGCGCGTGGTGGAAACGCCATTCGCGGCCAAGACGGATGCGAACGGTTTCGTCCATATCCCGGCCATTCCCAGCGGAAATGCCACCATGACGGTCTGGCATCCGCGCCTGCGGACGCCGGCCAATGAAATGAGCACAAGCGTTTCATTGAAGGGAGATTTCTCCCGAAAGATCCGGGTCCGCCTGCGGTGAGCGCGTTCGAGCGTATCGATTTCTTTCGCTTCGGTTCGTTGAAGTTGCGCATGACGGCGCTCTATGCCGCATTGTTCGCCGCGGTCCTCGCGGTAGTGCTTGCCATCGTGGGACAGGCAATCGACCGGTTCGCCGAAAACGCAGCGACACACGATCTGGCGGCGAACGCCCGCGTTTTCGAGGAAATTCTGGCCCTGCGCGCACGCCAGATGCGCAGTTCGAGCGAAGTTCTGTCCCGCGATTTCGGATTTCGCGAAGCGGTCGCCACCGCCGACCGGCCGACGCTCGCCAGCGCGCTCGACAGCCTCCGGGAACGGTCGGGAAGCCGCTCTGCCTTCGTCGTGGGGTACGATGCCTCGCTTGTCGGCTCGACGGGCGATGCCATGCCCGATCCGGCGGAATTGTGGAACGCGCTCGACAACGGGCAGGGCTATGGCGTGATCACGCAAGGAGGGCAGCTGGCGCTTGCCGCCGCGTCGCCGATCGAGGTGCCGGACCTCGTCGGCTGGCTGGTGGTGACGCAACCACTCGATCAGGCGGAATTGTCGCGCCTCGTCGATCTGGGCGCGATCGATCTGGGAGCGTCGGTGATGCGGCGGGCGCGACTTCCGCAGGCGATCGCGAACGCGCCGCCGGGCGAGGTTTTCGAGCGGGGCGAGGGCGAGCGCATGCTTTATCGCGTGTCGAATTTGCGCACGCTAGAGGATGACCTTCACCCGGTGCTCGTCCTGCAATATTCGCTGACCCGTTCGCTCGCGCAATATTCCTCCATTCGCTGGCTGCTCGCGGCGCTCGCCGGGGCCGGGCTTGCACTTGTAGTCGCACTGAGCTGGCGAGTGGCGAAGACCATCACCGCGCCGCTGCGCAAGCTGGATGAGGCGACCCGAATCATCAGCGCGGGCGAGCGGGTGGCGCTGTCGGTGGAAACCGACGACGAGATTGGCCGCCTGGCTGCGAGTTTCAACACCATGATCGAGGCGATAGAGGAGCGCGAAAAGCGGATCGTTCACGTCGGGCTTCACGACGGGCTCACCAACCTTCCGAACCGGAAATTATTTGCAGAGCAGCTGGCGCTCGCGCTTTCCCGCCGGAGGGAGAACCGGCAGGTCATGGTGATTTGCGCCGATCTCGACGATTTCAAGGCGGTCAACGAGACGCTCGGCCATCCGGCCGGCGATACCATGCTCGTCGAGCTTGCCCATACGCTGCGCCAGAGTCTGCCCAACGGCACCACGGCCCGCCTCGGGGGTGACGAATTCGCGATCATGATCGACGATATCGCGCCGGGGGAGAATCTCGATGCGCTCGCCCGCCGGGTACAGACGTGCTTTGCCAAGGATATCGAGATTGCCGGGCGGAAAACCGTTGCGACGGCGAGCCTCGGCATCGCGGTCGCGCCTGGCGACGGAGCAGACGGCGTAACGCTCATGAAGCATGCCGATCTCGCGCTCCATCGCGCGAAGAGCGGGGGGCGGGCCTGCCATCATTTCTTCGAACCCGCTCTCGATGAGCAGGCACGACACCGCCGCCAGATGGAACTCGACCTTCGCGACGCCATCGCGAACGGCGGATTTGAACTCCATTTTCAACCGCTCTACAGCCTGAGGGAAGACAGGCTGAAAGGTTTCGAGGCGCTGATCCGATGGAACCATCCGACGCGCGGAATGGTCGCTCCAGGCGATTTCATCGGACTGGCCGAAGAAACCGGGCTCATCATTGCCATCGGCGAATGGGTCGTTCACGAAGCATGTCGCCAGGCAAGCCAGTGGCCAGGCGATCTGTCTGTCGCCGTCAATATCTCACCCAGGCAATTCGCGGCGCCGGAGCTGATCGAACGGATCAAGGCGTCGATCGCCGCCACGGGAATCGCGCCGCGCAGGCTCGAACTGGAAATCACCGAAAGCATTTTCATCGCCGATGTCGAGACGACGCTGGCCGCGCTGCACGATCTCCGGCGGCTCGGCGTGCGGATCGCTCTCGATGATTTCGGGACGGGCTACTCGTCACTCGGCTATCTGCGATCCTTCCCCTTCGACAAGGTGAAAATTGATCGCAGTTTCGTGAACGACCTGACTGACGGTGGGAACGGCCATGCCATCATCCGGGCGATCACGACGCTCGCCGCCGCCTTGGGCATGGAAACGCTGGCGGAAGGAGTCGAAAATCGCAATCAGCTCGCGATTCTTCGGCGCGAGGGATGCGAAAGCATTCAAGGTTTCCTGCTCAGCCGGCCCATGCCTGTTTGCGACATGAAAGATTGGTTGAATAGGAGAAACGCGCGAAATTTTGTGACGGATATGCTCGACTGCGATGAACCGGCGATGATCCATGCGACGCAATGAGCCGGGAAAAAGCGAAGCTCACCATGCAAGTTGAATAAGGAAATGGTGGACGCACTAGGGCTCGAACCTAGGACCCGCTGATTAAGAGCCATGATCAGAGGGTCCTAGCGCGTCCGCATGGGTCCAAGAATGGCGGAAATCTGCGATTCATAGTCCGCATTGTTCTTGAAATGTTCGCCAGTATCCACTACAAAAAGCTACCTAAGGTAGCAGGTACATATGGCGAACAAAGTAGGTTTGACGGATGCGAAAATCGCAGGGCTGAAGGCGCCGACTGCGGGTCAGGTTGAGCTCGCCGATGGTATCGTACCCGGCCTTAGGCTCCGCATGGGTGCCAGTGGTATCAAGACGTACATTCTGCGCAAGCGGGTTCAGGGCAAATGGTTGAATGTGACAATCGGACGCCATGGGCCAAGCTTTACGCTGGCCCATGCCCGAAAGAAGGCGCGCGATCTGCTTGTCGATGTCGAGCAGGGCAAGAGCATCGCCAGAAAGGCGGGGGCAAAGAGAAAGGGATCAAAAGGGGTCGGGACAGTCGCGGAACTCTACGAGACGTACCTTGCTCAGCAGATCGAGGGCAAAAAGCGGAGCGCGAGGGAGTTCGATCGAGTGTTCCGAAAATACATCGAGCCCGAGATTGGAGACCGGCTCGCGGACTCCATTACCCGAAGTGACGTGAGCCGCTTCGTTGAGAAAATTGCGTTCGAGCGGGGCAAGGAAACCCTGACGATGGCGCGCATCGTGTATCGCCATCTTTCGACCTTCTACACGTGGGCGCTCACCAGACTTGAGCATATGCCAGCCAACCCCTGCCGAGATGCGTGGCGCCCGAAGCGGAATGAGCCTCGCGACCGTGTACTCAGCGACCGTGAGCTTGCTGCGCTGTGGCAATCTGCGGTCGAGGATGGCTATCCGTTCGGCCATCTCGTGCAGATGCTTATTCTTACGGCTCAACGCAGAGGTGAAGTGCTTGATGCGGCGTGCGATGAGTTCGACTTCAAGGCGAAAGTCTGGACAGTTCCGGGCGACCGAGCGAAAAACGGCAAAGCGAATGTGGTGCCGCTATCCGCCCAGGCCCTGGCAGTCATCACCGAGATATTCATGGCGGCTGGCATCGACCCTGACGATGCCCACAAGCAATCCCAGATCCTGTTGGCATCGAAGGTCACCAATACGAACAGCGTCAGCGGACTATCGAAGGCCTGGAAGCGCATCAGGGCAAGCGTGGACGAAAAGCTCGGCTATGAGGCCGGTCACTTCACAATGCATGATATTCGACGGACGGTGGCAACTGGTCTCCAGCGTCTTGGCATACCCTTGGTGGTTTCTGAGGCGGTGCTCAATCACCAGTCAGGATCAGCTATGGCTGGCGTCGCTGGCGTCTATCACCGTCACCAGTATACCAACGAGAAACGGGAGGCGTTGGCGCTGTGGGGTAAGGAGGTAATGCAGATTGCAGCCAAGTATCCAGTCGAAGTCAAAGTCGGCTAATCTCACAGGGGTTCGCAACCGCAACAAATCCGCCCAGCTAGAAACCGCAGGATGATGGGCCGTGCTATGGCCATCGTGGGTCGATCTTTAGAAACGCCATTGTCGAAGGACCTCTTGGACATATCCGGGCGTCTCGCCATTCCGGGGAATGCCGCCTGCGCGTTCCACTGCGCCGGGACCCGCATTGTAGGCAGCCACCGCGAGGTGAACCACGCCGAACCTGTCGAGCATCTGCCGCAGATACCGCGCCGCGCCGAAGATGTTGGCCATAGGATCGAAGCGATTGAAGACCCCGAGTTCTTTTGCCGTGGCTGGCATCAGCTGTCCAAGACCTGCGGCACCCGCCGGGCTGACGGCGAAGGGGTTATATCGAGATTCTGTCCATACGAGCGCATCGAGCAGGCCCGCGGGCAATGAGTACTTCGCTTCCGCAGCATAGATGTGGGGAAGGTAGCTTGCTCGCCTGAAGTCGGAGGGGCCAGGTTTGGCCTTGGGTTCGTATCTGTATGGCAGGTTCACCCGGCCATTTTGTGGTACAATGAGACCCGATGCCGGGCCGGCCTGACGGGATGACCACAGCCCGTGCTCGACCAGCTGGAAGCCGTTCGATGTTTCAGCAATTCGGATGCCTTCGGAGTGACTCGCGGGGGCTTCGATTGTGGCTGGCGCGGACAAATCCTGGGCTCTGGCGGAGGTAGCAGAGGTGATCGCGAAGCCTGCGACCAAGATAGCTTTCATTGTCATTTCTCGATCCTTCTATAGCCGAATCGAGTGAGAACATATATAGAACAGGCGGCGTAGGAAATTGGTTTGGCGCGAGTGCAGAGTGGAGGCTGCACGGGGAGGGCACCTCAACCGGAGAAGGTCGATGCCCCCGTTAGACAAACCTCATCAACTCGAACGCCGCGCCCGCGCGATCGTCGAAAGCCTTCAGGGTACATGGAGTCGGGGCAAAGGCATGTGCTGCTGCCCGGCGCATGATGACCGAACTCCCTCATTGAGCGTGACACTGGGAAGAAAGGCGATACTGTTTCATTGCTTCGCGGGATGCTCGAACGAGGAGGTCATAGCAGCACTGGACCGCCAGGGTGTTCGCAGCCGTGACCTGTTCGATGGCTCTAGTGCCGTGGTCGCTGATCGACAGGAAAATAGGGCCTTCGATTCCAACGCGCGGCGTTTGTGGCAATCGGCGACGGCGATCTCCGACAGCCCTGCCGAAGGATACCTCGCGCAGCGCGGGATCCTGCGTGCCTCTGATCAGCTCCGTTACCTCGAGCGCACGCCGCTCGGACCACGTGGCGCGGTCCAGTTCCTCCCTGCAATGTTGGCGAACGTCACGACTGACATCGGCACAATAGCGGTGCACAGGACGTTTATCGATACTGCGAGCGGCAAGTTGGCGGGTTTCGAGCGTCCCAAGCGTGCGCTGGGAAGCCTCAGCTGTGGTGCTGTCAGACTTGCCCCGCCAGCCGCGGGCCGGTTGGGCCTTGCCGAAGGTATCGAAAGCGCCCTGTCAGCCATGCAGCTGTTTGGGATTCCTTGCTGGGCAACGCTCGGGAACGAGCGGTTCGGCCTCGTCGCGATTCCCGAGAGTGTGCGCGAGCTCCACTTGTTCATCGACAATGATCCGGGAGGCGAGCTCGCGGATCAGCGCGCACGAAAGGCCTATTCTGCATCAGGCCGTGTGATCCACTCGCGAGCACCAGCGTCGACCGGTCTCGACTGGAACGATGAACTCAAGGCAAGGCTCGCTCGGCAAACCTGATCAGCGAGCCAGAGGGGAGGGGGCCTTCGGCTGATTGAGGCCTGCGAGGCGCAGGACCTCGTCAGGAGGTTTCCCATGTCCAACACTTCCCTCGCCTTCGCATTCGATCCACCATCTCCGCCGCTTGTCGTGACGGCAGCCAAAGCAATGGCGTTGCAATTGGCAGCAGGCAGCGCGCTTTCGCGCGGCGAAATCAACCGCATCATGACGGACCACTTCGGCGGAACCGATGCACTCGGGGCATGGTCAGTCCGTGATGCTCACGCTGCGCTCGAGCTGGCGCAGGTTCAACATCTGCAAGCATCAGATCAAGTCCAGCCCACGAGCCCGATCGACGAGGCGGAACAGTTCTTCTGCGGTCTCGATGCCCGAGTTCCGACCCAAACCAATCGCAGCGACGAGCAGATCGAATGGCAGCAGTTTGCAACGCCGCCGCGGTTGGCCTGGCTTGCCGCACGGGCCTGCGGACTGATGCTCAACGAGCTCGTGCTCGAGCCCTCGGCCGGAACGGGGATGCTTGCGGTCTGGGCCACCAAAGCCGGAGCCCGCCTAGTCCTGAACGAAATTTCACCGCTGCGCCGCGACTGCCTGACTGCGGTATTCCCGGATGCCCGCGTGACTGGACATGATGCCGAGCTGATCGACGAATTGCTCGATCCGGCCATCAGCCCCAGCGTCGTGCTGATGAACCCGCCCTATTCTCACGGGATCGAGCGGGGCCACGATGGCCGCACTGGGGCGAGGCATCTGCGATCGGCCTGGAACCGTCTGGCGTCCGGGGGGCGGCTTGTCGCGATCATGCCTGAATGGTTCGACTGCGTGCGGTTTTTGGCCGGGGCGAAAGGGCCAGTTTCGCTGAGGCTCAATGCCGCCGTCGAACGCGCGTTCGTCAGGCAGGGCACCGGCATTACCACGCGGCTGTTGGTCTTCGACAAGGTGGAAGACTCCAATGAGCCTGTCGCCATCCGCACAAACGACTTTCGCCAGCTGGTCGATCTTGTCGATGCTTTGCCGGCTCGCGCCAGCCTTGAGGCTGCGCGCGAGAAATCCAGCGTTCCGGCTCGTTCGCCGTTCCTTTTGGTCGCCGCACCGCGCAGGCAGCTGCCGATACCAACCAGGATCACGCCTCCAGCCTCCGCCATCGGGTCGCTCACCTACCAGTCGCTCGAAACCCCTGCGCGGCTTGCCCCTCAGGTTGGCCACTATCTGCCCTATCGCCCGAGCAGGATCGTGATCCATGGCGCGGCCGAGCATCCGACGCCGCTCGTCGAATCTGTTGCCATGGGGTCGATCGCCGCACCGATGCCCGAAGCGGTGCCGCAGCTGCCTGACGGGCTTATCGCCAAAGGACTGCTTTCGGCCGCCCAGGCAGAGACCTTGATCTATGCTGCAAGTGCCCATGGGCGCGATTTGCCTGGCCGGTTCGAGCCCGAGGACAAGGGCTGTTCGCTCGAGGCCTCGGCGGAAGGTCAGATATACCGACAGGGCTACTTCCTTGGGGACGGCACCGGCGCTGGTAAAGGACGCCAGGTCGCGAGCGTCATTCTCGATCGCTGGGTGCGCGGCGAGCGCCGCCATATCTGGATTTCGAAGAACGAGGCGCTGCTCGAAGACGCGCGCCGCGACTGGGCGGCCCTTGGCGGTTTGCCGATCGACATCCAGCCGCTGGCGTCCTGGAAGCTGGGTACCCCCATCGCAATGCGGGACGGCATTCTCTTCGTGACCTACTCGACCCTGCGGTCAGGTCGAACCGATGCGACCCGCCTCGCCCAGATCTTCGCCTGGGCGGGTGACGATTTCGACGGCGTGATCGTGTTCGACGAAGCGCACGCCATGGCCAACGCTGCCGGCGGTGAAGGATCGCGGGGCAAGGTCAAGGGATCGGAGCAAGGCATTGCGGGGGTACGTCTGCAGAACCTCCTGCCCCGGGCGCGCGTGCTCTATGCCTCTGCAACCGGTGCGTCCGACGTCAACAATCTGGCCTATGCGACGCGCCTCGGGCTCTGGGGTCCGGAGACCGCCTTCGCCAATCGCGAGGCCTTCGTTGCCGACATTCGCGATGGCGGCATCGCCGCAATGGAGCTGGTCGCGCGGGACCTCAAATCGCTCGGCCTCTACACCGCGCGTGCGCTCTCCTTTGCAGGCGTCGAATATGAAATCCTCGAGCATTGCCTGACCGAGGATCAGATCGCAGTCTATGACGCTTATGCTGATGCCTGGGCGATCATCCACGCCAACCTGCGCGACGCGCTGGAAGCCACGCGGATCGTCGACAGCGAGACCGGGGGCACGCTCAACTCCGGTGCCAAGTCCGCAGCGCTGTCGATCTTCGAGGGAACCAAGCAGCGCTTCTTCGCGCAGCTGCTTCTGTCGATGAAGCTCCCCAGCTTGCTGCCCGCGATCGATACGGCGATCGCCGATGGGCATGCCGTTGTCGTGCAACTCGTCTCGACGGCAGAGGCCATGCTCGACCGGCGACTTGCCGACCTGTCTGACGAGGAACGCGAAGCTCTCGAGATCGACCTCTCCCCGCGGGAATACGTGATCGACTATCTCGCCAAGAGCTTTCCTGTCCGCCTGATGGCGGTGTTCACCGACGAAAACGGCAATCCTCGCTCCGAGCCGATGAGCAACGAGCATGGTGCACCTGTACTCTGCCGCTCCGCGCTCGCCGCGCGCGAGCGGATGATCGAGCAGCTCTGCGCCTTGCCGCCGATCGCTACCGCGCTTGATGCCATCATCGAACGCTTCGGCCTTGACCAGGTGGCGGAAGTCACCGGCCGCACGCGCCGGCTGATCGTCGGACGCGATGGTCGTCAGAAGCTGCAGTCCCGTTCGCCACGCGCCAATGTGGCCGAAACTCAGGCGTTCATGGACGGCGCCAAGCGTATCCTGGTGTTCTCCGATGCCGGTGGAACCGGGCGCAGCTACCATGCCGATCTGGCCGCGAAGAACCAGGCCCGCCGCGTCCACTTCCTGCTCGAGCCGGGCTGGCGGGCTGACGCCGCAATTCAGGGGCTCGGGCGGACCAATCGCACCAATCAGGCGTCGGCGCCGCTGTTCAGACCGGTGACCACCGATGTGCGCGGCGAGCGCCGCTTCATCTCAACGATCGCCCGGCGCCTCGACAGCCTCGGCGCTCTGACCCGCGGGCAGCGCCAAACCGGCGGGCAGAACCTGTTCGATCCGGCCGACAATCTCGAAAGCATCTACGCCAAGGAAGCACTCCATCGCTGGTTCGGCCTGTTGTTTACCAGCAAGCTCGAAGCGGTAAGCCTCGGGCGCTTTCAGGAACTGACGGGCCTGCGGATCGAAGCTCCCGACGGCTCAATGGTCGACGACCTGCCGTCGATCCAGCGGTGGCTCAATCGCATCCTGGCGCTTCCTATCGCCCTGCAGAACGCGATCTTTGACGAGTTCATGGGGCTGGTCGAAGCGCGCATCGATGCCGCGCGGCAGGCCGGTACACTCGATCTCGGCCTGGAGACGATCGCAGTCGAGGAGTTCACGATCCTGTCGGACATGTTGCTGCGCACCGATCCGGCATCGGGCGCGACCACCCATCTGCTGGAACTGGAAATCGCCAGAGCCTTGAAGCCGCTCACGCTGAAGCGGCTAGAAGAGCTTCACGGCCTAACCGGGCAACGGCAGCGGCCGGTTCGAAACGCCCGCTCTGGTCGGGTCGCCCTACTTGTGCCCACCCGCAGTATTCTTGCCGATGACGGTACGCGCGTGGCCCGCTTCGAATTGCTGCGTCCCCTCAAGCGCAGCCACATCACCGAAGATCAGCTGGCGGAGAGCAGCTGGGAGGATGTCTCCCTCGACGATTTTCAAAATTCCTGGGTGACCGAGGTCGAAGAAGCCCGTTCTAGCCACAAACGCGAGCGCCTCTATCTTGCGACGGGCCTCCTGCTTCCGGTCTGGGACAAGCTCCCTTCGGATTTCGTGAGGGTGAGCCGCATCTCGGCAGCAGACGGCCGTTCGCTCCTCGGCCGCGAGGTTCCCGCCCATTGTGTGCCCGAACTGTGCCGAGCGCTGGGTCTGGAACGCGAGCAAACTCTTTCCGCCGACGACATTGTCCAGACCGTCCTGGCAACGGGCAGGGCCATGGAGTTCGCGGGCCGCGAGCTGCTCATGGTCAAGCGCAGCCTGGTCAATGGCTCACAGCGACTTGAACTCACGGGATGGAGTGCTGCTCGGCTCGACTGGTACAAGGCCCAAGGCTGCTTTACCGAGATCATTCGCTATCAGACGCGGCTCTTCGTACCGATCGAGGGCGCGGCGCGCGTGATTGCTAGACTGGCATCATCGGCATAGTTCCTTGCCAAATGGCATTATTCACCGTATATGATGCCATATGGAGAACTGCCATGCTGGCTCTGCAACCCGTTGATACTGCTGTTACCGCCTTCCGGCCCGATCCGATTACCCAGGACGAGGCAGCTGCCATGCTCCGGGCAGTCATCAATCTGTTCGGCAAGTGGGAGTTGACCGACGAGCAGGCGGCAACTTTGCTCGACATGCCTGTTCGATCCTATCGGCGCTGGAAGGCGGAAGGCCCCGGGCGGGTTTCGCGCGATGGGCGTGCGCGCCTCTCCAACCTGATGGGCATCCACAAGGCGCTTCGGATCATCTTCTCGGAGGCAACTCGTGGCTATTTCTGGATCAGGTCGGCCAACGATGCCTTTGGCGGATCCAGTGCGCTCGAAGTCATGCTCGGGGGCGAGCTCACCGATATTATGCGGGTGCGTCGCTACCTCGACGCCGAGCGTGGTGGCTGGTGAACGGAACGGCGGATATCCCCGTTTCTAGAGTTGAGTGGAAGGGCGCTGTTCGGATCATCCGGAGTGCCTTTCCGCCGATTGATCTGTTCGAGGACATCGCCGATCCAGCCGACTGGCCGCTGCTGATTTCGGCCGAGCAGAAGACCAATCCTCGCATCATGGCGACGATTGGCAATCTCGACCTGGTGCCGGTCAACCGCCGCGTCGGTGGAAGCGGAGCCTCCTACCTCATGGCGCCCTTCACTCATGTCAGCACTGACCGGCCGAGCCGCTTTACCGATGGCAGCTACGGCGTTCTCTACGTCGGGGACCGGTTCGAGACCGCGCTGTTCGAGACGATCCACCACCATGCTCGCTTTATGGCACGGACAAAGGAAGCGCCTGGCTGGACCTCGCAATTCCGGGAGATCGTCATGTCGGTAGATGCAGACTTGCATGATCTCCGAGTTCCGGCGGCGGAGCCAGGTCCGGCGCTTGATCCCGACAGCTATGCCGCATCTCAAGCGCTCGCGATGCACCTTAAGGGAGCGGGATCGGACGGGATTGCCTACCCGAGCATCAGGCATCACGGAGGAGAATGCGTCGCGCTCTTCTACCCCGACTGCGCATCAGATCCCTTGCAGGGGCGTCATCTCGACTATCACTGGGATGGGGAGCGGGTTGATCTGGTCCGTGATGTCGGTTCAGGGTCTGTTTTCCGCGTCGTCGATTTGCCGCCCGATCCTGTCTGACCGCATGAGTTGGCCTTCCGGCCTAGTAACGTAGGATCTTCGAGCGCAGCTGGCCGCTAGAGCGTTCATGCCTGCGCCCCAGCCTTCACGAGTTCGTGAAGCGCTCTGTCTGGCGAAACCGGCCCCTTGTACAGCGGGCTACATGGTGTTTCCGCTAGCTTGGCGGAGATTGCCAAGAGGTCGTCATCATCGCCCTTTTCGTATGCATAGGCGGCCAACCAGAATTCGGCCTGCTTAACGAACTCATTGAGGATGCCGACGACGCTCCGGTTCGCAGTCTTCGCGTACCGGACCTGGTCCATCCACCAGACTTCCTGAGCAATGAATTCAGATGAGACGCCGTGCTCCTTCAGGACCAGCGCCAATTGTGCGGGGAATCTTCGAGCAAGCGTGGCCGCTGGGGCCAGCGGCATAAGCACGGGAAGAAGCGTGCGCTCAGAAACCAGCAAAGCTAATTGCGGCTTCCAGAACAGGGCGGTGGCGTACCAGTTGCCCAGCGCCGTGTCGCTTTGCCCAGGCACAGCGACTTCCGGTTTGATCCGATCGAGTAGCTTCTTGGTGCAATGGAGGTGGAACATCAGAGCGGACGATAGTTTTCGGCGCTCAGTGAGTCCATCGACGCTAGTGGCCTTGCCATGGGGATGGCAATCTCCGCGACCGTAGCGGTTGCTTAGCCACATTTTTTGGGTCGTGTGAAACCTTCCCGTCTTTCATTCGAACCTCCGCCCCCGTGCGTTCGCAGCGGACCGAGTAGGCAAGCGAGCTTATGGCATGGGTCAAGATCTCATCCGCCACTCCTGATCACAAGAGCGCAGTTGGCTCATAGTGCCTTTCGCTCGTCAGATATTCGTGAAGCTGGGTGGGCGGCATCGCGTTCCAGCGGTGGCCAAGCGCGACGGCGAAGGCTGCGGGGCCGGCCAGATAGAGCCGTATTTGTCGTGCACCGAGCCGCGCGACCGCCGCATCTACCGTCTGCTTGACTAGCGAAGCACTCGCCTGCGCCGCTCTCCCCGAGGCTATCGCCTCTGGTAAATGAAGGCCTAGCACCGAGTCCGCCGCAATTCCCGCTGAGGCCTCAAGGTCGGCAGACGGGTCGCGCAGTACCCCGACCGTGACGATGAGAGCGTCGCCTTCCAATCGAGAGGGCTGATGGATACGCCACGGTGGAGCAGGCTCGCCAGTCGTAGGGCGATCGTCAGTCGACCAGCTGCCAGCGCGTGTCTGGATTTCGAGCTCGAAACCATGAGCGGACCGTAACGACCAGCCGACCGCTAACGCTGTGCTGAGCCGGTAGGAACCACTCAACGCGACTCTCGACATAGTATGTGCGCGCAGCCATCGCGCCGTGCGGTCAAGCGGACCAAGCAGCTGCTCGGCCCAGATGTCCGGGGGCGGGAAGCCGGCATCGCCGCCCGAGAACTGGCTCGCGTCCAATTCCAGCGCGGTCTCATCGGCTTCGTTGCGATCGGATCGGATGTGGAGCGCACAAGTTTGCCCGAGTGGAAGCGGCTTGCCCAACGTCTGCTCCATCGCTCTTCTTAGGTCTGAACGGCCTAGCGGGGTGCCAAGTGAACGGCGTGCGAGGGAGGATAGCACCTCGAACGCATCGGCAACTTTGCGGGACGGTGCTTCCAGTGCCGGGAAGGCCTGGTCGAGCGCGGCGCCGAAGGTGGCGAGCGCAGTGGCGGCGTCGGGCAGGCTGCGCTCACTCACTTCGACCGCGGACGCTACGAATTCACCGAGTTCCAGGCCATAAGTTTCGACAAGACTATCGCGTAGTGCCGCATCGCTCGCCGCCATGATGTCCGCGAAAGGCGCATAGAAGGGCCGTGCCCGGCGTACGCGAAGCGGGTCCCGAGCGAGCCAAGCGAGTGTTGGCGGCAACCGCGGCGTGACCAACGCGTGGATGCGCGTCGCGTTGGGAAACCGCTCTTCGAAGCCGTGGAAGGTCTTGAGTACGTCGCGGACCTCGCCTGGCGAAAGCGCGCCGACCTTAGCCTGATAGCGTTCGAGCAGACGATGGCGGGGAGACTGGGGTGCGAAGAAGCGGGCTTCCAGATCTTCAAGTCCTTCGAAGATTATTTCCTCGAAGGCCGGGTTGGCGAGCCATGCGGGTAACCGCGCGAGGCCGTCCCAAAGCTGATAGTCGAAACCGCCTTGGGCAATCACGCCCCCCATGCCGCGGGCATCGGTCAGGGCCGGCGCGGGAGGTTTATCAGACAACATCCATCTCCAGTTTGGCCTCGAACTCATTGCCCTGCGGATCAAACACCCAGCTGGCCGCCGAAAGTGTGCCGCCGTCAAGCCGAACGATCATTAGCACCGCGAAGCTGCCGGCGAAGCGGGCATCACCCACCAGCGCCCGCATCGTCGCGAGGTCTGTGCCGCTTGGATACACCGCGAAGCTCGGATGGCTGTGCCATTCGCCAATGTAATTGTAGCGTGTGTAGTGATGCTTGGTGCGATCGAAAAAGTGCATCGCATCGCGTGCGGCCTGCAGCAGATCGACCATAAAGCGCGCGAAGCTCCCGCGACGCGCCTGGATGGTGAGCTCGGTCACGTCGAAGTCGGACGGCGCAAGCTGCTCACCGAACAGCTGTCCGCCGATCTCGCGCTTGCCGGCCTTCTCCAGCGCCGCGACGAGCCTGGCGGTCTGATCAACCGGCAGCCTTAGCCGCATCGAGCCATTCCTTGAATAAATCGAGTGCGAAGGCCCGGGCCTCGGCATCCTCTCCGCTGGTGCCCGGACACCGTTCGCCGACGCTCAGCCGGATCGTGTGACCATGGCCGTCGAACAGCCAGTGCCTGCTGTAACCGAGAAGGAGCCAAGCGGAGTCCGACGGAGCGGGCGCTCCGTCGACTATGTCTAGGATGACGCGCGCCGCATGCCCGGCGGTCATGGTGACTGCGGCATCGTCCGCAACGATCGGCGCACCGTCGCCGGCGAGCATCTCGTAGCGCCGGGGACCGGGCTCTGGCGGGGCCACGCCTTGCTCATCACACCAGGCAAGAAAGGTCGCCCGCCCATCGACGAACGGCGGATCTCGATCGGGCAGCGCCGTCGCCACAAGCGCGCCAAGCCCGCCCTCGAAGACCTCGACCGACACGAACGGGCGCTCGTTCGCGTCGGCAAGAGCACCGAGGAAGAGCGCAGTTGCCGGATCGCCGGTGGCGTCGACGATGACACTGCAGTCGGCAACGGCCTCGACCTGCCAAGCGTGTGATTTGGCCGAACGCTGCCAGTTGAGATTGTTGTCGACCACGCGGATGTCGGCGCCGGGCGCGATGGCAAGAAGGCGGCGCTTGAGGCCATTGACTTTGCGGAACCCTACGTCGCGCCACTCGAGCGCGTGCCGCTCGAGATTGTCGGGGAGGAGTACGTCGCCGTCGATTAGCGTCAGGAGGCCGATGCCGGATCGGACCAGAGATTCGGCGAGCTTGGAACCGATGGAACCCGCGCCAACGATCGCGACGCGCTTGCACTCAGCCGCTGTCGATCTCGCGGACCGCGCACCGCTCTCGTCCGGAAGCACAAGAACCCGGCGACGGTGTGTGGCGCCATCCGCCATCAGGTGGAACCCGGCAATGTCCGCCTCGCCCGTGAAGAGAATGATGGCAGCGTTCGTTTCGAGGGCCAAGTTGGCCATGTCCGACTGCAGGTCGGCAGCTGCCACCAACGCGGCCCGATCTGGCACGCCTGCAGGCGCAGACCGGGTAGAGACAAATACCGGAATATCAAAGCGCCAGTTGTGGATGTCTGCGCTTGGCGGCCTACGAAGCAAGAGCCGGTCCTCGGCGTCATGGACGAGAATCGGCCAGACTTCGTCAGCCGCCATCCAGCGCAGTCCCACCAAGTCCAAGGCGATTCGCGCTTCGATCCGCCCGGCGCACCGTTGGCCGATCAGGACGGGATTGAGGCCCCAGTCATAGGCCTGGACCTGTCCAATCCGATGATCCGAAGGCGCGCGTTCGCCGCCTTCGCCCAGCGGGTCCTCGGTCACGAGCAAATTGTGTGCGCTACGTAGCACATCGGCCCCGGTCGCTTCTGCCGTCCAATTGTCCGGTCGCAGCTCAAGGCAGAGCACGCCCTTGCCATATTGATGAGTGGACCAGCGCGCCTCATCCTGCGGCTCGACCCAGGGTGGGACCTGCGGAAACTGGTCAGGATAGATCAGCCGGACCGGATAGCGCCGTGCCGTGGGCCGAGATGATGGCTTCGGCAGCGAACCGCGCGTCGTCGAACTTCCATCGGGTGAACTCCAGCCAGTCCTCGTCGCGCGCCAGCGCTTCGACCACCGCGCGCTCGGCAGCGAGCCGGGCAGAGTCGGTGAGCCACCAGAACCTCAAGCGAAGCCGCGCGGCTTGGTAGGAGGCGCAGCCATCGCATTGGGGAAGGTGTATCCGGCGGCCACCGGTACCGCTGCGGCGAACCCGCCATAGGTCGAGGCCTTGGCCGGCGTCGCAGTGGCCTTGAAGCGATCGCCGAACACCCGGCGCCATTGCCGTGTTGCTTCCTCGATATCGTCGGCGTCCTGCGCCCGGCGGGCGATGCCAGCATAGACGCGAACCTTCTCGATGAATTCAGTCCACTGGGCGACCGACACCTTTCCCAAGATGTCGTTCGAGCCATCCGCGGGGTCGGCGATGAATGGCTTTTGGCCGATCGAGGCATGATAGCCATAGGCGTCGTAGATATTCTCAAGCAGTTGAGCGAATGCCTCGCCGTAATGCGTCTCGCCGGTGGGCGCGTGCAGCCCGACAAGCACTTCGAGGACGAAACCCTTGGGGCGCCGACCGGTTAGCGGGTTGATTCGACGCCACCATTTGAACAGCTTCACGAGCGGCTTGAACCGGCCACCGAACCGCGTGTTCTGCGCCGAACTCCAGCTGGTGTGGACCGGGGGATTGGTAAACTTCCAAGTGCCCGTGTCGCGGTCGGGGATCATGTAGCCGTTCCATGTCGATGCGACCGGAACGATGTCCATCTCCGCCTGCCAGGTCTCGACCCGCACAGAGCGTTTATTGATTCGCTCGACCTCATAGCCGTCGCCGCCGTCTTCGAGGGCCTTACAGACCTCCTTCAGCACCGTGTCGGGATGGTCGTCGGTCGAAAAGTTCGTCACGATGATGATGTCGACATCGGGCCGCTCCTGACCATTCGACGTCGAGCGCGGGCGGATGGCAGAGTCGCGGGCATAGCTTCCTGAAAGGAAGCTGGTCACATATCGGTCCTTGAACTTCGCCTGCGTGCGCAGATGGTCGCGGATGCCGGTATGTCCGCCGGACGCCCGCGTTTTGGTTGTCGTGCTCGGCTCTATATCCTGCAGCAGTTCGATGAATCGTGTATTCGGAACGGGCATGGATCCCCCCAAGGTGTTCCCTATTCGTTTCAATATGGGAGTGCTCCTTCGGTCGCGCAAGATGCACGGTTCAAACTTGGTGGAAAGCTGTGGTGCACAATGGGGTAGAAGTTGCGGCTCAAGATTCTGATTTGCGGCATCGCCCGACGGAGCAGTCGCGCATCGTCGAAATTAGGTCAGCTGAACGATTGGCGCGAAAAACATAAAATGCTCCACAGTCCGCAATCATGATCATTCGTCATTGCCCGCTGCCATCGGCAGGTTTGCTGCGAACGTATTAAGAGTGGAGTGGGCTTTGCCCTGATCGAGCCAGTTGGGCGTCGAAGGTCGATGCACAAGGCTCTCAGTCAGGAGTGTGTCCCATGATCAAGTCGATCCCGCTGAACAAACTCGTCCAGTCTCCCCGCAATGTCCGTCGTCACAGCGATCCGGCGGCAGATGCCGAACTCAAAGCCAGCATTGCAGCGCATGGATTGCTGCAGAACCTGATCGTCCGCCCCGCTGCCAAGGGCAAATTCGAGGTCGAAGCTGGGGAGCGTCGTCGCCGCGCGATGCTTGCGCTCGCAGACGAAAAGATCTTCGCCCGCGATCATGAAGTCATGTGCTTGGTCGTCGACGACAGCGCCGAAGCCGCCGTCGAGACCAGCCTCGCCGAGAATTTCCACCGCCTCGCCATGAACCCAGCCGATGAAGCCCAAGCTTTTGCCGCGCTTGTCGCATGCGGCGCGACCGTCGAAGACGTTGCGCGCCGTTTCGGCCTGACGGTCCGCTTCGTCGAGGGCCGTCTGCGCCTCGCGACGCTTGCGCCCGTCGTGTTCGAGGCACTGGCGTCCGGGGAAATCACCCTCGACATTGCCAAGGCCTTTGGTGCGACTTCCGACCAGGAAATCCAGGCTTGCGTTTTTGAGCAGGTCTCCTCGGCCTACTACGCGCCCAATCCCGACAGCGTTAGGCGCATGGTCCTCTCCGGGACTGTCCGAGGCAGCGATCCGCGAGCACGGCTTATCGGCCGCGATGCCTACGTCGCTGCCGGCGGCCGGATCGAGCGCGAACTGTTCGATGACGACGACAGCGAATCCTGGGTCGATGTTGCGCTGCTCGAAGCCCTTGCCGCGGCAAAGATGGAAGAGCAGGCCAAAGCCCTCGCCGCCGAGCAGGGTCTTGCCTGGGTCAAGCCGACGCTCGATCCCTATGCCAGCCACGATCTGGTCGAAGGGCTAGTCCGGCTTCCGACCGAACCGGCGCCATTGACCGACGCAGAATTGGCGAGGCTCGACGAACTCGATGCCTCCTATGACGAGCACGCGGCGATCCTTGAAGACGAGGACAGTGCCGAGGATGCCGTGGCTGCAGCCGAAACGGCTATCGAGGCCATCGAACGCGAATGCCAGGAAATCCGTGCCCGACCGCCGGTTATCGCGCCGGAGCTCAAGGCCGAGGCGGGAATGGTGCTGGTGCTCTCCCGCGATGGCACGCCGGTTCTCCAGCCGGTGTTCTACGGCGAGCGTCAGGCTGAACCCGCCGAAGCCGACGACGGGATCGAAGTCGTTGCAGGCGAAGAAGGTTCGGACAGGCGCCGGACCACCTTGTCGAAACGTCTGATCGACGAACTCGCGATGCAGCGCCGCGATGTTCTCGCACTTCACGTTGCATCTGATCCCGGGCTGGCGCTCGACATCATGGTCTTCACCCTCGCCGATGCCGATACCCACGACTGGCGGGCACGCCCTTCGACCACGCTGCGCGCGCCTGTTCCAGCAGGCCCGATCATCGGCTTCGAAGCCAAGGATGCGTCGGCGAGCAGCGCGCTTGCTGAGTTCAGATCCGGCCTCGACGAAAGCTGGCGTGCGGGCACCGATGCGACTGCCCGCTTTGACCTGTTTCGCGCGCTGCCTGATGACTGCCGCGCTGCCTGGCTGGGCTATGTCGTAGCCCGGTCGCTCGAGGCAAGCCTCAACATGACGGGCGAGCGTCAGCTGCCGTTCCAGGATCACCTTGGCAGCCTGATCGGCATCGACATGGCGCAGTGGTGGCGGCCGACCGCGGCCAACTACTTCGACCGCGTGTCGAAGCAGGTGATCCTCAATGCGCTGACAGATGTCGGCGGTCTCGAGCTCTCCTCGCGCTTCGCCTCGGTCAAGAAGGGTGACCTCGCGATGAGCGCCGAGCGCGTCTTTGCGGGCACCTACATCACCGAGGTCGAGGTTCGCGAAAAGGCCCTAGCCTGGGTGCCCGAGGTCATGCGCTTCGCTTGCCCTGCGGCGGATGCTGGCGAAGCAGAGATCGACCCCGCTGGAGCGGAGCAGGGCGGTGACGACGAAGATGAGTCCCCCCGCGAGCTGGCCGCCTGACCTCCTCCTGACAGGCACAGCCACTCGCACCTCGTGAAGCGGTCCTTCGGCTTATGCCGGAGGGCCGCTTCCTTTTTGGAAAGAGAGCGGAGGGGGCGCGGGAACCTGTGGCACTGACCGGCGAACCTGTCGCCAGCTGTCCGGATGCCTCAATCAGGAGAACTATCATGGCCTATCGCAAGGGGCAGGGCGGCGGCCTGTCGCCCGCCACACGTATCACCCAGGAAATCATCGCCCGTCTGGAAGCGGGCACGAAGCCGTGGATCAAGCCGTGGCGCGGTGTCCCGGTCTCCCGGCCCTTACGGGCCTGTGGGATCCCGTACCGCGGCATGAACGTGTTCTGGCTCTGGATGGTCGCCGATATGTGCGGCTACGCATCGCCGTTCTGGATGACCTACAACCAGGCAAAATCGCTCGGAGCCCAGGTCCGCAAGGGCGAGAAGTCGACCATCGCGATCTTCTACAAGAGCTACACCAAGGAGGTCGAAGCCCCCGATACCGGCGAAAAGACCGATGAAGCCCGCAGGGTGCTGAAGGCCTATCCAGTCTTCAACGCCGATCAGGTCGACGGTCTGCCCGAGCGCTTCCGTCCGGCTGCAACGCTTGAGCTCGTCGAGCCTGAAGGACGCGAGGCCGAGCTCGACGCCTTCTTCGCCGCCATACCTGTCAATCTGCGCCACCAGGGCTGCGAGGCTTATTACGAACCGACTGCGGATCGTGTCACGATGCCGCCGACGAGCCTGTTTTCCGGCTTCGACCACTATTATGCCACGCTCGCCCATGAGGTATGTAACATCGCAAGTGTCCTCATTTCGAGGACAGTCGATGGCCTCCTCACTTTGGTTGCGCGGCACCATCGCAGGGCCTGCCTTGCGATGTCAGGACGGGAGTCCTGATCATGCGTAACTCCGAACGCACCGATATCTACACGCGCGTCACCAACGAGATCGTCGCAGCCATCGAGGCTGGCGCGGGCGAGTGGCGCATGCCCTGGCACCATGACGGTTCGGCCATCACGCGGCCGATCAACGCCGTGTCACGCAAGGCCTATAGAGGGGCCAACATCCTGTCTTTGTGGATTGCCGCTCAGGCCAACGGGTATACCTCGGGGCTCTGGGCAAGCTACCGGCAGTGGCAGTCGCTGGGTGCGCAAGTCCGCAAAGGTGAGCACGCAACTACGATCGTCTTCTGGAAGATTAGCCAGCGCGGCGAACAGACAGACGATCAGGACGATTCAGGCGGCCATGTTCGCATGTTCGCGCGCGGATACAGCGTGTTCAACGAGGCCCAGGTGGAGGGCTACGTTGCGCCCGCGATTGCCGTCCTCTCTGAGGAAGAACGCGTCGCCCGTGCCGAGGAGTTCTTCGCCAACCTCGGCATCGCGACCATCCACGGCGGCAACGAAGCCTATTATTTGCCGTCGAAGGACCGGATCCATATGCCACCGTTTTCCCAGTTCAAGGATCAAGCCGCCTACTATGGCACGCTTTTCCACGAAGGACTCCACGCGACAGGAGCGCCCCATCGGTGCGACCGCGACTTGAGCGGGCGGTTCGGCTCTGACCGATACGCCATGGAGGAGGTTACGGCCGAGCTCGGGACCGCCCAACTGCTCGCCGAACTTGGCATCGCCCATCATCCCAGACCCGACCATGCCGCGTATATTGCCTCGTGGCTTAAGGTGCTCAAGGCCGATGCACGCGCCATATTCACTGTCGCAAGCAAGGCGCAGGCAGGCGTGGACTGGATGCATGGACAGCAACCGGATTTAGCTCAGGCAGCCTGACCGATCAGACGATTGTCTGCGCATGCAGCGCTTGCCATTTCCACGCTTGCAGGGCAGAGCGACGGGCATTCGCAAGGACCCGGTGAGATTCCGGGTGGCTATCCCGGCCGCCGATCCGCCGGGCAACCGGCACATGGATAGCGAACGCCAGTCCCCATGAGCGGGCGCTGGGCCCGTGTGCTGCGTTTGATCCAGGTCACATGAGAACCATGCTTTCCCGTTTCCGGTCCGAATGGTCCGTCAATGCCGTCGAAGCGCGACACGACATCCTTGCCGGTATCGTCGTCGCACTTGCCCTCATCCCCGAGGCAATCGGCTTTTCCATCATTGCCGGGGTTGACCCCCGGGTCGGGCTCTACGCTTCCGTCGCGATCGCCATCATCATCTCGTTGCTGGGAGGGCGATCAGCCATGATCTCGGCAGCAACCGCGGCGGTGGCCGTCGTGGTCATTCCGCTGGTACGCGACCACGGGGTTGAGTATCTGTTCGCCGCCACGATCCTGATGGGGATTATACAGATCATTGCAGGAGTGCTTCGGCTTGACCTCCTGATGCAGTTTGTGTCGCGTTCGGTCATTACCGGCTTCGTCAACGCGCTGGCGATCCTGATATTCATGGCCCAGCTACCTCAGCTGACCGACGTCACTTGGCACACTTACGCAATGGTTGGCGCAGGACTTGCCATCATTTACCTCTTCCCTCGCGTTACTAATGCGGTTCCGTCTCCGCTCGTGGCGATCGTTGTTCTCGCCGTTGCCAGCATCAGCCTTGACCTCCCCGTTCGCACCGTCGGCGACATGGGACAATTGCCTGAAGGCCTCCCTTCTTTTGCGCTGCCCAACATTCCGCTTACGCTCGACACCCTGCGGATCATTGCACCCTATTCGTTCACTATGGCTGCGGTCGGCCTGCTCGAGTCGATGCTTACCGCACAGATCGTCGACGACATGACCCACACTGACAGCAACAAGCAGCGTGAGTGCGTTGGTCAGGGCAGCGCCAACATCGCTGCCGCGCTGGTCGGCGGCATGGGCGGTTGCGCAATGATCGGCCAGTCGGTGATCAACGTGACCTCGGGCGGGCGCAAGCGCTTGTCGACCTTCGTCGCAGGCGCATTCCTGCTGTTCCTACTGGTGGCGCTTGGACCCGTTGTCGGGCAGATCCCGATGCCCGCGCTTGTCGCCGTCATGATCATGGTGTCGATTGGCACATTCAGTTGGAACTCGATCCCCAACCTGAGACGTCATCCGCCGACGTCGTCGGTGGTCATGCTGGTAACCGTTGCTGTCGTCGTGCTGACCCACGATCTTGCGCAGGGTGTGCTGGCAGGTGTTTTGCTCTCGGGCATCTTTTTTACGGGCAAAGTCCGGAGCATGTTCGCGGTTAGGCGGATCATGGCCGATGACGGCGCGACTGTGGTCTATCAGGTTCGCGGCGAGATTTTCTTTGCTTCGGTAGACCGCTTTGTCCGCTCGTTCGAGGACGAGCAGGGGCGGTCGGTTACAATCGACGTAACACGCGCGCACTTCTGGGACAGGTCGTGTAAAAACGCGTTGGCAGACGAACGGCGCTGATTTTGGATTGGCGCGGAAGGTTTCCGTCCACCCTCAGGTCTGGATTGCGGCGATCATCGCCGGGACACCGAGGATGGCGACCAGCCTTTTGAAGTTATAGGCCAGGATGTGGAGACTGGCTTCCGTTCTGACGTGTTTTAGCGTCTTCATTTGGAAGTGGGTCGAGCCCATCCAGGATTTCAGCGTGCCGAACGGATGCTCGACCGTCTGTCGGCGGATTCGCATCGCATCTGGCCTAAGATCGAGGCGACGCTCCATTGCCTCTACGACTGCCTCATGCTCCCATCGTCTGACCCGCCGTTCCTTGCCGGTCGTGCATTGGTCATGGAGCGCGCAACTCTGGCAGTTCGAGCTCCAGTAGCTATGCATCGTCAACCCGTCCTCGACCGAGGTGTAACGATAGATCAGATCTTCGCCGGCGGGGCATCGATAAACGTTTTCCTGCTCCAGGTAGACGAAGTCCGGTTTGCCGAAGCGGCCTTGTGCCTTTGACCCCGAGGTAAGCGGTCTGGGCACGAAGGCGGTGACGCCCATGCCCTCGCAGGTCCGGATATCCTCACCCTTGAAGTAACCCTTGTCGGCAATGGCATCCAGAGCCTTCACGCCCATCGCATCCTTGGCTTTCGCCGCCATGGATGAGAGCTGTCCGCGATCATACCCAGTGTTCAAGAGCTCGTGCGCGACAATGAGGTGGTGCTCGGCATCGACGGCCGCTTGGAGATTGTAGCCGACGATGCTTGTGCCGCGGCCCGCGCTCGCCATGGCACGCGCGTCCGGATCGGTCAGCGACACCTGCTGGTCCGGTGCATTCCGGACTTCCTCTTCACGCGTTGCTAGGTCCCGCATCTGTGCACGCAACCGAGCGATCTTCTCCGTCAGTCGCTTTGCCTTCGGCTCGGCAATGTCGCTTTCTTCGCGGTCGGCACGATCAAGCGCGTCGAGATACCGGTCGATATTGTCCTGCACCTGCTTCATCCGCGAGGCGACTTTCGCTGCGGTGTAATTCTTGTCGCGGTTGTTAACCGCCTTCATCTTGCTGCCGTCGATCGCGACAACCGCGCGCGTAAACAGGCCCAATCGCCGGCACAGAACGATGAACTGGCTGCACACAGACTGGATCGCAGCGCTGTTTGCCTGGCGGAAGTTGGCGATCGTCTTGAAGTCGGGCGCCAATCGCCCCGTCAGCCACATCAACTCAATATTCCGCTGGGCTTCACGCTCGAGCCGCCGGCTCGACTGGACTCGGTTCAGATAGCCGTAGAGGTAAATCTTGAGCATCGTTGCAGGATGATAGGCGGGACGGCCCGTCTCAGCCGGCGTCATTCCGGCGAACTCCAGCGCCTTCAAATCGAGCGCATCAATGAAGGCCTCGATCGCCCGAACCGGGTTGTCTTCCGACACGTAATCATCGAGCGATGCTGGCAGCAAATAGTCCTGCCGACGGTCTTCCCCTTGGACGAAACGAGCCATTCCAAAGCCTCCCGAAACGCGAGAGAACCATAGCATATTTTAGCGTTTTTACACAGCCTCGGGACATCTCCGGCGTCGGCGCTATGGACAAGATCATAGGGCGGCTACGCCGTTCTGGCTCCTGCGTTGATGTCATCGGATACAATGAAGCCAGCGCCGATCTCGTTGACCGTTTCGCAATGCACGACAAAACCGGCTTCGAGCTAGGAGCTGTTCCACACTGAACCAAGTGTGCCCTTCTGCGCGGATGGTTGGGCATGACCCCCATCCGTCCGCGCCAGTAAAGCGGCCAGTCGGCTTTCAGCTGCTCGGGCTCGATAGAGCAGCGTCAGGTTTTCGCTGGCCAGTGCCCGTCTTTCATCTCCATGTCGCCGCGCCTCGGCCCTAAGCCGAGACAACTCGTGCTCCAATTCCTCGAACCGTATCGCCAGGTCGCGGGCGGGTATCGGCCCGCCTGCGGCGGCTTCGATTTCATCGAGGATGTCGCGGTGGGTCGCGTAGAGTGGGTTGCGGCTGCGCCCGGCCTCGCGCGCAACCGACGCCGGCGTGATCCGTACAACTCGCCCGGCATGGTCGGCGTGGCGCCCTTCGCCGCGCACCAGCCTCGCCAGCGCCGCCCGATAACTCCTTGCTGCGGATTGCCCGCGTGGATCTGCATCAATCTTGCCCATCGTCATCTCCGATTTGCGCGAGCACCCGCTCGCATTGTCCGATCGCCTCATTGAGCACGGCCGCCGTCATGGGATTGGCCTCCGGCAACAGCGCAGCATTGCGTCTCCGGCGATCCCGCCAGTAGGCTCCGTGCTTCGCTTCGATCACCATGTTGGCGCATGAGAGGCAGACCGCCGGCGCTCGTCCGGCGTCATTCGGTTGCAGTTCGCCGCCGCAGCGGGAGGTCTCCTGCTGGAACACGCACCAGCCATAGTCGCAGGCATGGATGCGAAGATCCGTCTCCTTGAGGATGAACGCAACATAGTCTCGGCGTAACTGTTCGCCCGCGCGGCCGCGGAACCGGGCGTTTCCGGCGACGATACGTTCGCCCATCTTGCCGCCGAGCCGTTTGGCGGCGAGCAGGCGGTCGAGGGCGGCTGCGGTTTCGGCGCGGGCTTCGTGGTCGATGAGGCCATGCAGGTCGAAGTCGTTGCCGACGTAGCCCCGCGCGGTCATGGCAACGGAAGCATGCTTGAAGTGCTCGGCCAGGCCCAGAAGCTGGGTACGGTCGCGCCTGGCAATAAACCGGGCAAAGGTCTTGCGGAACTGGTGCGTGCTGAACCTCCAGGGTTTCCCATCATGATCGGGGATGCCGACATGCCGCGCAAAGTCATTGATGCGCCAGGCGATATGCATGTGCGTCACCGGCACGATTTGGCCATACTGCGTGTTCTTCACCAGGAACAGATCGTCGCGGCCCGAGGCTTCGCGCAGCGGCGCGCTCAGCTGCTCGAGCAGCTCCACCGCGCGCACGACCGGTGCCGGGGCAACCCAGCGCTCCCTACGGCCATCGAGATCGTCGACAGTCTTGAACAGCCGGGACACGACATATGCCTGATTAACGCCGGTTCCGCCGATCGGGTGATGCTCGATTGCCCCTGTTTTCATTGACAGGATTTCGCTGGGCCGCATCCCGACGAAGCCCGCGATCAAGATATAACAGGCCTCGACGAGGTGGACGGCGGCGTGCCGAACTGCATAGGCGCCATCGAGCCGCTCGCCCGATGGTCCGGCCAGCGATGCGAGCCTCAGCGCCGCTCTAACATGATCAGATGCCTGGCGCTTGCAGCGCCGCAGACCCTGCGCTCGCGCTTCGCGGCGGATCGCTTCGGCTGCGACGATCGTATCGCCATGCTCCTCGACCCACCGCAGGGCTTCGCTCAGGATTGCAACGGCCACGTCTTCGGGGATGAACGGTATGACGCCCTGGGTCGCCCTGGTGTGGCCGGCGGCTTCATAAGTCGTTTCCAGCGGCAGCGGATCGACCAGTGGCGCATCGTTCAGCTTCTCTCGCTGACGATAGAGGTCTTTGATCACGAGCAGATAGTTGGTGATTGTGGCAGTTGAGATATTGCCTTTGCCCCCGCCGGCGCGAGCAGGACGACAGCGCAACCATTTGCAGAGTTGTTCGACCGAAGCTGGATCGATCCCGGCAAAGCGCGAGTGTCCCTCGCATGCCATCCATTCCAGCAGCGCGCGCAGCAACATTGCTTTGTGATGGATCGACGCCGGAGACGAGCGTTTGCGCCCTGATGGAGGATGATAGTGCATCGACCAGAGGAAGTGCTTGGCGGCGCGGACAAGCTGAACATGATCACTGTTCCCGATGCGCGTGTGCTCCGGCATGGCCAACGCCCAACTGAACCGCTTCTGATCCGCGCGGCGACCCGCAGTGCGGATATCGAGCCGCCATTCATCGTCGCCGAACCGGCTCCACGGGGAAAGCCGCGCATCCTCCCAGGATTGCGACGACTGCGTGAGTGGGTGGGGGTGCTGGTTCATTCGACTGGCGGCAGCTGCGGCAGTGACATCCTCGAAACTGCTTCGAGCATCGCCTCGCAGAACCGGGGCAGGATATCGCGCTCGAGGATTTCCAGCTTGGGTGCATAAAGCAGCCGCCAGCGTTCGGGAGCCATGGCGGCACGCGCGTCGGTGAGCGCTGCCCGCGTCGCCAGCAGGCGAACCAGCACGTCCTCGTTGAGCGGGATCACGGCATTGGGGCAGGTGAAGCATCCGAGCCAGGCCGTACACAGCTCGCCCTTGCGCTGTCCTTCGGCAACGCCGGCAAGGGGATCGCTACAGATAAATCCGGCTGCGGTCGCGTGGCGCAGATCGGGAAGCACCTCCGTCCCGGGCGGGGATTCGACATCGCCCCGGACCATTTCCACAAACCGGGCTTGCAACCTGCCGATTGCCAGCGCTTGCGCCTTTCGGACGCGGGGCCGGTCCACATAGCGCTGTGTCGTGTCTGGAGTAGCATGGTTGGCCAGCACCTGCGTCTTCAGGATGTCATGCCCGAGCCGCTCGTGCGCTAGTGTGAGCCCCGATGCGCGCAGCGCCGCCAGCGTCAGTTTGAGCGGCTTGCCATCGTCGCCCACCAGGCCATGGCGCATCACAAACCGCCGGGTAAGTTTCGTGGCCAGATAGCCGGGGATCACACCGACTCTGCGAGACCCGTGTATTCTCCCGGTGAGGAAGAGATAATTCTGGTCGCGGCGTGGCGTATGCGGCACCAGCCTTTCGGTCATAGCCAGAACCTGATCGATCAGCACGGGCACCGAGGAGCCTTTGTCGCGCAGGAAGCTGCGGCGCTGTTCGCGTCCGGCGCGCCCCTTGCGCCAACTGACGAGAACCCGGCCTTCAAGCAGCAGATGCTCGCTCAGGCAGTCGCGCCGCATCAGCCTGAGGGCCTCGGCATTTGCAAAGGTTTGCGCGCCGATGGCGATCATATAGGCAACGATCGTATCCGGCAGCGCAAACAGCCGCCCCGCGATTTCGCCCATGCCACCGTGGCGGATCATGGCGAAGTGGAGATGCCAGAGACCCGCGCCCTTTCTCAACATGTCGCCGACTTTGGGTGGCACGCCGCCGAACCGACCGTCGATCACCGCGAGCATGACCCCGATATCGTCGAGATCGAGCTTGGCGAGGTCGGGTTCGGAGACAATGGCCTTGCGATCGACCTGAGCCAGCGCAGCGCGGCCTTCCTCGAACAGTGCCCAGGCTGTTTCGATGTCCCGATGGGCCGCCGTGAGCACGCGTTCCATTTCATCGCGGCTCAGTGCCTCACGCTGGCGCGCTTCCGCATTCTTGCGGGGGAACGGATTGAACGGGATTTCGAGTTCGGGGTGAACCAGGTCGGGCCGGTTGCGCTTGAGCCAGGCCATGTGCTGCTTGATGATCGACCAGACAGTATACCGTGACCCCTTGCTCCAGGGCCTCGTGCCGAGCCAAACGATAAACGCATTGAGACTGCCGCTATCGACGTCGTGCGTGGCTAAGATGGCGGAATCGTATTCGGCAAGGAACGCAAACCAGAACTTCAGGGTACGGAACGCTGAGCCTCTGTTGGCCGGTTGTTTGGCAGCATAGTGATGCCGGAACGCGAGCGCCCACTCGGCAGCCATCGTCTACTGATCGAAGATCGAGAAGTCGAACGCGCATTCGAGCTGGCCGTCGGCATCTACGACATTGACCAGCAATGCGCCCGGATTGCCGATCAGCGGCTTCGGCGATGGCTCGACCCGGTAGTCCTTTTGCCGACGCGGCATTACAGCAGCGCCGCATAGAGATCGTCGACCGAGGCCTCGATTGCCGAGAGGTCGGTTTCGACAACGCGCAGGTATACCGCGGTGGTTGCCAGATCGGCGTGGCCGAGCAGCACCTGCAACGCGAGCAAGGGATTGAGTTCGGGATTGGCCCGGGCTTCGCGTTGCAGGAACCGCAGCATGGCGGCGGCGAAGGTATGTCGCAGCGCATGGAACGTCGCCGTCACACCCGCTGCCTCGGCGGCAGCCGTGAACATCGCGCCAACCCTGCGCGGTTTCATGGGCTGCCCCCGACAAGTCAGGAACAGAGCCTCGGGATCGCGATCTGCCCGTTTTGTCGCCGCACGACGGACGAGGACCGCCCGCTCTTCCCGCACATAGGCACGGGTACGATCGACCAGCGGGGCCGGTGGATATATTATTCGCGACCGCCCACCCTTGGTTTCGTCGATCTGCACCGGCACCATCGGTTCACTGCCGGCCCCTTTCAGATGACGCACGGTCAGGCCCGCCACTTCCATCCGACGGATTCCCGTAGTCACTGCCCATTCAACGATCAGTCTGTCGCGTGCCGGCATTGCGGCCATGATGCGCCGGATCGCTTCCGGCGCGAGCGGGCGCGGCAACATCGGCATATGCCGCACGGTAAGCTCGTTGGCCCGGATTTGACCGCCGGTGGCATCGACATGGGCCAGGAACGCCTGCGGGCGACTGCGCGACAACGCGATTTCCTGGCTTGCGAACGGGACCTGCTTCATCAGTCCGGTCGCCACGCTCCAGCGGTAGAAACGCCCTATGGTCCTGAGCCGCCCGTTGATTGTACTGCGTGCCAGCGGTCTGCCGCTGTCGCCACGGGGCCGGAGCATCTGATCGCGATAGGCGGCCAGTTCGCCAGGACCGACCTCGTCCCAGGCCCAGCCATTGGCCTCTAGCGTCTGCCACCAGTCGTAGAGAGCTTCAGCGTAGGTTCGCCAGGTCTGCGGGCTGCGGGTCCTGCCGCGCACCAAAGCAACGTGCATCAGCCATGCGCAGGCCGGTTCGACGAGCCGCATCCGGGCGTCGAGCAGCATCGGGACATTCTCCACCGATGATCCGTCGGGCCGGAATGCAGGCGTCGAGAACAACAGCTGCGCCATACCCACTCCCAAGATTGCAACCGGACAGGAAGGGCCCTCGGGCCCTCCCTGTCCGGCAGAGAAGAGGGGGCTCGGATCATGTGTCCTGCTTGATTGGCAGAAGAGGACAGAAAGGACACGTTATGGATGGGACCTACCACGAGCTGTCGCACTGGACCGGCCATGCCAGCCGCCTGGGGCGTGATCTCAAGAACCGCTTCGGCACGGCGGCCTATGCCGCCGAAGAACTGGTAGCGGAACTATCTAGCGCCATGCTCGGCGCTGAGCTGGGCCTGCCCGTCACACATCTCGACAGCCACGCGAGCTACATCGAACATTGGCTCAAGCTTCTGAAGGATGACGATCGCGCCATCCTGACCGCTGCTGCTAAGGCTGAGGAGGCGTCGACCCTGCTGCTGAAGCTTGGCGGAAGGGTCACCCCTGACCAGATTGACGACGCGTCAGACGACGCTGCGCTCGCGGCCTGAGGGAGGATGTCATGGGCCGATCGGTCAGCTTTCCCAGCGGCGCAATCGTCGCATTCACGGTTCTCGAGGTCGAAGCTGAAGACGACTGGGAATTCGAATACGAGTGGCTGCGCGAAGACCTGCGGGAGCGAGCGGCCCAAGCCTTCCCGTCGCTGATCCCGCATGACGGCTGGCGCGGCCGGGAAGACCGGATCCTCATGCGCAATGCCTATGCGGATTTCGGCGTGTCGGTCTATGGCGGGCTGGTTGCCGTCTGGATCGTCGAACGCGATGATGGGGCCTATTGGGACGCCGATTGGCGCACAGCCCGCTCACCGCGGGCACAGCGCTGGCTGTCACAGATCGCATCCCGCTTCGATGCCGTGTTCGGTGACTACGATTGCCTCGGGCACATGTCGAACGGCGAGGGCGTCTACACCAAGCGCGCAGCTTGAACTCCGCGAGTTGGTCACGCTCAGAGCTTTGGGTTGCCATCCCTGACTGAGCTTTGCCGGCCGCTCATGGTCTGTCGCCATGCGAGAGAGGCCCTGGCCAGCCGCCAGTCTTGCGCAACCCGGCTTGGGCGGGCCCGTGTTGGCCTTCGCCCTTCAGGCTCAAGGCCTGCCCGCGCCAGCCCGCCAAGCCGGGTTCCCCCTGACGGGTGCGCAATCCTGCCTGAAGCTGGCCCTGACGGGCTCTCGCTGGCGCAGCCATGAACGGGTGCGTCGGCGTCACGTCAGTCAGGAGAATACCCCATGCACACGTCATTTGCCGACCAACTCGCCGGACTCGATCTTGCCGGTTTCTCGATCGGCCCAGCTCCCCTATCGATAAGCGATTTCCCGGTCCGGGAGGCGGTTGTCCAAACCCTCGAAGCGGTCTGGTCCGATCTTTTTGCGATGGTGTCCGGGACCGCTCTTGAAGCCGACGCCGAGGATCTTGGCTGGGCCTTCGTCAACATCTTTCACCGCTCCGCCGAACGCAAATCGACGGCCGTTGACCGGGCGACCGACGAGGTCCGCGCGCTGATTGCTACGGCCGATGGATCCGAGGTCCACACCCATGAACTTGAGACCCAGGTCGAGCGGGCGCAGTGCGCCGAAAGCGCGATGCTGGCGCTCGAAGAGATGCGCGAGGTCGCGGCAGCCCTTTACCTCAACGAGTTCGGTTCCTCCTGGAAGCCGGTCTCCAGTTCGCGCTTCAATCACAGCGTCATGCTGACCTCGGCGCTCGTCGAAGGGCGCGACTTTCTGCGCGCCCGTGCCGAGGCCAAACGCCGTGCAGCGGTGCCCGAAGGAACCCCGGTCGTCTTCGCTGGCGGACGTAGCCGTCATGCCACTGAAGACGATGCACTGACCTTCGGCAACAACGTCTGGGCAACGCTCGACAAGGTCCGCGACCGCGTGCCCGACATGGTGCTCATCCATGGCGGCGATACCAAGGGCGTCGACCGCCTGGCATCGAGCTGGGCTGAACGTCGCGGTATCCCGCAGGTCACGTTCTCGCTCGACATGCGGCTGGGCGCCCGTGCCGGCTTCAAGCGCAACGAGCGGATGCTTTCCCTCGATCCGCGCTACGTCGTCGCCTTTCCGGGCAATGGGGTCCTCGAACGTCTGGTGATCGAAGCCAAGGCTCGGCGGATCACCGTTGTCGATCGGCGCGGGCCCCTTGGGACCAATCCGAAGAGCACTTCGGCAGCCACTGACTGAGGTCATGCCAGTCCTCGCGCCAGCGCCGGGTCGGCGCTGGCGTCGTCCTTCAGAGGGAAGGCGCGCGCCTGTCAGTTTGAGCCAGCGGAGGTCGTTGGCTCCTTTCTACAGGAGGCAGTTCATGATCGATATCGAGGCTGTGATGGCCGATTTTGCCGTTCGCCAGGCCGAGCGGCAGATGCAGGTTGCTGAAGAGATTCAGCAGCTCAAGGTCGCCATTCTTCCGCGCTTGCAGGATGCCGGCATCGCCCGTGTCGAGATCCGCTTTGACGGCTGCGGCGACAGCGGTGCCGTTGAAGAATGTGCATGCCTCGATGCAGCCGGCGCGGGGATCCCGTGCCCGGATGTGACCCTCTTGGAAGGCGAAGCAGACAGCGTTGATCGTACCGGTTCCAGAGAGCCGCAATCACTCGGGCAGGCACTCGAACAGCTGACCTACCTGGCGCTCGAACGTCACCATCCTGGCTGGGAAGATCAACGACGGTGCCTGCGGCGAATTGGTGATCGATGTGGCTGAAGCGACCTTCGTGCTCGACTGCAGCCTGCGTTTCACCGCGACCGATGATCACTCGACCGAGCTCTAGGAGACCCGGCATGGCCCACTGCTACTACCACGCCCTCTCTTCGGTCCGGAAATGGGGCGGCACGGTCGATGACTATCTCCCGCTGCACCAGTGGTTCGACCAGTCCAAGGCAATCCTGGCAGACCCACGGCACCGCGCGCTGCGGCACCATGCCGAGGGGATATTCATGCTCGAAACACTCTTCGGCGAGACCCTCGTCAATGCCGATGGCCGGGTCGTTCCGGTGCGTCTGGTCGGCGAACAGCACGTCCGCGAAGACCTGGGCTCGATCCCCTCCTTTGCGGACTGGGCGCGCTTGATCACGCCGCAGGCCTGGATGCTTCGAGGCAACCCTCTGGACGGCGCTGAAGGGGTGACGATCGATATGCCTGGCCGCGGAGAAGCAGTTGCGCCCAGGAGCGTGCCACCTGCTGAAGCGGTCGGTACCGTGATCTAAGAGGGGGTTCTCCGGTGAAGGGGCGGGGTGGATGATCCAGCCAAGACCGGATGGAAACGAGGCAGGGCAAACCTGTTCACGGCATCCAGCTCCACCCGGCTTCGATGCAAACCTGTCCCTGAATCACCCCCCGTCGAGACGCGCAACCCGGATCAGGTCCGACCGAGTTGCCGGGCACGATTTTGCGCATCGCTGGTGCCGAAAACCGGTTCCCACTTTTCGGCGCGATGCTGCGTGCCCGGCTGCCCGCACCACCCGAACCAGTTCCGGGTTTCCCTTCGGTGCGCTTCGCCATGGGGCGCTTCTGCTCGGGTTTTGCAGCCGGGATGGACCCGGAATGCTCGATCAGGAGAAAGCCCATGACCAATCTCGTTATCCTCGTTGGCCGCATCGCTCGCGACCCCGAGACCCGCACCACCCAGGGCGGAACCAGCATCACATCGATCTCGGTCGTGACCGACCGTCCCGCCCGCAAGGATGGCAAGACCTACAAGGACGAAAACGGCTACACCGCCAAGGACAGCGAATTCCACCGGATCACCTGCTTCAACGGCCTCGGCCAGAACGTCGCCAAGTACTGCACCAAGGGCCAGCTCGTGACGGTCGAAGGGCGCATCCACTACACCCAGTGGGAAGATCAGAGCGGCACCAAGCGCTACGGCTGCGAGATCATCGCCGACAAGGTCGACTTCCTCACCAAGGGCCGCTCCGGCAGCAACGAAGGTGCTCCCGATATCGATGAGGACTGAATGTCCTTGCCTCACGACAAGGCCCCGGTGGCAGACGCCATCGGGGCCTTTTCTTTTGTACGCGTGCGATGCGGCGGCGCGGGGCATCGAACCCCTTGCCGCCGCTGGATGGGCTTTACGCGGGAGCAATCCGCTTCAGCGTTTCCTCGATCCCGAGCGCCATCGATGCGCGAACGATCTGGCGCAACTGTGCCGGTTCGATCGTCTCCGCGCCGCACTCGATCAGCAGCTTTCCGAGTTCGGTCGCTGCTTCTTCGCGAAGACGCGCCTCCTCGTTTTCGAGTTGGGCACGCTGTTCACGCAGCTTCCTCAGCGCATCGCGGGCAGTGGGTTTGGACCTGGCCATAGTGCTTCCTTCTTGCTGGCCGTTGGTCCCCTCCGCTCTCGATCTTGGCATTGCGGGCGCATGTAGGAAAATGGTTTGTGGGGCAGGTGTCGCGCTTCTGCGCAGGCGTTGGAGAGGTCTCTCTCGCAGAAAGACCAAGTTTGATGCGGGCTTTGGGGCTGCGTCAAGGACGACGGGGCCCCACCATTTTTACCGGGCAAGCCCGGCAAAAATCGTTGCCCCCATCGCCGCTTCGCGGCCGCTATCGCGGTCCCTGACCCAGCCCGTCACCCACATCCTTCGCAGCTCCTGATGCGACGCATCGAACATCAGGAGGAAAGATCATGTACGCTTCACTGAACATTGCCGCTGCCCGTCCTTCAGGCGATCAAGCAGCCTTCATTGCAGCCCTGGATCAGGCCCATGCGCGGTCCTTTCACAGCTACTTCACGCAGTACGTCCTGACCGATGACGACGCAGGGTATATCGCGGTCGATGGAGGCGACTACGGCGCCTTGCCCAAGGCCATGCTGGACCGGGTCATAGACACCGTGCCGGGCCGTCTCAGCGATGAATTCTGACCCGCCGGTTTGGGAGGAAGTCCATCAGGGCTTCCTCCTTTCTTTTTGCTCGCAGACCGTTGCGGCATATCCCAACCGGTACGGGAAGGCGCGGCGCCAGCGTCACTCGGCGATATCAGGACGGTCGAGATCGGTAAGCCGCTCCGGCATATCCAGGACCTTCAATGCCGCGGCCTCGATTGCCTCTGCCTGCGTCGGGAAAGCCTCGGAAGAACTGATCGACACCCCGCTCGGGTAAGTGACCGTTGCCTGAAAACCGTTGCCCTTCGGCGTCGCGCTCAATGTGACCTGGCCCATGCGGCGCTTCCTTTCCGCCCTCATCATTGCCGGCATCATAGGTGTCGATTCCGCCTGTGCCTATCGCGATCCGCAGATCGGCAACCTGCCAGCGCCCCATAGAATGGGGGCTTGAAAACCGCATCATCCGTTGCAGGCTCAATAGCTGGTTCCTGTCCTCGCAGCTGGGGACTTAGGAGCACACCCTACGCGACGGGTCGCAGGAATGCTTACCAGAAAAAATACGCAATTACAAAGAAATAGATCGAGTTTTGTGAAATGGCAGCTTCTCCGTCAAAAATGACGGGGCGAGGGCGGTTACGTGGATTTGACCAAGGCGAGGCCAAGAATGGCGGAATTCCGCAGTCCTGTATGTTCTTGACATGTTCTTGAATCTGACTTAGCTTCGATCCTGCCTTTCGCAGTGTGAATCGGGCTCCTGACCACAAGGAGTCCGTGCATGACACGGCCAATCTGTCTCCAGGTTTACATCTCCAGCGAGCTTAGCTCGCTGATCCGCAAGGCTGCCAAGGCCAAGGGGATCAGCATGAGCGAGTGGGTTCGCACCTTGCTCGCCAATGCCTGCACCGAGGACGAGCTTGCCTCGCGGCTCGACGCTTCCATTGAGCGCATTTCCCGCCGCTCGGTGTTCCTCATGGTCGGGGTTGATGCGCTGTTGGCAGGGCACCCCGACCACGCGCTGCGCGGTCGGGCGCACCAGGCTTACGTGCGCAAATGCAAGGAACTCGGTCTTTCCACGGTAGCTGGCGAGGGAGGCTCCGATGAAGCGTAATCTCGTCAACTTCACGCGTGGCAGCCAGCTGCTTGGACACTTCAGCTTCATGTTCGCGGCGGGTCTCAAGGGCCCATTGATTGTCGCCGTGCTCGTGATCTCATGGACCTCCTGGTGGACCATTTCGGCAGGGCTCACCGACCACGAAGTCTATCTCGTCTGGATGCGGATCTACGCTGCCATCTACGGCTTCATGGAGTTCGATACCGCCAAACAGGTCACCCTGAAAACCGCCTTTGGCGCGACCATCCAGTTTCCGATTGCCCAGCTCGAAAGCTACCCCCCGGTGGCCCATGCGTGGGAGAAGCTGATGGCGCTTCTGACCAGTGCCTTGTGGCGTTCCGGGTTCCTGCTGGTCCCTGCGTTTGCCATCTTCTACTGGTTCGCCGAGCGGTTCGGTGGCCGCTCCAAGGAGCGCAAACATGAGCGCGGCGCGATGCTCGTCACGCTCCCCGAGCTTGTCGATGAACTGACCGCGCACAACCGGCGCGAGCGCACCCGTGAGCTCGATTCCGCGCTGGGCTGGAAATGGCGGCTCAGCCTGCCGCGAGAGATCGCCCGGGTCTTTCCCTATCGGCCATCGCACATCGCCACGGTCTCCTATCCCTGGCGGCTCGAACAAAGCCATGCGATGCTCATTGGCACCACCGGTATGGGCAAGACCGTGGCAATCTCCGACATGATTGCGGAAGCCAGAGCCAAGGGCCAGCGCTGTGTGGTCTTCGATTTGACCGGCGCCTTTATCGAGCACTTCCATGCGGCCCATTGCGACATCATCCTCAACCCGCTCGATGCGCGTTGCCCCCAGTGGAGCCTGTTTGACGAATGCCGTTCTGAAGGCGAGTTCTGGGCCGCGGCGGACGCCCTCGTCCCCCATGACGGGGGCGGAGAAGCCCAGTTCTGGGTGATCGCTGCACGAGCCCTTTTCGTGGAATTCTGCCTCAAACTTGTGGCCGAGGGCAGGGCGTCCAACGACGCCTTGGCGCGTGAGCTGATGACCGCGGACCTCTCGCGCGTTCATGCCATGATGCGCGGTACTATCGCCGATCCGCTAACCGCGCCGGAGGCTGCCCGCATGGCAGAGTCGATCCGCGCCGTTTTCAACGTGAACGCCAAGGCGCTCAAGCTGCTGCCGGCTGCCGGTCCAAGTTTCTCGGTTCGCAAATGGATCGAGGACGGGGCCGATAGCACCCCGAACCAGGGCTCGATCCTGTTCATTTCGGCTCGCTATGTCGACATGAGCGTCTGCGCGCAGCTGCTGACGCTATGGCTCGACACGGCCATGAATACGCTGATGACGATGCCCCGCACCCGCGATCTCAAGTGCTGGTTCTTCGTCGATGAGCTCGGCGCATTGCACCGCCTGCCGGCCCTCGAGAAAGGCTTGCAGACGGCGCGCAATTTCGGCGGCGCGATTGTTCTTGGCCTGCACGCCTATGCCAAGCTCAAGGAGGTCTACGGCGAGAACATGGCGATGACGCTGGCATCGCTTGCCCGGACCAAGCTGATCCTTGGAACCGCCGACCGCGAAACGGCCACCTGGTGTTCCGACTTCATCGGCCATCGCCAGGTCAGGGACATGGAGGAGGGCTACACCTACGGCTACAACAATGCGCGCGATGCGGTCAGCCTCACCCCGCGCAAGCACATCGAGCCGCTCTTGCTGCCCGACCAGCTGATGAACCTGCCGCGCCTGTCAGGGTACATCAAGTTTCCCGACGGCTTTCCCGCCGCACCGATCAAGCTGAAGCCCGTCGACCGACCCAAGCGGGCGGAGACATTCATTGCCAGGGTCAAGGAAAGCCCGAAGGCAAGGGTCACGGTGCCCCATTCTGCGGCGGAGCAGGCCGAGCAGAAGGCAGCGCCAACAGGTAGCGAGCATCCCTCGTCCAACGATGACGGAGCGGGCAAGCCGGTCGTTCCAAAGCAGGGAGAACTGGCCCTGGATCAGGGACCGAAAGCCGCGCCGAGACAGGAGCCTCACGCGCCTGCCAAGGATCTTGGGCGAGCAGTGGAACGCACACCCGGCAAGACGTCGAAGGAGCGAGAACCGGCAACTCGTTCCGGGCAAGACAAGGCGGGCAAGGCCAAGACGGACCGGTCGAATACCAGAACTGATGCTCCGCCGCGAAAGGCTGGACCTTCCGCCCGCCCACTTCTCCCGACAGGCGAAGCCGCAGCGGCGCGGGATCAGTCGGTTTCGCCTAAGGGCACGCCTCAGGCCAGCACGCCCGGAACGGAAGGGCTGCAACAGGGCAAGCCAGATAACCCGAAGAGCCAAAGCTCGAGTGATGCTACCGCGCGCAAGCTGATGATCGAGGATGGTTTGCGGGAGCACGAGCCTCCGCCGATCACTGGTCCCGATCTTGGCGACATGGAGATGTGAGCATGTCGCCAACTGCCTTGGCGTTGGGCACCGATCGATGCTGTCGGTAGCCAATGTCCGCACCGCCGGCGGCGCGGCCAACTACTTCGCTGCCGACAATTACTACACGCGGGCGGATGCCGATCGCTCGGGTGAATGGCTGGGGAAGGGCGCTGCCGCGCTCGGGCTTACTGGTTCCGTAGACGCACGGCAATTCGAGGCGGTCCTTAAGGGACTGCTGCCCGATGGTAGCCGCGTGGGCAGTGACAACCGGGCGCACCGGGCGGGGACCGACCTCACCTTTTCGATGCCGAAAAGCTGGTCGGTCCTGGTTCTGGTGGGCGGCGACAAACGGATCCTCGATGCCTACGGGTCGGCCGTCCGGGAAACCCTGCGTTGGGCCGAAAAGAACCTAGCCGAAACCCGGATGGCGGTTCGCGGAAAGGAGCGTACCGTCCAGACCGGCAACCTTGCGATCGCGCTGTTCCAGCACGACACCAATCGCAACCAGGAGCCCAACGCGCACTTTCATGCCGTCATTGCCAATGTGACGCGAGGGGGCGACGGCAAATGGCGGGCGCTGCGCAATGACAAGCTCTGGCAGCACAATACCTTGCTCAATGCCATGACGATGGCGCGATTTCGCCTGAGCGTCGAGAAGCTCGGCTACGAGGTTGGTGAGTTCGGCAAGCATGGCACTTTCGAGGCCGTAGGTGTGCCCAAGGCGGTCCGCGATTCCTTCAGTTCCCGGCGAGCGGAAATCCTGGAAGCGGCCTCCCAGATGAACTTCTCAGGGCCAGGCGTGCTCGATGCTGCAACCTTGATGACCCGGGCCGACAAGGGGCGGATCGAAGATCGCGATGCGCTGACGCAGCAGTGGCAGGAAGCGTCCGCGAGGCTGGGCTTTGATCCAGCCACGGTGATTGCCAGAGCCAATGCTCGCAGTGCGCAGGATCTTGGCAATGTGACCGGCTTGAGGCCAACGATGCGCGCGCTTGTCCGCAATGTTCAGGCCCTCGCAACCACCTTTGCCGAGCGCCTTGGCCTGCGCGAAGGTGACCCGCTGATACCTTCCCGGCTGACCAACCGCAGTGTCGAGCAGGTCGCCGCAATTCATGCAGTCGCCTCGGCTGTGCGGCATCTGGGCGAGCGGGAGGCGGCTTTCACCCGGGCCGACATCTACCGTGCAGCGCTTAGCTTTGCGCTCCCAACCTCGCTCGCTGACATCGAGCACCGCGTCGACCAGCTGCTTCGCCAGGGACATCTGGAGAAGGGCAGGGGCGCTGACCGGGAACTGCTGACGACACGCGACGCTATAAGCCTCGAACAGCGCATCATTGCCGGGGTCGAAGACGGGCGCGGCGCCGCGCCGGCGATTGTTTCTCCCGACCTTGCGGGGTCCCGGCTGCAGGCCCTGTCCCAGATCAAATACGGCATGACCTTGAACGCCGGACAGGAAGGGGCAGGGCGTTTGCTGCTTGGCTCGAACAACCGCATCGTCGCGATCCAGGGCGTCGCGGGCGCAGGCAAGAGCACGGTCCTCAAACCCGTCGCTGAAATCCTGCGCGAGGAGGGTAGGGGCGTGCTTGGGCTCGCGGTGCAGAACACGCTGGTTCAGATGCTCGAGCGCGACACGGGTATTCCATCGATGACGGTGTCGCGGTTCCTCGCCCGGCACCGCGATCTCCTTGAAGGGCCCGATGCGGACCGTCTCGCCGAGGCGCGGGCCGACATGCGCGGCACCGTCGTGCTGCTCGACGAGGCCTCGATGGTCGGCAATGCCGACAAGGAGAAGCTGGTGCGGCTGGCCAACCTGCTCGAGATCGGCCGCTTTGCCAGCATTGGCGACCGCAAGCAACTGGGTGCCGTCGATGCCGGAAAGCCGTTCGATGTGATGCAGCAAGCCGGGATTGAGACGGCCGTCATGAGCACCAATCTCCGCGCACGGACAGAGGGCCTTCGAGAAGCACAGAAGGCGGCGCAAGAAGGGCGCATCGAAGACGCCATGCGCCATTTGGCACCCCAGGTGATCGAGGTGGGGAACGACGTTGCTATCGAAGCGGCCGCCGCCTGGCTGTTGCTTTCGACCGCCGAGCGCGAGGCAACCGCGATCTATGCCTCAGGCCGAACCCTTCGCAGCGCCGTGAACGATGCTGTGCAGACCGGCCTAAAGGCGAGCGGAGAGCTCGGTCCTGAAACCATGCGGCTCCAGACCCTGTCGCGCGTCAATGTAACCCGCGAGGAGCTGCGCTATGCGAGCACCTATGCGCCCGGCATGGTGGTCGATGTCGCGCGGCGTCAGCGCAGCCAGGGCCTTGCAGCAGGCGAATACCGTGTGGTCGGAACCGATGTGGCGCGCGAGCGGGTCACGCTGGAGAACGCGCGTGGCCGCCAGTTCGAGTTTCGTCCTGGTCAGATCCGGCTACAAGGTGAGCAGGATCCGCTACGCCTGTTCGAAGTCCGCGCCCTCGACATTTACACCGGCGACAGGATCCGGTGGACCGAGACGGATCACCAGCGGGGCCTGCTCAATGCCGACCAGGCCCGGATTATCGCAGTCGACAAAGGGACTGTCGTGGTGAAGACATCCTTGGGCGCAGAGCACAGGCTCGAGCAGGGCGACCCGATGCTGCGACGTCTCGATCTTGCCTATGCGCTGAATGCCCATATGGCGCAGGGGCTGACCTCCGATCGCGGCATTGCGGTGATGGACAGCCGCGAGCGCAATCTGGCCAATCAGCAGACGTTCCTGGTGACAGTCACGCGGCTGCGCGATGGCCTAACCTTATATGTCGACAATGCTGGCAAGCTTGAAACTGCGGTCGAACGCAATGCCGGCATGAAGCGCTCGGCGCTTGAAACGGTCGATCTCCTCCGCGATGCGGCATCCAAAGGTCAGGCCAAAGATCGCGTGGCTCCTGCACCGGAACGCAAGCCGCCAGAACTTGACCGTTCGATCACGAAGCCGTTCGAGATCGGCATCTAGCGTCCCGCTGTCCCCATGCGTCCGCGCATGGCCGGTTGACGCGAAGTTCTTTATTTGTTCTCATAGACCCATGCCCCGAATCTCCGACGATATCCTTCTTACCCATCTCGAAGTTGCGCTGGCTGTTGCGCCGGAGCACACGCTCGTCCGGCTCAATGCCGATGATCCGCGCGCTCAGCGCAGCGCCAGGGTCGATCTTGCTCGTCATCTGGTCGAACGCATGCGCGGCTTCACCATCGAAGGCGACAGCCAGGGCGGCCCGGCCGCGCAGTCGTGTTTGTTTCCGGGCGATCTGTCGCCGATCGGATGAACTGGTAGTCTTGTCGAGGAGGTTTACTGCAGTGGCCGGTCCGTGGCGTTGGAGCTCAGCTGGACAATCCGCTCGGCGATAGCCTGCCATGTCCGAATGCCCGCCTCATCGCCAGCTAGTGCGAGAGCCCCAATCTGTTCGGCGACGTGCACGGGTGCCTTGTCCCCATGGGTCTGTAGAACATGGTTTGCGCAGGCCCAGAGCTCCCAGTCGCTCAGCATCAGCCGAGCGCGCTCACGACCCCGCCAACCGTCGCGTAAAGACCGTAGGCGACGAAGGCTGCGGCAAGTATGAATTCGAGCCGGAGTTTGAATGCAGTCGGTCGAGGCTGTCCGACCGACCATATCTGGTCACAGACAAACCCGTTGAACCCCGAACGCTCGCCGACCACTTCGACGCGAGAGCCGATGAATTTGCGTACCTGGCGGGTGTTGTCGAGCTCCCAGGTCCCGCCACCATCGGTTTGCAGCACCGGCCCGTTAGCCGCCCGCTCAACGATGCCGATTAGATGTGTGGTGCTGCTCACCGGCAAGCCGGGCCTTTCCAGTAGCGATCCCAGCGCATGACAGTGCCGGTCTTGATCATGGCGCATGACAAATCGGCACCTGACGGCAGGCGGCACCAGGCAGCGGTCCTGTTTCCGCCTGCGGACCCCTCGGAGCGGCATGTTAGCCGCGGACCTCTGACCACCACATGACCGGTCGAAATTGTTCCCTTCGCGCCGCCCATCAGATGTACAAGGGCGTCGCGCGCCTCGATTGCCGTGGCATTTGGGCAGGGCTGATTGGTGCGGCAGGTGCCGTCCATTTCCCGGGCAGCGATACCGGCGATCCGAAGGTGAGGGCCTTCCGCACACCAGACGGGACCATCGCCATCCCAGACATGGGTTGGCGTGCAGGTAAAGGTCTGCCCGAAAGCGACGATCGAAGCGGCAAGCCGGGCAAGCATCAGAAGGCCACCTTAGAGCGCCCGTCCGAACCAGAGAACCCGTCCGACGATGTTGAGCGTGCGTTTCTCCAGGCCGCGCCAGCTTGGATAGGCAGGGTTGTCGCTCAGAACCGACGCGCGCTTGCCCTGCGGTTCGAGGGCAATGCGCTTTACGCTCAACATGTCGTCCATCCGCAGGACATAGATCCCGTCTCTCAGCCGCGACTGGCCATCCCCGAGATCGACCATAACCTCGTCGCCATCGTGGAGGGTGGGCTCCATGGAGTCCCCATGGACCGCGATAATCGAGAGGCTCGATGCCTTGCTCGCGGTCAGTCGGCGCAGCCACTTCTCGTCGAAGCCGAACTGCGCGGACTTGGCTTCCATTTCGGCCAGAGCGCCGTGGCCGGCTGATGCCTCGACATTGAGCAAAGGCACATGGACGAGCTCGACCACCGGCCCTGAGCGGCGGGCAGGGGCTCCGAGAACCTTCTCATCGACTCCGAAAAATCGCGCCAGGACCGAGCGATCCTGCTCGTCCAGCTGACGCGGGCTGCCGCGCCGAATATACTGCTGGATGTACGCTGCATTGCGCCCCAGCAGACGCGAAACCGAGGAATAGTTCACTCCTCGTTGCTGGATCAGTTCATCCAGTGCTCTTCGTGCGTCGTCCATGACTGCCAGTCCTATCGCGGGTATCTAGGAAAATCCATCCTAGACTCTAGGAAGCATTCCTAGTAAGAACATAACAAGAACACAAGCCTAAAGCGAGTCGAGGGCGATGGAGCTACTGGAGCAGATCGAGGCATATCTGGCGCGAACCCAGACGTCGCCAAGCACCTTCGGCAGGTTGGTAGTTGGGGACCCAAGGCTGGTGTCCGATCTGAAGTCGGGTCGGCGGCCTCGTCGGCGCACCGAAGAGCGGTTGCAGAGGTATCTAAATGCAATCAGCTCAATTGATGAAGTCTGACAGACTGTGCGATGCATTCGCAACCGTTAGGCTCGCGTTAAATGAGAACAACACAGGTTGAGGACAGGTGTTCGTGAGCGCGCCACGGGTAGGCTTGGCCGCGCTCCATCGCTAATCACGGAGCTAATAAGGGTTCCGGCGGTCTACCTTTTGTGTAATAACGCAAATGCACAGACATTTGCGGGGCAGGCCATGCGTTTCACTGACACCAAGAGCGAAACCCTGAATCTCCGGGTTTCCCCGACATTCAAGCAGGCCTTGAAAGAAGCCGCGGATCATGAGCAGCGCAGCATGGTGAACATGCTAGAGGTGTTGCTGGGTGACTACTGCGATAGCAAGGGGATCGTACCCCCTGGATCGACAACCATAATGACCCCCGCACCAAAACCGACGCGTTCGAGCCGCAGGTCAGAGGCTGGAGCGGCTGCAGAATGACCTTTCGCTATATTGGCTCGAAATCGAGGCTGGTCGACCAAATCATCGATTACATAGGGGAGCCTAAAGCTGGGGGCTTCTTTGTAGACGCCTTCTGCGGCACCGGTGTAGTAGCCGAGGCCGCATCTGCTCAAGGTTGGAATGTACGGATAAACGACAGCTTACACTCGGCAGTTATTTCCGCCGGGGCACGACTTATCAGCCGTGAGCAAGCTACGTTCAAGAAACTCGGCGGCTATTCGGGTGCCATTGCTAAACTCAATGCCGCAAAGCCTGTGTTTGGCTTCATGTGGCGTGCATACAGTCCGGCATCGTTTGGCTCTTGTGGTCTCGAGCGGCGTTACTTCACTGAAGAGAATGCTGCACGTATCGACGCCATGCGGATCCTGATCGCATGCTGGCGAGCTGCCGGTGACATTAATGAAGTCGAAGAGCGGCTGCTAATTGCTGACCTCTTTGGCGCCCTCAATCGCGTGGCAAATATCGCTGGGACCTTCGGGTGCTTTCTCTCCAAGTGGACGAGTCAGTCTCGAGGAAAGATCGACATGCGCTGCCGGGAATTGAAATCTAACAATGTTCTCGTTGAGGCCTCGGTTGGCGATGTTTTCGACGTAGGCAATGAGGTCCAAGACTTAGTGTACCTCGACCCACCATACACAAAGCGCCAGTACGCCAGTTACTATCACATTCTTGAAACCGTGGCTTTGGGAGACGAGCCAGAGGTCGAGGGCGTAGCAGGTCTGCGGCCGTGGAAAGATCGAGCATCAGATTTTTGCTACAAAAGCCGTGCACTTAAGACTCTATCACATTTGGTGCAGAGCTTGAGGGCTTCAAAAGTTCTTTTGTCGTATAGTAGCGAAGGCCACATATCCATGGATGGTATGAAAGAGGAACTCTCAAAAATTGGAAAGTTCACCATACATCCACTTGGATCAGTAGGTCGTTACCGCCCCAATAAAGTGGCAAGCAAATCTGCATCGGATGTAAACGAGTTTTTGGTTATTATTGAGAAGCCTCAGGTTGCATCGGGTAGTTTTGAGGTCGGAGCCTTTAATGGCGCAAAATCGGTTCTTGTGGAGAACTATGTATGAGCGCTCCCCGGCCGTTTGAAGCTGAGTGCCTCGCTCCGGCAGAAGCAGCCCTTACCGAAGCTTGTGGCGGCGCGCATGGGATGGCCAGCTTTGAGCTCCGACTGCAGGTATTAGAAGCTGCTTCGGCTCGCTTTGGCGGCTTTGACCTAGCATCGTATCATGAGGCGTTCGGCATTCGCAGCAAGAGGCGACCTGGGGAGCTGATGGCGCTTGCCGCACCCGTCGCCAGTGCAATCCAACGATCGCCAATCCATCACGCTCTTGCATTGAGCGCACTTGCTAGGGAATCCTTGCATGAACATAACCGGAAGAACACCGGCGCCTATCACACAGACTTCCGACTAGCCACGAGGCTGGCGCAGCTGGCAGCGCCAAAACTGACTCATGAAAGCCGGGTGATCGATCCGGCCTGCGGCGCGGGTATTCTGTTGGCTGCTCTGACCCACGCGGTGTGCGGCCTAGATCGGGCTAAAGCGGCTGAGTGGCTAGCCCGCGGTGTCAACGCAGCTGACTTGTCGGCCAACTCGTTGCGGGCCGCCCTACTGAGCCTGGCGTCCTTTACCGATGATGTCGCCGTCCTCAAAGCCATGAGAGCACGTTGGTATTGCGGCGACAGCCTAATTGCGGATCGCAAAATCTGGGCGTCCATGTCTCCTGATGGCTTCGATGCCGTGATCGGCAATCCCCCTTGGGAGAAGGTTAAACTGTCTCGGCATGAGTTCCTAAAATCTTCAGGCACCCAGCGTCACTACGGAGCCCAAATTCATGAAATCGACGAACAGCGCTTCGCCCAAGACCGCGACGAAGTTGCGAGTTATTCACGTGTCCTGCTCGAGCGCTATCCCGATTTAGGTAACGGCGAACCCGATCTTTATATTGCCTTCACCGACCTCTTTTTTGAGCTCTGCAAACCGAAGGGGATCGTAGCTGCACTCGTGCCCGGTGGTCTAATTCGCTCCCAAGGCACCCAGGCCATACGCCAGAAGATCATCAATGCGAGCCAGAGCGTGTCCATGTCGATCATCGACAATCGCGCTCGGTTCTTTGCGATCGATACACGCTTCAAGTTTCTCGCGGTCGCTCTGGTCAAGGCTGGCTCAGCCAAATGCAAGCGTGAGCCTATCCAGCTCTTGCACGAACGCGGCACAGCGAATGGCTTGGAAACGACAGGAGCAGCAACGATCGGCCGCACTGCCTTGGCTTCTGTAAGGGCTGATCTAAGTTTGCCTGAGGTGCGCAGCGTTGCCGAATGGAAGCTCTTCTGCAAGATCGTAGAGGCAGGCATTCCGTGGGATGAACCGGGCTTTGGCTGGGCGCCAAAGTTCTGCCGCGAAGTCGATATGACTAAAGAGCGATCGAAATTTCTGAGTCATGCAGGTTCTGGAGCCATGCCACTGATTGAGGGGCGCATGGTCCAGGCTCATCGATTTGGTGTGAAAGGGCATGTGTCGGGCACAGGCCGTAGGGCTGTGTGGGACGCCTACCCCATTGGCGGCTCACAGATCTCACCACAGTTTTGGATTCGCCGCTCGGATATGCCCAAGGCAAGCCAGTATAGGACGGATTTGGTGCGGGTGGGCTTTTGTGACGTTGCGGGTCAAACCAATGAACGTTCGCTGATGGCCGCCTTGATTCCTCCCGGCGTGGTCTGCGGCAACAAGGTCCCCACGATCCTTTTTCCTGATGACCCTACCGAAGATAGGCTGTTGGTCTGGACAGCAATAGCCAACAGCTTTGTCTTCGATTGGATGTTGAGGCGCGTGCTCACAACCACCGTGAATTACTTCCTGCTGCAAAGTGTGCCGCTGCCGAGGCTAGCCATAGAGGGCTTGCCGTGGAAAAAGCTGGCAAGCGCAGCCCGCGAACTACGAACGATCGACAACGCTGGAGCTTCGCGCGAGACGTATGAACGCATGGCCCAGCTTCGCGGGGAAATTGATGCTGAAGTGGCCGTAGCCTATGGGTTAGATCTGAAGGACATGGAATTGGTACTGCAAGACTTTCCAATTTTGGATCGAGGCCAAATTCCACTAAAGGGCGAGGCCAGATCGACGATCACACGAGACAGCGCGTTGGTAGCCGTGGCAAAGCGCGCAGGGGGGAGGTCTACAGTTTGGGCTCGTCGTGCGGCAGAGGCAAAAGCGCTTGGCGCCCTGGCTTACGTCCCATCGGAACTCGCCTTGGGCGGAGAAGAGATTGAAGAAGGGGGAAGCCAAAGTCATGGCTAGCAACGCTTACCAAGTGGCCCGTATTCTGTACAAAGAAATTGTTCCTGGAGACCTCAGGAAGATCCTCGCTCAATCAAATGATGCCGATACAGGTGGCGGCGCTCGCGATTTTAGGTTTGGCTCGTACGATTTGCTTTTGCCAGTCATCAAGCGGATGTTTCCAAACACGATCAAAGAAAATCGGAAACGTAATGGATCTGTAATTCAGATTGACGTGTTCCAGGGGAAGTTCTTCTGGCATAATGTTAGCAACCAGGTTGTCGGCAAAGACTCATTTTTTGAACCGCCAACCGATGTGCGCCCCTCGGAAGGGCGCATCGCTCGAGTACATGAGTATGGCTGCTTCGATACCAGCCGTGTCCCCAGTGGGGGCGCTGGCAACCGGGTTTTGCTGTTGTTGATCCAGCTAACTGACGGATCAGTATGGCCTTATTATGCTGAGGAAAAGACGCTCCGCACGCCGGGGGTTTGGGACCCCGTGGTGGCTAAAGAAATCTTGGACTGCTTGGACGCCGTGCGTCCCAGTAACCGTGCCGTAATCGGATACAGGGATTTCACTAATGCGGGTCGTTACTGCAATGGCAAGTGATGATTGCCGGCAGGCCTTAAAGCTTCTCGCGCGCTCGCGAAACGTACTGGTGTCAGGCGCGCCGGGAACTGGTAAATCGAGGCTCTTGGCAGAAGTTGCGCTGGCCTTTGAGACAGCCTTTGGCTTAGCCCCTGCAGGGGGGCCGCCTCAACACAACCCTGTTGGAGGCATCCCCATCCCACCTGCGGCAGGTGGGACTGCCCATGAAATTCCGGCTCCCACCAAGATGAACCGAAAGGTTTTTCGAACAGTATTTCACCAGAACTCTAAATACCGCGATTTTGTTTCTGGCATCACGCCGGCAGTTAATAAGACTGCAGGAAGTCCAGATTTCGTAATCGTTAAAGGTACTTTATATCGAGCTAGCGAACATGCCAAGGTTGCCAATGGGGCTGCGCTCTTAATCATCGATGAGATCAATCGAGGGCCTGCTGTGCAAGTATTTGGTGGCGCCATTGTGGCCATCGAATCTGACAAACGATTGGCCGCTGATGGCTCTAGGCGGGCCGAAACCCAGTTTTTTGAGATCCTTGATCCAGTCAGCGGCGATGTGATTGAGTACGCTTTGCCCCACGACCTATACATCTTGGCAGCGATGAACCAGGCAGACGCCTCTGTTGAGCCTCTCGATGTAGCGTTTTTGCGCCGTTGGGAGCCGTTGCGGCTGGAACCCGATGAAAAAACTTTGAGAGCCTACTACGGCCTTGGAGCGAAGGGCGCACATGCGCTGCCCGAGGAACCTGTCAACTCGGCTGATGCTTTGGAAGCTTCAGTAAGAGCGTGGGTCGCTGTCAACGAGCAAATCGCCCTCGGCAGAGGCCCTGAGTTCCAGATCGGCCATGGCGTACTCATGTCGGACGTGAAGCCTCAGGCACTGTCTTTGAACGAAGCTTTGGGGATGCTTTGTGTTGGATGGGCCAAAGTGCGGGCCCACATCGAAGAGGTATTCTTCGGCGATACCCGAGGAATTGCTGCCACCCTCAACGCGTTGGATGGCCCGCTCTTCAATCCCTTTAAATTCAGCGAGACAACTTTTGCCGACGACCTGCGGTTCCGGCTTGAAGGCCCTACAAACTTCAACGAGGAAAACATCTATGCGGCCCTCAGGGCCTTTGCGAGGGGGTAGCGTTTGGCGCACACTCGCATTCGGTTGTCGCTTGTAGAATATGGCTCACCAGTCGATCTGAGTCATGAGATCGCAGCATCTGTCGGCGTGGATCGCACCAAAGCGAACAGCCTGCTGACTGACGCAGGTGCCCGCGCTGCTTCAAGCCTTGGGTTAAATTACAACCCAATCAGTGTGGATGGTAAGGGTGCGCGAGCCATCGACTTTGCAGGTCTCATCCGCTTGGCCCCCTCTGTCGAATTGGAAGTGGCACCGAAATTCTTGGGGCTTGATGAAGCCGACTCTGCTTGGCGAGAGGACTTTTTCTTTCTCTCCACACTTTCCCGGCATGGCTTCCGGTTGGCCACAGAGCGCTTGTCAGCTGCAAGTGGCGCACCTCGTGACCTTTCCACTTTGGTGGCCAGATCGATCACGAGCATGTACGATTCGCGGAAGCGAAGACCTCTCCGCAGTTACCGCAGGGTCAAGGAGGCTGACTTCTTTATTGATGGGGATCCAGATCCATTGGACCTCATTTTTCCTTCGCCTGATGGTTTCGAACAGGAGCTAACCCGCTTTGATCGGCGCAACGGGTGGAACGCCGACATTGTGGCCGCCGCTAGAGAGCTACTGCCCGAGGTGAGCGACCCATCAGTTGTCAGCGCTTTGGTGCGACTGATTGAAGATTTGTCCCCACAGAACACTCCAAGCAATCGCCGAAAGCCGATTCCAGCAAGGCACCGGGCCTGGAAGCCGCTGCACGAGCTCTCAGTCGACGTGCTTGGAGGCCTTGGAATTAGCTACAAGCAAGGCAGCGCACATGCCCCTGGCTATCTCGTCAGCACTTGGCGTGTTTGGGAGGACCTGTTGACGCTGGCAACGCGAATGGGCTTTGGTCGTTCAGCTGTTATGCCGCAAAAGGGCTTCCAACTAGGCACTAAGACCAATTTCAGCACAGGCAAAGTGAGCAAACTATCAGTTTATCCTGACTGCGTGCTTTTGGCTGATGGTTCTAGGCCTACCATGCTATTGGACGCCAAATATAAAGGTCACGTAGAAAAGAGCCAGCTTCGTATTAGCGAGGCTGATATCTACGAATCTCTGGCGTTCTCGCGAGCCACGGGCTGTAACCTTGTGGTGCTCGCTTATCCCGCTCAGCCAAACGAACCACCTCGACCTGTTGGCACATGCGTTGTTTTCGAACGGGCCTTGGTTGATGACGTGCACATTGTGGGTATAGAGATCGAAGGTAGATTTATCTCCAGAAAGGGAGCCCTACGGGAGTTCTCTGTCAACGTGTCTGCAGGCATTGCCGGACTATTCCTTTAAAACAGAGTATATGAGTACGAGTCTTCAGGCGTCCGTCAAATTGTCCTAGCCCAGCTGGTGCGTTTCCCCTATGTTCCAATGAGAAACGTGACGGATGCGATTATGGCGAACCTAGAGACTGAAAGCGCCCAGACGCCCGGATCTCTCAAGTGGGAAGGACTGTCTGAAATTGATCAGGCAATCCGCGACAACAGCTTGATGGAGTATCGGATCAAGAAGTCTTGGGCCGACCCCTGGGCGCGCAGTCTGACGATAGCGGTCCTAGTCGTCATTGCGGCTGGTTTTTCGTACTTGGCTGGCGCGTCTTTCGGACTGTGGTGACCGTTGCAGGTCACCACTCCTTCACATCATCCGCTGCTTCTGCACTTGCACCTTGGGCTCCCTCGGTGATCGCGTCCAGACGTCCCCTAGAGCCGGTAATCTTTTGGCGACCAGCCGCCTGAGCCCTTTGCACCTCTTCATGAAGATCGCCGGCACCTACGCGAGGCACTGAACCGGAGCCCCCGCCGCCGGTCTGTGCCCGGCCGCGCACTGAGCCTGCGCTTAAGATAGCCGTTCGGGATACGGGCAGTCCGGGGGCGAGTACGAGACGATCGTCGATTCCGTCGCGAAGTCGCTCTGCATAGCTTTCAATGAACTTTGCCTGCAATGCTTGGCCTTCCGGGCTGAGCTGGAAAGTGACGTCGTCGAACCGCGCAGTGCCGTAGAAATCGCGGTTGCTCTCGATCTCGGCCAGACCCCATTCTCGGTAGGCCTGCGACAGATTGAGGCTGCCTGCAGCGCTGTTTCCTTCGAAGAATGACGCCTGGCTTTCGAGCCGGTTGGCGAGCTCCTCAGCTCGGCGTGCCTCCCGGCTGTAGCTCTGCGCTTCGGTCAGCGATGCGCTCATGCCACTCGCGGTGCTCGAGATTGACGAGCTTGATGAGGTACTGACCGAGCGGATGAACCCATCGCGGGTGCTCGACCAATTGCGGCTGTCAGACATCTGGGACAGGCTCCCAAAGATCCGGGAACGGTCTTCGGACGCGATGCCGATGTCGCTGTCGGTCCATGTGCGTGTCCCACCGCCCTTCAGGCCGACGTTGGCCGAAGCTACTCCATTTGAAATGCCCGCTTTGGCGCCGGCCTCGCCACCCAGGAACCAGGCGGTAGAGATGTCATCGGCGGCCCTGCGCGACAGCCCGAATTGTCGCTGCAGACTGGTCGATGCCTGATCGACCTCGCTGAATGCGGTCTGGATGCTGTCCGAATTCGAGGTGCCGGTCGCGCTCTCGAAGGATGCGCCTCGGCTGAACTGGTCCCTGAGTTCGCGGAACTTCGTCACGGCGCTAGTCGTCGATTCCGTCGCGACATTCGCATAGGTCTCGCTGTTGGCGCGGGCCTGCGATGCCATCGTCGAAAGGCGCGCCGTGAACTCCTGGCCCAGCGTCGGCGTGAAGGGATAGCTGGAATTCGGGATCTGGTCGTAGCTGCCGTCCGGAAAGCTCGTGGTCATTGCCCCGGTGTCGCTGAAGGTCCGAGTCTGCGGCGCGCCGTACGTGAAGCTCGGCGCGATCGTGCCTTGTGCAAACTGGCGGGTGAGGACGCTCGAGTTTTCGAAGCTGGTGTTGCCGAGCGAGACATTGCCGGTGCTCGCCTCCCGGGCAGCTTCCTCGACCGCGTTCTGGCTCGGGTTGAGGTAGCTCGTGGCATGGTGGGAAATCGCCATGGCGCCCTTGGCCACACCCCCTGCCAAGAACGGCACCGATGCGATGAGATAGCCTGCCAGCAGACCGATATCGCTGTTGACGTCGGCCATGCCGGTAAAGCTCGCCAGGCTGAGGCCGTTGCTGCCCGTGACCGCGCTCATGTCAGCCGCGCCCTTGTACATCAGCATCATGTGGAGGATCACGAACAGGGGTCCCCAGGCCGCGAGATAGAAGAAGCCCGTCACGTAGCCCTTGAGTGCGACAGGCCCGGTCTTGGGAAGCAGGAACAGGGGAAACAGGACCGGGAAGAGGGCGTAGAACAGCACGGTCAGCACGACGTTCAGGAGCGGGACCCACTTCATCGCGTTGCTCGCAATCGAGCCATAGGTCCGCTCGGTCTGAATGTCGGCGCGGGTCTGGGCGTAGACGTCGACATTGCCCGCGCCGCTGGTGCCGGACATTGAATGCATGGCCTGGCTCATCGCGTTGATTGTCAGCGTCTGCTTGAAGATTTCGGTCGCGTTGGCCGAGACGCCGGTCAGGTACTGATAGGCCACCGGCAGGTCGGCAAAGAGCTTCGCCTTGGCGAGCGCGGCCGTCTGGTTGGGGTAAAGTTGACGGCCAAACACCGATCCCATCGCATCGACGAGGCCAGCCCACTGCGCATTGAGCGTGTCATAGGCCTCGCGGCAGGTCACGATGTTCGAGCTCACCTGGCCTGAAGTGGCATCCCGGGTCAGGAACCGCTGCGCGCGCGCCTGACTGCCCGGCGCGATCGTCGCCCAGATGTCGCCGGTTTCCGCCAGCTCCTTCATCGAGTAGCGGCCGAGCAGAACGTCGTAGAACACGCATTGCCGGAAATGCTCGTCGAGATTGGCAGCAAACTCCGGATCGGAAATCCGCAAGGACCGGGTCGCATCGTAGAGCCGGGCGCCGTAGATCATGCCGTTCTTAGAATAGTTGAGATCGCCGGGCAGGCCGAACACAACTTCTGCCGAGCCCGTCAGATAGTCGCCGACCTGGCTGGTAAAGCTCGCCATCAACGCAAGACCCAACGGCACGTTGCTGACATTGGCCGGGGCAAGGCTCGGGTTGAGCCGGTCGGTCACATGGACATCGAGCCGCGGCACCATGAGGCAGGAGTAGATGAGCGTTGCGCCGAGGAACCAGTTGATCCAGGCGCGCCAGTCCTGATTGAACGCGAGGGTCAGGGCGGACAAGCCCAGCCCCATTACCATCACCACCTGGAGCAGGCTCTTGTAGCCCCCGTTGCCGGTCCAGGCGGCGACCGCCTGGAAGACGTTGACCAGATAGTCCCCGCCGCCGACCGTGAATATCTCGACCATGTCTGTTGTCCCGCCTGGATGTGGTTGGTTCGGTCAGTGGGTGAGGGCGCGGCTCTGGACGCCGCGCGACCAGTCCAGCGAGGCGGCCATTCCGGGCGACATCGAGGCGGCCAGCACGTTCTCGATGAACGCCGTCTTCTCGATGATCTGCAGCACCGCATTGACCTTGAGATGCGTGTTGGCCTGCCGGTCAGCGAGCGCCTGACGCACGACATTGACCTGATTCTGCCACATCGCGATCTTGGCTTCGTCGGCCCCGATGAAGCTCGACATCGAGCGGCCCGCCTCGCTCACGATCCGGTCGAGCACGGCAAACAGGAGGTCGACACTGGCGATCTCGGCCAGGGTCTCCCGGTCGTCGGTCGGCATGCCCCGGCCATATGCCGCCTGGACGGTCAGGATCTTGTAGAGCGGGATGGACGCGACTTGCAGCAGTTCCTTCTGCTCTTCGCTGATCGCCGTGTCGTCGCGGATGGCCTGAACCATCCCGCCTATGAGCGCAGCCACCCGCGGCCGCAGCGCTTTCGATGCCGGCAGGCTCAGCGACTTGAAGCCCGGGTTGAGGCACTTCTCTGTCTCGTCGCAGTCAAAGATGAGGACGTTGCCATTCGTCGTGCCATCCAGCAGCGAAGTCACGAGGGTTGACGATGCCTCACCGACGATCGGCACGAACTTGCCCGGCTCGTCGTCCTTGGGGGGCACGTAGATGATCGTGCCCAGCAGCGTCATCGCATATTCGGCGAGCTCCTCGTCGAAGCGGCCGCCAGGCGAGAAGAACGCCGACTTCTTGAGGATCGTCCAGGTGTAGTTGCGCGGCACGCCGGGATTGACGTCGTCATACTTGCCCGACCCCTGCGCGGTCGTGCTCGATCTCTGCCCCCTGGTGCCGCACCCATGCTTGGCCGCGGCATAGTCGGTGAAGATCCCTTCGGAGTTGCCGATCGCTTCGCAGATCGCCTTGTCGGCAAGGTCGCCCTTCGGCCAGATCCCGCCCACCAGACCCTGCGCCATCTCGCAGGAGTTGATGTTGAGGTTGTTCATGAGTTGAGCCTTCTGGCTGAACTCCTGCATGATCTTCGAGCATTCCGGGCAGACCGTGTCGATCGCTAGGCTGAAGGCGAAGCCAACTGCATTGTTCGCGACTGCCTTCAGCATCGCGACGATCTCGCTGGCGTTGATGAAGCTGAAGGACCCGGCAAAGATGTCGATGCCGCCGCAACCGGCGCGGGCGCGCGGCAGCTGCAGATTGGCGATGTTGGTGGTCTTCTGCGGGAACCGCGTCCAGACATTGCCGAGGCTGTAATAGCCGGCCGACTGCCCCTGGAACGCGGTCGGTCCGTTGACGTTTGCAGCGCCTCCGACGTCGTTCAGAAACGAGTCCATCGAACTGCCGACGTCGGCCGATGCGCCAGACAGCGGGAGGGCGAGGGGGATGGTGGCTGCAAGGAGCGCAGCGACGGCTCTTTTCATCCTAGTAGTCACGTCCAGCTTCCTTCGATGTGAGGAGGTAAATCCGGTCCTGCAGCTCGTCGGCGCTCATGACGCCGTAGCCGATCGGGATGGGGCGGCCGGTCTGCGCGTCCCAGAGCACGACCGCTGGCGTGATCTTGGGCTCGAGCCCCATGCGGCTGCGCTGGTTGGTCTCGACCGTGTAGTTCGGGAAATGCCGCGACGGGCCGCCATCGGTCGAAATCGCGCGTACCGCGATATGCCAGGTCGAGGCAACGCTCTGCACGATTGGCGACATGACTTCGCAGGCGCCGCAGCTCTGGGCGAAGAAGTAGAACAGCCCGTAGCGCTCGGAAAGCTGGGCCATCGCGGCGTTCCGTTCCGCGCTTCGCGAATCCTGCCACTGGCGCTTGCCAAGCGTCGAGACCGGGCGCTGCAGCGTGTAGTCGAGCTCGGGGTCCTGCCAGATCGCCCGCTGCCAGACGTCGCTGAAGAGCGACGCGCGGTCGAGCTGGGCGCGCTGGAAGCGGATATAGGCCGTCACATTCGCCGGCGTCGGCTCGAGGATCGCCTTGGCCTTCAGTTCGCGCAACGTCGCAGTGATCGCGTCGAGTTGGCTAGTCGCGCTGGCCGCAGGCGCTGGCGAGGGCGAATTCTGGTCCGGCGTCTTGGGCCCCTCACAGTAGAACCAGTATCCGAGCCGCCGCTCCTCGCAATAGAAGCTATCCTGGCGCTCGGCCGATTGTGCGCTGGGCGGCGCATCGGTCCGGCTTGCGACCGGCTGGGCGGTCGCCGGAGAAAGCTGGCAAACGGAATTGGCAATCGCGCAGGCGGCGAGCAGCCGCCACGCGGCCTTACTGGCGGGCGCGGGCATAGTAGTCCTCGATCTTCTGTTGGATGTCCTGGGTTGCCTGCAGCTCGTCAGGCAGGCGGGCGGCGTCGGTAAACTCGGCGTAGACCTCGCTGAAGTCCATTTTCGAGAGGTCGAGCCGGGCGAACTCGTCGATGGTGAAGCCCTGGCATTGCTCGGTCTTCGGTTTGCCCCAGGGCTTGTTCAGCTGCTGGCGGCCTTGCTCCTGCAGGATCCGCGAGAGCTTGGATTCAAAGCAGCAGTAGACCTTGCGCTTGGTCAGGCACACGCCAAGGAAGGAGGACGAGCAATAAGTGCCGACGTAGGCGCACAGACCCTGCGCATCCTTCTGATGCAGCAGCATCTCCTCGCGGCTGCAGCCCAGCGCCACGAGCAGCTGGATGCCCGGGATGAGCGGGAAACCCTTGCCTTTGCAGCAGTTGAGCACGCCGAAGACCTTGGACGAGCAGCTTTCTCGGGTCCCCTTGAACAGAGTGAGGTTGTCCGGATCGAATTCGCGGCGCGCCTGGTTCATCGCGTTCAAGGCGACGGCCGCATCCTTGAACTCGTCGTTGGCCTCGCGCTGGATGGTCTCGCACGAGCCATCGATGCAGTAGACATCACCGTCGCAGATGAACTGGTTGGTGTTCGCAGGCTGGTCTGGAACCGGGCAATCATAGACCCGCTCCCAGGTGCGGCAGGGCTCCCCCGCGAGGCAGTCTTCGCGCACCAGCTTGCAGCCCGGAGTGGCTTCAAGTGTCTGGCAGTCCTGTGCCTCGGTGAACTGCGCGCAGCTGTAATTGCGGCTCCACGCCCAGCAAGGCTGCGTCACGGCGATGCCATCGACGATGCGGGTCACCGGATCGCTGTCCGTGCACGTCTCGGTGTCTTGCTGGCACGAGGTATCAGCCGCGAGACCAGCACACTGGCTTTCATCGAGCGTGGTCGTGACGACGTTCTCGCCTGTCACCGTGTAGGGCGTCGCGCCATCGACCGGCGCCGTGCAACTAACGAGATCGACCCTTAGATTGCCCGAGTTACAGCCCCAGTAGATCCCGAAATAGGGGTCGCACAGATTGATCGGATAGGACTGCGTGACCGTGCATTGCGGAGCGGGGTAGCGGTTGCAGTTGTAGACCGAAGCCGGGTCGACCCCGCTACCACCAACACAGTAGTAGCCGTAGACCTGCCGCTGCTCGACACGCGCGGTCAACGTCACGGGGCAGGTCCGTGTTTCCTGTGTTGCGGTAAAGCCAACATTGCAGGTCGCCATGTAGCGCGCCGCGGTTCCGCTGGTAAGCGGCAAGGGCACGCAGCGTCCCTGCGAGCCGCCGATGGCCATTCCGCTCGTATAGGCGAGCGGGTCATCGCTGATCACATTGCTGCGCGCGATCGTTGCATCGAGATCCTGCGGCGCAAACCGGGCGCGCCGGTCCATCGAATCCCGCATGGCCTTGTAGCCGGTGTTGCTCGTCGCCTGGCTCGCCGCTTCGCGGCTCATCCGGTCAGGATCGTCGAAATAACCCGACTGGCTCGGCGTGCCGCCGAAATTGGGGATGCGGCTTGCATCCGGGTTCGTCGTTGCCGCGCTTTGCGCCGCGGCTGTCTTGTCCCGCCCGAAAGCCTTGCCGTCGGCTTTGGCAGCATCGGTTGTAGTCTGGGCGTAGAGCGGGCCGGCGAGGGCGAGCAGAAGCGCGCCCACGCCAGCGAGAGAGATGACTGGTCGTTTCATGGAACCTGCCTTTCAAGACGGGCGAGGTGCTGGGCGGCGAGCAAAGCGCCGGGGCCGCCGCCGCGCACGAAGGTCTCGAGCGCGTAAGCTGCGCTGACATTGCCGCTCATCCGGTCGTGCGGCGGAGCTTGCGTCCGGCAGTCGAACCCGTCGCACAGATCGAAGTCGCTGCTGGTGACGACGTAGGTGGGCACCGCCTCGATCCCGAAGGCGCGGAACAGTCGCGGGTCGATGCCGACGCCGTCCAGTTGCTCGCCGGGCTTGGCAACTTTGGCCAATGCCGCCGTGAGAGCCTTGGCGCTGTTGCCGGGCAGCCCACGCAAGGCAACAACACCGCCAGCCTTGGTCACGTCGTCGATCATCGCACGCAGCGCTGCAGGCGGCATCGATAGCGAAGCAAAGGCGATGAACCTCGGCGCCTCGCCCATGCCTTCGCTGGTCATGGCGCCGGCATCGGCCACCATCCGGTCAAAATCGAATGTGCTGGCCTCACCAGGCTTCGCGTTCGCGGCGGCCTCACGGGTGTAGCGGCGAGCGTGCGCCTCGGCCTCGTCGGAGCTGGTCCTCGCTTCCCGCGCCAGGGCTTCGGCTCTGGCGCGGGCATTGGCAGACAGCGCGTCGGCATCGGGGGCACCAGTAATGGCCCGCGCCCGGATAGCGGCCAGATCGAGGTCCGGTTCGGCCGTCTGCGCCGAGGCGCCAGCCAAAGCAGCAAGGCTGGAAAGCGAGGCGACTACAAGAAGATGAGGAAGTTTGTTCATAGCGCACAGCAATTCCGCTTGCGCCAGACCAGGTAGCCCATGTCCTCGCCAATGGCGGGATAGACCTGGCCTGCCGACATGAAGGTGGTGGAGGCACCAATGGGCGCGCAGGCGTAGCGGCCCTTGGTCTGCGGATTGGGATTGGTGGCCTGGAAGCGGTATTGCTGCTTGCGCATCACCGGCATCAGGTACTTGCCGCAAAGCCCTTTGCTGCCCATCGTCCCCCAAGCGACGAGCTCGCGGTGGAGCTTGTAGGAGAACCGGGCGAGCGCGAGCCGCGATGCCTGCACATGGCCGATCGTTGCCGAGACATTGCCGTTGAGCGGATACATCGTGCCCTGGCAGCCCGCGCACCAGAACAGTTCATCGGTCGGCAGCTTGGCCGTTGCCGCCACGCAGTCCGCTGCACAGGCGGCAAGCGCCAAGGGATTGGCGAAGAGGACCGCCTCGGGATTGATGATCGCGGTTAGCTCGCTGTCCTGCCAGAGCGGATCAATCTCGGTGATGTAGAGTATGTCGATCGAGCCGGACTCGAGGCACAGGAAATCGGCGACGATCTCCATCCAGTAGATCAGCGGATAGGCATACCAGTGGACATGCCACTGCGAGTTGTACTGGGTGTTGCCGCCAACCGCCGATGGCCCCGCCATCGACTTGAAGCCGATGTCGAACCCCGGATCGAGCTTCATCCCGCCGAGATTGACGAAGCACCATGGCTTCATGCTGACGTCGGCAAGCCGGACCGGCTCCCAGAACCCCATGGCGATGCCGGGCCGCAAACCGCACAGGCAAACGGGGAGAACCGGGTTGCTCGTATCGGGACGGCTCGACGGCCAGATCTTCAGGCCACCGATCGAGATCGGAAACAGGCACGACCAGCAGATGTCCGTGATCGGATTGACGAACTTGCCAGTGCAGCGCCCGGGGCCGGCCGCAGCCTGGGCAGGAGCACTGGACACGACGCTCAGGCTGGTGAGCAGAAATGCTCCGCAAAGCCATGACAGAAGGCGTTTTTTCTTGCTCATGACGGCGCATGCTCCTTGAGAGGCACGGGCAGTTCGGTGATGATGAGCGCGCGGCCCTGCTGCTCGACGGTTGCGGGCACCGCGCGAATGCCGAAGTGTTTCACCAGCGTGCCGCCCTGATCGAAGTAGAAGCGCCGCTGACGGGCCTTCATGAGTTCGAGCGGCGCACCCCGCACGAGGATGAGCTTGGCCTTTGTGCTGGCATAGCGACGGGTGGCCCAGGCGAGCTGTGCCGGGTCGTCCCCATCGAGAAAGACGAGGGGAGCCCGGAGCGGCACGGTATCGAGCGGATTGACCCGCGTGCCTGCGGCAATGATGAGCCGGCCTTTGTCGTCGGCAATATCGCGCTCGACGGTGATCGTCGGATCGAAACGCCAGCTGCGCAGCGCCGAGGCGAGGGTAACGCCCGCGACCGGCTCTGGCCGGTTGACCCGGGCGATTGTCCGCCGCTTCAGCTCTTCGTTGAGACGGGCCGTTTCGCCGGTCTTCTCAAGCTGGGTGAGCCTGGCATGGATCTGCTGAAGCAGGTCCGGTTCGATGACCGGCCATACCGCGCCGTGCTGGCCGTAATCGCGAGCCATTGCCTGTGGTGCGATGGCCAGCGCCAGCGCAGTGGTGCAAACCGGCAGAGTGAGGAGCCTCACAGGATTGGCCTCCCGACCCCGAGTATGCGCGGTCCACAGATCCAACCGATCGCGGCATAGCGACTGTCGAAGCCATCCTTGTGTTCGCTGGTGACGAAGTAGCAGCCTTTCGGCACGCGCCCCGTAGGTCCAAGCGCCAGCGGTTCGCCGAGGCGGCTCTCAAGCTTGGCCTTGGCCACGGCCTCACCGTTGACGAAGTAGATGCGGTTTTGCTCGGTGATGATGTCGCCCGGAACACCGCTCACCCGCTTGCCGAACGGCTTGGGCTTCGCCCCGAAATGCTTGACCAACAAAGGCGAGGTGGGTGGGTCGAACAGGATGATGTCCCCGCGATGCACGGGTGCCCCCCGCGTGACCCAGATGGCCCAGTAGGGCAGGCTGGGGCTCACATTGATCATAAGCGCATGGCCCTGCGCGAAGGCGGCAAGCGAGGAGAGCGCCAGTGCCCCGGCGCCGAGCCCGCCCCAAAGCACGAGCCGGCGCGCCAAAGCTGAGCGGATCAAGAGATCAGCGGGCTGCATTGGGAATGGCTCCCATGCGGCGCACGACGTCGGCACGCACAGACCCGGTCAGGTCCGGTGTGCTCCCGGCGACCACTGCTTCGGCAACCAGAACTGTCCGGCCTTCGCGTCCGAGCTTCTGTACCGAGGCTTCCACGGCCTTGAGGTAGGCCTGGACGCGCAGTCTGGTTTCTTCAGGCGGCCGACCGGCACGCGCTTCGGCTTCGATGAAGTCGCCCATGATCCGGCTCAGCTGGACCGTGACGACCTCGCGTTTTTCCAGGGTGAGCAGCTTGTCCGTCGCCCAGACACCCCACAGCACCTGACCGATCATGCCGGCGCCGACCACGACAGCGGTGAAATTGATCGATGCAAGCCGCCAGCGCAGGCCCGATGTTGCCAGAATGTTCTTCACAGCTTTTCTCCCGAAAGTTCGCGGTCGAGATCGCGGATGAAGCGCGGCATGCGCCACACGACGACGAGCGTCGCGAGACCGATCAGAACGAACTTGCACTGGCCGAGGAAGGTCACGCGGCGTGCGAGGTCGGCCGCCAGGAAGCGGTCACCGAGATTGGCGACATGGGCGAAGAAGGCATCGGGATTGCCGCCCGACAACAGCAAGAAGAAGAGCAGCGGCAGGCCCAGCGCCATCAGGTAGGACGAGCCGAGAAACAGGCAGCCGCGAAGCAGAATGTAGCAGCCATCGGCCACGCGCGAGCGCAATGTCCGCACCGGCTGGCTGACGGGGTGTTCGTCTTCGGACGGGTCGGTCCGGTCGAAGGGGGTGACGAGGTGGAGAGGCATGGAGATAGGGATCCTTTGGTGATGGGGTGTCAGCGGTTGGGATGAGCGATGCGCTCGATGGCATCGGCGAGCTGGTGCCCGCGCGCGATCTCGGCATCGATGGCGGCAAAGGTCTGGGGCGAACTCGAGAAGAGCGTTGCCGAATAGTCATCGAGCACGAGCCGCCCGATCGCCTCGGTCTCCGGCCCCTTGATGAACACCTCGGAATAGTCGCTCCCGGAGCGCTTGAGACTGCGGATCAGCGTCTCGGTGCGATCGTCCATATCGAGGCGCTTGCTTGCCTTGAAATCGGCGATCGTCTCCGGCTTTTGCTGTAGGATCAGCATCCAGTCGCTGTTCTCGAGCGCCGCCGTCGCCCCGTCGGACTTGTAGTAGTCGTTGAGCGACTGGGTAGCGGTCGCCAGCGCGCCGCCATATTTGCGACAGGTGCGGGCGTAGGTTTCGACGAATTCGCCCATCGAGCCGCCCTTCAGCATCGACCAGGCTTCATCGATCAGCAGGAGCTTGCGCAGCGACCTTGGGCTTCGCGTCATGGCCTGGCTGGTCATGAACATGATGGCTGAGAGCACGACGCTGCGCAGATCCTCCCGGCTCGCGAGGTCGGACATCTCGAAAACCGTGAAGTCTGCATCGAGGTCGAGGCTTGCCTGGCCCTCGAAGAAGGCGCCGTAAGTCCCGCCCGCCATGTAGGGGGCAAGCGCGGTTGCGATGTCCGTCGCTGTGTCATGGCCGAGACTGGCCAGCATTTCGCCGACGGTCGTGACCGTGGCAGCCGCGCCGTGCTGCGCCCAGACGAGGTTGACCGCCCGGTCGATCAATCCGCGTTCGATATCGGTCAGCTTCGCGCTGTGGCGAGCCATTTGCCCGACGATGGCCTTGATCATCCCGAAGCAGTCGAGGCGGTAGTCCTCGTCCTCGGCGGCGCGGGTCCCATCGATCATCGAGAACGGGTTGAGGCAGAAGCCCGCTTTCATCGTGAACTCGACAAAGCGGCCGCCCTGCAGCTTGACCGAGTGCTCGAAGCTGCGGCCATCGTCGATCACGACAACCTGCGCGCCGGCGCCGCGCAGCGCGGCGCACATCTCCTGGAGCAGCACCGACTTGCCCGATCCCGACTTGCCGCAGATCGCGACATTGTGGTTGCCGGCATCGTTCTCGAACGGGGACCAAAAGAAGGGCTGGCCGCGACGGCCGACGAACAGCAGGTGGGGGTGGGCGCTGCCGAGATACTCGCCCTGCATGGGCGCGATATTGGCAGCGGTCGTCGACAACACGGTCTTGAACCGCTTCAGCCGTTCCATATCGGCGCCGAGCCCGTCAGCCAGGGTGAGCGGCATCGCGGCCAGGAATCCCTGGATCTGGAGGTAGCGCTCGTCGGTGAGGTCCCAGCCCGCCGCCTTGTAGATTGACTTGATCGCGCGTTCGTGGCGATCACCCTGACCCAGCGGTGAATAGGCCGTCACACCGTAGAAGACCCGCACGAGACGGCGGCCTTCCTGGAGCTCGGCCTGAACATGTTGCCACTCGGCGGCCTGTTCCCCGATCCGCGGCAGGAACCGGGCGCTGCGGGTCCCGGCGAGGCTGGTTGTCCGCATGAACTTGAAGCCAGCCTTCGCCGATGCAGCCTCCTGGTCCGGATAGACGAGACACAGCATGGTGGCGGCGGGGCAGGGGAAGCGCAGCTTGTCGGTGAACAGGTCGCCGATCAGCCGCGCGCATTCCCACGGGGCCCAGCGCGATGGCATGTTGCGTACGGCAAAATGCCGGACATCGAAGGCATCGGGATAGACTGTCCCGATCTCGGGCACGCCGTCATTGACCTTGCCAGTGGGGCGGAAACGCTCGGTCACGAGCCGCATGCGATCTTCAGCCACCACCAGTTCGATGTCGTGGCGGATCGCCTGGGAGGCGATTGGATCATTCGGGTTGTAGGGCACCGCATCGTCCTGCGGGGCGGTGGTGGGCGAAGTCAGATCATCGATGACAGCGATGAGCGCTTCCGGCCCGACTTCGACCACGCCGAGATTGAGCGACTTGAGCATCGCCACCAGGCCATCGCGGGTCTGCTTGAGATCCTCATTGCTGACCGATTTGGACGTCGGCACCCCGACCGAGACGATGACCTGGTGATGCCGCGCATGGAAGGGCGCGTCCGGCGAGCCGGACTCCCAGACGAGCGAATAGAGCCGCCGCGCCCGGTGCCGGGCAATCGCTTCGTACACCCCGCCCTGAATGTACCGTGGGGCGAACCACGGGGCGATGATCCTGCTGATGCGCGGGCTTGCAAGGTGGAGCACCTGCAGGCAGGCGCCTGCTGGCAGTCCTTCCGAGAAGAACTGTCCCAGGATTTCCCCGGTGCGCTCGTCGGCTCCGATCAGCGGCGTAACCGAAAGGACAAAGCCCTTCGAGCGTGCGTTGAAGTAAAGGCGTGTTGCCGGATCGTAGACCCGGTAGGGGAGCCAGTCGGAGAGCATGTCGACCATGAGCTGCGGGCGGGCTTTGTCAGCGTGCTCGGCATCACCCAGCAATCCACTGAGCAGCCGATCGACGACGGTCTTGAGTTGTTCGGCCATCACTTGGGCTCCTTCGGCTGCGAGGTGCTGACGATCGGCTGTTCGCCGGTTCTGACTGCCGGGCGGATTGCAGCTTTCGCGGCTTCAATCGCCGCTGCGCTGGGGAACAGCGGAGCGCTCTGCCCCGCCTCAGGCCGAGGGGCTCGATCACGCGGGGGAGGCGACGTGTCGAACCCCTCGACCGCCGGTGCCTTGGCACCGGCAACGGCCTCGCGCGCCGTGGAGGGGAGGACCAGCGGCGAGGCATCTGAAGTTTCGTTGAAGGGACTGGGGGCATCGGCGCCCGAGATGCCGCCAGCCTGACCCGCGTCGTCGCGTGCAGACGAGAAGGGCGACGCCTCATCAGGTGCGTTCGGGTCTCCTTCCGCACCGTCCGGTGCTGGGGCTCTCTGGGCGGCTTTCAGCTGCCGACGGACCTGGCGCATCAGGGATCCGCCCTGGTCCTCACCCGCCTTGCGGCGCAGCTCGGTGGCCCAGCGCGGATTTTCGACGACGGTCCAGGCGACCGCTTCGTCATGCAGCGTTCCAGCTTCATCGACATGAGCGGGGAAGACGACGCGCAAGGTGCGTTCCGCCGTGCGGCTGGTGTCGGCATCCACGACGCCTGACCTCTGCCGCGCGACAGCATGGAGCAGCGTGCCGTTCGACAGATTGTCCGTCGCCTTGGCATCGATGATATGGGCTGGTGCGCAGTCGCCCTTCGGCGCGCGGCAGGTGAAATCGCCCTCGACGTTGGTGCCGAACGTGGCGCAGCCACTGGCAAGACCGACCAGACAGGCGCAGGCAAGGAGACGTGTCGGAAAACGCATTGGTCTATCCTTTGGGAGCAGGGGTGGGGGCAGCGCGCAGGAATTCCCGGAGCACGGCGGCAGGCCGGAAGCCCTCGAGAACGGCGCCATCGGCGGGGCGCACGATCACAGGCGTGCCGCCAAAGCCGTGGGCTCGCGCGAAGGCCTCGTTGGCATCGAGCCCGCTCGTGTCGCAGGGTTTGGGATTGGCGAGCGCCAGACCCGAATAGGCCATATGCAGCGCCAGCTCAGGCCGGGGCGAGCACAGAACCCGTTCAGCATCGCGCCGGCTTTCGGCCCCGAAGATCGAGATCGGCCGCTCTTCAACCCGCGCTCCGATCGCCTTCAATTCGGCCTCGAGCTTCTTGCAATAGCCGCAGTGGAAGTCCGAAAAGACGACGACATGCGGACCGTTGGCAGGACCCCAAGTGATCGCGCCTTTGGCTGGAAGATTGCCGAGCGGGACATGGCGCGGCGGGGTGGTCCGGGCTGACGCTGCGGCTGCGCTCGGGCCGCCTTCCGCTTGTGTTTCAGGATTGCTGCGCCGCGCTGCCCCCGCTGCCAACAGGTCCGGATTGAGGGCAAGCAACCGGGCAGCCGTCAGATCCTGACGGGCTTCCATGTCGTAGACCCGGTAGATCACTAAATACTTCGCAGCGCGGTCGACGTAGAAAAGCGTCGATTTGGACGCGACCTCGCACAGGCCGCCAAGGCCCTTGCAGTTGATCGCGTCGATCGGCGTCTTGGGCAGGCGCAGCTTGAGCGCCTCTCGAACCTTCGCCGTGTCCGGAGCGGCAGCAGGGGCAGCAAGGCTTGCCACACCCCATCCCGTCGCGGCCGACACGGCGATGATCGCCGCCAGTCCGGCCGCCGGGCGCAACCAGCGGCGCCGACGATTGTCCTGCTCGAGGAGAGTATTTTCGATCATTGGGAGTTCCTCACGTAGACGCCGTCGAGGAACACGATCTCGACATCGATGCCGGTCGGCATCTCGACGACGGGTTGGTACTGTTCGGCGCGCTCGATCAGGTATTTGCTGACCGTGTCGGCAGCGTCGGCGGCGCCCTGGCCAAGCCCGCCACCGAGAATGTCGCCGGCCGAGAGCTTGGAGCGACTGCCGTCGGGGTTGGTCGTGACGCCGGAGAAGACGCTGTTGGCGTTGGCCGAGAAGCCGCGCCCGAAGCCGCCGACGATCCCGGCCAGCAGGGCCTGGCTGATGAGGCTGCCTTCGCGGCTTACGACGCGGCCGCGGACCCCGGACTTGCCAGCGAAGCTGATGAAGCCTTTGACCTCGCTCACTGCGACCCTGCCGCCAGGCTGATCGCAGGTCATGCGGGCGAGCTTCACATAGACCTTCTCACTGCTGAGATCCCCGCGTGCCGCGCCGTTGACAATGCAGCCCTGGATCCGGGTGGTCAGAACTTTTCCGTTCTGCATGACCGAACGAGCAGGGCCGGTAATCCGAAGCACCACAGGCAGCGGATCGGTCTGGCTGGCGACGCCTGCCGAGGCATCGACGCCGACGATTACGCGTGCCGGCGCGTAGGAGTTGGGCGGCAGGTAATCGGGCGAATCCTCGACGACGACCGGCGGTGCATCGGGACGGCCCACTCTCAGACCGCTCACCCCAGCCTTGTCAGAGCTGAAGCTCATCAGCTTCACCTCGCCAGGCGACGGGATCATTCCGCCCTGCGGGTCGCCTGCTGCGGCGACGGCGCTAGTTTGAGGTGAACGGGCCCGTGCGTCATAGCCGCCTGCCTGCGGCCCATAGGCCGGTGGCGGTACAGCCGGTGCCGGCGATGCAGGCTGCGCGGCAAGCCGGGTCTTGAGCTCAGCGTTCTCTGCCGAGATGGCATCGATCGCGGACTGTCCATCGACCCGCATGGCCTGGTTCTCGGCCTTGAGAGCCGCCAGCTGCGCTTCGATCTCGCTTCGTGGAATGCTGCCGTCTTTGAGCGCCTTCTGTTCGCGCGTGACCGCATCCAGACGGTTGCCATAAGTCGCGACGAACTCGCGCTGGGACAGATCGCGGTTGACCAGACCCGCCGTGTCGATCGTCTGCGCCGCATTGGGATCGCCGGTCTTGGCCTTGTCATCGCCGCCAAGGATGAACCAGCATCCGCCGATGAGGGCGAGTGCTCCCAGCGATCCCAGCAGCAGCTTCTGACGGCGCGCGGTGCGGGTGTTGAGCCCGGAAAGTTCGGACGATGCCGCGCTCTCGGCCTGCAAAGGGGCAGTGCCTGTCGTATTGGCTGCATCAGTCATGGCCGGTCTCCCCGTTTGCGCCGACAACAAAGGCCGTGGTGCTGGCCCCGGGTTCGAGCTTTGGTTCGGCGATCGAGACGGCGAGCGTGTCGCGCGGTGCCAGATCGCGTTCGGCGAGCGTCACGCTCTTCGATCCGCGATTGTGGATGCGGACGACTTTCCCGGTGAGGCTGGCGCCGCGATAATCGGCGATGAGCTGGAGCTCGAGATCGCCAACGCGCGCAGGGCTAGCGGTAGCCTGGCGTACCTCGAAGCCATCGACCGACCGGTCATTGGCCATCGCCTGAATGAGCCTGACGGCGCTTGTTTCGAGCGGGGTCTGGCTTTCCCAGTCAGCGGCACGGTTCTTCGCGATCGCCGGGTTGGTAACGAAGATCTGCGCTGCCGGGATCTGCTCGACCCGGCACACGACCTTGTAGACGAAGCCTTTTTTGGTCGTGGCGAAGAAGCTGATGGCCCGCGCCGCGTAGGTTTCGGGCACGGACACGTAGATGTCGCCGCGCACCGGCTCGTTGGTCACGGCAAAGTCGTTGTACGGCGTGCCGGTCGAGATCTTCGAGACGCTGGCGAACTGGTCGTCGACCAATGCGAAGCGGGTGAGCTCGCGTGCCGAAACGCTGCATTCGATCGCGGCGCCATCGGCGGCCTGTTTGAACTGGTCGGCCGCATGGGCAGGCTCGGCTGCTGCGGCGAGCAGCGCTGCCACGCTCAGAAGTAAGGCCCGCGTCTGGGCCCCTGATCGGTAAGCCATCACTGGGCCTCCTTCGATTTATCCTGTGGGGGGAGCTGCGCAAACCCGGAGAGCGCCAGGCGCAGACCGCGGTAAGTCCAACTGAAGCGGAAGCGGCGCTCGTCACTCGCAATCACCTGCGCGCCGACGAAGGTCTTGAGGGTCCCGGTCACATCCGAGGTGAGGCCCTTGGGGTCGACAGTCATCGACCGGATCACGAAAGCCTGCGTGACGTCCGAGCCCCGCTGCTCGTCGACGATCCGGACGAGCTCGGCCTTGAGGCGGCCATAGCTTGCGGGATCAGCGAGCTTCAGGATCTCGTTCATCCAATAATCGAGGCCTTCCGGACTGCGATTGAGGAGAACAAGGGCCGCATCGCGGGTGACGAGCTCGAGATAATCGGCCTCGACCCCGGCACTGCTCACGGTGAGCGCTTTCGGAACGGTCGGAACCAGCACCACCTCGCGGTCGCGGGTAGCGGCAAGGCTCCCAGCGACGACCAGTGCGAGGCCAAGCCCCGCGCTGGTGAGCGCAAAGAGGTTCCGCTGGCGCAGCAGCGATTGCTGACGTTCGTGGGATATGTCGGAAAACATGGGAGTGCCCCTCAACCGGCGAGTAGTCGGCAGTGGGAAGGCGGCGTTGCCTTGAGGCCCAGAAATCCCGCAGGCAGATACCAGTATGCGGCATGGGCTACCCAGGAGCTGGCGCGTCCTGCTTTTGCCTTTCGCAATGCGAACCAGGCGCCGAAGGCGACTATGATGCCGATAAAGATATGCTGGGTGAGGATCCCCCAGGTGAAGGGGGCCAGCATTCCCGCGAACTCGTCGATGGTCCAGAAGCCGATAAGCTCCGGGTCATCGAGCCGTCGAGGAATGATGTATGGGTCTGCCATGGCGACGCCGCCTTCCCTTGCCGCGCTCAGATGACCGCGGTCACAACCGAGGTGACGATCGGAACACCCGTGCCGACACCGATGCCGACACCCACCGGAACGGCGACCTGGCCGAGCGAAAAACGCCCGGATGCAAGACCGATCAGGCCGCCAGCGAGGCTGAGAACCGTGATGATCTTGCCGCCCGAGCCTTCCAGAAAGTCGGTGAACTTCGTGAGGGCAGGGGTGAAGGTCGTGTCAGCGCCGGCATAGGCGGCGCTCGCCGCAAGCGCCGCGATTGCGACCGGGATGGCAATGTTGAGGGTCTTGCCGAGACCCTTGACGCTGGCGGGCCGGGGGAGGGTGAGAGACTGCATGTGAAGCTCCGGTTGGAGGGGTGGTCACAGCGTTCTTGCGTTCGCTGTGTGTTCCACATGCATCTAGGAAATGTTCGTAGGAAAGTGTTCAGCGGCAATACCGTCCGGAGGTGGAAAGATGCGGACGCATCTTTTCCAGCTCAACGCATAAAATCGACGATAAGAACGTAAATTTAGTCTTTTTGTGTCGGTTAACGCCGTCACGGTAGCCGGGATTTGGCGACGACTCGGATAGAGGAACTGATTCGCCTCTAAACGAGATGTTCCATGTATGTTCTTTTCATTTTCCTACATGGGATGCTTCGCGATATGCCTGCGAATCGCATCAGTGCAGATGCAAGGAGACAGCCATGCACCATCCAACCACCGTTGCCAGACCGGCTAATCAAAGTCTGGCTCGCGTGCTCGCCCATGCGATCGATGCCGGCGGCAAACCCCGCCACAGGATTGCCAGTGAATGTGGGATGCACCGCGAGACCCTGCTTCGCGTAGCGCGTGGCGAGCGGCCTATCGGGCTCGACGAAGCGGCACTAGTGCTCGCCGCCTGTGGAGCGCACCCCCGCGCGACCATTATCCTTGCTCTTGCCGGGCAAGAAGAGCTCGCTTGCGAGTGGATGCATGGCGAGATGGGCGAATTTCTCGAAGAGTTCTTCACCAGCCTCCCAGTCCATCTTCAGCGGACCCTGGGGCGACGGATTGAGGATCTGCGGCCTCGGTGGGCCAACGGCACCTCACAGCTCGTGGCACGAATGCTTGCCAAGCACATCGATGATTTCGTGGGCCGAGACATCACGATGTCACTGTCGCGGTAGCCTGAGAGTTCGGAGGGGACCGAACCCAAGCAAATGAGATCAACAATGCCGCATGCAACACCAGATGAAATGCACATGCCTCAACCGCCCGAAGCAGCGCCGCCGGCGAGGCTTTGCGCCTGCCGGAAGTGATCGCCCGCGTCGGACTGCGCCGCTCCGCCATCTATCAGCGTATGAGCGAGGGGCGGTTCCCGAGATCGCGATCGCTGGGGCCGAAATGCGCAGTTTGGGTTGAAGCCGAGATCGATGAATGGATCCGCGCCATCTCCCAAATTCCAAGCTGATGTCGCTGTGATCTATTCGGTTAGGATTCCCCGCGCTAAGCTGTGCCAATGGTTTACCGTTACCCCCTTGGCAATTCTCTCCATCCCGAAGCCTTGAAAGAGAAGCAGCGCTCGCTGCGCGACGGCTTTCAGACCCCCTTGGCACTGCGCGTTCATCGCGCGCTATCCTGGCTTCGGCGTGCGGAAGCCGAGGATCAGGACCATGACGTCCGCTTCATTCTTCTCTGGATCGGGTTCAACGCGGCCTATGCCGGTGATGTTGAGGCTTCAGCCAGTAGCTCTGCACCGGAAGGCGAACGCGGACTGTTCCAGGCTTTCTTCTCGACCTTGGTGAAGTTCGACGCGCGCCACCGGGTCTACGATGCTGTTTGGCAGCGGTTCAGTCAGGAAATACGGCTGTTGCTGGACAATCGCTATGTCTATCACCCGTTCTGGCAGCACCAGAATGGGGCCGCTGGCCACGCGGATTGGGAGCAGAAGCTTGAACGCAGCCGAACCGCGATCAAGCATGCCTTGCGCGATCATGACACCGCTCGGATCCTCTCGATCTTGTTCGATCGGCTCTATGTCCTGAGGAACCAATTGGTACATGGCGGCGCAACCTGGAACAGCGATGTCAATCGCGATCAAGTGAGGGATGGCGCATCAATTCTGGGCTGCCTGCTGCCAATCTTCATCGATCTGATGATGGATAACCCGGAACACAGGTGGCCGATGCCGAACTATCCTGTGGTCGACTAACGCTGGTCGATTCTCTCGGTTTTATGCTGCTTCGTCGAACCGCTCTGCTCGTCGGCATGGCGCAGTGTCCGAGTGGATGTGAAACCCCATCGTGCCCCTTGCGTGGTCGCCGCGTGCTTCAATCTCGTCACGCAGCCAGCGCACCAGGACAGCAGGATCTCGTTCCGCGAGTAGATTTGCGCGGTGCGCAACGACGGCAAAGTCGCCGGGGGTTTGGCCATGGTGGATGGGCCACTCCAAAGGCCAGTCGAGTCCGAATCTGGCTTTGAAAAGCTGGCTGGCCTGAGCGGGTGTCATGGCATTGAACGTGGCACGGATCGTGAAGCGGCGCTGTGTTGCCGGATCAAGGTTATCGGCCAGATTGGTCGTCGCGACGAAGGGAGTACGGAGGTGTTCGAGCTGCACCAGCATCTCGTTGACCTGGCTGACCTCCCAGCTCCTCTGACCGGCCTCGCGGCGATACAGGAAGCTGTCGACCTCGTCGATCAACAGCAGTGCGCCGCGCTCTGCCGCCCTGGCAAAGGCTTCGGCGATGTTCTGTTCGGTCTCACCTACATAGGGGCTCATGAGGTCCGAGCACCGCCGCTCTTCGATCTCCAATCCCATGACCTGGGCGAGATGCCTTGCAAAAGCGGATTTGCCAGTACCTGAAGGCCCAGACAGCAGCAGGCTCCAACCGCGGTCTGGGGTGGCGGCAAGGCGCTCAGCAAGGCGAGACAAGTCCGTGTCCGCACGCGACAGATTGGGGTCGTAGACTGAGCAGCCGGACGCTTCCGGCGTGCAGGACTGTCCCAGAACGCGCATGACGCTATGGATCGCAGTCTTCGCGACATCTGCCCCGCCATTGGCAAGATGGGCCGCCTTCATACCTGCAGCCACCACGGCAGGGGGCGCTTTCAGGCAAGCAATATCACGCAGTTCAGCATCGCTGAGGTCAACCGATGCGGCTTCAGCGGACCTTTGTGCTACTCGCTCTCGCACAGCCAGGCGCGGGCGATCGAAGCCGATTGCAAGGGTCATGCGTCGCAGGACGGCGGGGTCCAATCGCGAACGCTGGTTGACGATCCAGATCGTGGGAACCTGCGGTGCTTCGACGAGACGGTTAATCCATTGCTTGGAACTGCCTTTGCGCTCGCTCATCATCAGGACATCGTCCGCTTCATCGACAACGATGACCCTTTCGCGGTGATGACGGCACATCGCCCGCAAAATCATCAGATGATCGAGGCGCTCAGAGCGATCGGGCTCGTTGCCGAAATCGTCGCTCAAACCGGCAAAGATCGCGCCGCTTCCGGCCTCCGTGGCAAGGGTGCGCGCAAATTCGGTTTTGCCGGTGCCCGGCTCCCCGAACAGCAAGATGCTGACAGGCTCTTTGCTCGTGAGGACTTTGAGAGCGATGCTCCGCAGTGGATCGAGGTGCTCGAAGTCATCCCACAGCAATCCCCCTCGCTCCGGTTCGGGCATGAGCCAGCGCAGCATCTCGTCCCGGCTTTCCGCGTGGACCCGAATCAGGCGCCTGAGCAGGGGGCTCAGGCTGTATTCTCCGTCGCGGTCGTCATGCAGAAGGCGCGAGGAAAACAGCGGTGCACCGGGCATCAGTTTTCGGTCGACGGTGTTGCCGGAGAGACCGGAGAGTTGGGCGACAGCACTCGGGGTGAGGTTGCTGCATGAGATGGGTGCCCGGCGCACGAGCTCTCGCCAGCACTCAAATTTTCCCCAGCGGGCAAAGATGCTGAGAATGGTGACCTCGGCGGAATCGAGGCCGAACAGCTCGCCGACCCATGTAAACACGCTGTCCAATTGGGTTGGCGCGGCGCGCTTCGCTGTCAATTGCCGAGCGACAGCCCGCATTTCGGCCACTGAAGGCTTTTCCCGATTGGAGAGCTTATGCAAGGCAGCAACGGGCACCTCACGGTCAATCAGATCAATCAGATCCTCGCCGCACCGCTTGACCTGATTGACACTCATCGCCTGAAGAACCCTTGCAGCAGCGTGAGCGAAATGCGTTGCTTCACCCTGCTCGCTCTGGCTGAATTCCGCCTGTGCTGCCCTTTGACGTGCCATCTTGCGCGCAATCTCCCTGAGTTCTGGTTCCATGTGGAGATTTCAAACACAGGCGTGCGACAAATATGGTCGTATAACTTGGGGGTTGTGCGTGATGCGACTTGCGCTTGCAGGACAGGCAGTTAGCAGTGGCTGTAATGACAAAGCGCCTCAGTAACCTCGATCGTACACTCAAACTCGTGCATGCGTTGACGCAAAGCATCGAAGGCTTGTCGCTCGATGAGATGGCTGCACTGCTTGGGGTGAACCGCCGAACTGTTGAGCGACTCCGCAACGTCATACTCATTCATTTCGACCTCGACGAAACCGTCGATGGGCGCATCAAACGATTCAGGATCAAGGATAGCCCGGGCCGGGCCTATGCTAGGCCAAACGCTGCCGAAGTCGCCGCGCTCCAGGCAGTGGTCGAAGCCGGGCGGATCGAGGGCACAGCCAACACCGAAGCGCTTGAGAAGCTGCTCTCCAAGATCAAGATCGCCTTTGACAGCGCTGAGCGGCGCCGGTTGGACAATGACCTCGATCTGCTCACCCGGTTGCAGCGATCCCGCGTTGCGGCAGGGCCAGCCGTCATCGCTTCGCCCGAGGATCTGACAACAATCCAGTCAGCGATCCTTGCCGCCCATTGTGTGGATTTCGATTATCAGCCCGATTGGGCTGCTGCGCCAGCATGGCGGCGGGTCGTCCCATACGGCCTGATCCATGGCCCCATTACCTATCTGCTTGGCAAAATGCCTGACCGGGATGATCCCCCATTCACCTTTCGGCTCGATCGCATGAGCAACGTTCGAGATAGCGGGGTAGTCGGTTGCCCACCGGATGATTGGGATCTCGACGTCTGGATGTCCCGCAGCTTCGGCATCTGGCAAGAGGAAGATCACGATATTGTGCTGCGGGTCCGCCCGCATGCGGTCGAGCGAGCGCGGGCATGGAGGTTCCACCCGCATCAGCAATTCGAAGATGATGGCGAGGAGCTGCTGGTGCGATTTCGATCCGGAGGGCTCTTTGAGCTCGCCAATCACCTGTTTGGATGGGCGGGCGATTTGGTGATCGAAGGGCCAGCGGCATTGCAGGACACGATGGAGCAGCGGCTCGCGGCGGCTCAGGAAATGTTGCGACCGAAATTGTCGTAGCTGGTGGGCAGAGAACGTGTTGGGCGTGGCGTGACCGTCGTCGGGGGATTGGTTTGAATGTTTGAGAACTGCCATCTGCGGATCGGCTACGCGCCATTTGTGAGCTGCATGCCGCTCAGTCCGCAGCTCCTGGCGAGCCTCTATGCCTTGCCTCATTGTGCCGAGATGCCGCTGCGCGAGGTTCTGGAAGCGCAGAGTAAGGATGCCCCATGGGCGGAGAGCTTTACTGTTGCCCCCGAACAGACCGCCACGGCTGTTGCCGCAATGCTGCGCCATCTGATGATGGCCACGCGGGACCTCCAGCCTGGATCGATTGCGACCGAGGCCCTGGCAACTGGCGGGAGGGCGCGCACCCATATCGAGGCGCTACGGGATCTTTGGCTTGGCAATCCAGCGATTGTTCCGTCCGAACTGGCGATATTGAAGGCATTCCTCGCCTGTGAGGCAGGCGATGCGTTGCAGTCGCTTCACGTGATCTGGGATCGGAATAGCACCCAGCTGACATCTCTCGAGCGCGCTGTGCTCGAGCATCTCGAAAGTCACCACGGCAAGCTGGACGAGGAAGATATTGATTACGTCCGCCTGATCTCGACCCCCAAGACGTGCCGAGCGCCTGAATCGATCCTCGCCGGGCATGTCCAAAGGCATCTGCTTGATCCGTCGGCGCCAACAGTACCCATGGACGACAGCCTCGCGGTTTGTTCCGTCCGCGATGCACTCACGGAATGCGAAGCCGCCGCCGCCATCATCCAGCACTGGCTTGCCGAAGATCGAACTCAGTTGGCGAGCGAGATCGGCATCATCCTGCCATCGGGGCCGGAGTATACGCATTACCTGTCGGAAGCCTTCGCGAATGCGGGCCTTACGGCATCATCGCTCCCTGCTGCGCCGGATCGCAGAAATGTCGGGGGTGAAGCGCTCCTGCATTTCCTGCAGTGCAGGCGGCGGCCTGCCCCCGCCATGGCGCTCGCCTCGCTATACTGTTCCCCCGTTCTGTGCTGGTCCCCGGATGTTGGATCGGCCTTGGCAAATGCGGTCATGGCCTACGATTTTCAGCCCATATTGGTGCAAGACTTGAACGGAAAGCAGGCTGCGCTCTTCTCGCTGATCCGTTCAGCGTCACCTACGACGAACGGTCAGCTCAAGGAGCAAATCCGTTCCTTCCTGAGATTGCTCAGTGAGGACGAGTTGCTTGCGTCCGATGTCGCTGAGACGAAGCAGCTGGCTTCGCGCCTTTTGGCCGCCCTCGGCAACGCCAATGATGCCGCCGAAGCGGAACTTGAAAAGGCCATCCAATTGGCCGCAGCATACCAGGCACCGCCTTGCCCACGTGGACCTTACTACCTGGGCGGTATCTCGGTCATGTTGGCGCATGAAATGCCTAAGCGGCAGTTTCGCAAACTTCTCATCCTCGGCTTCAACGACGGTGCCTATCCGCCCCCGCCTTCGGGGAATCCGTTCTTCCTCGACAGCGAGGTTGAGGCGATCTCAAACACGATCGGCTTGCAGCTCCCGTCCCAGGCCAAGCAGCTCGATGCATCGCTCAACCTTTTCGCGCGGCAGATTGGAGCCGCAAGTGACCAGGTCATATTCCTCCTGTCAGAACGCGATCGCAGCGGCAGCTTTCTCTCCGCCTCGTCAAGTTTGCCACTCATCTCCCGGCTCATCACCGGCATGGATGATCCTGAATCTTTGGTCGTACCGCTCACGCATAGTGAAGGTACGATCTGGGACAGGCTGGTGGCCTGGAAGCCGCGGCCTGTGGTCGACCCCCTCGAGCCCATCGAAGTGCCAACGCACTATGAGTTTGATCTTGATCTCCTGAGCCTGCGCAAGAAGGATGATGGTACCCCGAGAGCGCAGAGCCCGAGCCGGCTTGAAAAGCTCCTCATCAGCCCGCTGGCCTGGGTCTTGGCTGAACTCGGCGCCGAGCACGTCTCGTGGCAGCCGGAAGCGCTGGACGTCATGCTGCGCGGCTCGCTCGCCCACGAGGTGTTCGAACGTCTGTTCCCGCCGGGCAAGGACCACCCGTCCGACGAAGTGATCGAAGAAAAGGTGCCCGAGCTTCTTCTGGAACGCATTCGTGCGATTGCGCCGTTCCTGCAGACATCGGCCTGGGCTGTCGAACGCAACACGCTGGAGGCGGAAATCACCAAGTCCGCCAAGCACTGGTCGATGGTACTGAAATCCCTCGACGCCGAGATCGTGGGCAACGAATTCTGGCTCTCCGGGACCCTGTTTGACCATCCCGTACATGGCAAAGCGGATTGCCTGCTTCGCCTTCCCGATGGGCAGCCGATCGTCGTCGATTACAAAAAGAGCAGCTCCGGAACCCGCAGACAGCGCTTGCAGAAGGGCTGGGACCTGCAGGTCGATCTCTATCGGCGCATGACCGTTCGGATCGATGAGCGCAGTCACGAAGCTGTTGTTCGCATTGGCGAGACCTTGAACGGCTGGTTCAAGCAGCCGGCCGTCGCCTATCACACGCTCAACGACGGCAACGTCCTCCTCAATGGCATCGAGGTGTTTGACAGCACTGATGTCGAACTCGTCGCAGGTGACATCGCCGCGAATGCACTTGCGCTGATTTCGGCGAGATTCGACGCCCTCAAGGCTGGCCTACTCGAAACGAACACCACGGCAGACGCCAAATTCTTCCAGAAAGCCGCCGCACTTGGCACTTACGCTCTCGAAGACAGTCCGTTGATCACCGCATTCATGCGTGACGACACCGCTCCTTCTGTAACCCTCCCGGACGAACTCGATGACTGAACTTTCGATTGTGCCCGCAGGAGCCGGGGCTGGCAAAACACACCATATCCAGGAAACGCTCACCCAATGGGTCAGGGACGGCAGGGTTCGCCCAGAGAAGATCCTCGCAGTCACCTTCACAGAAGCCGCCGCCGGGGAATTGCGGCAGCGGATCCGGGGCGCTCTGATTGCCGACAGCAATCTGTCGGCAGCGCTGGCTGTCGAGAGAGCTTATGTCTCCACCATTCACGGGCTGGGGCGCCGATTGCTGATCGAGCACGCCTTCGCATCGGGTTCATCTCCGCAGCAGCGTCTGATCGCTGAAGACGAGCAGGACTTGCTGATCCGTCGCTCGATCGAAGAAAATCCTGCATTGAGCGAGCTTTCCCGAAACCTCGCAGCCCTTGGCTATCAAGGAAGCTTCTCCTCGGACGAAACCGCAGAGGACAGCTTCCGCAAGAAGTTGCTCGGCGTCATCGCCTTGCTGCGAACGCTCGGTCCGCGAGGCAGCGATCCGGCGATGGCCGACTTTGTCGAGGCATCCATCCGGACCGGATACGGTGCACCGATCGGCAAACCTGAGACTTTGGCTGCAGCGCTCCAGAAGGCTGTCGATGCCTTGCTTCAGGCCTTTCCTCGCTCGCTCGCTGACGATGCTGGTAGTGCCACCGCCAAGACAGCATTCCGCGAGAACTTCCGCGCTTTGAAGCAAGCTCAGCAGCTGCTCGCATCCGGCGGTACAGACTGGCGGCTGTGGCAGAAGCTGCGGGGCCTGCGTCTGTCGATGCGCGGCAGTCCGACCCCTGACGGCTACGACGATCATGCAGCTGCGGTCATGCTGGCAGCTGACAACCTGGTTTTTCACCCCGGACCGCTCAAGGATGCGGTTTCGCATGCGCGCGCTCTCGTCGAAGGCGCACAGTCGGCGATGACCGACTACGAGACCCGTAAACGCGAGCTCGGCGTCATCGACTTTAGCGACATGGTGACCAACGCTGCGCGGATACTCGATGAAAAGCCCGCCGTGCTTGGCGCCATCATGGACGAGGTCGACTGCGTCATTGTCGACGAGTTCCAGGATACCAACCCGATCCAGTTCACCTTTCTCTGGGCGCTGGCCCGCAAGGCTAAGCGCGCATTGATCGTCGGCGACACCAAGCAGGCGATCATGGGCTTCCAGGGCGCAGATCCGCGACTAACTGTCGCCCTTACGCAGCAATTTGAAACCAGCCCGCTCGACCGGAACTGGCGCTCCGATCCGCGCATCATGGATTTTGTGAACGCACTGGGGCCATGCCTTTTCGGTGAAGACTATACGGCGCTTGCCGCGCAGAATGCCTCAGGACACGAAACCGCTCTGGAGGTCATCGAGCTGGCCAACAAGCGCGGTGCCCGCTCCGGCGGAAAGCCCCAGCATTTCATCGCTGATCGTCTCCTTTCTCTGGTGACGGATGATCGGGTGACCATCGTGGACAGGCATTCCAAGGCCTTGCGCGATCTGGAGCCCCGAGACGTTGCCATCCTATGCCCGACGCACAGCCACTGCGCGAGCTATGCGGCCGCGCTGCGGGCCCTGGGCTTGCCGGTCCGCGTTGCGGAAGGAGGCTGGTGGCAGAGCAAGATCGTTCAGGCAGCATGCTTCGCGCTTCGTTTCGCCGTCGATCCGGCAGACAATCATGCAGCGATCTGCACGGCAACGCTCGGCCCGGGCGCAACGCCGCTCGGCGATGCTCTTGGCGCTCTGGCCCGCGACGGCCGGATCGAGACACCAGAACTCATGGCGTTGCAGGGACTTTGGGCTGACTCGCTTGCAACGCCCGTGGACAGACTGGTGCATCAGGTGATCCAGGTTGCCGGGCTACGGGACTGGTGCGACCGGCTCGACGATCCCGCCCAAATGAGAGCGGACCTTCTTCGCTTCGAGGCTGAAGCGGCGGCATTCATGGATGCACACCGGGATATGCGTGAAGCCTCCGGTTTCTATGGCCAGAGTGCCAACGTTTTCCTTGGCTGGCTCGAAAACAAGGTCGGCCTGAAGGGTGAGGATCTACGCCCGAACCCCGCTGGCGCCGAGGCCGATGGCATCGAGATTGTAACCTGGCACGCCTCGAAGGGGCGGGAGTGGCCGGTCGTGGTCGTTTGCGGCCTCGATCACAAACTCGACCCGCGCGCCGGAACTTTCAGCACAAAGTTTCCTGGTTTCGACGATCTCGATCATGTGATCGAACAGGCGACACTTGCCTATGCGCCTGACTTTGCTGCTCCCGAAGCGACAGCTCGTTTTCTAAATGGACTGTATCCCGAGTGCGAGGAAACAGCGCGCCGATTGCTTTACGTCGCTCTGACCCGTGCGCGTAATCGCCTGATCATCGAATGGCCGCAGGACGACGACAAGGTTGAGCCGCCACTACCGATCACGGCGCGCCGTCTTTTGAACGACGGCTGTGGCATCAAGTTGCAGGGCAATCAGATCACTGTCGGTTCGGCGCACTTCCCGTCGCGCATGACGATTTGTGGCAAGGAGATCCCAGCGTCGTTCGACGGGGAAGGCAGAGTTCGCATTGAGAGGAATGATCGCGAACCGAGGTTTGCCATTGAAAGGCGAGCTGTCGGCCAGCTTGCCCCGGTCATCAGTCCTTCCCAGACAATCGCCACCACTCGGCCGCTGCCTTTGCAAATTGAGACCCGGCCGATTTCAGCGGGTGTCCGGCTCACCGGATCGGATCTCGCGCTGGCAACGGATAAGGGGACTGCGGTCCACGAAGCCTTGCGGATTTTGCTGTGCAGGCCGGATCTGCGGCACCGGGTGGGCCAGCATTGCCGGATCGCCGAGGCTGAAGTCGAGCTGCTCGCGCAACAGGCGCAAGCTCTTCGGCAGACACTCAATGAGCTTGGTTATTCGCGCCTACATGTCGAACAACCAATCGAAATCGAACTGGCAGACGGTGGACGTCAGAGCATCATAGTCGACCTGATCGCTGAGAGCACGAATGGCTTCATGATCGTGGATCACAAGAGTGGGCTGATTGCAGACCATACAGCTCGATTTGCAACATATTGGCCTCAGCTAGCGGCTTACATCGCTGCCGTTGAGTTTAAGGCTGGCAAGGCCGTCCAAAGCGTTGCTGTGTTCTGGACCGAGACTGGTGAGTTGACATTAGGACAAGTGTTGTGTGGCACTAACGAACTCAGCGATCTTACTACGCCTGACCGGGGGATGCGATGAGCGTCCAGTGGGGTACGTTTGCTCCCGACTCAGCTCCGTCATGCCGTCGCCTGCAGACGCTCGGACTGACGGTCGCAATCCGACACTACAACGACCGATCCGTCCCAGGGCTAGGTGGGCTGAGCTTCGGCATGCCCATCGCGTGGTCGCTACTCGGCGTCTGGTTAGCTGAGGAGATTGGCAATCAGGTTCGGCTACTCTCGTGTGCCAATGCGATCGAAGCTGCGATCATGGTCCAAGCATTGAAGGAAGGGCGCAAGAGAGCGCGAGGCCACCGTAAGCTTACAGGTGTCTCTGATACAAGCTTCAAAGCCTTGAGCGCACGCGGGGCATATGTGACACAGCCCTATCGGATGGGGACTGTCGAACCGCTGCTGCGATTGGGACTCGTTGTTGGCACGAGTCAGCGGTTTAATATGTATCGTCTCGCGCCGTCGGGTGAACGAATTCTACAAAGCCTGAAGGGAGAACAGAACAAATTGAGAGCTTGGGCCACCGGCTCAAAGCTGACGCGACTCGCGCGGTTGGCTCCCGACGTCCCCTTACCGACTGGTTCTGCCAAGCTCCTCGAGAGACAATTGCGTGATTATGGTGATGCGCATCGGCGCAGAGCCCTTCTTGATCTTTCAGATGAAGTTCTGCGCCAGACAAACATTGAGAGCACGGAGCCCCCTGCAGGGATCGAGCAACCTCACTGGAATGACATTCGCAGCGGTGTGGCTTTGATCCAGCTTCGCGACGCTGCCCTAGACGTCATTTCCGCGATTGAAAACCGACTTACGTCAAGCCGACAAGCTGGCCTGACTGTGCACCAGGCAGCGCAGGCGGCTAGCAGCTCAATGGAGCTAACGGCAGTTCGGGCGAGTACAATGCTCGCTCGCGATGACACCAGCCCGGGTCAGCTAGCCCACGAATTTGCTCGAGCTTGCCGCTCACCGGCGGAGGACGCCGTAGCTGAGCTCGCGAAGCGCGACGGAACTGTGATCAGGCTGTTGCCGAATGGGCAGGTGGGCCTCGGCCCAGCTGGTGGACAGCTCGATACGAGAATGGACGACGAGGTAGAACAAGAAGGGCTTGGGCAGAACGATACGGTTATTCCTGAGCTTCCCAGGATCACCAATCTGTACGCGCTCAAGCGCGACCTGCAGCTCAGCATGGCGGATCATTGAGTGGAACGAACAACTATACTCAGTTGCTTCGCGCCTCCTGAAGGGTTCGAGGGCAATTTCGGATGGGTTTGCGGCTTCACCGCGAATGCTACAGTCTTGGAGGAGATGGCCGATCGGTTCACCTCCGGCGTGCGGCGGCGGCGCTCGTCACTCGCAGTCTTTTTGCATCCCACATCTTTCCACTATCCGGTCCTGCGCGGTGTCTCGGTTCCTTTCTGGCGTCCAAGTGCCAACAGGTCATTCAACCTGCTCCACGCAAAGGTGGCGCTGCTCCATTTTGTGGGTCAGCAAGGCTCTCGGCTGCGCCTAATCGTATCTACCGGGAATTGGACCTACGATCCAATGTCGACCAGCCTCGACATGTTCTGGATCGTCGAATGGGATGAATCTACTCCCGATCGCCAAGCTGCCTCCGACATCAGAGCCGCAGCGGCGATGTTTGTATGGCTTAGGCAGCTGTTTGATACGTCGGCTCTCGAGGCCGATTGGGGCCATGGAACACCTGAAAACGGACTGCAACGGGCTGTGAATCGCCTGCCTGCCAAGCGCCTTCCTCCCAGCCGTTTTTTGGACACGCGCAAGGATTCGTTGCAGGAGCAAGTTTTGAAAGGGCTCGCCCAGGCACCACGCAAGCGCAACCGCGTGCTCATGGGATCAGGGTACTTCGAAACGGGAGAGCAGGCCGATAGCGGCGTGTTGTCCGAATTTGTTCGACAGCTCTCGGAGCGCGGATTTGCCACCGCTAGGCCGCGCGTCGATGTCATACTGAACCACGACGCCTGTCAGGGGCTCGCCGCGCAGCGTCCGGAATTGGAGAAGCTTGAGTGGCAGTTCCGGCGCCCGTTTAGTCGCGACCTGCCGGGAGCTAAGCTCCACGCTAAGTTCATTTTCAGCGCGGGAGGATCGCAGAACTGCTCCAACCCGTGGTGCTACATCGGGTCAGGAAACCTTAGTCGCGTCGGTTTTACGCGTAGCGTCCGGAACGGCGGCAATCTGGAAGCAGGTGTCCTCTTCTTTCCTGAGGAACCTCTGACCTGGCAGGGAGATGGGGAAACGACCTTGTCCCGCCGGCTGCCAATCGATTTGAACAGCACGGTAGCGGTCGATGACCTTAAAGACGGGGATCCCTACCAAGCGCCGGCACCTGCCATCGCTCCCCCTCCGGTCAGTTACCTCGTATGGCGCAATGCCACTTTGCAGCTGCCCGATGGAGCGCCAAGCGACACTACCGTTACTGTTCGTGTCGGCAGCGAGTGGCTGCCCCTGCCACTTTCGATGCCTGATCCCCGCCCGACGGCCGTACTCGGCCCGTCGGGCGCGGAAGTCCCAATCCTCACCGACGGAGGTTTCATTCTTCCTCCCCCGGCGCCGAAACGAGTCGAGGATGTCCTGCACGAGCTTGCGATTTTTCCGCAAAGAACACCCCGTGAGCGCGATCGTGACCTCGCGCCCGACGATGCGGGTGATGAGGATTTTCCCAGTCCTGAGAATGCAGCGGCCAACTACCCGATAAGGCGGGCTATGGGCCTGGTCGCTAAAGTTACCGAATACCAGGGTGTGCGAACTCCTGCTGAGTGGGAGCGATGGACCAACCGGCTGGATGAGCTCCTCGAAGCGGTAAGCGAACCTGAAGGCGAAATGATCGCTGCCCTGCGCCAGTGCGGAATTGACCCCCTCTCCGCGCTGCTTGAGCCCATGTTCCAGCCAGCCGGCCTGTCGGCGGAGCAGCGAGATCGGCTCGTTCCGGTGATCGCGCGAATCCGCAAAAGCTGGCAGCTGGAACAATGCGCGTCGCTCGTACCGGTCAAAGGCAAAACTGCATGACGCTACAATGGACTGACGTTGCCGACCGCCTCGAGGAGACCGCCCTTGGTGATACCTTAGCCGATGGAACGATACTGCAAGATGGTCAGCGCGCGGCGCTCCTGGCCATCTGCGAGCGACTGCGCGGTGGTCAACGGGCGCTATTACTCGCCGACGAAGTGGGGATGGGCAAAACTCTCATCGCCGCTGCGCTGATCAAAGCCGTGCAACGCAGCGGCGGGCGAGCCGCGATCATCATACCGCCAGGCCTTGGAGCTCAGTGGCAGGCTGAGCTGAGACGATTTGACACAGCCGATCACACGTTATCTCCGCTGCGGTCCTATTGGGGCTTCATTCAGGCATATACCCGCGCAGAACACCTTTCAGATCGACAGCTTTTGCGCGAACGACGTGAGCGAGAGTTGGCGGATCGGCGCCTGCAGCTGCAGCTGCCTTCCGGGACCTGGGCACAGGAGCCTCTGCTATTGCTGTCGCACACCCTTGGCCGTCTCGTGCAAACGGAAGGTACTCAGACCGAGTATCAGGCGCTACTTGACGCTATCTTGAAGGTGCACGCAGGGACGCGCGCTTATCGTCGCGATCCGGCCAAAGCAGCCTATCAGAACGTTGCTCGCGCTGCCGCAGAGCGTATCCTCGCCGGGCTTTCCTCTCGCGAGCAGCGGCAGCTTTGCGAAGGTCTTACGCATCGAGCACCCGACCTTCGCAAGGTTGTCTGCTTTGCCATGGGACGCGCTCTGGGCAGGTTTGATCTCATCGTCATCGACGAAGCTCACAAGACTCGCGGCGCCGAGAGCTCCTTGTCACGCGTATTGGACGCACTGGTTTGGAAGTCAGAGACTGCGTTCCACCTAGGCATGACCGCCACGCCGGTTGAACTCGACCCCGAGCAATGGACAAACACGCTCGCTCGGTTGAGTGTTCGAAGCGAACATCTGACGGAAATGGCTGATGCGATCCAGCGTTACGATCGCGAGGTCCAGAACATTCAGGCTGACGAGGCCCTTACTTCGGATTTGGTCAACCGATATGCTGAAGCTTCCCGCATTTTACATGCTGCACTTGCGCCGTGGGTGTTGCGGCGAGACAAGCGAGAGGACCACCTGCTCCAGCGTTTCGGGAAAGTTTGTGGCTCGCATCGCGAGATTGTTCCCATCGAAGTGCCGATCTCGAAAATGCCCCTCGCATGGCGGCGGATCTTCCTCGCCAGCGAAGCGCTCTCCCAACTGCACGAAGAGCGCTTGAGTCCTCAAGATCGGCGGATGCGGCTGTCGTTGCCCAGCGGGCGCTATCTGCGTGACGTGGCTGAGGAAATGGCTCGATTGCAGGCATTTGACGACGAGATAATGCAGGATGATTCGCCAGGCGAGCCGATCGGTCCCTGGCAACGCCTTAGCCGCGAACTGCTTGGTGAGGAGGGCATCAGTCTGTTTGATCATCCGGCGGTAATCCGTACGGCTGAGGAAATCGAGCATGCCGTACGCGCGGGGCACAAGGTTCTCGTATTTGGCAGGTTCATCAAACCGATGCGCGCTCTCACATTCTTGCTCGACGCGCGTGAGATGGTTCGACGCCTCTGTGCCGAAGACAAAGTAGAAAACAGATGGCCTCAGGCTGCGCTTGGCGAGCTCGACAGTGAACGAGAAGCTGCGCTGAAGGTCGCGCTGAGCGACCCAGCCGTGAACACGCGCGGGCTCGATCGCAAGGCCGTGGATGAGCGCCTTCGCGAGCGCGCCAGCCGCTTTGAGGCAGCGCGCCGAGCCAATCTCGAAGCCATGCGCCGAGAACTTGTCGGCGACCCGGCAGCGGCCGACCTCAGAGAGTTCTGGCTTGCAGACGCTGGACGACGCGATGGCAACTCTGCGCTCCTAGCTGCGCTTGAAGATCAGCGCAGTTTCTCCGAGCGACATCAACCTTGGAGCAAAGACGCTTTGTTGGCGGCTTTTCGCTCCCTCGTTGGAGAAGTTACGATTGCGGACCAGGTGGACGATTCTGAAATTAACGTGAAGGCGCGGCTGGCGGAGCATCTGTTAGACTTCGCGGGCCGTGAAGGACACTTCGCCCGTTTAATGTATGGCGATACAGCACCACAAACGCGGCGGCTCTTGCAGGCAGCGTTCAATCGCGCAGGAAGCTGGCCGCAAGTTCTCGTGGCGCAATCACTCGTAGGACGAGAGGGCCTCAATCTCCACCAGGCGTGCCGAATGGTTGTGCTATTTCACCTTGAGTGGAACCCGGCCCACGTCGAGCAGCAAATTGGCCGTGTCGACCGGATCGACAGTAAATGGGCACGCGAAGCGGATGCCTATTTGGGCACAGAAAATACTTCGAGCCCACCACCAAAAATTATAATTCGTCCGGTCATTATATCTGGTTCCTATGATGACCATCATTGGTCCATACTCAAGCGCAGATGGGATAGCATGCGCGCACAGCTTAACGGCGATATCATATCAGAGGCTCAGGTTGATGCATCGGAACCAGAGCGGCAGGCACTGTTTGACAAGATCAGAACTGCAACGCCTACCTTCGCGCCACCTCCGCTGGCGAACCGCCAAAAGAGAGTGTGAGAATGCTACTATCTCGATCAACCTTCTAAAGGCCGGTCTGCTTGAGCGTCTGGTGGCGTACCTTCATCGACTTTGACGGGGGCGCGGAATGAATGATGCGAGGATCTGGATGAAGGAGCATCCGGCGTGAGGATTCAAGGCCAGCTAATCACCGCTGTCGATCTGGCCATTGCGAGTGGAATGGATCCGAAGCGCTTTCGAGTTGCCCTACGAGCCGCAAGTCTTGATTGGCATCCGAACAACGGACGTTGGGAGGTCGTGCGAGGGAGCGATGAGCACCAAGACATGGAACTGGTCATGGCGCAGCTAGGCGGAGCAAGTGGCAGGCTGCGATCGACGTCACAGGCTGCAAACGGCACGTCCGAAGTCGCAATTCGCGACGAGCAGTACGTACTGGATCTCTGCGACGCAGTTCTCGGGCTGAAGGCCGTCCGGCAGCACTGCTTTGAGTTTCTTACCGGCGATCCAGATCGGCGTGGTTACCGAAAGCCGCTGCCTGTCGACGGATTTTATCCTACTCTTGGCCTGGTCGTGGAATATCATGAGCGCCAACACCGCGAACGTGTCGGCTTCTTCGACGATAAGCCAACGGTTTCCGGCATTCCTCGCGGCGAACAACGCCGACGATATGATGAGCGCCGCGCCGATTTTCTGCCGAGGCATGGCTACAGTTTAGTCGTTCTCGAGGTAGATGAACCCACATTCTCCAAGTAAGTCGCTGATTTCGCTGTCGTAATCGTGATATTTCGCATATAAATCATGGCGTTGACGGCTGCGAGGGGCGCGTTTCATGGATCACCTGGAGGGTGCGGGCTTGGCGCGGGGAGATCGGGTTGATTTCGACCGCCGTGTGCGTCTGGAGTTCCGTGGTGCGCAGATCAGTTCAGACGGTGGCCTGCTGGTGATGCGCGAGCTTGATGACGTGCTCGGCCTGTCCAATCTGGCGTCGGAGGCGCTGCGAGACAGCCGCACCGGGAAGAACACGCTCCATCGGCTTGACGGATTGTTCCGGCAATCGGTGTTCGGACGACTGGCCGGATACGAGGATGTGAACGATGCCGACCGCTTGGCCCTCGATCCCGTGATGCGTCAGGTCGTTGGCGGCAGGGCCGTCGAGGCGCAAGCTGCTTCGGCATCGCAGATGGGACGGTTCGAGACCGAGACGCTGGCTCTGGCCGCGAACCGGGCGGCGCTGGCCGATCTGAACGGCCAATGGATCGACCGGTTTCATGACCGCAACGGGTTGAAATACATCGTGCTGGACATGGACAGCTCGGTCAGCCCCACCCACGGCGATCAGGAAGGTGCTGCCTGGAACGGGCATTTCGACTGCACCTGCTATCACCCCATCTTCTTGTTCAACCAGTTTGGCATGCTGGAGCGCTGCGCCCTGCGTAACGGCAATGTCCACAGCGCCGATGGCTGGCGGGATGTCCTTGATCCCGTCATTGCCCGATATGCTGGCCGCGACCTTGGTGGACGCTTCTTCCGGGCCGACGCTGCCTACGCGATCCCCGCGATCTATATGCGGCTGGAAGAAGCCAGGTTCTTCTACGCCATCCGTCTGCCCGCCAACGCCGTCTTGCGCGAGAAGATCGCGCATCGGCTGACACGGCCCGTGGGACGGCCTTCGCTGACCAAGGTCAAACGGTTCTTCGAGGACTTCGAGTATCAGGCGGCGTCCTGGGACAAGCCGCGCCGCGTCATCGCCAAGATCGAATGGCATCCGGGCGAGCTGTTCCCCAAAGTCGGCTTCATCGTCACCAACCTGCCGATGGAGCCAGACTGGGTGGTGAGGTTCTACAACCAGCGCGGCACCGCAGAGCAGCACATCAAGGAAGGCAAATATGCCTTTCGCTGGACGCGGCTGTCATGCCGGAAGTTCCGGCACAACGAGGTGCGGCTGCAACTGCACGCGCTGGCCTACAACCTGGCAACCTTCCTGCGCTGCATCGAACTGCCCGAGGCCATGGCGGACTGGTCGTTGACCAGCCTGCAACTCAAGCTGATCAAGATCGGCGCCCGCGTCGTCCGCCACGCCCGCGCCATTACCTTCCAGTTGGCCGAGGTCGCCGTCACCGGCCCGATGGTGCGGGCCGTCCTTGCCGCCATCCGCCGTCTTCGAACGCCTCCGTCATGCGCATGACCACGATCCATGCCCAAGCTGAACGAAAGCGGCAGGACAGGTCCGTCTGCCGCGCGGAAAAGCGGCTCTGCCGGGCCAGAATGCTGCGGGTTCGAGGCTTGATCCACCCGACTTCGGCCGTTTGCGCGACGACAGACACCGCTCGGGGCGAAAAACGCTTGCCCAGCGAGCAAAATCAGGCGATCTTGAAGTCAAGCGGCAGGCCACTTGGGGAATGTCGGTTACATCCGCACGCGTCTCAAGGCATGATCGCGTCAGAGGCGAAAGCATGCGATTTATCAGCGAAACGGAGAAGATATGACGAAGAGAAAGAGCGATGCGGCGAAGAAAATTAATAGTGCCCACTCGCGGAGGCCCAACAGTTTTACCGAGCTCTGCACGACGTTGGTTGCGTCACTGAGTTCGTCTGCGTGCCAGGCATGACGCACATGGGCGATTCCTACGGGCCGCTGTCGGCGCGGCGCGCACAAAACGTAGCATTGTTGGATTGGTTCGAGCGATTTCTATGACTCTCAAAAGCATCTTCCAAATATTCCTGCTGGCGCTGGCGATGCTGATCGCCGGCTATGTGCGCACGGCTATCAGCCCCCTGCAGGAGGCGATGCGCCTGTCCCTTCATCTATCCGACAATCAAATGGCCCTGTTGCAAGGACCGATCATTGGGGTTCCGGTGACATTAACAGCCATACCATTGGGTCTATTGATCGATCGCGCCAATCGCGCGCGGCTGCTCCTTGGTCTTGTGACAATCGCTGTTGCCGCTAATTTCGCCACCGCATTTGCGCGCGACTTCACACAGCTCCTCAGCACGCGAGCAATTGCCGGGGTGTCCGCGTTAGCGATCCTGCCCGTAGTTTATTCCTTAGTCGCCGACCACTTCGCGCCGCACCTGCGTGGTCGCATGATTACCGTCGCCACCATCGGACAAATTGTCGGCAACTCCATGGCTTTCGCCCTGGGGGGAGAACTTCTAGTGCTGGCGCAGGCCCACAGCGGGGACTGGCGCACGGCCTTGAGTTGGCTTGCCGCACCGGGCGTCGCCGTTGTGCTGCTCATGCTCTTGCTCCGCGAGCCTCCGCGCTTGGAGGAGGCTAAAGGGACGCAGACGATCGCTGGCGCGTGGGAAGAGTTGCGCCACACACGCACTCTTATCTTGATGCTTTCAGCCGGAATTATCTGCGCAGAAATTGCCATCGGAGCCATGATTATCTGGGCTAGTCCGATGTTCTCACGCACCTATGCCGCAGCGCCCGACGCGATCGGCTTTCTCATGGGCTCAGGCATGCTGATCAGCGGTGTATTGGGCCCAGTCATCGGGGGAGGCCTTGCCGACTACTGTCAACGCACGGGCGGCACTGGCCGAGCCTTGCTCTTTCTCGTGTTGCTAGCCGCCCTGGGCGCACCCGCAAGCTTGTTCGCATTTGCTCCGACTTTTTCTTGGGCGAGCGCTCTCTTGATGGTCTCGCTTACCCTGATGATTGGCGTGGCGATGATGGGCATCACGCTCGTGATGAATGTCGTTCCCGACCGTCTTCGCGGCCTCTGCATGTCCGTGCTCGTCGCAGCAATCCTGCTCTTTTCGCTGGCAGTAGCGCCACCGCTGGTTAGCGTTTTGTCCAACGTGCTCGGAGGGATCGACATGATCGGCAAAGCACTCTCCATCGTGTGTGTGGCCGCGGCACTCGGATCGACTTTCGCGTTCTTTCTGGCTCGCCGCTATTTTAAAGAAAGCGTTGGCGCGGCAGGCTCGACGGCGACGGGCACGGTCACCGCCCAATGATGCAGGTTTTTTCACTCGCCGGCGAACCGAAGTCCCGAGGTCTAGCGCACGGTCGCACACACGCTGCCGCGATAAAATCGTGGCTAGGCGCTTGGCTCAAAAGTTTGCAGGCCGCCGGCGTGGGCAATCCTGACGTCTACGCGCGGCGGTTTCTAGCCGAGTCCGGTCTAGTTGTTTGCATTGAGCACGACGCTCCCGATCTGCTCGAGGAGATACGGGGAACGTCTCTCGGCGCTAATGTCCCGTTCGATCTCGTGCTAGCGGCGCAGCTCATGGACGAGGAATGGGAGTATCGACGATCGCAAAATACTCGATTCACAAAACCCGAAAAATGCAGCACGCTGGCGATTGCTTCGGCGGGCTCGCCGGTCTGGATCGGTCAGAATATGGACCTCGGCGCGTGGACCGATGGCCACCAGGTCGTGCTGCACATCGCTGAGCCCGACGGCAATCCCGACGCCCTCGTTTTTTCTCTCGCAGGCATGATTGGGCTAATGGGCGTGAACGAATGCGGCCTCGCGGTAGCAGTTAACGCTCTTCCTGAACTATCAAGGTTGCGACCGGGCCTCCCCGTCGCATTCATCATTCGAAAACTGCTGCAGGCAACATCCCTGACGGACGCAAGCGCAGTCCTATTGGCTACTGAGCACGCAACCTGCCAGCATTACCTGCTTGCGGACCCGACAGGGCTGCGCTCCTTTGAAGTTGGCCATGACACAATCGTCGAACTCAGTGGCGCAACGGCGGATAGATTATTCCATACCAATCACGCACTCGCCCCGCAGCTTCAACAAGTGACTTCGACATATGATCAACTGAACAGCAAATGCCGCTTAACGTCGCTAAGCGACAGGCTCACAAGTGCAAAGCCAACATTGACCGTTATCCAGAATGCGCTCTGCGCGTCCGATCACGCAACTCACCCAGTTTGCCGGCCCCATCCGGGCGCGCAATCTCAGCACAATACCAACTTCACCACGGGCTCGATGATCGCTCGCCTGGAATTCAGGGTCGACCTTATATCCGCCTGGTTTAGCATCGGCCCGCCTGACCGGGACGGCTATCATGCTTTGCGGTTTGAAGATTAGAGGAGATGTTGCCGAGTGGGCCGCAGTTCATGGGGTTGTGGCTTCGCCGAACTCGGCGCAGATCGTTTTCAGTTCTTCGAACTCCGCCATGCCGTACTTCGACCCCTCCCGGCCGATCCCGGACTCTTTGCATCCCCCAAATGGCGCGAGCTCACTCGAAATAAGCCCTGTGTTCAATCCAACCATCCCGTAGTCGAGCGCATTTGAGACACGGTGCGCACGGTCAAAGTCTTTGGTGAAGAGATACGATGCAAGACCCGCGCTCGATGCATTGGCTAACTCAATCGCTTCACGTTCTGACTCAAAACGAACAAGACCCGCGACAGGCCCAAACGTTTCCTCGCTGCAGAGCAAGGCGTCTCGCGGCACCTCTGTGAGCACAGTCGGTTGAAAGAACTGCTTGCCCGCGGCATGACGTTCGCCTCCAAAGAGCAGAATCGCACCTCGCGCGCGCGCGTCTTCAACATGGCGAGCCACCTTGTCGACCGCCAAGTCATTGATGAGCGGTCCCTGAGTGACCTCTTCCCCGAAGCCGTCGCCAACCTTGAATGATCGCACAGCCTCAGCGAGCCGCTCGCTAAACTCTGCGTAAACCTTTCCCTGGACTACAAATCGATTGGCGCAAACACACGTTTGACCCGCGTTTCGAAACTTCGAAGCAACAGCGCCAGCCACCGCCTTCTCTAAGTCGGCGTCATGAAAGACAATAAATGGCGCGTTACCGCCAAGCTCCAGAGAAACGCGCTTAAGCGGATCCATGCATCTCGCCGCCAGCCTTTTGCCCACATTAGTGGAGCCTGTGAACGTAAATTTTCGAACTCTGAGGTCCGCAAGCAGAACCTCGCCGATCGGCGCCGGCGCACCACAAATGACGTTAAGCGCACCGGCGGGAATCCCCGCCTCCTCGCCCAACAGCGCCAACGCCAAAGCCGTGAACGGCGTCAACTCAGATGGCTTCAAGATGACGGTACAACCGGACGCAAGGGCCGGTGCAAGCTTCCGCGTCACCATCGCCGCCGGGAAATTCCAGATGAATTCGCACACGATAGAGCCAAGCGCCTGGTCAGGACCCCTGAAGATCAGGAGGTTATCAGCCGCCGCCTTTCAAGCTTTATCGGCTGATTAATGCATATCAGGGCAATGGTGCAAAATGGCTAATGAACCTCGCACCCCACGGCTTGCTGTCTTGATTGACGCAGATAATGCTTCTTCCCGGATCGCACCGCGCCTCTTTGAAGAGATTGCCAAGATCGGTGAGGCAAGTGTCCGCCGTATTTACGGCGATTTCTCCGGGACTAGGCTTAAATCGTGGGCTGACGTTCTCGCCACTCATGCGATCAAGGCGCACCAGAACTTTGCGTATACCAGCGGCAAGAATGCATCGGATATTGCTTTGGTCATCGACGCGATGGACCTTTTGCATACCGGTCGTTTCGACGGGTTTTGCCTTGTCTCTTCCGACAGCGATTTTACCGGACTCGCCTCGCGTATCCGTGAGCAGGGGATCGATGTCTACGGCTTCGGAGAGCAGAAAACTCCCGAGAGCTTCCGACAAGCGTGTCGCCGCTTCATCTACACCGAGAACCTGCTGCCAGAGGCGCCAACGTCAGATGAGCCAGGCCGACAGGATGCCCGTCCGGCTAGCGTAAAGAAGTCGCCCAAAGCTGCGGCACCTTTGATCCGAACTGCCATCTCACAGCTCGATGATGAAGGGGGCTGGGTGCCTCTTGGGCGGGTCGGCCAACGTCTTGCAGCGCTCGCCTCTGACTTTGACCCTCGAACCTATGGTGAAGGCAAGCTGAGCGACCTGGTCGAGAAGGCGGGGGGCTTTGAATCTCGCAGAACTGAGACAGGGCATTTGCAAATCCGGGTCTCTCCGTCTGGCAAGGCAGGCGAGGTTAAAGCAAGAAAGGCAACACCCGGATGAAAGTCCGGATTCATCCCCAGCGCCAACCAATGCCGGTCTGATGCCCTTTGAAACGTACGACCACTAATGTCGCATATGGATCGTATTAACACGCAATGAGCAGAAATCTTCGAACCAGCATCACTGATCCGATCCAGATTCCCACACTGTCAGCCGCGTCAGGACGCATCGGCATTTCCTTTTGTCCCGGAAAGCAAGGGCCTGCGCTCGCTGGCTATGAGTGGAAGCGTGACCTTGCGGCGGATCTGGACGCGGTGCGTGAGTGGGGAGCCGCCGCTGTCGTCTCTCTTATTGAAAAGCACGAAATCGAGCTGCTGGGGGTCGCAGATCTGGAGACTGCGGTTGGTGCTCGCGGGATGGAGTGGTTTCATCTCCCGATCCCCGACGTCAGGGCGCCTGGCGAGGAATTCGAGCAACGATGGCTCCAGTCCGGAGCCCGACTGCGCAGTCTCCTCACCAACGGGAAAAGCATCTTTATCCATTGCCGGGGAGGGCTGGGCCGTGCCGGCACAGTGGCAGCGAGACTGCTCATCGAACTCGGCATCACCGGCGCAGATACCGCAATCGCCAAAGTTCGACAGGTCAGGCCGGGCGCCATTGAGACGAAGGCACAAGAAGATCACCTGCGAGAGATCGAGCGTATCTATGATCGGTCCTATGGCTGTTTGGTTGGACTGGCGGTCGGAGATGCTGTGGGGACGACGCTCGAGTTCAAGCCGCGCGACAGCTATGCCCACATCACGGACATGGTCGGGGGAGGGCCGTTCGGCTTGGATGCGGGGACATGGACCGATGACACTTCCATGGCCCTGGCGCTCGGAGAAGCTCTTCTCGCCAGCGCGGCCAAGGGCTCGGCTTTTGAGCCGGGAGAAGCACAACGGCGTTTTGTCGATTGGTGGAGGAACGGCGCCTTCAGTCCCACGGGCAGTTGTTTCGATATCGGGATCGCAACCCGGCAGGCCCTTGCTCGGTTCGAGGAAACGGGCGACCCGATTGCCGGCTCGACCGATTCGTACTCGGCAGGCAACGGCTCACTAATGAGGCTCGCGCCAGTCGCGATCTGGGGGATACAGCAAGATCCCGCAGTAGTGACACGAGTAGCCCGCCTACAGAGCATGACCACGCACGCCGCAGATGCGTGCCTCGATGCCTGTGAAGCGTATGCACTGGTCTTGCGGGCGGCTATCCTAGGTGCCAGCTTTGAGGATGCTCTGGCGGTTCCCTCGGGTGAATATGGACCTGAGGTCGGTCCAATCATGGCCGGTAGCTGGCGCGGGAAAGCACGCGATCAGATTGCGAGCAGCGGATTCGTAGCGCACAGCCTCGAAGCAGCGATCTGGTCCGTGGCAAACACGACGAGCTTTGACGACGCCGTGCTGTTGGCAGCCAACCTCGGTGACGATGCCGACACTACGGCCGCAATTGCCGGGCAGTTGGCCGGCGCAATTTACGGCGCATCGTCGATCCGCCAATCATGGCTAGAAAAGCTGGCATGGCGCGAGGAAATTGAGACTCTCGCGCGTAAACTGGCGTTCCCGGCAGTCGCGCTCTCAAACTAACGTCGCGGCCGATACATGGCAGCGATCGGCGGCGTTGCTGTTCGGCCCGCATTGCTGCCCATGGGCACATAATGTGTCATGCTTGATGCCCTATCGCTGAATTAGCGGATAATGCGTCAGGTTTGACCCTTTACAGAAGGCCCCCGGCAGCGGGATCAGACGGCAGGCTTGGCCCAATTACCTACAACGGGATCTTGGTCCCAGAAATACGTACGGGGTCCAAGCCTGCCTCCTCCGGCTGGAGGAACCGCGGTTTCGATTTGTCTGGATCAAACGAGGCGCCCGTCTTCCACATTGCCATCATGATCACAGCGAGCTTCCTTGCGACGGCAACACGAGCCTTGAGAAATCCGATCTTTGTTGCCAGCTGGAGGCCCCAAGTACGCAATGAACTTTCGGTTTTGATTGTGCGAAGCAGCACGGTGGCTGCCGTGATTAGGTGCGACCTGGTCAGCTTGTTTCCGTAACGGCTGATCCGGCCGCGGCGCGCGGTGGCGCCGGATTGATACAGATTGGGCGTTAGGCCGAGATAAGGCCCGACATCTCGATTGCTTCTAAAGCGGTACGGGTCTCCGACGGCGCTGTAAAATGACAGCGCTGTAATTGTCCCAACGCCAGGAATCGTCTGAAATCTGGCGCAAACCGGGATGCTGGCGGCCATTGTGCGCATCTTTCGATCCATATCCCAGATATGAGAGCGCAGATCTTCTCCCATCCTGACCAGGGGATCCAAATCGACGCGGATCGTCACGCCGTTGGTCCTCAAAAGCCTGAGTTGGTTCGCGACTTCAGCTGCGAGCGATCCTCGCCCATTCAGGAGCTTGATACTGGCACCGTGCAATCTGAATATGGACTGGAGCAGCGCATCTGTCCTGGCTCGATGCTTTAGCAGGGTTCGACGGATGTTGATCATTATCCGGATGTCCTGGTGCTCCACCGGTTTGATGAAAACATAGGGACCGAAGGACTGCGCCAGTCGACCAAGCTCAGCGAGACCTTTGGCATCATTCGCATCAGTCTTTTGACGTCGGATCGCCAGGAATTTGCTTGATTTGCGAACGTCGACGACTTGAACGGGAAAGCCGAACGAACGGAGATCCCGAACCATTTGAGTGCCGACACCGGCCTCGATCGTAATAGACTGGACAGGCTCAACGCCGAACCCTCGAAGGATATCTCTTATCGGAGCAGCGCGGGTCTCAGTCATTGCCTCGAAGAAAACGTGTCCTTCGACATCGACGAGGCAGACCGCAGTCTCCAAGTGGCCGGCGTCGAGGCCGACCCAGTAGCGCAGGTGCCGTGGCATTGTGCTCCCGTACGACGTTTGTTTCTTTCGCTTGCCCTACTGACCTTGTCGGGGCTGTCCGACTAGGATTCGTCCTCCGGCATGTGATAGTGAGGTAGGAAATCGAAGGAGATGATAGGATGGGGCCGCGGGAGGCGTTGGATGGCCTAATCAGCGAGCGAGGAGAGACCTACGCATCGATTTCGCGCCTCCTCGGGAGAAACTCGGCATACATCCAGCAGTTCATTAAACGAGGTTCTCCAGTCCGCCTTGACCAAAGCGATATAGCGCTGCTGGCATTGCATTTTGACGTGCCCGTAGAGATGCTCGGTGGAAAGGAGGGGCCGACGGTCGGGCAGCGTTCGATAGTCAAAGTCCCCTTGCTGAACGGGACAGGTAACGATTCACGCTCACAATGGCGGCTGGTTGATGCGGCTTGGCTCGGTCGGCTGTGTGATCAGCCCGCCAGTGTCGCAATCTTGCCAATCGTTGGTGAGGCGATGGAGCCGACCCTCTGCAATGGCGACGAGGTTATGATTAGCCGAGTTCGCTTTCAGGAGAGCGTGCGTGAAGGCCTTTACGCCATCCGTGGGTCTTCTGAAATCTTCGTAAGGCGAATAGCGATCGACCCAACGAAGAACCGTCTGACCGTTCTTACCGACCACCCTGCATATCCGAGCTGGCAGGGCATCCAGCGCAAGGGCGTCGATATTGTCGGCCGGGTGATCTGGATCGGAGCTCGGGTGGCCTAGCTATCATTATGACACCGCGCTGCCTGAGGCTCTAAGCGGCCATCCCAGCGTGCGATGCCGCGCGGAGCAAGATGGGTAGCAGTCGCGCTGGCTGGAAGGTGAAACGACGACTCGCTCAAGCGCAGTCGGACAAAGCGCAGGCCATGAATCTTTCACCGTGAACGCTGATGTGCGGAGGCTGAGCAGCCGCAGTGCCGAATTAGCGCGCTGCTACCTAGAGAGCTACCTAGCACAAAAATGCTCTCAATCGCCCGATCCGGCGAGCTTAGTATCTGATTGAAAAGTAAGGGGAAGGTGGTGGACGCACTAGGGCTCGAACCTAGGACCCGCTGATTAAGAGTCAGCTGCTCTACCAACTGAGCTATGCGTCCACTCTGCCGCTTTGCAGGCAGGCCGCTCGCGGTCCGGAAGGTCCGATCCGCTGCGGGAGCGCCCCATATACACATTGTCGCAACGGTGAAAAGGGGGTTTTTCGTTTATCTAGTCGAAATTGCTGACTCGGCGCTGGCTCCACCGGTTCACCGCCATGATCAGGCCCACACAGATCATGATCGTCATCATTGATGAACCGCCATGGCTCATGAAAGGGAGGGGAATGCCCACAACCGGCGCCAGCCCCATCACCATCATGAGGTTGACCGCGGTGTAGAAGAAGATCGTTGCCGTCATCCCTGCGGCCAGCAGGCGGGAGAAGCGGTCCGGCGCCGCGATCGCCACCTTCAAGCCCCACCGCAACAGCAGGCCAAACACGAAAATGACGAAGAATCCGCCGGCCATCCCCCACTCCTCGGCCATCGTCGCGAACACGAAATCGGTATGCGGTTCGGGCAGATAGTTCAGATGGCTTTGCGTACCGTTACCGAATCCTTTTCCGAAGAATCCGCCCGATCCGATCGCGATCTGCGACTGCGTGATGTGGTATCCCGCGCCCAGCGGATCGCTCTCGGGATCGAGGAAGGTCAGCACGCGCTTTTGCTGATACGGGTGCAGGGCAAAGAAGAACAGCGCCGGGATTGCCGCCATTCCGGCCACACCGACGCTTATGAACCACGCCATCGGCAGCCCGGCGAGGAACATCACGACCACCGCCCCGAACATGATCGCGAGGCTCGTTCCAAGATCGGGTTGCAAGAGCACGAGCCCGACCGGAAGCCCGATCAGAACGGCAGGAGGAAGCAGCGATTTGAAATTCTGCACATGCCCGCCCGGGAGGAGATCATATAGGCGCGCAAGGATAAGGACGATGCCCGGCTTCATCAGCTCCGAAGGCTGCAACGTCATGAAACCGAGGTTGAGCCATCGCTGACTGCCGCCACCGACGAAGCCCATCGCCTCCACCGCCATCAACAACAGCACGAGCAGGATATAGACCGGCACGGCGATTGCCTTGATGAAGTCCATCGAAAAGCGCGAAATGACGAATGCCATCGTCAGAAATACGCCGAATCGAACGACATGGAGCAGCGACCAGGGCCACAAATTTCCGCCCGCCGCGGAATAAAGGACCGCCGCGCCGAACAGGACGAGCACGGTGAGCGGAAGGATTACACCCCACGGTTCGCGTGCGATAAAGGCGGGGACCGACGCGCGTGCCATCAATCCGTCGTCCCGGTGTCGGGCGTATTGGGCTCGCCGGCGGCGGCGTCCGCACCGGGATCGGGGTGTCGCCTTCGGGGGGGCCGGGGGCACCGGCGGCATCGACGGGGCTGGGGCTGGGTGCGGGGCGGCGGCCTTCCTCGACCGCGTCCTGAATCTCGCCCTGTTCCGGCTTTGGCGCCGCGCCGCCATACGCCTGCTCATAGGCGGCATATTTACGCGAGAGCCGTTCCTGCGCCGTTCCGCCCCAATCTTTTTCATAGTTATGAAGCACTTCGAGCGCTTTGTTCGCATCGAACAGGAAGGTCATGACATCGCGCGCCACAGGATAGGCGGAGGACGAACCGGCGCCGTGTTCGATCGCAACGGCACAGGCATAGCGTGGCTTGTCCGCCGGCGCGAAACAGATGAAATGCCCGTGGTCGCGATATTTCCACGGCACGTCGCGGCCCCCGCGTCCGTAAGCGAGCGAGACGACCTGCGCCGTACCGGTCTTTCCGGCAAGCTCGATCCCGTCGATCGGCAGGCGCGCGCGTCCCGCCGTGCCGGGGCCATTCACCACATCGCGCATCGCCTGTCGCACGACCTGAAGGTGTTCTTCGGGCAGGTTGAGCGAGGGCGCCGGCCGCGGCGCGTTTTCGAGGAGCAGGCGCGGCTGTATCCGCAATCCGCTGGCGATGCGGGAGGTCATCACCGCCTGCTGCAACGGGTTCACCAGCATGTAACCCTGTCCGATGGTGGCATTCACGGTGTCGAACGCCTGCCATTCCTTGTCGTATTTCTTCAGCTTCCACGCCGGATCGGGCACCGTGCCATAGGACTGGCTCGCGACGGGGAGGGGGTATTGATAGCCTAGCCCCAGGCGCCGGGCCATGTTCGCGATCCGCTCCATGCCGATGCGCTGTGCGAAATAGTAGAAATAGACGTCGCAGCTCTGATAAATGCCCTTCGCCATATTGGTGCGCCCATGGCCGCGCCGGTTCCAGCAGCGGAACACGCGATTGCCCACCCGCAGCCCGCCATTGCACACCACCGATTCCTCAGGGTCCAGCCCGCCTTCGAGGAAGGCCAGCGACACGAAGGGCTTGACCGTAGAACCGGGCGGATAAAGCCCGCTCAACACCTTGTTTCGCAAGGGAACATGGTCGTCTTCGGACAGCATCTTCCACTCGATACGGCCGATCCCGTCGGAAAAGCTGTTGGGATCGAAGCTGGGCATGGAGGACGCGGCGAGAATGTCGCCGTTCTTCAAATCCATGACGACGACCGACCCGGATTCGGGACCGAGCCGCCGCGCCGCGTAATCCTGCAACGGGCCGTCGATGGTGAGCTGTACCGGGTCGCCCTGCACATCCTCGCGCATGTCGAGATCGCGGACGATCTTGCCGCTCGCGGTGACCTCGGCCCGGCGTGCGCCCGGTTCGCCGCGCAGCGTATGCTCGAAATATTTCTCGACGCCGTCCTTGCCGATCTTGAACCCGGGCGTGATGAGCAGCGGCTCCGGCTCCTCCTCGTACTCCTCCGCCGACACCGTGCCGACATAGCCGAGCAGGTGGCCGACGGCGGGGCCGGTTGGGTAATAGCGCGAAAAACCGCGCTGCGGCACGACACCGGGAAGATCGGGCAGCCGAACCGACAACGCCGCGAACTGCTCCCAATCGACGCCGGTCGCGACCTCGACCGGGCGAAAACCGCTGGTCGACTCGATCTTGTCGCGAAGATCGGTAATGCCCGCCGGGGTGAGCGCCAGCACATCGCCCAGCACCTGCAACGTCTGATCGACGTCGACAATGCGGTCGGGAATGAGATCGACGCGAAAATCCGCCCGGTTGGAGGCAAGAGGCACACCGTCACGGTCGAGAATCCACCCGCGGCGCGGCGGGATCAGCGTGAGATCGACCCGGTTGCTCTCCGAGGCCAGCTCGTATTTCTCGTTCTGCGCCACGGCGAGATAGGTCATCCGCCCGGCCAGCAAAAGGCCGATGCCGCCCTGAACCGCGCCGATGAAGAAGGTCCGCCGGTCGAAGCGATTGTTGAGTTCGCCCGCGCTGACCCTCTGCTCCGGTTTTGCGACGCGCTTGCCAAAGCCGAACGCCATCAGCCGAGCACCTTCACGCGGGCGCGGCGAAGCATGTCGAGAACGGCAACGATGCGGGTGAAAAGCGGGAACATGATGAGCGACAACAGCAATTGCGGAACGATGAGCGAGGGATCGAACGGGCCACCAGCGAGCGCGGCGATGGCCATGGTCAGACAGAGATAGGAAGCGAAGGCGAGACTTGCCACCATCCAGTCCTGCCAGAACCCGCGCCACCGCGCCCAGTCGTCGACCATGTCCAGCACGATCATCGTGACGGACCACAGGAATATAGCACTGCCAAATGGCTGTCCGCTGTACAGATCGTCGATCAGGCCGAGCGGAAACCCGGCCCATACCGGCAGCAGGCCCGGTCGCAACAATTGCCAGCTCACCAGCAGCATGAAGGCGAGCGGTGGCACCACCGGCGCCGATGCGATGATCGGCGACAACGGGACGAGCGAGAGCATCGCCACGCTGATCCAGGGGACGATGGTCGCCAGAATGCGCGACGGCGCGCGATTGATGCGCCGCGAAAAAAGGCCCGATCCGGGCAGCCGGTCGCCGGCGAGGCTCATTCGCCGGGTGCGGGGCGCGGCGGTGGCAGGTCCGTCACCGGTTGCCAGATCGGCTGTATCGTGACGAATTCGGTCGCCGCCGGGTCCGAAATGATGCGCGCGACCGCACCGTCGCGCGTCACCTCCTTGACCACCGCGACGGGCACGTTGGGCCGGTACAGCCCGCCCGAACCCGAGGTGACGAGCACGTCACCCTTTTTCAGCGGGTTGATCCCCATCTCGATCAGCCGGACGATGAGCGTTCCGTCGGCCTGACCCTGTGCGAAACCGGCGACGTTTCCGCGGGTCCGGCGCACCGGCACGACGCTCTCGCTATCGGTGATGAGCAGGATGCGGGCGGTGCGCGAACCCACCTCCAGCACGCGGCCGACGAGGCCCGTCGGGGACCGGACCGGCTGCCCGACCATGACGCCGTCACGCTGTCCCGCGCCGACGAGGGCGAAGCGGCGGCTGCTCGTGGCGGTCGATCCGATGAGGCGGGAGGCGGCAATGGCGCGTCCGTCGGTTTCGCGCATGTTCAACACGCGCTTCAGCCTGCGATTTTCTTCCTCGATCGCCTCGGCCTGCGCAAGGCGGCTGCGGGCGACGCGCAGTTCCTCGCGCAGGGCGGCGTTCTTGCTCCCTGCCTCGATATAGCCGGCGACCACGTCGATCACCGACTTGCCGTTGGAGCGTCCGATGGCCGATGCCTGCCCGACAGGTTCGGCAACATCGGTGGCCGCGGTGCGGGCAAAGGCAAACGCGGAGGGGTGGAACAGGGATACGACCAGCAGGACAAGACCCAGCATCCCGCCCACCACGGTCGCGACATAGCTCGTGAAAATTGAGAACTGCGCCCTTTTGGAAAATCCCGGACGCCGATCCATCGGCGGCGCCATCTGTCCGCTCCCTCCTAGTTAGTGCGTGCGACGCCCCGGTTCAGGCCGTCTCGAGCACGCCGCGATACACGGCCTCTTCCAAGGCGCGACCGGTGCCCAGCGCCACGCAGGACAGCGGATCTTCGGCCACGGTCACCGGCAGGCCGGTTTCCTCGCGCAGATATTCGTCCAGCCCGGCAATCAGCGCGCCGCCCCCGGTCAGCACGATGCCCTGATCCACGATGTCCGCTGCAAGTTCGGGCGCCGTGTTTTCGAGCGCGATGCGCACCGCCTCGACAATGGCGCCGATCGGTTCGGACAGTGCTTCGGCGATATTCGCCTGGTTGATCGTGATTTCCTTCGGCACGCCGTTGACGAGATCGCGGCCACGAATGTGGATCTTCGCGCCTTCGCCGTCTTCGGGAATGATGGCGGTGGCATAGCTCTTCTTGATACGCTCGGCCGTCGACTCGCCGATGAGCAGGTTGTGATGCCGGCGGACATAGGAAACGATCGCCTCGTCCATCTTGTCGCCGCCGACGCGGACGCTGGTGGTATAGGCCAGCCCGCGCAGGGACAGGACCGCAACCTCCGTCGTGCCGCCGCCGATGTCGACGACCATCGATCCGACCGGTTCGGTGACGGGCATGCCGGCGCCGATCGCGGCGGCCATCGGTTCGAGGATGAGATAGACCTGACTCGCCCCCGCATTCGACGCCGCATCGCGGATGGCGCGCCGCTCGACCGAGGTCGAACCGCTCGGCACGCAGATGACGATTTCGGGGTATTTCAGGATGTTACGCTTGGAATGCACCTTCTTGATGAAATATTTGATCATCTGCTCGGCGACTTCGATATCGGCGATGACACCATCGCGAAGCGGGCGGATCGCCTCGATCGTGTCGGGCGTCTTGCCCATCATCATCTTGGCGTCGTCGCCGACGGCTTTCACCTTCTTGATGCCGTTCATCGTTTCGATCGCCACGACCGACGGTTCGTTCAGCACGATGCCGCGCCCCTCGACATAGACCAGCGTGTTCGCCGTGCCGAGATCGATCGCCATGTTCTGCGAACCGAATTGAAAAAGGCGGGAAAAGAATGAAGCCATAGTGAAAATCGTTTCCGTGAAATCTACTGCTGCGCCAGCCGGGTCCATCGCATGGCCGACAGGCGACCGCAATCGTGGACTCGCGCATCGCCCTAGACGATACCGGGGCGGTAAGGGAAAATCTTTTTAACCTTCCCGCCAAGCTTTTTCCACAGGGGCCAACTCGATATTCACAACAGTTGGCGCTACGACGATGCGGATTATGGCCCGCATCCGTCGCCTTCCCGAAAGCCTGATCAATCGCATCGCCGCGGGGGAGGTGGTCGAACGCCCGACCGCCGCGCTTAAAGAGCTGGTGGAGAACGCCATCGACGCGGGCGCGCGACAGATTACCGTCACGCTGGAGCAAGGCGGACTGACGGGGATCGAGGTGACCGACGACGGCATCGGCATGGCGCCGGACGATATCGCGCTCGCACTCGAACGGCATGCCACGTCGAAATTGCCGGACGAGGCGATCGAGGAGGTCGCGACTCTTGGCTTTCGCGGGGAGGCGCTTCCATCCATCGCCAGCGTCGCGCGCCTGACCATCGAAAGCAGGCCGCGCGCCGCGTCGCAGGGCTGGCGCCGCGTGGTCGATCACGGCGAAACCATCGCGGACGAGCCCGCCGCGTTGCCCCCCGGCACCCGCATCCGGGTCGAGGACGTGTTCGCCAAGGTTCCCGCCCGCCGCAAGTTCCTGCGCAGCGCACGCAGCGAATATGGCGCCTGTCACGACATCATGCGCCGCCTCGCCATGGCGCGTCCGGAAATCGGCTTTACGCTGAGCAATGAGGGACGCCGCATTTTCGCCGTGCAGCCGGACGAGGATCTGCCCACGCGGGTCAGCCGCCTGATCGCGCGGGAGCTTGCCGACAATGCGGTCGCCATCGACTTCACGCGCGGACAGGTGGACGAGCCGGTGCGGTTGACCGGGCTGGCCGGCCTGCCGACGTATAATCGCGGCGTCGCCGATCATCAGTATCTCTTCGTGAATGGCCGTCCGGTGAAGGATCGCCTGCTGACTGGTGCGGTGCGCGGTGCCTATGCTGACATGCTGGCGCGTGACCGGCACGCGGTGCTGGCGCTGTTTCTCGACATACCGACGCATCTGGTCGACGTGAACGTGCACCCTGCAAAGACCGAGGTGCGCTTTCGCGATCCGCAGGCCATTCGCGGCATGATCGTGAGCGGCCTTCGCCAAGCGCTCGACACCGGCGACCGGCGAAGCGCACAGGCGCCGTCGCAAACCGCGATGCGCGCATGGCAAAGCGAGCCGTGGCAGGCCGATCTCCCGGCGCAGACCGATGTCACGAGAGGAAGCGCGTTTACGGTGCAGGAAAGCGTGGCCACTTTCGGGGCCTTCCCCACGGCGGACGCACGACCCCACGGTCCCGCCGGCGCCATCGCCGCGCCCGTGTTCGAACCGCAGGGCCGCGCCGAACCCGCCGAGGAAGCGCCGCAGGATGCCGCCCGTTTTCCCATGGGCATCGCCCGCGGACAGGTCGCCGAAACCTATATCGTCGCGGAGGCGGAGGACGGGCTCGTCCTCGTCGATCAGCATGCCGCCCATGAACGGCTCGTGCTCGAACGATTGCGGGCCGCCGGGGCGGAGGAGGGCGCGCGCCGTTCGCAGGCGCTGCTCATCCCGCAGGTCGTGGAACTCGACGAAACCGATTGCGACCGCATCGAAGGCGCCGCCGAAAAGCTGGGCACGCTGGGCCTGGTGGTGGAGCGGTTTGGTCCGGATGCGATGCTGGTACGCGCCATGCCGGGCGCCATTCGCGGCGGCGATCCGGCGAAGCTGTTGCAGGATATTGCCGACGATATCGCGGTGAACGGCGATGCGCTCCTGCTTGAGGAACGGCTCGATCTCGTGCTGGCGACGATGGCGTGCCATGGTTCGGTGCGGGCAGGGCGGCGGCTCAACGTCGCGGAGATGAACGCCTTGCTGCGCGAAATGGAGCGGACGCCGCGATCGGGTCAGTGCAATCACGGCCGCCCGACCTGGGTCAAGCTGTCGATGGCGGACGTGGAAAAGCTGTTCGGACGGAAATGAGGGAGAATACCGCGATGAAGACCCCACGGCACCATTTCCCGCGCGCCGCGGCAACCGTTATGCTTGCCGCGCTCCTTGTCGGGTGCGGCGACGGCGCATCGTCCGACCCGGCGCAGGACGCGGCCTATGTCGCGAAGATCCGCGCCACCCACGACACGCCGCCGGTCATGCCGATCGCACCGCAGCGGATCAGCTATGGCGATGTCGAGGAGAACAATCTGTTCGGCGTGTCCTGCGCCTTTGCACCGGGCAACGGCATGGCGGTGATGATGATGGCGATGCCGGACCGAGCCTATATGAAGCTGGACGGCGAAATCGTCAGCTTCGCTGCGGACAAGGGCTCGGCCCGGATGCCGCTCGGCACATGGGCGCAATATGATGGCCGCGAATATGCCATCCGCATCGCGCAGCCCGAGGGCGAGGGGCCACAGGACGGCATAGCGCGGGTCAGCTGGACCGGTTCGATCGCGGTGCTCGACGGCAAAAACCGCCCGGTTTATGAAGAAACCGGAACGTTACAATGCGGGAGCTGAGCGCGCGGGGGCCGCGTCCCGTGGCCTGCGTCCGAACAGGGCCGCGGAACGATAGCGGCATACCGGAATGTCGTCCTGATTGAATAGTTGCACCGCCATGCTGACCAATCCGGCCTCGGGCATCGACTTGCTGTCGCGCGTATCGACGATTTGCGTTTCACAACGCAGCGTATCACCGGGATAGACGGGCCGGGTCCAGCGAAGCTCGTCCACACCCATTCCCGCGATCATGGCGCGCCCGGTTTCGCGATAATGATCGACGATCATGCGCATGCTGATCGCCGCGGTGTGCCATCCGCTGGCCGCGATGCGCCCGAACATGGAATCGCGCGCCGCGTCGTCCGAAAGGTGAAACGGTTGCGGATCGAATTGCGAGGCAAAGGCGATGGCCTCGTCCCTCTGCACGCGATAGGAGCCGAAGCGCTCCTCCTCGCCAACATTCATATCTTCGAAATAGAGCATCGTGTTTCGCTTTGTTTCGCAACGCCCGCGTCCGGTGATCGCCTTGCCGCGCCGCCCCACGCCTGCCGACCGGCGGGCATGGGGCGACGCGCCAGAGGATCGCGACGGATCAGAGGCGGTAGGCGGGCTTCAGCCCATCGGGGCCGAGGTCGGGCACCGTGCGATAGCGCGCCATCACGAGGCTGAAGACGCCGAAGAGCAGCAGGCCGATCGCCACGAGCGTGAACCAGATGCCGTCATCGCGAAGCGACGCAACCGCAGCGCCCAGCGATTTCACCTGCGAAGAGCTGTCGAACCAGGCCGACTGCATCAGCGACCAGCCGATGACCACGAACACCACGGCACGCGCGGCATAGCCCGCATGACCGAGATATTTGGTGAAATCCGGCGCCCGGCCCGAAATGCGGTTCATGAAATCGCCGGTGATCGCCTTTTTGCCCTGCATGACGCCGGCAATCAGAAAGCCGAGGCCCACGATGCCGATGATCGCGGGGCCGAACCCCATCGACAGGACGGTGCCGGTCGCCTCTTCGGCGCCGCTGGTGCCGCCCGACGATTGCTTGTTGCCCTGCGCGAACTGAAACGCGGTATAGGCGAGCACGAGATGCGCGATGCCGCTCGCGCCATGGCCGACGCGGTGGGCGATGCCCTTCTTGTCGCTGCCGTAATGTTCGATGTCGAACAACGGGCTGCTCAACCGGTACAGCGCATAGCCCAGCAGGCCGAGCGCGCACAGGTACAGGATCGGCGTGCCGAACGGAATGTCCTGCAGATAATCGAACGCGCCGCTCGCGCCATCATCGGCCTGGCTCTGTCCGGTGGTGGACAGGAACAGATAACCGATGAGAATATAGACGACGCCGCGCGCGGCAAAGCCGAGACGCACGAGCCAGCGAAATTTTTCGGACTTGTCTACCATTGTCAGTACCCCTTCTGATGGTGTGACAACGGTGGTGGCCCGAAATGGTGCCCGCTGGCCAATCCAATGTTAATTATGTTGTGGAAGCAATTGATTTTCCGGGTGGTTCACACGTTGAACTTGAAGAGCATCACGTCGCCATCGTTGACGACATATTCCTTGCCCTCCTGACGCAGCTTGCCCGCCTCGCGCGCCGCGCTTTCACCGCCAAGCGTGACATAATCGTCGTAGGCGATGGTTTCGGCGCGGATGAAGCCACGCTCGAAATCGGTGTGGATCTCACCGGCGGCCTGTGGTGCCTTTGCGCCCTTGGCCACGGTCCAGGCCCGCGTTTCCTTCGGCCCGGCGGTAAAGAACGTCTGCAGGCCGAGCAGCTGGTACCCTGCGCGGATCACGCGGGCGAGGCCGGTTTCCTCCAGTCCCAACTCGGCCAGATATTCGGCGCGTTCCTCGCCTTCCATACCGACCAGCTCCGCCTCGATCGCGGCGGAGACGACGACGGCCTGCGCGCCCTCGGCCTCGGCCTTGGCGAACACTTTTTCCGCCATCGCATTGCCGGTCGCGGCCTCGTCCTCGGCCACGTTGCAGACGTAGAGCACAGGTTTGGCGGTCAGCAATTGCGCCTGCGCGAACACGCGGGCCTCTTCCTCGTCCTTGGGTTCGGTAAGGCGGGCGGGCTTGCCTTCGCGCAGGAGTTCGAGCGCCTGTCCCAGCACGCTGGCCGCGATCTTCATTTCCTTGTCGCCGGTCTTCGCGCGCTTTTCCGCGGCGGGCACGCGCTTTTCCAGGCTTTCGAGGTCGGCCATCAGCAATTCGGTCTCGACCACCTCGGCATCGGCGAGCGGGTCGACCTTGTTGGCGACATGCTGAATATCGTCATCCTCGAAACAGCGCAAGACGTGCACGATCGCGTCCACTTCGCGAATATTGCCGAGGAACTGGTTGCCGAGCCCTTCGCCCTTGGACGCACCCTTCACCAGCCCGGCGATGTCCACGAAGGCAAGCTGCGTCGGAATGGTTTTTGCAGACCCCGCGATGCCCGCAATCTTGTCGAGCCGTTCATCGGGCACGCCGACCTGGCCGACATTGGGTTCGATGGTGCAGAACGGATAGTTCGCCGCCTGCGCCGCCTGCGTTTCGGTCAGCGCGTTGAAAAGGGTCGATTTGCCCACATTGGGAAGGCCGACGATGCCGCAACGAAAACCCATCGAAAACTCCGGTCATAGATTGAGCCGCGCCCATAGCCGGATCGGCGGGGCATGGCCAGAAAACAGATATTGCGGCCGAACCCGCGTTCGTGATGCCTCAGCCGTTCAGCCGCATGGCGACGTTTTTCATGAACCGCTCGCCATCGCCCTTGGCCAGCCATTCCGCCTCCGCCGCGACAGCGCCGAGCATCGCGGCAAGATCGTCCATCTCCGCCTTGGCATAATTGCCGAGGACATGGCCGGTGACGCGGTCCTTGGATCCGGGATGCCCGATGCCGAGCCGCACGCGGGCAAATTCGCGGCAGAGATGGCTGTCGATGCTGCGCAGCCCGTTATGGCCCGCCGTGCCGCCGCCCTGCTTCACCTTCACGCGCATGGGGTCGAGATCGAGCTCATCGTGAAAGACGGTGAGCGCGTCCAGCTCCAGCTTGTAGAACCGCATCGCCTCGGCGACCGAACGTCCGCTCTCGTTCATGTAGGTCGCGGGTTTCAGGAGGAGGACACGCTGCGTGCCGATGCGGCCTTCTTGCAACCAGCCGGAGAATTTCTTCTGCACCGGGCCGAAGTCATGCATGTCGGCGATGGTGTCGAGCGCCATGAACCCGACATTGTGCCGGTTGAGCGCATATTTGGCGCCCGGATTGCCAAGGCCTGTCCATAATTGCATGGCGTTTCCCTATCCCAGCCGGGGCCGAAAGCAAAACGCCGGCCTTGCACGTGGCACGGCCGGCGTTTCGTATCGCCAGAAAGCGAGAACGCGTTCAGGCGCTCTTTTCTTCCTGTTCCTTGGCGGCATCGTCGTCCGGACCCTGCTCGGTCGCGGCGGTTTCGCCCGCTTCCATGCCGGCGCCGGTCTGATCCGAGCCTTCTTCGCCATCGGCCTTCTTGAGAGCCGAAGGCGCCACAACGGTCGCGATGGTGAAGTCGCGGTCGGTGATCGCGCTTTCCGAACCCTTGGGCAGCTTCACGTGGCTGATGTGGATCGAATCGCCGATTTCGAGGCCGGTGACGTCGATTTCGATCTGGTCAGGGATGTGATCGGCGTCGCAAACCAGTTCCAGCTCGTGGCGCACGACGTTGAGCACGCCGCCACGCTTGAGACCGGGGGCCGCTTCTTCGTTCACGAAGACGACGGGCACGTTCACATCGACCTTCGCATCCTTGGCAAGGCGGAAGAAATCGACATGGGTCGGCGTATCGCGAACCGGGTGAAGGGCGACGTCCTTGGGCAGGGTGCGCAGCTTCTTGCCGTCGATTTCGACCATCACGATCGAGTTCATGAAGTGGCCGGTGTCCAGCAGTTTCACCAGCGCACGTTCCTCGACGTGGATGGGCTGCGGTTCTTCCTTGCCACCGTAGACGACGGCGGGAACGCGACCTTCGCGGCGCAGGGCACGGGAGGCTCCCTTGCCTGCCCGTTCGCGCTTTTCGGCCGCCAGGGTAAGCTGATCGCTCATAATCCTAGACCTTTGTATAAAGCTTGTTGGTTCAACTCGCGCGGCACGCGCCTCCAGGGATGACCATGTGCCGATGCGAAGGCGGGCGCGTAGCGGCTCTGCGCGGCGAATGCAAGCGCCGCGCGGGATCGTGCGCCCCGATCAATCCGCGCGCACGACCCGCCATCCGCGTGCGCGGAGCATCGCGATCAACCCGTCGGCCCCGCCCATATGCCCCGCGCCCACCGCGATCAGCGGCCTGCGCCCATCCGACAGCAACGGTTCGATCTGCGTGATCCAGCGCCTGTTCCGATTGACCAGCAAGGCCGTGCGCAGGTCCGCATCGGCGGCAAGGCCCTGCTCCAATATGCGGGTGAGCGTCGCCGCGTCGCCGCGCATCCACGCATCGAGCATCGCGCCGTCATCGTCGGGCGCCTCCCACATGCTCCGCAGCAGGGCAAGCTGTGCATCCTCGTCAAGCCGGTCGAAGATGGCGAGCTGCTCGCCCGCGGTTTCGAGCCCGGCGACCGGCCGCCCGTCGAACGCGTCGAGCAGCGCGCGATCGGTGCCCGCGCCGCTATCGTTGCCCGCCTCCCGCGACAATGCGGACGACACGGACAGGGCCGCGGCCCAGGTCTCGACATCGCGAAAGGCGCCCGGCTCGATATCCGCCCGCTCGAAAAGCGCGGCGAGGGCAGGGCGGTCGCGCGCAGGGATCCGGCGGGACAGCGGGGGCAGCCCCTCGGTCCTGCCGAGCGCCGCCATGGCGCCCGCGATGGCCGCCGTATCGTCGAGTGCGCGCACCTCCACCACCAGCATGCCCGCATCCGCGATGACACGCTTCAGCCCTTCGCGGCGCCAGTCCACATCGGCGGGCAGGGCATGCACAGTCCCGAACAGCCAACCCGCCGTCCGCCCGGCCTCATCCTCGATCCGCCAGAGCGCGGGGTTCGCCTCGACCCGAGGGCCACCGCACGCCGCGAGCGTCGATGACAGCGCGCACAGCAGCAGCGCGCATAGCCACGCCCGCCAGCGCCCCGTCGCGGGAATCGTCAATACGCGATCCGCTCGACGGTGAGCCCGCGCTTCGCCAGTGCGTCCTGCACGCTGTTCTCACCCGCGAGATGGCCGGCGCCCACCGCGATGAACACGGTGCCGGGCCGGTCCATGCGCGCGTCGATCTGCCGTGCCCAGTCGGCATTGCGGCGATCGAGAAGCAGCGTCTTCACCTGCGGATTGTCCTCGAAGCCTTCGTTGAGCAGCGCCGCGGTATCGACGATGTCGCCCATCGCCCATGCGCGCTCCATCCGTTCCAGATCGGCGGCCATCGCGTCGGGCGCGTCGATCGTCGCCATCAGGAACGCGATCTGCGCGTCGGATGACATGCTATCGAAAAAGCCGATCTGCTGGCGGAAGGTTTCGAGCCCCGATACCGGCTTGCCATTCTCCTTGGCCGCACGGGTCAGCACCTGCTCCCCGCCCGAGGCCGGCGAATAGCCCAGCTTCTGACCATAGGCGATCGTCATCATGGTGGCGGCGAACCACGGCTGCATCCGGTCGATCGCGGCCATCGGCACGCCGCTCCCTTGCGAGGCGGCGACAAGCTTCTCGCGCTGCGGCGGGGTCAGCATCGCGGACAGTGTCTGCCCCTCGGGCAACATGGCAGAGCCGCCGACGGCCTCGGCCGCTTCGGCCTCGCTCGGCTGCACGATTTCCAGCATGACCTCGTCGCTATTGGCAAAAGCGTCGGCGACCGGCCCGTCGAACCATGCGAGGTCCGGCTTTATGACATGCATCGTGCCGAACAGGTAGATCGTCGTATCCTCGTCCGACAATTTCCACAGGGCCGGGGTGGCGTTCTGCCGGTCGAGCGGCGCGGTCTCCGGCGCCTCCACGCTTTGCGCAGGGGCGACGCCGACCGGTTCGGCGGGCGCGGTCGCACAGCCGGCGAGCAGCGGCGGCAGAATGGCGACAAGCGGGCGGAGGAAACGTGGCATTCGCATGAAATATCATCCCGGTTTGTAAAGCAGCGCCCCCTCGACCCCGCCTTCGTCGTGTCAGATTGCCGGTGCGGGCATTAAATTCAAGGGGCGGACCGGTCCGAAATTGTTGACGCTGCGGGAGCGCTTCGCCATTGCGGCGGCACCATGACGACGCCCGAACGAGACCCCAAGACCAGCTTTCAGGACATGATCCTCACGCTCCACGATTACTGGAGCGCGAATGGCTGCCTGATCCTGCAACCTTATGACATGCGGATGGGGGCGGGCACGTTCCACACCGCCACCACGCTGCGCGCGCTGGGGCCGGAGCCGTGGAACGCCGCTTTCGTGCAGCCGTGCCGCCGCCCGACGGACGGACGATACGGCGAGAACCCGAACCGCCTTCAACATTATTACCAGTATCAGGTGATCCTGAAACCCAGCCCCGCCAATCTGCAGGAGCTGTATCTGGAAAGCCTGCGGGCCATCGGGATCGACCCGCTCAAGCACGATATCCGCTTTGTCGAGGACGACTGGGAAAGCCCGACACTGGGCGCATGGGGGCTGGGCTGGGAAGTGTGGTGCGACGGGATGGAGGTCACGCAGTTCACCTATTTTCAGCAGATGGGCGGCTATGACTGCAAACCCGTCGCGGGTGAGCTGACCTACGGGCTCGAACGGCTGGCCATGTATATTCAGGGGGTCGATAACGTCTACGACCTCGGTTTTGACGGGCGCGGCACGACCTATGGCGACGTGTTCCTCGACAATGAACGGCAGATGTCGACCTGGAACTTCGAGGTTGCCGACACCGATGCGCTGTTCGACCTGTTCCGCAAGGCCGTGGCCGAGTGCCGCAATTGCCTCGACGCGAAACTCCCCATTCCCGCCTATGAACAGGCGATCGAGGCCAGCCATATCTTCAACCTGTTGCAGGCCCGCGGCGTGATCAGCGTGCAGGAGCGAGCCAGCTACATGGCGCAGGTCCGCGATCTCGCCCGCGGGTCGTGCGAGGCGCATATGGAGAAGAATGCCGATCGCTGGGCCGACGCCTATCCGGAGTGGAGCGCATGAGTGAATTTCTGCTCGAACTCAGGTGCGAGGAAATTCCCGCGCGGATGCAGGCCGGCGCGCGCCGCGACCTTGAACGCCTGTTCCGCGCCGAGATGGACGGCGCCGGCGTATCCCATGGCGATGTCACCGTATGGTCCACGCCGCGGCGCCTCGCGCTGATCGCGCGGGACTTGCCGACAGAAACGCAGGCCGTCTCCGAAGAGGCGAAAGGCCCGCCCGAAGGCGCGCCCGATGCCGCCATCGACGGGTTCTGCCGCAAGAATGGCGTGACCCGCGATGACTTGCAACTGCGCGAGGTGAAGGGCCGCAAGACCTGGTTCGCGGTGCGCGACATTCCGGGCCGGGCCGTCGCCGACGTGCTGTCCGAGGCGATTCCGGCCATCATCCGCGCGTTTCCCTGGCCAAAATCCATGCGCTGGGGCGCAGCATCGCTCTCCACCGAAAGCCTCCGCTGGGTCCGGCCGTTGTCGGGAATCGTCGCCATTCTGGGCGAGGATCTGGTGCCGTGCGACGTTGAGGGCATCGCCAGCGGTTTTGCCACCATGGGTCATCGTTTCCATCACGACGGCCCCATCACCATCGGCGGCGCGGACGATTACGCGGGCAAGCTTCGCGCATGCCACGTCATCGTCGACCACGAGGAACGCGAGGCGATCATCCGCGAACGCGCGCAGCAGGCCGCATCGGACGCCGGCCTCACGCTGGTCGAGGATGAGGGGCTGGTCGTCGAAAATGCGGGACTGACCGAATGGCCGGTGCCGCTGCTCGGCCGGTTCGACGCGGAATTCCTCGCCGTGCCGCCCGAGGTCATCCAGCTCACCGCCCGCACGAATCAGAAATATTTCGTGTGCGAGGAGGGCGGCACGCTCGCCAACGCGTTCGTGTGCACCGCGAATATCGAGGCGGCCGACAATGGCGCCGCGATCACCGACGGCAATCGCAAGGTTCTGGCCGCGCGGCTGTCGGACGCGCGCTTCTTCTGGGAACAGGACCGGAAAAAGACGCTCGCCGAACACGCCGAGGGGCTGGGGCGCATCACCTTCCACGAAAAACTCGGCACCGTCGCGGACAAGGTGGAGCGGGTGGCGACGCTCGCCCGCTGGCTCGTGACCGAGGGCATCGTGAAGGATGCCGACCCCGACGAGGCGGAGCAGGCCGCGCGGCTGGCCAAGGCCGACCTCGTCACCGAAATGGTCGGAGAATTTCCGGAATTACAGGGGCTTATGGGCGGGTATTACTCCCGTGCCGAAGGTTTGAACGACCGCGTCGCCGATGCAATCCGCGATCATTACAAGCCCGCGGGGCAGGGGGACGAGGTGCCTACCGCGCCGGTGACGGTGGCGGTCGCGCTGGCGGATAAGCTCGATAATCTGCGCAGCTTTTTCGAGATCGACGAGAAGCCGACCGGTTCGAAAGACCCCTTCGCCTTGCGCCGGGCCGCACTCGGCGTGGTCAGGATCGTGACGGAAAACGGGCTTCGGCTCGGCATTGCGTCGGGCGACCTGCTCGATTTCTTCGCCGACCGATTGAAGGTGCAGCAGCGCGAGGCCGGCGTTCGCCACGATCTCATCGACGCGGTCTTCTCGCTCGGGAACGAAGACGACCTCGTACGACTTCTATCTCGCGTGAACGCATTGCAAACTTATATGGGCAGCGAGGACGGGCAAAACCTGCTCGCCGCCTACAAGCGCGCCGCGAACATCCTGAAGAAGGAAGGGTTCGAGGCTCCCGAAAATCGAACCGCGCGAACGGGGGAGGAAGATCCGCTGGCGCTGGTCGACGATCCCGATCTCGGCCCGATCGTTGCCGAACGGGCCCGCGAAAAGCAGGAGCCGTCCTACGAGCGTGAGCCGGCAGAAAAGGCGCTTGCCGATGCGCTCGACACCGCCGAACCGAAGGCCGAAACCGCCATCGCGCACGAGGATTTCGAAAGCGCGATGGATGCGCTGGCCTCGCTGCGGGCGCCGATCGATGCGTTCTTCGACAGCGTGACCGTCAATGACGACGATCCGGCAAAGCGGCAGGCACGGCTGACCCTTCTGGACAGGTTTCGTGCTGCGGTGCACAAGGTTGCAGACTTTTCCCGCATCGAGGGTTAAGACCGCTTTAGGGTCACTTTCATGCGATTGTTAAACGCAAGATGCGAAAATCTTCGCGGTTGCGGCACGATTATCCGGGGGGCACAGACTTTATGACGCAATATGTCTACACATTCGGCGGCGGCGCCGTTTCCGACGACCCGCGCGCACGGGACAAGACGATTACCGGCGGCAAGGGCGCAGATCTCGCGGAGATGGCGTCCATCGGCCTGCCGGTTCCGCCCGGTTTCACCATCACGACCGAGATGTGCATCAAATACCTGGCCGAGGGTGCGAATTTTTCGGACGAATTGCGCTCCAGTGTCGCAGATGCGCTGAACCATATCGAGCGGACGGTCGGAAAATCCTTTGGCGATGCGCAGGATCCGCTGCTCGTTTCCGTGCGGTCGGGCGCGCGCGTTTCGATGCCGGGGATGATGGACACGGTCCTCAATCTCGGCCTCAACGACGAGACGGTCGCCGGGCTGGCCGCGATTTCGGGTGACGAACGATTCGCCTGGGACAGCTACCGCCGTTTTATCCAGATGTATTCCGACGTCGTGCTCGGTCTCGACCACGGCCTGTTCGAGGAAGCTCTCGAAATCGCGAAGGAAGACAAGGGCTTCCTCAACGATATTGAGATGACGGCCGAAGACTGGAAAGCGCTCGTCTCGCAATACAAGGCGATTGCCGAGCGCGAGCTGGGCCGGCCGTTCCCGATGGATGTGCACGAACAATTGTGGGGCGCGATCGCCGCCGTGTTCGGAAGCTGGGATGCGGAGCGCGCCAAAATCTACCGCCGGATCAATGGCATATCGTCCGAATGGGGCACCGCCGTCAACGTGCAGGCCATGGTGTTCGGGAATATGGGCGACACCAGCGCCACCGGCGTGGCCTTCACCCGCGACCCTGCGACAGGGGTGCGCAATTATTACGGCGAATGGCTCGTCAATGCGCAGGGTGAGGATGTCGTCGCCGGCATTCGTACCCCGCAATATCTGACCAAATCGGCGCGCGAAAGCGCGGGCGCGACGCTCCCCTCGATGGAAGAGGCGATGCCCGATGCCTATGGCGAGCTGGAGCGCGTGTTCGCGCTGCTCGAAAACCATTATCGCGACATGCAGGACATCGAATTCACGGTGCAGCAGGGCAAGCTGTGGATGTTGCAGACCCGCACCGGCAAGCGGACCGCACGCGCCGCGCTGAAAATGGCGGTCGACATGGTGAACGAAGGGCTGATCGATCAGTCCGATGCCGTCCGCCGCATCGACCCGATGGCGCTCGATCAGCTTCTGCACCCCACGCTCGACCCCGATGCGCCGCGCGACGTGCTGACCACCGGGCTCCCCGCATCGCCGGGCGCCGCATCGGGCAAGGTGGTGTTCGATGCCGACACGGCGGAAACAATGGCGAGCCGCGGCGAGGATGTCGTGCTCGTCCGCGTGGAAACCAGTCCCGAGGATATTCACGGAATGCACGCGGCCAAGGGCATCCTGACCGCGCGCGGCGGCATGACCAGCCACGCGGCCGTCGTGGCGCGCGGCATGGGCCGCCCGTGCGTATCGGGCGCGTCGGCGCTGTCCATCGACCGGCAGACGAAGATCGCCCGCATCAATGGCGAGGAATTGAAGGAAGGCGACATCATCACGCTCGACGGGGCGAACGGGCAGGTGATGAAGGGCGCTGTTCCGACGATCGAGCCGGAACTGGTCGGCGATTTCGCCACCTTGATGGAATGGGCCGACACGATGCGCCGGATGAAGGTGCGCGCGAATGCCGAAACGCCGGAGGATTGCCGCATGGCGCGGCAGTTCGGCGCCGAGGGCATCGGCCTTTGCCGGACCGAGCACATGTTCTTCGACGCCGCGAGGATCAGCCTCGTGCGGCAGATGATCCTGGCCGAGGACGAGGCGGGACGGCGCAAGGCGCTCGACCAGCTGCTTCCCGAACAGCGCAGCGATTTCGTCTCCATCTTTACCGAGATGGCGGGGCTGCCCGTGACGATCCGCCTTCTCGATCCGCCGCTGCACGAATTCCTGCCCACGCGAGACGAGGAATTCGACGACCTCGCGAATGCGACCGGATATGGCGCCGATCACCTCAAGCGGCGTGCGGGCGAACTGCACGAGGCGAACCCGATGCTGGGCCACCGCGGTTGCAGGCTCGGCATTACGTTTCCCGAAATCTACGAGATGCAGGTCCGCGCCATATTCGAGGCGGCGCTTGCCGTTGCGGAGGATAGCGGCGAGGCGCCGTTGCCCGAAATCATGATTCCGCTGGTCGCGACGCGGCGCGAATTGCAGATCCTGAAAACGTTAACCGACCGCGTGGCCAAAACCGTGTTCGAGGAAAAAGGCCAGACCATCGCCTATCTCGTCGGCACGATGATCGAATTGCCGCGGGCCGCACTGATGGCGGGCGAAATTGCGAAGGAGGGCGAATTCTTCTCCTTCGGCACCAACGATCTGACGCAGACGACGCTGGGCGTGTCGCGGGACGATGCCTCGCGTTTCCTCGGCCCCTATGTCGACCGGGGCATCTACCCGCGCGATCCTTTCGTCAGCCTCGACATCGAAGGGGTGGGGCAACTCGTCGAACTCGCCGCGGAACGCGGACGGGCGGAGCGCGCCGGTATCAAGCTCGGCATTTGCGGCGAACATGGCGGCGACCCTGCCTCCATCGCGTTCTGCGAGAAGCAGCGGCTCGATTACGTGTCGGCCTCGCCCTATCGCGTGCCGATCGCGCGGCTCGCCGCGGCGCAGGCGGCGCTGGGCTGACTTATTGCGGCGGGATGGAGCGCGGCCCGCCCTGCGGTGCCGCGCTCCATCCGCTTAGCGTCACGATCTCGAACCGTTCGTGGATCTTGCCGCTGTCGTCGGCATGTTCGGCGAACGCATCGCGGGCCCGTAGCAGCGCCGCCTTCCCCAGCGGCGGCCCCGCATTGCGCAGGACATTGCCCGCGGCCTGTGCCCGAAGATCGCCGACCAGCTGATCGAGCGAATCGAACGCAACCTCGAAGTGCCAGCCGTCGACCACCGGGCTTTCGAAGCCCAGCCGGTTCATCAATTGCCCCGCGGCCCGTACGTCCACCTGCGGATGGATGCGCGGGGCCGGGCGGTCGGCATCGGCCGCGGCCATCGCCTCGCGCAAGACAGGCAGGCTTCCCGCGCCGAGAAAACTCCCGATCATCAGCCCGCCCGCATGCAACGCCCGCCGCATCAGGATGAGCGCACCGGGCAAATCATTCACCGTATCGAGCAGCCCGAGCGACACGATAAGGTCATAGGGCCCGCCGGGCAGGGGGCGTTCCTCGTCGAGATGCATATCGGCGAGGCCCGGCGCCGGGTCTGCACGCGTCACCTGCGTGCCCCGCGCGGCAAGGTCGTGCGAAAGGCGGCCCGTCGTGTCGCCGATGACGAGAGCCCGACCGAAATCGCCGCGCACGAAACCGATCCTGTCGATCGCATCGGCTGCCATTTCGCGCGCGATCGTTTGTGCGACCGGGCCATTCTGGCGAAGCCGGGCCATGCGTTGGCGGGCAGCGATGCGGCGCGACGGCGCGAAGATGCGGGGAGGGGCGTTGTCGGTCATGGGCGCGTCCTGCCCGCTCGGCGCGGTTCTGACAAGCTTGCCCAATGACGTGACCGCGGGCAGGATGGCGCGCATGTCGCTGCACCAGATCATCGCCCCGATCATCGATTTTGCCTATCCGCCGCGTTGCCCGGCATGCGGCGATCCGGTCGATGGCGGCGGCTTCGGAACGGTCGATGCGCTTTGCCCGGACTGTTTCGGAATGGTGGAGCGGCCCGGTTCGCCGGCCTGCGCGACGTGCCAATATCCATTTTCGGAAAACACGCTCGGCAACGATGCCCAATGCGCGGCATGCCTGCACGACCCGCCCGAGCATGACGGGATGACCGCCGCGACGTTTTACGGTCCCGTTTCGAAGGATCTCATCCTTTCGCTCAAATATGGGGGGCGGATGGCGCTTGCCGATATGCTGGGTCGGCAGATCGCGGCGCGTCTGCCCGATTTTTCGCGCGATACGATCATCGCGCCGGTGCCGCTGCATCGCTGGCGCCTGTGGAAGCGCGGTTATAACCAGGCTGCGCTGCTCGGTCGTGCGATCGCGCGGGCCAAAGCGCTCTCGCTCGTGCCCGACGCGCTCGAACGGGTGCGGCGTACGACGCCGCTCGGCGGGATGGATGCGGCACAGCGCCGGGCCATGGTCGCAGGCTCGATCCGGGCGAACCCGCGCCACGCGGCATTGCTTGCGAATCGCCCGGTGATTCTGGTCGACGACGTTTTCACCACCGGCGCGACGACCGGGGAATGCGTCCGGGTCCTGAAAGCCGCGGGGGCCGGGGCGGTCCACGTCGCGTGCTACGCGCGGACGCGATCGGGCGAGGGGTGAGCCGACGAAAAACGCCCGGAACCGAAACGGCTCCGGGCGTTTACGTGACGATGATCTCATTCCGGCTGCAAGGGATTTTATCCCGAGCCTGTCGCAAGATCTTCACCCTGGCAGATCCCCCCGAACCTGCCATTTTCCCTGAACCCGCCGAAGCGGACTGGCTCCCTCAAGCCATGGTCATCTTGTGTGGTTGCAACACATTTGAAAAGGGGGCAGGCGCATAGGCACAGGAATATGAGTCGTCACTGTGACCACTACGCAACAGTGCAACATCACCACTTATGACGCAGAATACGGAGCCATCCATGCCCTCAATCGAGACGACCACGCGATTTGAACCGCGTTTCAATGCCGATGGCCTGATCACCGCGGTGTGTGTCGATGCGGGCGATAACGCGGTGTTGATGGTTGCGCATATGAATACGGAGGCGCTGCGGCTCACGCGGGAGACGGGCTTTGCGCATTTCTGGTCGCGTTCGCGCAAATCGCTGTGGAAGAAGGGCGAGACGTCCGGCCATACGCTCCGCCTTGTCGACCTGCTCGTCGATTGCGATCAGGATTGCCTGGTGTTGCGCGTCGATGCGGCGGGGCCGGCATGCCACACCAACGCGCAAAGCTGTTTCTATCGCCGGGTTACCGACGACGGGCTGGAACCCGTCGCGGAGTGAACCGGGCCGCCGGGCTTATGCCTCGGTCGGGAGGAAGTCGGGGACGGACAGATAACGCTCGCCCGTGTCGTAATTGAAACCGAGAACGCGCGTGCCCGCATCCATTTCGGGCAGCTTTTTCGCAATGGCGGCGAGCGTGGCGCCCGAACTCAGGCCGACGAGCAACCCTTCGACGCTGGCGCACTGACGCGCCATGTCCTTTGCCGTGTCCGCGTCCACCTGGATCGCGCCGTCGATGGCGCGGGTGTGCAGATTGTTCGGAATGAAGCCGGCGCCGATCCCCTGCAACGGGTGGGGACCCGGCTGTCCGCCCGAAATCACGGGGGAAAGCGCAGGCTCGACGGCATAGGCCTTCATATTGGGCCAATGCTTCTTCAACGCTTCGGCACAGCCGGTGATATGGCCGCCCGTTCCCACGCCCGTGATCATCGCATCGATCGGCGTGTCGGCAAAATCGGTCAGGATTTCCTGCGACGTGGTGCGGACGTGCACATCGACATTGGCAGGGTTGTCGAATTGCTGCGGCATCCATGCACCTTCGGTTTGCTCCACCAGCTCGCGGGCGCGTTCGATGGCACCTTTCATGCCGCCCTCCTTCGCGGTGAGGTCGAAGCTCGCCCCATAGGCCAGCATCAGGCGGCGCCGCTCGATCGACATCGATTCCGGCATGACGAGCACCAGCTTGTAGCCCTTGACCGCCGCGACCATGGCGAGGCCGACGCCGGTATTGCCCGATGTCGGCTCGATGATGGTGCCGCCGGGCTTCAGCCGGCCGTCGGCCTCCGCCGCCTCGACCATGGCGAGCGCGATGCGATCCTTGATCGATCCGCCGGGGTTCGCGCGTTCCGATTTCACCCACACCTCGTGATCGGGGAAAAGCCGCGACAGGCGGATATGCGGGGTATTGCCGATGGTTTCGAGGACGCTGTTGGCCTTCATGGCGGCTCCTTTCAGGATGGGATGCGTTTTATTCGCGATATGCCGGAGCAAAGGTCCGCGCGTTCTTTAGTTCCGGAAAAGCCATCGCCCAGATCAGCGTGACCAGCACCGCGCCCGCCCCGCCGAAGATTACCGCCCCCGTCGCGCCGAGGAGCGCCGCGGCCACGCCGGACTGCAATTCGCCCAGCTCGTTCGAGGCCGATATGGCCAGCCCGGAAATGGACGAGACCCGCCCGCGCATGGCATCGGGGGTGTTGAGCTGCACAAGCGAACTGCGCACGAAGACCGAGATCATGTCCGCCGCCCCCAGCCCGACAAGCAGGACCAAGCTGAACGCCAGAGAGCGGCTGAACCCGAAGATCGCGGTGGCAAGGCCGTAGGCTCCCACGGCCCAGAGCATCTTGACGCCCACGTTCCGCTCCATCGGCTTGACCGAAAGCCAGAGCGCGACGACACCGGCCCCCACCGCGGGCGCCGCACGCATCCATCCCAGCCCCTCCGGCCCGACGCGCAGGATGTCGCGCGCGAACACGGGCAGAAGCGCCGTCACCCCGCCCAGCAGCACCGCGAACAGGTCGAGCGAAATCGCGCCCAGCAGAAACCGGTCGTTCCACACGAAACGCAACCCGTCGCGCACCTGCCGCCAAGGGTGGACGGTGCGGTCGACGTCCGGCTTGCGCAACGGCTTGATCATGAGCACGAGGCTCGCGCCCAGCGCAAGAAGCCCCACCGACACGATATAGGGAAGCGTCGGGAATATGGCATAGAGCAGTCCGCCCGCCGCGGGGCCGAGTACGGATGCGAATTGCCAGGCGATCGAATTCATCGCGATTGCGCGCGGGATCATGGCCGCCGGCACGATATTCGGCGCCAGCGAATTGAGCGCCGGCCCCAGGAATATGCGCGCCACCCCATGCAGCGCCGCGAGCGCGAAGAGTAGCGGCAGCGAGAGAATCTCGAACCACGTCGCCAGCCCCAGCCCCGCGGCCACCAGCATGTCGATCCCCATCGACAAGGCCGCGACCCGGCGCCGGTCGAACCGATCCGCAGCGAGGCCGGCCACTGGCGTGAGCAAGAACAGCGGCACGAACTGCACCAGGCCCAGAATGCCGAGCTGAAACGCGGCGACGGACCGGCTCATCCCGTAATCGGACCGGGCGATGTCGTACACTTGCCAGCCGAGGACGACCACCATCGACAGCGTGGCGATCACGCCGGAAAATCGGCAGATCCAGAAAAGCCGGTAATCGCGGATCTGATAAGGGTGACGCGGCGCAGGCGCCGCGCCGTCACCCAACGCTCTGTCTTGCATCAGAAGCTGGGCTTGAACTCGTCGCTCTCTTCGTCGAGCCAGTGCAGGATACCGTCCGATATGGCGAAAAACGCACCGCGCAGGCGGAGGCGCGGCTTGCCCTCGCGCAATTCTTCCTCGCGCTTCTGAACGCAGGGGAAGGTGCGCAGATTGGCGAGGCTGACGCGTACGCCAGCCAGTTCCATCTCCCGCTCCGCCGTGCGGCCCTCGGTGCCGCAACGGGCCGCAACTTCGTCGCGCGCGTCGTCGAGAAGCTGAATCCAGTCGGCGATGAAGCCGCCCTTGCCGGGTTCGGCCCCGTGCATCGACTGGCTGAGCGCGGCCTTGCATCCGCCGCACATGCCGTGGCCCATCACGACGATTTCCTCGACCTGCAACACCTGCACCGCGAATTCGAGTGCGGCCGACACGCCGTGGTGGCCGGGCGTCGTCTCGAACGGCGGGACCATGGCGGCAACATTGCGCACGACGAAGATTTCGCCGGGATCGACATCGAACACCTGCGCCGGGTCGACCCGGCTGTCGGAGCAGGCGATGATCATGACCTTGGGCGACTGGCCCTCGCTCAGCGTCCGCCAGCGCTCATGCTGCGGATGCCAGTTCTTTTCGCGAAACCGGCGATACCCTTCGTTGAGGTGGGCCAGAGCGTCGGACGGCGCATTCGATCGGGAGCTCGATTCGGTCATGCCATTAGCTTTGCCGTGTAGCATTGCGCGTGGCAAGCGGGACGACTATGTGGGCGGACATGGACGACATCGCAGCAAATTCCGACCTCTCGCCGCAGCAGCTCGAACGCCGGCGCAAGCCTGACTGGATCCGGGTGAAGGCGCCCACGAGCAAGGGCTACGCCGAAACGCGCAAGCTCATGCGCGATCTCAAGCTCAACACCGTGTGCGAGGAAGCGGCCTGTCCCAATATCGGCGAATGCTGGACGAAGAAGCACGCCACCGTGATGATCCTCGGCGACGTGTGCACGCGGGCGTGCGCGTTCTGTAACGTAAAGACCGGCATGCCGCGCATGGTCGATGCGAGCGAGCCGCAGCATACCGCCGATGCCGCCGCCGCGCTGGGCCTCGAACATATCGTCATCACCTCGGTCGACCGCGACGATCTGCCCGACGGCGGCGCGGGGCAGTTCGTGAAGGTGATCGAGGCGCTGCGCCGCACCGCGCCCGACACCACGATCGAGATTTTGACCCCCGATTTCCGCGGCAAGATGAAGGCCGCGATCGCCGCCATCGTCGAGGCCGGCCCGGACGTGTTCAACCACAATCTGGAAACCGTGCCGCGGCTCTATCCTACGATCCGGCCCGGTGCGCGCTATTACAATTCGCTCCGCCTGCTCGAGGAGGTGAAGGACCGCAACCCGTCGATCTTCACCAAGTCCGGCATCATGCTGGGGCTGGGCGAGGAACGGCTCGAGGTGCATCAGGTCATGGACGACATGCGAAGCGCCGACATCGACTTCCTCACCATGGGGCAATATCTGCAACCGACGCCGAAACATGCGAAGGTCGTCGATTTCGTCAAGCCGCAGCAGTTCGACGCACTGGGCGCGATCGCGCGGGCGAAGGGCTTCCTGCAGGTCGCGTCGAGCCCGTTGACGCGGTCGAGCTATCACGCCGGCGACGATTTTGCCGAGATGCGCGCCGCGCGCGAGGCGAAGCTCGCCAGGGCCGCGACGACGCCTGCGAAAATTCCGGGACGCAAGGCACGCTGAACGACCGATGCCCAGTATTCGAGAATCCAAAGAGCTGCCCTACAGCGCCGACCGCATGTTTGCGCTGGTGGCGGATGTGAAAAGCTATCCGCAATTCCTGCCGTGGGTCGTGGCGACGCGGGTGCGATCCGACGACGGCACGGTGATGATCGCGGACATGATGGTCGGGTTCAAGGCGCTGCGTGAAAAGTTCACCTCGCGCGTGACGCGCAATGCGCCGCACGACATCAAGGTCGAATATATCGAGGGGCCGCTCAGCCACCTTGAAAACCTGTGGCATTTCGAGCCGACCGGCCCCGACAGCTGCCGCATCGATTTCAGCGTGGATTTCGCGTTCAAGAACCCGATTTTCGAGGCGCTTGCCGGCACATATCTCGACCGCGCGTTTCGCAAGATGGTGGGCGCGTTCGAAAAACGCGCCGAAGAACTTTACGGCAACAGCAGTTCGAGCGCGCACAGCGTCGCCTGATGCCGGACGTCGGCGCGGGTCCGGCAGTCGAAACGTTTCAGCTCCGCCGTCGGTTCGTCGTCCGCCTGTCCGCGGATGGCGCGGGCGAAGACCACCGTGCCAACCGGCTTCATCTCGCTCCCGCCTTCCGGCCCGGCGATGCCCGTTATAGACACCGCGACGTCGGCACGGGAGGCCGCCAGCGCACCCTGCGCCATGGACCAGGCGACGGCCACCGATACCGCGCCGAAGGTTTCGATAAGATCACTCGGCACCTGTAGCTGTTCCATCTTCGATTCGTTGGAATAGGTGATGAAGCCGCGTTCGAGCACCTTGCTCGACCCCGCAATTTCGGTGAGCGCGGCACCGACGAGCCCGCCGGTGCAACTTTCCGCAAGCGCGACGGTCCGGCCGATCCGGATGTTTTCCTCCACCACCCGGCGGGCAAGCTCGGTAATGTCGGAGGAAAGCATGCTATCCATCGTATCGTCCTTTCAGCAGCGCGTCACAAGAACGCTGGCCTGCGCCGCGATCCCTTCGCCGCGCCCGGTGAAGCCCAGCCGTTCGGTCGTCGTGGCCTTTACCGATATGGCGCCGATCTCCGCGCCCACAAGTTCCGCAAGCCTTGCGCGCATCGCATCGCGGTGCGGGCCGATCTTCGGTCGTTCGCAGATAATGGTCAGATCCGCATTCGCAAGGCGATAGCCGCATTCCCGCGCCAGCCCGACCGCGTGGGTCAGGAACAGGTGCGAGGCGGCACCGCGCCATTGCGGGTCGGAAGGGGGGAAATGCTGTCCGATGTCGCCCGCCGCCACCGCGCCCAGAATCGCATCGGTGAGCGCGTGCAGCGCCACGTCGGCGTCGCTGTGCCCCGACAACGCCCGATCGTGGCGCACATGCACACCGCACAGCCAAAGCCCGTCGCCAGGCACAAGTCTGTGCACGTCATAACCGTTCCCGATGCGGAAGGCGGGGATGGTTTCGGCGGTTCGTTCCATGTTCGCCTCCGGAAAATCTTCGCGCCAGGTCAGCTTGCGCAGCCGGGCGTCCCCATCGACGAGCGCGACGGCGTGCCCGGTTTTGGCCAGCACCTCCGCATCGTCGCCGGCAATCGCCTCCCCCGACCAGCTGCGGTGCGCGGCGAGGATTTCCGCGAAAGAAAAGGCCTGCGGCGTCTGCACCCGGCGCAGCGTTGCGCGGTCGAGCATGGCGCCGCGCATCTCGCCCTCGGCGCTGATCATGCTGTCCGCGACGGGCAACACCGGAATCGCCCCCGCCGCATTGTCGAGCGCACGCAGCAAGCGCGTCACGACTTCGCCAGGCAGGTCGGGCCGCGCGGCATCGTGGATGAGCACGCGCGACGGCGCCCGCTCGCACAGGCGTTCGAGACCGGCGCGCACCGATTCCTGCCGCGTGCGACCGCCGGCGGTGAAGAGCAGGCCTTCGCACGCACCGATCGCGGCGCGCGCGGTCGTTTCCTCGCCCGCCGGGACGACGACGACGATCGGATCGGCGCCAGCCTCCCGCATCCGCGTGACGGCGAGGCCGAGCATCGTGGTCCCGCCGATCGCCGCATATTGCTTCGCCACCGGAAGGCCCGCGCGCGTTCCGCTCCCGCCCGCGACGATGACGGCGGCAAATGTTCGCTGTTCTTCGCTGCGCATGGCAGGCGCGCTACAACCTTGCCGCGCTGGCGGCAATCGACTATGCGCCGTGCTTAAATAATAGGCACTTTTCATGACTCATCCACAGCCCCCCAAGCTCGCCCCTATTGCCATCGGTCCTGTCGCGATTGCCGAACCGGTGATCCTGGCGCCGATGACCGGCGTGACCGATCGTCCGTTTCGCACGCTCGTGCGGCGCTTCGGTTCGGGGCTGAACGTGACGGAGATGATCGCGAGCCCCGCGATGATCCGCGAAACGCGGCAATCCCTGCAAAAGGCCGCCTGGGCCCCGGTCGAGGAGCCGGTCTCGCTGCAGCTCGCCGGGTGCAATCCTGCGGAAATGGCGGAGGCGGCGAAGCTGAATGCGGATCGCGGCGCCGCCATCATCGACATCAACATGGGCTGTCCGGTGAAGAAGGTCGTGAACGGCGATGCGGGCTCCGCGCTAATGCGGGACGTGCCGCTGGCCGCTTCGCTGATCGAGGCGACGGTGAAGGCGGTCGACGTTCCGGTCACGGTGAAGATGCGGATGGGTTGGGACCACAACGCGCTCAACGCACCCGAACTGGCCCGCATCGCGCAGGATCTCGGCGCGAAAATGATCACCGTGCACGGCCGCACCCGCAACCAGATGTACAAGGGCAGCGCGGACTGGGCCTTCATCCGCAAGGTGAAGGACGCGGTCACGATCCCCGTGATCGCCAATGGCGACATCAACGGCATCGAGGAGGCCGCGATGGCCCTCTCGCAAAGCGGTGCCGATGGCGTGATGGTCGGGCGCGGCGCCTATGGCAAGCCGTGGCTGCTCGGTCAGATCATGGACTGGCTCGCCGGGCGCGACGTGCGACCCGATCCGACCTTACCCGAACAATTCGCCCTGATTTCAGAGCATTATCAAAGCATGCTCGACCATTACGGGAGCGATACCGGGGTCAAGATGGCGCGCAAGCATCTGGGTTGGTATACGAAGGGTCTGCAAGGCTCCGCCGGATTTCGCAATCGCGTCAATTTCATCGACGATCCCGATGCGGTCATGGCCGCCCTGCGCGCCTTCTACGAACCGAAGTTCGACGACGAACTTGCCCAAGAAGCGGCGTGAACCACGCGCCCGATCCCGGCGCGGACCGGATCCTCGCCAGCCTTCCGCATGCGGTCATTCTCCTGCGATCCGACCTGACCATTCACAGGGTCAATACGGCGGGCGAAATCCTTCTGGGGCAGGGGGAAGGGCGGCTCGTCGGGCGGGCATTGTCCGATGCGATCACCTTTGCCGAACCGCGCCTCATCGAAATGATGGCCGACAGCGAAGTGCGCGTGAATGCGCGCGATGTGAGCGCGACGGTCGGCGGACACGTCGCCGGGCCGGTCCACGTCTCGCTCGCCCCGGTGTTCGGGTGGACAGGGTGGCGCGTTCTCACGCTCATCCGGCCGGTGGAGGTCGAGGCGCTCGAAGGGGCGGCGGGACCGGACGGCGACGACAGCATGCTGCGTGCGCCCGAAATCCTCGCGCATGAGATCAAGAACCCGCTTGCCGGCATCCGCGGCGCGGCACAGCTCATCGCGCGAAGGCTTGGTGAGGAGGGACGCGAGCTGACCGGCCTCATCGCGAGCGAGGTCGACCGCATCGCCGCACTTATCGATCAAATGCAATCGCTTAGCCGAAAGAGTTCAGACCCGTCCGAACCCATCAACCTGCATCTGGCGGTGCGCCGGGCGCGCGCGGTGCTGGAAATGTCGGAGCCCCATATTCGCATCGTGGAGGATTACGACCCCTCGCTTCCCGAAGTGATGGCCAGCGTGAATGCGCTCGTGCAGATCCTGCTCAACCTGATGAGCAATGCCGCCGATGCCTCCCGCGGGGAAAAGGATCCGGTCATCATGCTGCGCACGAAGTTCGCGAGCGGGATCAAGCTTCACCCCAGGGGCGGAGATGCGCCGATCCGCCTGCCCATCGAAATCCGGGTCAGCAACAACGGCCCCCGGATCGATCCGGCGCTGCGCGCGCATATCTTCGAACCTTTCGTCAGCGCGAAACAGCATGGGCAGGGGCTCGGCCTGGCGCTGGTCCGCAAGATGGTCCGGGACATGCACGGGCGCATCACGCACGACCGGGACGAGGCACGCGGCCTGACCCATTTCCGGATCCACCTGCCCGTTGCCGGAACGCTTTCGCATGCCCTGTCGGAACAGCCCGAAAGAACGACGCCATGACCGATCCGGTTCTTCTGGTCGAGGATGACAATTCCATTGCCATCGTTATTTCCGCAGCGCTCGAGGCCGAGGGCCTGCGTGTCGTAAGATGCGAGACGATTGCCGCACGCGACGAGGCGCTGCGCGACGGGCGTTTCGCAATCCTGCTGACCGATGTGATGTTGAAAGATGGCGACGGGATCGCGACGCTTGGCGAGGTTCGCGCCCGTCATCCCGACATGCCGGTCATCATCCTCTCGGCGCAGAATACGCTCGATACGGCGGTGCGGGCGACCGATACGGGTGCGTTCGAATATTTTCCCAAGCCCTTCGACCTCGACGATCTGGTGCGCGCCGCGCTTCAGGCCATCAGCGAGCGGACTGGCGCGCAGGCCCAGGCTGCGGATGATGCCGGCAGCGATGGCGAAACGACGCAATTGCCGCTCATCGGCCGGTCACCGCCGATGCAGGCCGTGTTCCGCATGATCACCCGCGTCTTGCGCAACGACCTCACTGTCCTGATCCTCGGCGAATCGGGCACGGGGAAGGAGGTCGTGGCCGAAACCATCCATCAGCTCGGCTCGCGGCGCGGCAACCCGTTTGTCGCGGTGAACACCGCCGCCATTCCGGCTGAACTCATCGAATCCGAGCTGTTCGGCCATGAAAAGGGTGCCTTTACCGGGGCGGTGGCCCGTCATGCCGGCAAGTTCGAGCAGGCGCGCGGCGGTACGCTTTTCCTCGACGAGATCGGCGACATGCCGATGCAGGCGCAGACACGCCTGCTGCGCGCGCTGCAATCGGGCACGATCCTGCGCGTCGGTGGGCGAGAGGAGGTGGCGATCGACGCGCGGATCATTGCGGCCACCAATCGCGATCTCGGCCCGCTGATCCAGGCGGGGAAGTTTCGCGAGGATCTGTTTTATCGCCTGAACGTGGTGCCGATGAAGCTGCCCCCCCTGCGCGAGCGGGGCGCGGACGTGGCGGCGCTCGCCACGCATTTCCTCAATGGCGCGGCGCAGGACGGGCTTCCGCGGCATCGGCTTTCCGATGCGGCTGCGACGCTCCTTGCGCAGCAATACTGGCGCGGCAACGTTCGCGAATTGAAGAATTTCATCTATCGCCTGGTCCTGTTTTCGCGGGAGGAGACGATCGATGTCGGTGCGGTTCGCGCGCTGCTCGACGAAACGGGCGGGCCTGCACCCGTACCACCGCCGCAGGGCGCGATCGACGCAGGCGATCACGGCGATCCCGGTTTCGAGGCGGCGCTGGGCCGGTGGATGGCAGCGCACGAGCCGGCCAATGGCGACATCTACGCCTCGGCGCTCGCTGCATTCGAAAAGCCCTTGTTCGAACATGCCTTGCGCACGACGGGCGGAAATCAGCTGCGCGCGGCGGAAATGCTGGGCATCAATCGCAACACGCTGCGCAAGCGGGTGAACGAGTTGGGCATCGATGTCGATGCGCTGTCCGGGCGGGGTGCGCCCGGCACGTCTTCGCGGCAAATTTTGCAACCATAAGTCACTTGCCATTCAGCCACAGCAGTGTTGTATCCCGGCCACGATGGATGCCACGCCCGACATGACTCTCGACAATACGCAGTCCGACGTCGGAAAGGCGGCGCCGCATGGTGCGTCCTTCTGGGCGCGCGGGCGGCGGCAGATCGCGCTGTTCTGGCACCGGGCGAACGGGTTCGCGCTGCTCGAAATCGCGGCGTTGGCGGCGTTGATCGCCGTGGTGGTGAGCGGGTGGTCCACGCTCGACGGGAGCGACACGCCCGGCGAATTGCTGCCGACGGTGACGACGACGACGCTGCTCGTCGCGACGCTGGTTCCGGGCATGGGGCTGCTCGTGCTCATGGGGCGGCGGCTCGCGCTGCGCCGGGCGTTGCGACAGATGGGCAGCACCGGACAGCTGCACGTGCGGCTCGTGTTCTTCTTCTCGCTCCTCGCCGCGGTTCCGACTTTGCTCGTCGTGGTGTTCGCCTCGGTGCTGTTTCAATCGGGGGTCGAGTTCTGGTTTTCGGAACGGTCGCGCGGCATGCTGGAGGATGCGAACCAGCTCGCGCGCGGATATTACGAGGAAAATTTCCGCGATGTCGGCGACAAGAGCGTCGCGATGGCCGACGATATCCGGTTCTACCTGTCGCAGGTTTCGCTCACCAATCCTGAATTCGCGGAGGCATTCACGCGCCAGGTCATCCTGCGCGAACTCGACAAATCCGCCATTCTGGAACGGGGGGAGGACGGCGTGGTGCGCACCGCTGCCATCGTCGACCCCGACGAGTCCACCGACCCCGGCGCCATCGATCCAGAGGTGTTCGAACGCCTGATCGCGGGCGAAACCGTCGTGGTCAGCTCCACGGCGGAGCGGCTTGAGGCGGTGACGCCGCTCGATCTCAGTGCGGGGATCTATCTTTATACCGCGCGCGATTCCGACGCCCGTTCGCTCATGCAGTGGCAGCGGGCGCAGAGCGTGCTCGAAAACTACGATCAGATTACGGGCCGCGCACGCCTGCTCCAGTTGCAGTTCAACATGGCCCTGCTCATCGTATCGCTGATGCTGGTCGGGCTCGCGGTGTGGTTCGCGCTGCGCTTTGCGGATCGGCAGGTCGCGCCGCTTGCCGAACTTCTCGCCGCGACGCGCACGGTGGGTGCCGGCAATTTCGCGATGCGCGTCGCAGGTCGCACGGGGAGCGACGAGATCGGACAGCTCAACCGCGCCTTCAACCGCATGACGGAGCAGATCGAGCAGCAGACCCATGCGCTGATCGGTGCCAATGCGCAACTTGACGAGCGGCGCGCCTTTACAGAAGCCGTGCTGGATTCCGCGACGGCGGGCATCGTGTCGGTCGACCGCGACGGGCGCATCCTGCTCATCAACGGGTCGGCGCAGACCATGCTCGGCAGCCAGGACGAAAGCTCCGCCATCGGGCAGTCGCTCCTCGATATCGCACCGCAATTGCACGCGCTCGTCGCGCAAGGGCGGGGCGGGGGCATCGTGCAGTATCCGCGCGGCGGCGACACGCGCACCTTCACGGTCAAGCTGGCCGAGACGCAGCATGGCCACGTTCTCACCTTCGAGGATATTACCCGGCAATTGCTCGACCAGAGGCGCGCGGCATGGTCCGACGTGGCCCGCCGCATCGCGCATGAAATCAAGAACCCGCTCACGCCGATACAGCTGGCGACGGAACGGCTCGGCCGGCGTTTCCGCAGGCAGGTCGAGCACGATACCGAATTGTTCGACGAGTTGATGGCGACGATCATCCGGCAGGTCGGCGACCTGCGCAAGATGGTGGACGAATTTTCCTCCTTCGCCCGCATGCCCAAGCCGAATTTCCGGAACGAGGACATCAGCGAGCTGATCCGGCAGTCGCTCTTCCTTCAGGAAGTGGCGCACCCCGAAATCGCGTATCGTTATATTGCGAGCGATGGTGACACGGTCATCGAATGCGACCGGCACCAGGTCGGCCAGGCCATGACCAATGTTCTTAAAAACGCGGCAGAAGCCGTTGAAACACGACAGGAAGATGGCTCCGACTATCGCGGTCTGATAGAGGTGTCGATCGACGCCGACAGTGCAGGGGTGACGGTGATCGTCGCCGACAATGGCGTCGGCCTGCCGCAGGACAGCGGCAATATCGTCGAGCCCTACATGACGACGCGGGAAAAGGGCACGGGCCTTGGTCTCGCCATCGTGCAGAAGATCGTGGGCGAACACGGGGGAAACATCGCTTTCGAAGCCGGGTCGGAGGGGGGCACGCGGGTCCGGCTTCGCTTCGCGCGCGAACCGCTCGCCGGGGCTGCGGCAACGGACGAACGGGATAATGGCGAATGACATTGGAGCGAACGGTGCAAGCCGCAACTGATGATATGCAAGGACGCTGAATGGCTCTCGATATTCTCATCGTCGACGACGAACGCGATATTCGCGAACTGGTCGCGGGCGTGCTTTCGGACGAAGGTTACGAATGCCGCACCGCCGGCGACAGCCGCGCCGCGCTCGCCGCGATCGACGAACGCCGGCCCTCGCTGGTCCTGCTCGACGTGTGGCTCCACGGCTCGCCGATGGACGGGCTGGAGGTGCTCGACGCGATCAAGGCGCGCGAGCCCGACCTTCCGGTCATCATCTTTTCCGGGCACGGCAATATCGAGACCGCCGTGGCCGCGGTGTCGCGCGGTGCGGTGGATTTCATCGAGAAGCCCTTCGAATCCGAACGGCTCCTGCTCATGGTCGCCCGCGCGACCGAGACCGAAAGCCTGCGCCGCGAAAACATCCGCCTGAAACAGGATGACGAGGCGGGCTTTGCCGAATTCAACGGCAACAGCAGCGCGATCAACAACGTGCGGGCCACGTTGAAGCGCGTGGCCAATACCGGCAGCCGCGTGCTCATCACCGGCCCCGCGGGTGCAGGCAAGGAAGTCGCCGCCCGCCTGCTGCATCAATGGAGCAACCGCGCGGACAAGCCCTTCGTCACCGTCAATTCCGCCCGCATCACCCCCGAACGGTTCGAGCAGGAGCTTTTCGGCGAGGAATCGAACGGGCGCCTTGTGCGCACGGGGCTGCTCGAAACGGCGGACGGGGGCACGCTCTACCTCGACGAGGTGGCGGACATGCCCGAATCCTCGCAGGCGCGGATCCTGCGCGTGCTGACCGATCAATCCTTCGCCCGCGTGGGCGGCAACCGGCAATTGCGCGTCGACGTGCGGGTCGCATCCTCGACCTCCACCGATCTTGAGCAGGCGATCGCCGAACGGCGGTTTCGGGAGGATCTCTACTACCGGCTCAACGTCGTGCCGGTCGCGGTGCCGGGGCTGAGCGAACGGCGGCGGGACATTCCCGTGCTCGTCACGCATTTCTTCACCCGCTACGCCAATCAGCAAGGGCTGACCCCGCCGGAGGTGAGCGACGACGCGATGGCGGTGCTGCAAAGCTACGACTGGCCCGGAAATGTCCGGCAGTTGCGCAATGTGATCGAGCGGACGGTCATCCTGACCCCGCGCGAAAAATTCACGCGGGTGGAGGCCGACATGCTCCCCGCCGAGCTTACCAGCGACAATGGCGAGGACAGCGCCGGGCTGACCGCGATGATGGGCATCCCCCTGCGCGAGGCCCGCGAACAGTTCGAACGCGAATATCTGCGGATTCAGATCCGGCGCTTTTCCGGCAATATCTCGCGCACGGCGAGCTTTATCGGGATGGAACGCTCCGCTCTCCACCGCAAGCTCAAGACGCTCGGCATCAATGAACGACGCGAGGATCAGGAATAGCGTTTCGGGGAACCACTTGCGCTTGGGGGCTTTGGCCAAATAGAATTGGTGCGGCGCAGCGTGAAAGAGATTCGCGGCTGCGCAGCACACGATGATCTTACCGGTTCCATCCGGCCAGACTGCGGCGGGGGCAATCCCGCACGCCAAGAAAAAGGAAAAGATCATGGTAAGCAAGACATTGAGCATCAAGACACCGCCCCCCGCACCGCCTGCGCCCCCCGCGCCGCCGAAGCCTGCGAAGAAAAGCGCCGCCAAGGGCAGCCAGAACCTTCAGGATCTTTTCCTGAACCAGCTCCGCCGCAGCAAGACCCCGGTGACCATGTTTCTGGTCAAGGGCGTGAAGCTTCAGGGGATCGTGACCTGGTTCGACAATTTCTCGATCCTGCTGCGCCGCGATGGACAATCGCAGCTTGTCTATAAGCACGCCATTTCCACCATCATGCCCACCGTGCCGATGGACGCCGAACAATTCGAAATGGACGACGCGGTCCGCGGCAAGCGCCAGTTGCAGGACGTTTTCCTGACCTCCGTGCGCGAGGCGGGCGTCCATGTGACCATGTTCCTCATCAATGGCGTCATGTTGCAGGGGCGCATCGCGGCCTATGACCTGTTCTGCATGCTGCTCGAACGCGAAGGCTATGTGCAGCTTGCTTACAAACATGCGGTGTCGACGGTGCAGCCGGTCAGCCACGTGGATCTGAGCGGGGACTGGGACGAAGATGGCGACGATGGTTAGGCCGACATCTTGAGCGACGACATTACCGGCGAAGTAACCCGCGGCGCACGCGCCGTCGTGGTCATGCCCGACATCCGCACCGCCCATATCGCCGACCCGGAGGCCCGCCTCGAAGAGGGGCGGGGGCTGGCACTTGCCATCGGGATCGAGGTGGTCGACAGTTTCGTCATCCCCATCCGTGAGGTGCGCCCTGCGACCCTTTTCGGCGCCGGTCAGATCGAGCGGATCGACACCGCCTGCGCGATGGAGGAGGCCGAGCTCGTCATCGTCGACGGCGCCTTGTCCGCGATACAGCAACGCAATCTGGAAGAAAAACTCAAGCGCAAAGTCATCGACCGTACCGGGCTCATCCTCGAGATTTTCGGCGAGCGTGCGGCGACGGCCGAAGGGCGCCTTCAGGTGGAGCTCGCCCATCTCGATTATCAGGCGGGCCGGCTCGTGCGCAGCTGGACCCACCTCGAACGGCAGCGCGGCGGCTATGGCTTCCTCGGCGGGCCGGGCGAAACGCAGATCGAGGCGGACCGCCGGATGATCCGCGACCGCATGGCCCGCCTGCGCCGCGATCTGGAGCAGGTGCGCCGGACCCGCGCCTTGCACCGGGCGCGGCGGGGAAGGGCGCCCTGGCCGGTGGTGGCGCTGGTCGGCTATACCAATGCCGGGAAATCGACGCTTTTCAATCGCATGACCGGCGCATCGGTCATGGCCGAGGATCTGCTTTTCGCGACGCTCGACCCGACGATGCGGGCGGTGTCGCTGCCTGCGGTTGAGAAGATCATCCTGTCGGACACGGTCGGTTTCATCTCCGACCTGCCGACGCAGCTTGTCGCCGCTTTCCGCGCCACGCTGGAAGAGGTGACGGGCGCCGATGTCATCGTGCACGTGCGCGACATATCGAGCGACGCCGCCGAGGAACAAAAGCAGCAGGTCGAACAGATTCTCCACGACCTCGACATCAACGCGGAGGAGGGGGATGGCCTGCAAATCCCGGTGATCGAAGCCTGGAACAAGTGGGACAGGCTTTCCCCCGAAAGGCAGGAGCAGCTGAGCGAGATTGCCGGTCGTGAAGACGATATGCCGATCATCCCGATTTCGGCGCTGACCGGTGAGGGTGTCGACAGGCTCGAGCGGGCGATCGCGGAACGGCTTACGCAGGATGCGCGCGTGTACGAGTTTCTCTTGCCGACCAAGGACGGGCAGCGGATTGCCTGGCTGCATGCGCATGGCGAGGTTCTGTCCGAAGCCGCGGCGGGTGAGGGCGACGATGGCCCGCAAACCGCGATGACGGTGCGCTTGGGGCCGATCGAATATGGCCGTTTTTCAAGCCTTTAAAAGAATGTCTTAACGCTCGGACTCATTCTTTTCATCGCGCTTCGCCGCTTGCCAAAGCTGCTCCTGTGCGTGGAGGTCGAGCGTGTCGAATGCGCGGCCTTCACGGGCAGCACGTTGCTCCATATTGGTAAAACGCCGCTCGAACTTGCGGTTGGCGGCGCGCAGGGCCTCTTCGGGGTCTATGCCGCGTTTGCGCAGGAGGTTGACGGCCGAAAACAGCAGATCGCCGGCTTCCTCGGCGCGCTCCGCATCGGTTTGCGCGGCGTCGAATTCCCGAATTTCCTCGGCCAGTTTGGCTGCGGCGCCGCGATCGTCGGGCCAGTCGAAGCCGACGCGCGCGGCGCGTTTCTGCAATTTTTCGGCCCGCATCAGCGCTGGCAGACCTAGCGCCACGCCGTCGAGAGCCCCCGATTGCGATCTCGCCGCACGTTCCTCGGCCTTGACCGCTTCCCAATTTCGGTTGGCGCTGACCTGTGTGCTGTCGTCGGCGAAGATATGGGGATGGCGCCGCCGCATCTTGGCCGCGATGCCGCTCGCGACCTGTGCGAAGTCGAACAGATCCGCTTCCTCGGCCATACGTGCGTGGAATACTACCTGAAGGAGAAGATCACCGAGTTCGTCGGACAGATCGCCCATGTCGCACCGCGCGATGGCATCGGCGACTTCGTAAGCTTCCTCGATCGTATAGGGAGCAATGCTTTCGAAATCCTGCGCGAGATCCCATGCGCAGCCAGTCTCCGGATCGCGCAGTCGGGCCATCACCGTCAACAGATCGAGAAGTGCCGAGGCGGCGTTTTCCAAACCCTTTCCTCCAAACCGATAATACATATTATGTTAAATAGAGGGCATTCTGCTAGCGCATGCCGCCGAACGCGAACGCGGCCAAGGCGAACAGCCCGACCCAAAGCAATGCCATTTGCAGCAGCTTGGTCCTGGGTACCTGATGCGATTTCAGCGCGCTCAACGCCAGAACGAGCCAGCCCAGCAGGCTCACCACCGACACGATCGCAAGCGCGGTCACAGCGTCACCGTCAGACCGTCGAACGCAGGCTCGACATGATCCGGCGTTTCCGCGGCCAACGCATCGTAGTCCATGCTCTTGTCCAGATGCGTCAGGATGACACGGCGTGCCCCGCACCGTTCCGCAAGTTCGAGCGCCATGCCAAGATGCGCATGGGTTGGATGCGGATCACGCCGCAGACAGTCCACGACCAACAACTCGACATCGCGGAAAAGCGTAACCATTTCGGTTCGAATTTCACTGAAATCCGTCGCATAACCGATTGATTTATCGCCATTATCAAAACGATAGGCCGTGCTTTTAGCAGGCCCGTGCGGCATCACGGTCCAGCCCAGCCGCATGCCGTGCACGAGGCGCAAACGGTCCAGAGTCTCGATCTGGCATATGGTGGGGTAGCCATGCTGCCCGGCAAAGACATATCCGAAGCGCTGGCGAAGGCGGCGTACCGTTTCCTCCGCCGCATAGGCCGGTATCGGACCCGCCCGACCGTAGCGCAGCACGCGAAGATCATCGATCCCATGACAATGGTCGGCATGGTCATGCGTCCAGAACACCGCATCGATCCCGGCGATGTCATTGGCGAGCAGCTGATTGCGCAGATCCGGCGATGTATCGATGAGCACGCGCGCGCCATCGTCGGATTCAATCACGATCGACACGCGCGATCGCCGGTTGCGCGGATTGTCGGGATCGCACACGCCCCAATCGTTCCCGATGCGCGGCACGCCGGTCGATGTGCCGGAACCGAGAATGATCAGTTTCATGCCTGCGCCTTTTGAAACAGTGCAAAGAAATTGCGTCCGGTTTGCGCGGCAAGAGTATCCTCAGACACGCCGCGCAGCGCGGCGAGAAACGCCAGCGTATCACCGACGAAGGCCGGCTCGCACGTCTTTCCGCGATGGGGCACCGGCGCGAGAAACGGCGAATCCGTTTCGACCAGCAGGCGATCGTCCGGAATGTCACGCGCGGCCGCCTGCAGGTCTTTTGCATTCTTGAACGTCACGATCCCGGAAATGGAAATCGTCAGTCCGAGGTCCAGCACCGCATCGCCAAATTTGCGCGACGCCGTAAAGCAATGGATGAGCGCGGGAAAGGCGCCCTTCTCCATCTCTTCGCGCAGGATGGAGAGCGTGTCGGCCTCCGCATCGCGGGTATGGATGATGATCGGCAGCCCGGTATCGCGCGCGACGCCAATATGCATGACGAACAATTCGCGCTGCGCCTCGCGGTCGGATTTATCGTAATAATAATCGAGGCCGGTTTCGCCGATGCCGATGACGCGGGGATGCTCGCTCGCCTCCATGAGAGCCGTGCGGCCAAGGTCGCGATGTTTGTCCGCTTCGTGCGGGTGTATGCCCACGCTCGCCCACACATCGTCCTCGCGCTGTGCCGTGGCAACCACCGCGTCCCATTCGGATTGCCGGGTCGAGATGTTCAGGAACCCGCGAACGCCCCGCGCCCGCGCCGCGGCCAGAATATCGCCCTGTCGCTCGATCAAGCCTTCGTAATTGAGGTGACAATGCGAATCGATCAGCATTACGCGTCCCCTTCCCCCAGTTGCAGGCGGGGAAAAATCGGCTGCGGATCGACGATCTTGACCGTCTCGCACAGCAGCGGCGCGCGTTCCATCGCGGCGAAATCGCGCGCGTCGCCTGCCGCTGCCACGATGTCGAGAATGCGCGCGGCGGAGCCCGGCACGACCGGCTGTATCGCGATGGCAAGGTCGCGGATACACCCGACGAGCGTGGCGAGCACGCGACGCATCCGCGCCGGATCGATCTTTCGCAAGGTCCACGGCGCCTGCTCGTCGACATATTGGTTACAGGCGAAGACGGCCTGCATCCAAGCCTCGATCCCTTGCGAAAAGGCCAGCGCCTCGAAATGGGCGGGCAATTCGCGCAGGCACGCCTCGCGGACTTTCCCGGCGAGCGCACGGTCTGCGTCCTGCGCCTCGCCATCGACGTCGAAGCCGCCCTCGCAATTCTTCGCGATGAAGGAGGAGACACGCTGCGCCAGATTGCCGAAGCTGTTGGCGAGTTCGGCATTCGCGCGCGTGACGATCGCCTCTGCCGAGTAGCTTCCGTCCTGGCCGAACGCGATTTCCCGCATCAGGAAGTAGCGCAGCACATCCGCGCCATATGTTTCAACAAGGCCCACCGGATCGGTCACATTGCCGAGCGATTTCGATTCCTTCTGCCCACGGTTCAGGAGGAACCCATGGCCGAACACCTGCCGCGGCACAGGCAGGTTCGCACTCAACAGGAAAGCCGGCCAGTAAACGGCATGAAAACGCACGATATCCTTACCGATGAGATGCACATCGGCAGGCCAGAAACGCGCAAAATCGCCGCCCGTATCGGGATAGCCCAGACCCGTGAGATAGTTGGTCAGCGCATCGACCCAGACATACATCACGTGGTCTTCGCTTCCCGGCACCTTCACGCCCCAGTCGAAGCTGCTGCGGGAAACGGACAGGTCGCGCAGCCCGCCCTCGACAAAGCGCATGACCTCGTTGCGGCGGCTTTCGGGGCGGATGAAATCGGGGTTGTCGCGGTACAGGTCGAGCAGAGGCTGCTGATACTTCGAAAGGCGGAAGAACCAGCTTTCCTCCACCGTCCATTCGACGGGCGTGCCCTGGGGCGAGAGCTTTTCGTCCCCCTCCCCTTCGGTCAGCTCGCTTTCATCGTAATACGCCTCGTCGCGGATCGAATACCAGCCTTCGTAGCGGTCGCGATAGAGGTCGCCGCGCGCAGCCATGGCGGACCAAAGCGCCTGGCTGGCGGCATGGTGCGCGTCCTCCGTCGTGCGGATAAAACGGTCATAGCTGATGTCAAGCATGTCGAACAGATGCTTGAAATGAGAGGACATTTCATCGCTCAACGCGCGCGGCGTCACGTCGAGATCGCGCGCCTTCTGCATCATCTTCAGGCCATGTTCGTCCGTGCCGGTCTGAAACCGCACGTCCCGCCCGCGCAGCCGTTGAAACCGGGCCGCGACATCGGCGGCGATGGTTTCGTAGGCGTGGCCGATATGCGGCTTGCCATTGGGATAATGGATGGCGGTGGTGATGTAATACGGCTCGGCCATGGGTGGCGCGTCTCTTTCATTAAACGTGCGAGGGGCCGCGAGATGCGGCGATCAGTTGCCCTTCCCTTTAGGCATCGCAATATCGGCCAGCAACCCGCCGATTTCCACCACGGTCAGTCCGGGGTCGAAATTCGCATAGGGGATTTCCGCACCCAACCGGGTCAGCGCCGCATGCGCGGTGATGAGCCGGGCCTGCTCCCCCTTCGCCGCTTCGGGCAGTCTGGCGGCGCAGATCGTGCGGGCAAGATCGACACTCGCCACCAGCCGGTCGCGGTCGGGCCGCGTTCCGATCGCCTTGGCAAGCGCGCCGCGCCGCGCGAAATCGGCATCCCCATGCGCGGCAATCCCGATCAGCTCGTGGCGGATCGGCGCCATGTCCTTTGCGATGAAGCCAAGCGCCGCGCCGGGCGACCCGTGCGCCGCGGCAATCGCAGCCTCGCGAATGTCGGGCGAGACGTCGGGCGCCGCGTCGGCCACAACCCGGTGCATCTGTGCATCGTCGAGCGCGGCAAACCGCAGCATCCGGCAGCGCGAACGCACCGTGGGCAAAAGCCCGCCCGGCCGATGCGAAACGAGCAGGAATATCGTCCCGGTAAGCGGCTCCTCCAGGCTTTTGAGCAGCGCGTTCACCGCCGATTTTTCGAGATCGTCGATCGAATCGATGATGATCGCCCGCCGCGGCCCGAGCGTTGGCCGCGTGTTCAACCGCCGCTGCATGGCGCGCACCTGCTCGACATTGATGCTGCGCTTCGTGGCGAAGGGTTTGCCCTCCTCCATCTTTTTCTCATCCTCCTTGCTGGCCTACGGACGGGTCAGGATGAGGATATCGGGATGCGATGTCGCAGGCGGCTGCGCCGTGCCGTCCACCTCCACCAGAGCGGCGGCAGCATGAATCGCAAACTGCGCCTTGCCGATCCCCGCCATCCCGGTCAGCAGCCAGGCATGGTGCAACCGTTCGTCCGCCACCGCGGCGCGCCATTGGCGCCATGGCGTTTCATGTCCGACAAGCGCAGTCATCGACGGAAGTGGAGCAAGGATCGGGCCATCACGGTGCGCCGACTGCTATACCGATTGTCCGCGCCCGGCAATTGGGGCGGCGGGCTTTCCTCACAATTCGGGCGCTGTGGCATTGCTCGCGATCAGGGCGGCATTCATCTCCGCGCCCAGCAGGAGGATATAGGCCGACGCCCACATCCAGGTCAGCAATACGATCACCGCGCCCAGCGAGCCATAGGTCGCATTGTAATTGCCGAAGTTCGACACGTAATAGCCGAACAGCAAGGTCGCGACGACAATCCCCACCGCGGCCAGCACCGAGCCGGGCGTCAGCCATTTGAACGCCGCCGTCTCGCAAGCCGGGCCATAGCGGAACAGGAGCGCCGCCCCGCCGGTGATCGCAGCCGCCAGCACGAGATAGGCCAGGATCTTGCCCAGCGGCGCAAAGACCGCCGGCGCCGCATCGAGCATTCCGTCGAGAAAGCCGAGCGCCGCGATCGCGCCCACCGACAACAGCACGATCAGTGCCCCGCCGACGGTCACGCCGATGGCGGTCAGGTTCTTCCCGATGAAACTGCGGCTCTCCTTGCACTCATACGCGATGTTGAGCGCGATGATGAGCGCCCCTGCGCCCTTGCGCGCACTGAACACTGCCACCAGCAGGGCGAGGATCAGCCCCAGCCCCTTCTTCGACGAAGAGCTTTCGACCACGGCGGAAAGCTGATCCTGCACGAGTTCGGCCGCGCTTCCGGGCAAATCCTGTGCGAGCGACTGCATCTGCACCGCGACCGTCTGCGGATCGGCGACCAGTCCGTAGGTGAGAACCGTCGCCGCCATCAGCGGAACCATCGCCAGAAATCCATAAAACGCCACGCCCGCCGCGATCAGGCTGATATTATCGTCACCGCCGCGCGCCCAGGCCTGCTTCGCCGCCGCGATCCATCCGCCGCTCGGCAAATCATATGGTGAATATGCTGTCGGCATGGCCGTCCCCTGTCTCGTACATGTTCGGTATCGCGCGATCATCCGATGCTGCACCATGCACCATCGGGCGGCAATCGCCACCGCGCCCGTCTTCAACAGCCTAACCCCCGCGCCGGGCTCGCGGTTCCATGCGCCCTGTCTCGCCCCGCCGAAATCCGGGGGCATTGCACAGCTTTCATTTGCCCCTGCCCGGCCGCTGTGGCAGCAACGGGCGTACATGGAAGAACAAGCTCTCGTAATCGCCCTCGTCGGCGTCCTGGGTATCGGGGCGCAATGGGTTGCGTGGCGAACCGGGTGGCCTACCATCGTGCTGATGATGGTGGCCGGGTTCGCCGTCGGCCCCGTTTTCGGCATCATGGACCCGCATCACGCCTTTGGCGAATTGCTGGAACCGGCCGTCGCCATCGGCGTCGCGCTCATCCTGTTCGAAGGCGGGCTGAGCCTCAATTTCAAGGAATTGAAGAAAACGGGCGGCGCGGTCTGGCGGCTCGTGGTTCTGGGTGTGCCGATCGCATGGTTCGCCGGATCGCTCGCCTGCTATTACATTGCCGGGCTGGTCTGGCCGGTATCGATCCTGTTCGCCGGCATTCTGGTGGTGACCGGACCGACGGTCGTCCTGCCCCTCCTGCGACAATCGAGCGTGGCGCAAAGGCCGGCGGCGATTCTCAAATGGGAAGCGATTGTGAACGATCCCTTCGGCGCGATGTGCGCGGTGATCGCCTATGAATATTTTCGCGCGTCGGCCAGCGGCGCGACCATTTTCGACGTGGTCCCGCAACTCGTATTCGCCGCGATCGCCGCCGCCGTCCTCGGCTATGCCGCGGCGTGGGTCATCGCGTGGAGCTTCCCGCGCGGCATGGTGCCCGAATATCTGAAGGCGCCGGTCCTGCTCGTGGTGGTGGTTGCGCTGTTCGTCGCCTCCAACACGATACAGCAGGAAACCGGCCTGGTCGCGGTTACGATCATGGGCATCGCGCTGGCCAATATGAAGGTGGATTCGCTGCGCGACATTCACCCGTTCAAACAGAACATCGCGGTCATCATGGTATCGGGCATCTTCGTACTCTTGTCCGCCTCTCTCGAACGGGAATCGCTGGCCTTGCTGGAATGGCGTTTCGTATTGTTCCTGCTGGCGATATTGTTCCTCGTGCGGCCGGCAACCATCCTGCTCAGCCTCGCCTTCTCCAAGGTGCCGTGGAACGAGCGTCTGTTCCTTGCCTGGATCGCGCCGCGCGGCATCGTGGCCGTCGCGATTTCGGGCCTGTTCGCCCTGCGCCTCTCGGATCTGGGCTATGGCGACGGGTCCATCCTCATCAGCCTGTCGTTCGCCGTCGTGGTGGCGACGATCGTGGCGCATGGCTTTACCGTCGGCATCGTGTCGCGCTGGCTCAAAGTCACCGGCTCCACCACTCCGGGCATATTGATGGTCGGCGCAACGCCGTGGTCCATCGCGCTCGCGAAGGAAATGTCGGACATCGAGGTTCCGGTGCTCATCGCCGATACGAGCTGGTGGCGCCTGTCAAAGGCGCGGCAGCAGGGGGTGCAGACCTATCACGGCGAAATTCTCGCCGAATCGACGGAACATTCGCTCGATCTTTCGCAATTCGGCGTGCTGGTCGCCGCGACGGAAAACGAGGCGTATAACGCGCTTGTCTGTAACGAGTTCGCGCCGGAAATCGGGCGCGACGCGGTGTATCAGCTTGGCGAGGCCGGAGGGCATGACGACCCGCGCGCCCTGCCCCCGTCGATCCGGGGCCGAAGCCTGTTCGAATCCGGGGTCGACATGGACGAAATCTACCGCAGGCAGCAGCAGGGCTGGGAATTTCGCAAGACGCGCCTGTCCGAACGTTTCGGGTTCGAGGAGGCGCAGGCCGCGCTTCCGGCCGATGCCGATTTCCTCCTGCTCGTTCGCAAGGGCGGCGGGATCCGGTTCTTTACCCATGCCACCCGCCCCACTCCGGCCGCCGGCGACACCGTGATATCCTATTCACCGCCCGAGGATCCGGTGACCGAGAAGGTGCAGGCCAAAAAGGAAAAGCGGGCGAAGATACAGGCCAAGGCCGATGCCGAGACCGGGGCGAACCAGGCCGGAGCGCCGGAAGGCCCGATGGGGGAAGCGACATGAAAACGCGAATGACATCCAAGCCGATCGCAGCCGTCCTTGCGCTGGGTGCGCTCGCCATGGTCGGGGCCTGCAACGAGCCGGATACCGAAACGCCGTCGCCTGCCCCGTCCGCGACGATGGACAACGGCCTTCCCGATCCCAATTCCAGCCCTGCTTCCATCCTGCGCAGCGATTTGTCCGAAGACGTGATCGAGGAGCCCGCGCTCGAACCGCTCGAGGCGACGATATCGTTCGGCGAAGGCGGCACGCGGCTTTCCGATGCGGCGCGCGAGGAAATCGAGGAGCTTCTCGGCACGGCGCAGATGAAGGCGGGCGGCGCCATCACCCTGCGCGGGCATACCGATCTGGCTCGGTTATGACGAGGCCAATCTGCGCGCCTCGCGCCAACGGGCGGAGGCCGTCGCCGCCATGCTGGAAGACAATGGCATCGACGCAGACCGGATCGAGATCATCGCACTTGGCGAGATGCGTCCGCTTGCCCCCAATGCCAATCTCGATGGTACGGCGAACGAGGCCAATCGCGCGCGAAACCGGCGCGTGGACATTCACATCGCGATTCCGGAAACCGGCGATGACGAAGAAGCGAACGCGGACGAACCGGGCGAGGACGGCCCCGGGATGTCCGGACGTTCGAATTCGACCGACTGATCGAGATGGCATATCCTGCGCCCGCCGGCGCATGCCGTAGAGCGGGTTGCAACGTTGTTAAACAAAGCTGTGATACCCGTTTTCCAGATGCATAGCCCTGCGAGCGAGATCTGACCCATGACAGCACCGCTGTCCCGCCTGTATCAGCTGGCCGCGGCCGCTGTTGCGGTTTGCTTGCGCTGGTCGGCGCGGCCGATCCGATCGAGGAAATGATCTGGATCGCCCTCTACCGTTTGGAGGACAAGCCGGTTTCCGGCCAGATCGTCATCGTCGATGTCGATCAGTCGGCGGATTCCACGCTCAGCGTCGCACAGCGGCAGGCGGAGGTCGTCCGCCAATTGTCGCGGCACAGGCCGAGAGGCATCTATCTTCAGGGTAATTATTCCGCGGACGATCGCGGTATCGCCGAACTGGGCGCGGCGATCGACGCGACGGACGTTCCCGTGGCGATCGGCTGGGTCGAAGGGGTCGGGAGTACGCGCGGCCTGCCGAGCCTGTCACGCTCCGCCCTGCTCGATGGCGCGGTTGCCACCGTCGATCGCTATCACGCCACGGCGCTCGGCTTTGCCTGGGAATCGCTGACCTCGTTCGATGTCGGCAATCGCGAAATGCCGGGATTCCCCGCGGCGGTGGCCGGCTTCGTCGATCTGAACGACTATTATTTCATTGATTACCGCTACGCCAATTCGGAAATCACCATTTTTCCGGCCCGGGTCTTGAGCAGGAGCAATCTGCCGCTGACCGGAAAGCGCGTACTCGTCGGCTCGGCATCGTCGGGGTCCCTTCTCGATCAGGGGGTGGTGGCGATCCCGGGCGACATGGTCCCCCGGATACAGCTCGCCTTTTTCGCAGCGGAAAGCCTTTTGCAGGGGGCGCCGGTCGCGGTGGGCTGGCTCTTCGCGCTCGCCATAATCGTCGCCATCGTGTTTGCCGCGGTATATTACCCGCCCGCGATCCGCCGCACGCTTTATGCTGTCGCGGCTGCGGCCTGTCTCGCCATTCCTTTTGTCGGGCTTCTTCTCGACCGGATCGTGGAGTCGGGCGCGACTGTCGTGTTCCTGGTCCTGTATGCGATCCTGCGCATCACCAGCCTGCTCAAGTCGCAGGCGGCCAAGACCGATCCTCTTTCCGGTCTTCGAAATTTCAGTGCGCTTGCAGAAAAGCTCGAACGCGAGGATGGCATGGTGATCGTCGCCCGGGTCAACCGGTTCGAAGAGGTGCTGAGCAGTCTGGAGCCTGAATTTCACGGCGAATTCATGCAACAGATCGCCGAACGGCTCGCGGCGGACCGTTTCCGCGAAATCTTTTCCGACGGCGCGGGCAATTTCGCCTGGCTGGACGGCACGCGGGATGCCCGTGGGCGGATGGCGGATCTCATCGGGCTGACCGGGGCGCCGATCCTCGTCGAAAATCGTACCTTCGACTTTACCTGCTCCTTCGGAATACAGGATGTCCCGATCGACAGCGCACAACAGGCGATCAGTGCCACGCTGGTCGCGGCGGAACTCGCATCGACCCGCATGTCGCATATCGCCTTGGTGAGCGAGAGGAAGGATGCGGATGCCAACTGGCGGCTTTCGCTTCACACCTCGCTCGATCATGCGATCGTGAACGGCCACATCTATCTCGTATATCAGCCGCAGGTGATGATCGAAAACGGGCAGATCGTCGGTGCGGAGGCGCTGGTTCGGTGGAAGCATCCCGAACGCGGCGAGATCAGCCCCTTCGAATTCATTCCGCAGATCGAAAAGGCGGGTCGTCTCAAACCGCTTACCGCGCATACGTTCCGCATGGCTGCGCGAACGGCGAGCCTGCTTCCCGAACGGGATCTCCGCATATCGGTCAACGTGTCCGCGACGCTCGTTTGCGACGATAATTTCGTGCAGTTCGTTCAGGACAACGTGATGGTCGGCGGCGGCACCGCGTCCCGCATCATGCTTGAGATCACGGAAACCGCGCGTATCGAAAATCTGGAACTCGCCGCGCGGCACCTCACCGAACTGCGCGAGGCCGGTTTCAAGGTTTCCCTCGACGATTTCGGGACCGGCGAAGCCAATCTCAGCCTGCTCGTCCATCTGCCATGCGACGAGGTGAAGCTGGATCAGACCTTCGTAAGGCTCGCAAAAACGAATGAGCGCGCGCGAATGATCATCACCGCTCTGGCGCAGACCACGCGGCTTTCGAACATGTCCTTCGTGGCGGAGGGAATCGAAACGATGGAGGATCAGGCGATCATGGCATCCCACGATTGTAAAGTCGGACAGGGATATTTGTATGGATATCCCCTGCCCTCACACGAACTTATCGAGATTGCCCGCAAAAATATCCGGCTGGTAGGATAAAATCGCTTTTTCTTTCGTCAATGTGCGGTTAATATCATGGTCCAAGCAATGGAGGTTTTTATGGATTATCAGGAAGAACGTGGCGGTGGCATCTGGGAATGGTTTTTCGGCGAATATTGGTTCTGACACCATCTTCGATCGTTGAACGGGGTCTTGTCACCGGCAGGGCCCCGTTTCTGTAACATTCCAATGATGCTTTCCAGCTTGCAATCACATTTCGCTGTGATATTGCGCCGGGCATGCAGAATACAGCCCATCTTTCGGTCAAGGACCGCGTTCGCCATATCGTTTCCACCGGCAGCATGTCACGTGCCGCCCTTGCAAGAGCGGCCGGATTGCACTCCAATTCGCTGCGCGATTGCAACGAGGCGAACTGGAACCCCACATCGGACACGCTGGCAAAGCTCGAAAGCTTTCTCGATTCCAACGACGATCGTCCCGTCCTTGCCAGCCCGGAAGAAATTATCGACGAAGCCCGCAACGGTAGGATGTTCGTACTCGTCGACGACGAAGATCGCGAGAACGAGGGCGATCTCGTCATCCCGGCGCAAATGGCTACCCCCCAGGCGATCAATTTCATGGCGTCGCATGGGCGCGGCCTGATTTGCCTCGCGCTGGCGAAGACGCGCGTCGAACAGCTCGGCCTCGAACTGATGAGCCGGAACAATCGGACGCGCCACGAAACGGCGTTCACCACCTCTATCGAGGCGCGCGAAGGCGTCACCACCGGGATCAGCGCCGCCGACCGCGCCCGCACGATCAGCGTGGCAATCGACTCCGCGAAAACCGCCGATGACATTGTCACACCCGGCCACGTCTTCCCCCTGATCGCGCGGGATGGCGGCGTGCTCGTGCGCGCGGGCCATACCGAGGCCGCGGTCGATATTGCGCGGCTTGCGGGGTTGAACCCGTCGGGCGTCATTTGCGAGATCATGAAGGACGATGGCTCCATGGCGCGGATGGACGACCTCGTCGAATTCGCCCGCACGCACAATCTCAAGATCGGCACGATCCGCGACCTCATCGCCTATCGGCGCGAAAACGACCATCTGGTGGAGAAGCGGGCCGAAACCCGCTTCCGCAGCCAGTGGGGCGGCGACTGGACGGCCATGGCGTTTTTCAACAAGGCCACGGGCGAGGAAACGCTGGCGCTTTGCCTGGGTCATCTGGCCAAGGACAGCCCGACGCTCGTCCGGATGCATGCGCTCGACCTGTTTCCCGATGTGTTTGCGGACGACACGCCGCGCGCCGGCCTGTTGCAACGCGCGATGCAGGCCATTGCGGAGGAGGGCGCAGGCGTGATCGTCGTGATCAATCGCAAATCGCCGGATCTCCTGTCCCGCCGCATCGCCATGCGTGACGCGCCCAAGGCGGACGATATGGACGAATTGCGCGATTATGGCGTCGGCGCACAAATTCTGACCGAGCTGGGCGTGCACGAGATGATCCTGCTCACAAATTCGCACCACTCGCTCGTCGCGCTCGAAGGGTACGGCCTGACCGTGGTCGGCGAACGCCCCATCCCCGACGCCTGAACAAGACTGGACACAGACAATGGCACGATTCCTCATCGTCGAAGCGCGGTTCTACGACGAATATAACGACATGCTGATCAGCGGCGCGCGGCAGGTGCTCGAACAGGCGGGGCACGAGGTCGAGGTGCTCACCGTTCCTGGCGCGCTTGAGATACCCGGCGCGATCGCGCTGGCGGTCGAGGGCGGCGGTTACGATGGCTTTGTCGCGATCGGCGTGGTGATTCGCGGCGAAACCTATCATTTCGAGATCGTCGCGGGCGAAAGCGCACGTGCGATCATGGCGCTGACCATCGACGGGATTGCGGTGGGTAATGGCATACTGACCGTGGAAAACGATGAACAGGCGCTCGTCCGCGCCGACCCTGCGCAGAAGAACAAGGGTGGAGAGGCTGCCCGCGCCGCCATCGCGCTGTACGATCTCCGCACCCGTTTCACCGGATAACCGGAACCGCACGACGAACGAGGCGTCATTGATCCCATGACGGACATGACGCCTTGATCACCACGATACTGGAATGGTTCGGCGCGCTTGGCACGATTGCGGCCGCCGCGCTTATCGCGTCCGATCTGGGTCGGCGGGTGACCGGATGGGCCTTCGTCCTGTTCACGATCGTATCGGTGGCGTGGATCGCGGCCGGAATGCTCGGCAACAACACGCCGATCGCGTTGCAGAATGTCGTGATGTTTTTCGTCAATGGCTGGGGTGTGTGGCAGTACCTGCTCAACCCGAAGAAGAAGCGCGAGATCGAGCGCGCCGAAGAGCTTGAACAAAAAGCGCACGAAGACGTCGAGAACGGCGACGCCTGAGGTCGTGCGCCTTACCAGATCGTGATGCGGTCCTCGGGGGCGAGGTAAAGCGCGTCGCCCTCCTCCACATCGAACGCGCGATACCATGCATCGAGATTGCGCACGGTCGCCGCGCGATACCGGCCCGGCGCATGGCCATCGGTGGCAAGCTGCGCCCGCAATCTGGCATCGCGGGTTTTCGTCGCCCAGGCCTGCGCATAGGCGATGAAGAACCGTTGATCCCCGGTAAAGCCCTCGATCACTGGCGGCTCCTTGCCCCGCAAGGACGCGCGATACGCATCATATGCCGCCGCGAGCCCGGCAAGGTCCGCGATATTCTCGCCCAGCGTAAGCTGCCCGTCGACCGCCGCGTCGGCGAACGGGCGATAGCGCGAATATTGCTCGGCGAGGTCCTGCCCCCTGCGGCGAAACTCCTCCGCGTCCGCCGCCCCCCACCAGTTGCGCATGCGGCCGTCGGCATCGAAGGCCGCGCCGTTATTGTAGAAACTATGGCTGATTTCATGGCCGATGATCGCACCGATCGCGCCATAATTGGCGGCCGGGTCGGCCTCCGGATCGTAGAACGGACGCTGCAATATGCCCGCCGGAAAGTTCAGCGCATTCTGAACCGGCAGATTGAGCGCATTGACCACGTGCGGCGATAGCCACCATTCGCTGCGGTCGAGCGGTTTGCCGATCTTCGCGAGGGCACGGCGATAGGCTGCCTGCTCCGCCGCGACGGTCATGCCATAGGCGGACTTGCCCGCCAGTTGCAGCCCGTCATACCGGTCGTAACGGTCGGGATAGCCGATCCCGACCTCGATCCCGGCGACCTTCTCCAATGCCTCGCGCCGGGTCGCGGGGGCGAGCCAGTCGAGCGCACCGACCCTCTGCGCAAAGGCGCGTTTTACCCGTGCGACCATGATCTCGATATCGCGGCGCTGATTGGCGGAGAAATTGCGCTCCACGTAAAGGCGGCCCAGCGCATCGCCGAAATTTTCGCCCAGCGCCTCGATCGCGAGCGTTTCGCGATCCGGCCGCGTGTCGAGCCCGCCGAGAACCCGCCCGTAGAAATCGAAATGCGCCCGGCCCACCGGCGATGGCAGCACGTCGGCATACTGGCTCAGCCGGTGAAAGCGCAGCCAGTCCTTCCACACGTCGAGCGGCTCCCCTGCGACGAGGGCGGAAAGCCCGGCGATCCCGTCGGCGTGATAGGCGGCAAAACGGTCCTGTTCGCCGAGCGATGCAGCCCCAAAGAACGCATCCCAATCGATACCGGGCGCGTATTCGGCGAAATCGGCGCGCGACCACAGCGTGGCGGAGCGGGTGAAATCCTCGCTCTGTTCACGCGGCACGTGGGCCCGCGCGATCGCGGTTTCGAGCGCGATGATACGGTCCGCCCGCGCATATCCGTCCTTCACGCCGACGGTGCCGAACATCCGCGCGATATAGTCGCGATACTCGCGCCGGATACGGACCATGTCGCGGCTGTCGGACAGGTAATATTCGCGCGAGGGAAGGCCCAGCCCGCCCTGCAACATATAGGGCACCACGCTATCTTCGGTCAGGGCGCGGGTCACGAACAGGCCGAACAGGTTTTCGGTATGAAAATCGGTCGCGTTGAGCGGATCCACATCGGCGCGCATCTGCCGGCCCAGTACGCGCGACAAATCCGCGACGTCATCGATTGCGGCGTAACGGCGAAAATCGTCGCGCATCGGGCGCAGTCCGCGCCGGTCGATGGCACGCTGATCCATGAAGGCTGTGTAGTAGCGGGCAATCATGCCCTCGGGCGTATCGTCGTCCTGCGGCGTGCCGGCGACTTCCTCGACCAGCATGCGGAGCCGTTCCTCGGCCCGCTCTTGCGCCATGAGGAATGAGCCGGTCGAGGATCGGTCCGCCGGAATCTGCGTCGCGTTCAGCCAGTTGCCATTGGCATAAAGGAAAAAATCGTCGCCGGGATCGACCGATTTGTCGATCGCCTCGATGTCGATGCCCACGCCCGTCCCCTGGATCGGGGAGACCTGCTCGCTCACGTCCGGGGCGCAGGCGGTCACCGCCGCAACCGAACCGGTCACCAGAAGCAGGGGAAGGACGAAGTCACGATAGGGCAATTAAAGGTCCGGAAGCGATATGTGGCAAAAATGGGGCGACCCACCTCTAGGGAAGAACGCCCCAATTCGCAATCGGTCCGGTGCCGGTTTCGTGTCGAACCCGCCCTTTTTCATGGCGGCGGGCCGATGCGGCTTTAGCCGGCGAGACGACCGAACGCGGCACGCCCTGGATACCACGCGCTCGCGCCCAGCTCTTCCTCGATACGAATCAACTGGTTATACTTGGCAAGCCGGTCGGAACGGGCGAGCGAACCGGTCTTGATCTGCCCGCAATTGGTCGCCACGGCGAGATCGGCGATGGTGCTGTCCTCGGTCTCGCCCGAACGGTGGCTCATCACCGCGGTATAGCCTGCACGCTGCGCGATGGAGACGGCCTCCAGCGTTTCGGTGAGCGTGCCGATCTGGTTGACCTTCACCAGCAGCGAATTGGCCAGCCCCTTGCCGATGCCCATGGTCAGACGTTCCGGATTGGTCACGAACAGGTCATCACCGACAAGCTGCACCCGGTCGCCAACCACGTCGGTGAGTGCCTTCCACCCGTCGAGATCGTCCTCGCCCATGCCATCCTCGATCGAGAGGATGGGATAGGCCTCGCACAGTTTTGCGAGGTAATCGGCCATCTCGGCCCCGTCGAGCGAGAGCCCCTCGCCCGAAATCTCGTACTTGCCGTCGCGGTAGAATTCGGTCGCCGCGCAATCGAGCGCGATGGCGACATCCTCGCCCGGCTTGAAGCCCGCCTTCTCGACCGACTGCATGATGAAATCGAGCGCGTCGCGCGTGCCGGCAAGGTTGGGGGCAAAGCCGCCCTCGTCGCCCACCGCGGTCGAGAGCCCCTTCTCCGACAGGCCTTTCTTCAGCGTGTGAAAGATTTCTGCGCCCCAACGCACCGCCTCGCTCAGTGTGTCGGCGCCCACGGGCATGACCATGAATTCCTGAAAATCGATGGGATTGTCGGCATGTTCGCCGCCGTTGATAATGTTCATCATCGGCACCGGAAGCGTGTGCGCCGAAACCCCGCCGACATAGGAATAAAGCGGCAGGCCGCGCGCCGCCGCCGCCGCCTTCGCCACGGCGAGGCTGACGCCGAGCATGGCGTTCGCGCCGAGCCGCCCCTTGTTCGCCGTGCCGTCGAGGTCGATCATGGCGAGGTCGATGTCGCGCTGATCCTCCGCGTCGAGGCCCATGATGACGTCGGCGATTTCGCCGTTCACGCCATCGACCGCCTTCGTGACGCCCTTGCCCATGTAGCGATCCTTGTCGCCGTCGCGCAGTTCCACTGCCTCATGCGCGCCGGTCGATGCGCCGGACGGGACCGCCGCGCGGCCCATCGAACCATCCTCGAGAAGGACGTCGACCTCGACCGTCGGGTTGCCCCGGCTATCGAGAATTTCACGCGCATGGATGTCGATAATGGCGGTCATGGCTCACTCGTTCCTTCTGTCTGGCGATACCCGGATCGGGCCGGGCGGCGACGATCGGCAAAGATGTCGGAAAGCGTCGCGGGCATATGCTCGCGCCTCTGTCCGTAAAGCGCCCTAATTCCCGGAACCTTGACTGGCAACAGCCGTTAATGCGGCAATAAGCGCGGGAGAATAGCGCTCCCCCCGTGCACGATTGAAAGAACCGCCGGAAATATTGCGCGTCCGGCTATCAGACCGCCCAAACGCCGGGGCGAACAACGAAGGGATTACAATTATCATGGCAGACCCCATCAGCACCGAACCGACCGCAACCACCACGCCGGCCATGGGCGCGACCACCGCGACCGACCGCGAAACGCTGGGCGTCGATCACAAGACCGAGGCGAAGTCGCGCTTCTCCAATGCGCTGAACGAAGCGAAGGCAGGTGCCGCCGCACTGAAGGCTGAGGCGTTCGATCGCGGCAATCAGTACAAGGAACGCGCCAACGAAAAGGGCGACCAGTTCAAGGGCGACGCCGCCGCCTACGGCGATCAGGCAAAGGCGAAAGCCAGCGATTATGCCTATCAGGGCAAGGCGAAGGCCAGCGAAGGCCTGACCTCGCTCAGCCGCATGATCAACGACAATGCCGCGACGCTCGACGAAAAGCTCGGGCCGAAATACGGCGATTATGCCCGTTCCGCTTCGCGCAGCCTCGAAGAGCAGGCCGCCAAGCTCGACTCCAAGAGCATCGAGGAGCTGACCGAGGACACGCGCACCTATATCCGGTCCAACCCCGGCACCGCGGTCGGCATCGCCGCTGCGACCGGCTACATGCTGGCCCGCCTCTTCCGTTCGGGCAAGTGATCGCCTCGACACCGCAAACGATGATCCGATCGACCGGCGCCATTTCGGCCCGCGATAATCTCAAGGCGATCGAAACGGGGCCGCTGGCATGACACAAAGCTATACCGACGCAGGCGATCCGCGGGTGAACCCCGTGGATCCCTACGATACCCATATCGAAACCGATCCGGCGGCCGAACGGTCTCTCGTCGATGACGTTCGCGCGCTCATCGACGATGGCAAGATGGTTGCCGAGGCGGAACTCGATTTTCAGAAGAAGCGCGTCGCCTATGGCGCCGGGCAGGCTGGCGGTATCGTGGGCCGGTTCGGCGCGGCGGCGGTCGTCGCGCTTCTCGCCGGTATTGGCTTTACGGTCGGACTCATCATCGCGCTGGGCACGCTCATCACGATCTGGGGCTCTACCGCGGTCGTGACGCTTGTCTATCTGCTGGTCGCGCTCGGACTGGCGAAGTCCGGTCAGAAGCGGCTTCGCCATGTGCAGGCCGTCATTTCCACCACCGACCGGACGGAGAGCCGCTGATGCCCGTAACCGAAAGCGAAGTCCTCGAAGCGAAACGGTTGCGCGGCTCCGCCCGGACCGTGTTCAATACACAGAAGGCGCTCGTGCGGGCCGATCTCGACGCGGCCGGTGTCGGCACGCGGATCAAGAACCGCCTCACCGAAGAAGGCAGGCACCTGTCGGACAAGGCGAGCGAAACGGCCTCCGAACATCCGCAGGCGGTGAAGGCCGGCGCGGCGGCGCTCGTCGCCTGGTTCGTGGGACGCCCGGTGCTCGGCGCGATGATCGGCGGGATCGCCGGCCTGTTCGGTTTCGGATCGGACGACGAGGAATACTGAAGCCGCCCGCGGATCCGGCATAACGCCACACCCCAATCACAAGGAATTTTTCATGCAGACGCAAGCCAACACGGAGCTTTATCCCGAACCCGATACCAAGCCGTCCCTGTCCGATCGCGTGTCCGCGGCACAGGAGCGGATCGCGGAAAGCACCGCCCCTGCGCGCAGCAAGGCCTGCGATGCCGCGGTCGCCACGAAGAATTTCGTGAGCGAACACCCGTTCATTGCGGTCGCAGGCGCACTCGCGGTCGGCGCGATCATCGCGGTGTCCCTGCCCGGACGGCCGGGCCGCAAGGTTCGCGGTTCGGTCATGGCAGCGGGCGGCACGATTGCCGAGCTGGCCGCGACCTATGGCGCGCAGCTGCTCGAAATGGCGGAAGACGCCAGCAATGCGAGCCAGGAAAAGCTCGAGGAAATCGGCGACAGCATTGCCGAGGCCACGAGTGCCCTCACCGGAAGCGCGCGGATCGCGGGCGAAAGCGCGGTCGACAGCGTATCGCGCGCAGGCGAGCGCACCGCCGACACGCTGGAGCGGGCGGCACATTCAACCATGCGCGAAGGCCGCACCCTGGTCTCGCGTTTTCGCCGCTGATCGCCGCGATCCGCAAACATGGCTTCGGCGCAGGGCTTGCAGGTCTTGCGCCGAAGCCGTTTTCGTTTAACCCACGCAGCCGAACCGCGATGGACGACACGCGGTCGCTTCTCGCCAACGATATTTCGCAGCATAAGGTAGCAACGCGCGATGGGACAGAAATTGCATCTCGTTCTGGGCGGCCGGGTCAAGGACCCGCGCGGCATTGAATTCGAGGATCTCGAGCAGGTCGATCTGGTCGGGGTCTACCCCGATTTCGACAGCGCCGAGAACGCCTGGCGCAGCGCGGCACAGCGCACGGTCGACGATGCCGAGATGAAATATGTCATCGTGCACTTGCATCGCCTGCTGGAACCGCATCTCGCCGATCATGAAAAGATCGCCGACGCGGAATGAGAAAAGGCCCCGGATCGCGCGATCCGGGGCCTTTTTCTCGATCCGATCCGCAAGGGTTCAGATGAATTCGATCTTGTCGATGAGGTAGAACCTTTCGCCCGACGGAACGGTGACTTCGATTTCCTCGCCGACCTTCTTCCCGATCAGCGCGCGGCCCATCGGGCTGGAATAGCTGATGCGGCCTTTTTTCGCATCGGCCTCGGTCTGACCGACGATCTGGTAACGGATCGGCTTTTCGTCCTCGTCCAGCATGCTGACCGTCGCGCCGAACACGACCTTGTCGCCCGAAAGCGTGGCGGGGTCGATGATCTGTGCGCGGCTGACGCGATCCTCAAGATCGGCAATGCTCGCCTCGACCTGGCCCTGACGCTCCTTCGCCGCGTGATATTCGGCGTTTTCGGACAGGTCGCCATGCGCACGCGCTTCTTCGATGGCGTCCACGATCCGGGGGCGTTCCTCGCGCAGCGCCTTAAGATCCGCCGTCAGCTTCTCGTAGCCCTCGGCCAGCATGGGGACTTTTTCGACGGCCATTTTAGAACCATTCCTTACTGTTGTGGGACAGGAAAACCGGCCGCCTTGCCAGATGGAAGGCGACCGGTTTGCCCGCTATATGCGATGTGTCGTCAATTCAGCCGCTATAATAGGACTGAAGCGACCGCACTTCAAGCTTTCCGCCGCGTTGCGCGACGATCGCATCGGCCGCGGCCACGCATGCCGCCGCGGTGGTATAGGACGGCACGCGCTCTTCCAGCGCTGCGGTGCGGATCGACTTGCTGTCCTTCAGGCTCTGCCACCCTTCGGTCGTGTTGAAGATCAATGCCACGTCGCCATCCACGATCCGGTCGACGATATGGGGCCGGCCCTCCGCGACCTTGTTGACGATATCGACCGCGATTCCGTTTTCGGAAAGGAACCGGCCCGTGCCGGACGTCGCGATGATTTCGAAACCATTGTCGGCCAGCTTGCGCACCGCGGGCAGGATCGTCTGCTTGTCCGTCGACTTGACCGACACGAACAGAATGCCCTTTTCCGGAAGGCTCGCGCCCGCGCCGAATTGCGACTTGATGAACGCGGAGGTGAAATCGGCATCGATGCCCATGACCTCGCCTGTCGATTTCATTTCGGGCGACAGTACGGGGTCGGTGCCGGGGAAACGGGCGAACGGGAACACCGCCTCCTTCACCGCGACATGGTCGATCCTCCGGTCGATGACGGGAAGGTCGGCCAGTTTTTCGCCGGCCATCACGCGCGCGGCGATCTTTGCGATCGGCTGCCCGATGGCCTTCGCGACGAAGGGCACGGTCCGGCTTGCGCGCGGGTTCACCTCGATCAGATAGACCTCGCCGTCCTTCACCGCGAACTGAATGTTCATCAGCCCGACGACCTTCAACGCATGGGCGAGCGCATCGGCCTGACGCTCCATTTCCTCGATAATCGGGGCAGGCAGGCTGTAGGGCGGGAGCGAGCAGGCGCTGTCGCCCGAATGCACGCCCGCTTCCTCGATATGCTGCATCACGCCGGCGACGACGACGTCGGTCCCGTCGCAGATCGCATCCACATCGCATTCGATCGCATCGCGCAGATACTGGTCGATCAGAACCGGCTGATCCCCCGACACGTGCACGGCGGTTTCCATGTACTGATCGAGCTGCGCCTCGCTGTCGACGATTTCCATCGCCCGCCCGCCAAGGACATAGGACGGGCGGATGAGCACGGGGAAACCGATGCGCGCCGCGATCGCCCGCGCCTCTTCCTGGCTGCGCGCCATGCCGTTCGCCGGCTGCTTCAGCCCCAGCTTGTTGACCAGCGCGGAAAACCGCTCCCGGCTTTCGGCAAGGTCGATCGCATCGGGCGAGGTGCCGAGGATGGGAATGCCCGCATCCTCCAATGCCTGCGCCAGTTTTAGCGGCGTCTGTCCGCCGAACTGCACGATCACGCCATGCAGCGTGCCGCGCGACCGCTCCACATCGAGGATTTCCAGCACGTCCTCCGCCGTTAGCGGTTCGAAATAGAGCCGGTCGGAGGTGTCGTAATCGGTGCTCACCGTTTCCGGGTTGCAGTTGATCATGATCGTTTCGTAACCGACCCCGCCCTGCTCCACGCTGCCCAATGCAAAACAGGCGTGACAGCAGCAATAGTCGAATTCGATCCCCTGCCCGATCCGGTTCGGACCGCCACCCAGGATCACGACCTTCTTCGCGTCGGTGGGGTCCGCCTCGTTCTCCGCCTCGCCGAACAAGGGCTGTTCATAGGTGGAGTACATGTAAGGCGTAATCGCCTCGAACTCTGCGGCGCAGCTGTCGATACGCTTGAACACCGGACGCACGCCGAGCTTGTGGCGCAATTCGCGGATCTCTTCTTCCGACGTGCCGCCGGCCATCGCCTTGATCGCGTCGTGGAGCAGGCCGGAGCGTTTCGCCTGCGTCTCCGCCATGCCGCCGGCCACGCCAATGCTGCGCACGGCGAGGGTCGAGAGCCGCTTGTCCGAAAAGCCCATTGCCTTCAGCCGGAGCAGACCTTCGCGCGTGCGGGGCACACCTTCCTTCAGGATGATGCTTTCCTCGGCGATGATCTGGTGGATATGCCGCAGGAACCATTTGTCGTATTTCGTGACGGCATGGACCTCGTCCACGCTCAGCCCTTCGCGAAACGCCTGCGCCGTGACGACCAGCCGTTCGGGCCGCGCGACCGACAAGGCCTCCACGATCTGGTCCTTGCTCGCGCCCTCAAGCTCCTCGATCCGGTTGAAGCCGTCCAGCCCGATCTCCAGACCGCGCAGCGCCTTCTGCATCGATTCCTTGAAATTGCGGCCGATCGCCATGACCTCGCCCACCGATTTCATCGCGGTGGAGAGGCGATTGTCGGCGCCCTTGAACTTTTCGAAGGCGAAGCGCGGGATCTTCGTCACGACGTAATCGATCGTCGGCTCGAAACTCGCCGGGGTGGCGCCCGTAATCTCGTTCGTGATTTCGTCCAGCGTATAGCCCACGGCCAGCTTCGCCGCGACGCGCGCGATGGGAAAGCCGGTCGCCTTGGACGCCAGCGCGGACGACCGCGACACGCGGGGGTTCATCTCGATCACGATGAGGCGGCCATCGTCGGGGTTCACGGCGAATTGCACGTTCGACCCGCCGGTTTCGACGCCAATCTCGCGCAGCACCGCGATGCTGGCGTTGCGCATGATCTGATATTCCTTGTCGGTCAGCGTCAGCGCGGGCGCAACCGTGATGGAATCGCCGGTGTGGACGCCCATCGGATCGACGTTTTCGATGGAACAGATGATGATGCAATTGTCGTTCCGGTCCCGGACGACTTCCATCTCGTATTCTTTCCAGCCGAGCAGCGATTCCTCGATCAACACTTCGGTCTTGGGGCTGGCCTCGAGCCCGTCGCGCACGATCTTCTCGAACTCCGCGCGGTTGTAGGCGATGCCCCCGCCCGTCCCGCCCATGGTAAAGCTTGGCCGGATGATCGACGGCAGCCCGGTGCGTTCCAGCACGGCAAGCGCATCCTCCATCGAATGGGCGATGCCCGACCGCGCGCTTTCGAGGCCGATCTTGTCCATCGCCTCGCGGAAACGCTGGCGGTTTTCGGCCTTGTCGATGGCGTCGGCATCGGCGCCGATCATCTGCACGCCATATTTGTCGAGCACGCCCGTTTCGGCCAGCGTCAGCGCGCAATTGAGCGCGGTCTGCCCGCCCATGGTCGGCAGGACGGCATCGGGCCGTTCCTTCGCGATCACCATTTCGACGAATTCGGGCGTGATCGGCTCGACATAGGTGGCGTCGGCCATTTCCGGATCGGTCATGATCGTGGCCGGGTTGGAATTGACTAGGATGACGCGGTAGCCCTCCTCCTTCAATGCCTTGATCGCCTGCGTGCCCGAATAATCGAACTCGCAAGCCTGCCCGATAATGATCGGCCCCGCGCCAATGACGAGGATGGATGAGATGTCAGTGCGTTTGGGCATTAAAAGTGCCTCTTTCCAAGATCGACCAACCGTTCAAAGGCCGCTTTGTCTGGCTGTATTGTTTGCGACAATTTTCCAGGGATATCCCGCGCGGAGCGTCCATAATTGTCGCTTCGCAGGAAACGCTCTGTCCCGCAGTCAACCAAGCGAACGACAGCTTTTCCGACTTCGCAATACGGCTGTACGGTTACTTTTTCTCTGCCCGTGAGGGTTTCGATGGTCGCCATTGTTTAAGCCTCCAACTCACCCACGAATTTCTCGAACAGGTAGAAGCTGTCCTGCGGCCCCGGCGATGCCTCGGGGTGATACTGCACCCCGAACGCCTTCTTGCCGGCAATTGAAATTCCGCAATTGGTTCCGTCGAAGAGCGAGCGGTGCGTTTCCACCACGCCGTCCGGCAGCGTGTCGCCATCGACCGCGAATCCGTGGTTCATGCTGGTAATCTCGACCAGGCCTTGCGTATCGCCCCAGGTTTCGCCGACGCGCTGCACCGGGTGGTTGGCGCCGCGGTGCCCCTGATGCATCTTGGTCGTCTTCGCACCGGCGGCAAGCGCCAGCATCTGATGCCCCAGACATATGCCGAAGATCGGCACGTCCCGGTCGAGCAAAGTACGGATCACCGGCACGGCATATTCGCCCGTCGCCGCCGGATCGCCCGGCCCGTTCGACAGGAACACACCATCGGGTTTCAATGCCATGATCTCGTCCAGCGTCGCGCGTGCCGGAACTACGGTCACCCGCGCCCCCGCCCGCACCAGATTGCGGAAGATATTGTCCTTCGCCCCGAAATCCATGGCAACGACATGCGGGCGCGCCTCGTCCGCTGCGGCGCCATAACCCGTGCCCAGTTCCCACACGTCGCCGGTCCAGCCTTCCTGCACCTCGCGGCTGGCAGGTCCGGCAAGGTCCAGCCCTTCGAGCCCCTGCCACCCCTGCACCCGGGCGAGCAGCGCGGGAATGTCGAAATTGCCATCGGGATCGTGCGCGATGCAGACGTTCGGCGCGCCCTGCACGCGGATCCGGCGAGTCAGCGCGCGCGTGTCTAGCCCGGCGATGCCGATCTTTCCGTTCTCCCGCATCCAGGTCGGAAAATCGCCCATGCTGCGGAAATTGGAGGGGTCGGTGACATCTTCACGCACGACGCATCCGACCGCGCTGTCGACGGCGCCCTCGACATCCTCGGCATTCGATCCGACATTGCCGATGTGTGGGAAGGTGAAGCACACCACCTGCGCGGCATAGGAGGGGTCGGTCATCACCTCCTGATACCCGGTCATCGCGGTGTTGAAGCACATTTCGCCGACCGCATGGCCCGTCGCCCCGAAGCCGCGTCCCCATGCCACATGGCCATCCGCGAAAACCAGAGCGGCGGTCGCTCCCTTTGGTTGTGGCGCATGCGTAGTTGCGGCGTCGGCCATGTGTGGGCGCTCCGTTCTTGTCCAGTGGTTCGGCGATGTTCGCTAAGGCCCAGCGGCTAGCCTCGCGCGCCGCGGCGGTCAAGCTAGGAACGCGACGTTTTTACCGCTACCGACGCGGTTCAACCAATCTCCTATGCGAATGGACATGGCACATGCTGCGCGACACGATCAAATCCGCCCAGATTCAGGCAATGAAGGACAAGGACAAGGAACGGCTGGCCGCGGTCCGCCTGATTCTTGCCAAGATCAAGGACCGCGACATCGAGATGCGCACCGGCAACGCATCGGGCGAACCGGCCGATGACGATGCGATGGTGATCGAGGTGCTTCAGAAAATGGCGAAGCAGCGCAAGGAATCGATCGCCATGTATAACGAGGGCGGCCGCGCCGAACTCGCCGCTGCGGAACAGGGCGAGCTCGCCGTGATCGAGGAATTCCTTCCGCAGCAGATGAACGAGGCGGAAACGAAGGACGCCATCGAAAAGATCAAGGCGGACACCGGTGCCACCGGAATGAAGGACATGGGCAAGGTCATGGCGGAATTGAAAGCGCGGCACGGCGCCGTCCTCGACATGAGCAACGCCAGCCGGCTGGTGAAGGAGAGCCTCGCCTGATGACGGGGCGGATCGCAGGAACGCGGTGCGTCGCCGCGTTGAGCGCACTGACCGTCATGCTCGGCGCATGTTCGCAGGCCGAGCCGGCGCAGGACGAAACCGTGGCCGAGCAGGCCATCGACGATGCCGTTTCAGCGGACGGAGAGCTTCTCAACCCCGAGGATTTCGCCCGGAGCATGATCGGCCCGCGCATCCTGGGTCCGCAGGGGCCGACGGTGCAGTCCCGCTTCGAAGGGCCGGACGGAACCACGGGGACCATCGAATCCTACGTCGCCTGCCCGATCGAGACGAGCGGCAGCGCATGCAACCCCGCCGAACTGCCCGAAACGACGATCTTCACCTATGTCATGCGCGTAACCCCGGACGAACGGGCAAGCGCATTTCGCACCGCGGTTCCCGTCTTCGGCTATGCAGGCGTCGCCGGATTCGAGGAAGCGGAGGCACAGGCCGCGCTCGGCGGCGATGCGCGGCTTGAACTGCGCTGCGTCAATGGCGGGCTGTTCTATTCGGTGGTCGGCGGCGAAGGATGGCGCGCCGGGGCGCCGATCACCTTCTTCTGGCAGGGGACATTGCCGCCTGCCGGCCCGGCGCAGGCGTATCAGCTTATCGCCGGCGGCAGGATCGGGACCGCAGAGGGACCGGCCCCGGCACAGCAGACGACGGGCGGCTGCTGAACCCCGCACATTCCCGCGGAAGCTGACGGAGGGCCGCAAGCGCCGCTTGATTTGCGCGGCTCATCCGCGCAGGGAAGCGGGCATGGCGCTCTCCCCGCAATGGCTGGACGAATTGCGATCGCGGATCACGCTGTCCGCGGTCGTCAACCGGACCACGCGCCTGCAAAAGGCAGGGCACGAGTTCAAGGCGTGCTGCCCCTTTCACAACGAAAACACGCCCAGTTTCTACGTCAATGATGCCAAGGGTTTTTACCATTGCTTCGGCTGCGGCGCGCACGGCGATGCGATCCGCTGGCTCACGGATCAGCGCGGCCTGCCTTTCATCGACGCGGTCAAGGAGCTGGCGAGCGAGGCCGGGCTGGAAATGCCGGCGCCCGATCCCCGTGCGGCGCAGGCCGCGGAACAACGCGCGACGCTGCACGACGTGCTTGCCGAGGCGCAGGGGTGGATGGTCCGCAATCTCGCCTCCGATGTGGGGCAGACGGCGCGGCAATATCTGGCGCAGCGGGGCTTTTCCGAAAAGGCGATCCGGGAATTCGGTTTCGGCTATGCGCCCGATTCGCGCGGCGCGATAAAGGAAGCGCTCTCCGGCTTTCCAACCGACATGCTGGTCGAGGCGGGCCTGCTCATCGATGTGGAGAACAAGCCGCCCTATGACCGGTTTCGCGGGCGGCTCACACTCCCGATTCAGGATCGCCGCGGGCGGGTCGTCGGCTTTGGCGGGCGCATCCTCGATGCCGATACCAAGGCGCCGAAATACCTCAATTCGCCCGAAACGCCGGTCTTCGACAAGGGGCGCACGCTTTACAATCTCCACCGCGCGGCGACCGCGTCACGGCAGGCGAATCGAATCGTCGTCGTCGAAGGTTACCTGGATGTGGTCGCGCTCGCCGATGCGGGGATCGCGGAGGCCGTGGCCCCGATGGGCACCGCGCTGACCGATGCGCAGCTGGAGATATTGTGGCGGCTCGTACCCGTCCCCGTGCTGTGTTTCGACGGCGATGCGGCGGGGCAACGCGCGGCGATGCGGGCCATATCGCGGGCGCTTCCGTTGCTGCGCCCGGGGCATAGCCTGCGCATCGTCACCCTTCCCGAAGGCATGGACCCCGACGATCTCATCCGCCGCGACGGGGCGAGCGCCTTTGCCGAACTTCTCAGGAATGGCGAGGGGCTGGCCGAGATCATCTGGCGCCACGAACGCGCCGCCGCGCCGCTCTCCACGCCGGAGGACAAGGCGGGCCTGAAAAGCCGCCTGCTCGCCCATGTCGATACCATCGCGGACAGCGACATACGCTCGCTCTATCGCCGGGAACTCCTCGATCGCTATGGCGCCTTCGCCTTTCCCCGGCGGGAACGGGGCAAGGATTTCGTGCGGGCACCGGCGGGAAAGCGGGGTTTCGACCGGCGGCCGGCGATTCAACCACCCTCGCAGGAACTTCGCCAGATGACGCCGGCGGCGGCGCGCGACAGGCTGATTGCCGCGATCCTCGGCGGCTTGCTGCGCCATCCCGAATGCCTCGACCATTATGCCGAACGGCTTGCCCGGCTTCATCCCGCGAACCCGCACCATGCCGCCGCGCTCGATGCGATGCTCTCGCTTGTCGATGATGGCATGGCCGATGCCGGGACAGGGCGCAGAAAACCGCTTGAAACAAAAGATATTGCGGCCATATTGCAGGTACGTGGACTGGCCCTGCCCGACAGGGAAACGATCGGCGGCATGCGATTTGCCTTCTTGACCGATCGAACAACGCCGGCCGAAGCCACGCAAGAACTGGCGGAAGCCATCGGTCTGCTGGTTGAAAAGCCGGCGATCGAGGCGGCGCTGGCCGACGCGACCGCGCGTTTTGCCGAAGATCCGGAGGGAGCTTTTGTAGAACAGCAGCGTTTGCTTAACAGAAAACTGGAATTCGAACGCCGTCTTGTGCAAATGGCAGCCTCGCGAGGGACACCATCCGCAAATGTCGCGGACGATACGGCAGGAAAGAGCAGAACGACCGAACATGGCTGACAAGGGCGAAACCGGCGATGCGCCGCTCATCGATCTGAACGAAGGCGCGATCAAGAAGCTGATCGCGCGCGCCAAGAAGCGCGGCATCATCACCTATGACGAACTGAACGAGGCGCTGCCCCAGGATCAGATGTCGTCCGAGCAGATCGAGGACGTCATGTCCGCGATCAGCGAGATGGGTGTCAATATCGTAGAAAACGACGACGATTCCGAAGGCGATGGCGATTCGGACAATCCGGATGCCGGCGGCGTCGATGAGATTGCCGATGATGGCGCCGATGCGAAGGATCCCAAGACCGAGCATCAGGCCCCGGCCAAGAAGAAAGAGACGAACGAGCGGACCGACGACCCGGTTCGCATGTACCTGCGCGAGATGGGCGCGGTCGAACTGCTCAGCCGCGAGGGCGAGATCGCCATCGCCAAGCGGATCGAGGCAGGCCGCGACATGATGATCATGGGCCTGTGCCAGAGCCCGATCACCTTCCACGCGATCATCCACTGGTCCGAGGCGCTCAACAACGAGGAGATGCAGCTTCGCGAGATTCTCGATCTCGACGCGATGTTGTCGAAGGAGCCGGCGCCGGAAAACCTCGAAAACGAGGATGACGGCAAGGACGGCGAAATCAGCGAGGAAACCGCCGGCCCGTCGTTCAAGGACGACGACAATGACGACGACAGCGAATCCGAAGACGGCGAGGACGGCGAAAAGTCGAAGCGCGACGACGAGGAGGAAGAGGACAACACGCTCTCCCTCGCGCAGATGGAGGCCGCGCTCAAGCCTGACGCGATCGAACGTTTTGCCCGGATCACGACGTTGTTCCGGCAGTTCGAGACATTGCAGACCGACCGCATGGAATCGCTCGCCCGCGGGGACAGCTTTCCCGATGCGCGCGAAAAGCAGTACGAGAACCTGTCGGACGAGCTCACGGCCTAGGTCGAGAGCATGCAGTTCCACGCGACGAAGATCGAGTTTCTCGTCGACAATCTCTATGCCTTCAACCGCCGCCTGACGGCGCTGGGCGGCCAGATGCTGCGCCTCGCCGAACGGCACAAGGTGAAGCGCGCCGATTTCCTCAAGGAATATATCGGCAACGAGCTCGATGAAAACTGGCTCACCGAAATGGCGGGTAAGGACAAGAAATGGGCCGCCTTCGCCGAGAAGGAAGCCGATTCGGTCGAGCGTATCCGCATCGAGATTTCGGACATCGCGGCGCAGACCGGCATGAGCCTGCCCGAATTCCGCCGCATCGTGAACATGGTGCAGAAGGCGGAGCGCGAGGCCCGGATCGCGAAGAAGGAAATGGTGGAGGCGAACCTGCGCCTCGTGATTTCCATCGCCAAGAAATACACCAATCGCGGGCTGCAATTCCTCGACCTCATTCAGGAAGGCAATATCGGCCTGATGAAGGCGGTCGACAAATTCGAATATCGCCGCGGTTACAAGTTCAGCACCTATGCGACCTGGTGGATTCGGCAGGCTATCACCCGGTCGATCGCCGATCAGGCGCGCACGATCCGCATCCCGGTCCACATGATCGAGACGATCAACAAGCTGGTCCGCACGAGCCGGCAGTTCCTCCACGATCAGGGCCGCGAACCCACGCCGGAGGAGATGGCCGAAAAGCTGTCGATGCCGCTCGAAAAGGTTCGCAAGGTGATGAAGATCGCCAAGGAACCCATCAGCCTCGAGACCCCCATCGGCGACGAGGAGGATTCGCATCTCGGCGATTTCATCGAGGACAAGAACGCGATCATCCCTGTCGATGCCGCGATCCAAGCCAATCTGAAGGAAACCGTCACCCGCGTCCTCGCCAGCCTGACCCCGCGTGAGGAGCGCGTTCTGCGCATGCGGTTCGGCATCGGCATGAACACCGATCATACGCTGGAGGAGGTCGGACAGCAGTTTTCCGTCACCCGCGAACGTATCCGCCAGATCGAGGCCAAGGCGCTGCGCAAGCTCAAGCATCCGAGCCGCAGCCGCAAGATGCGCAGCTTCCTTGACCAGTAAGCCCGCCTGATCCAAGCCCCTCTCCGACCGTTCGGAGAGGGGTTTTTCACATGATTCGCCTGGCATTTCCTGTCGCCGCCCTGATCGGTACCATCATCGCCGCACCGGCCCATGCGGATGAGGAAAGCGCCCTCGCCCTCGCCCGACAGATCGTCGCCGACGCCTATCCCCAGGCGCAGCGGGCCGAGATGTTCGGCGGTGTCGCCGATGCCATGTCGGCACAGATGATGAACGCGGTGGGCGCCGACGTCCCGCCCGGCGTGCGCGCCATCGTGGAGGAGGAAACCAACCGGTTTCTCGCCGAGGGCAAGACCGTGCTGGCGCGGCATATTCCCGCGCTCATGGATTCCTACGCGATCGCCTATCGCGACGAGTTCAGCGAAGCGGAATTGCGCGATATTGCCGATTTCGTCAAAACGCCGACGGGTTCGACCTTTCTCATGCGGTCCGTGAAGATGATCGAAAATCCCGCATTCGCCGATGCGAACGAGGCCTATATCTCTGAAATCATGGCGATGATGCCCGAACTGCGCAAACGCGTGGAATCGCGGCTGATCGCCTATCTGGAGGCGCAGGACGCGGGATAAGGCGCCGTTCCGGTCGATAAATTGCCGCCGCCGTGTGCCAAGGGGGTGGCGCATCGCGGGATCGCGCCCTATGGGCGGGCGCATCTGTTGCAGGAGCTTTTCTCATGCGTATCGCCATCGCCTCCGACCATGCCGCCGTCGCGTTGAAGGCGGAATTGCGCGACTGGCTGATCGAGCAGGGGCACGAGGTCGCCGACCTTGGCCCCGAAACCGACGCGCGTGTCGATTACCCCGATTACGGCTACTCGCTCGCCTCCGTCATTGCCGATGGCACCGCGCAATTTGGCGTGGCGCTGTGCGGTTCGGGCATCGGGATTTCCATGGCGGTGAACCGCAATGCCGCGTGCCGCTGCGCGCTGGTATCCGAACCGCTTTCGGCCGCGCTGGCCCGCGAACACAACGATGCCAATTGCATCGCCATGGGCGCGCGTCTGACCGGGCCGGACATGGCCAAAGCCTGCCTCGACGCCTTTCTTTCGACGGAATTCGGCGGGGGCCGCCATGCGGGCCGTGTCGAAAAACTGTCCAATCCCTCCTGCTGAACCGCCGATCCCTCTTGTTGCAACGGACCTGATGCCATGACCACCGAAACCGCGATCCGCGCCCCCGGCTTTTTCACCGACGACCTTGCGAGCACCGATTCCGCCGTGGCCGATGCCATCGGCGCCGAGCTGAAGCGCGAGCAGAAGCAGATCGAGCTGATCGCTTCGGAAAACATCGTGTCGAAAGCGGTGCTGGAGGCGCAGGGCTCGGTCCTCACCAACAAATATGCCGAGGGCTATCCCGGCAAGCGGTATTACCAGGGCTGCGGCCCGTCCGATGCGGTCGAAACGTTGGCCATCGACCGGGCGAAGCAATTGTTCGGCTGCGACTATGCCAATGTGCAGCCGCATTCGGGCGCGCAGGCCAACGGCGCGGTCATGCTCGCCTGTGTGAAGCCGGGCGACACGATTTTGGGCATGAGCCTCGACGCAGGCGGGCATCTGACGCATGGTGCGCGCGCCGCGATGTCGGGCAAATGGTTCAACGCGGTGCAATATGGCGTGCGCCGCGACGATCACCTCATCGGTTATGACGAGGTCGAGCGCCTCGCGACCGAGCATCAGCCCAAGCTGATCATCGCGGGCGGGAGTGCCTATCCCCGCATCATCGATTTTGCCCGCATGCGCGAAATCGCGGACAAGGTCGGCGCGATCCTGCATGTCGACATGGCGCATTTCGCAGGGCTGGTGGCGGCGGGTGCCCACCCCTCCCCCTTCCCCCACGCGCATATCGCGACGACCACCACGCATAAGACATTGCGCGGTCCGCGCGGCGGCATGATCCTCACCAATGACGAGAAGCTCGCGAAAAAGCTGAACTCCGCCGTGTTTCCGGGGCTTCAGGGCGGACCGCTCATGCATGTCATCGCCGCGAAGGCGGTGGCGTTCGGTGAAGCGCTGCGCCCCGAATTCAAGGATTACGCCGCGCGCGTGATCGAAAATGCCCGCACGCTTGCCGCCACGTTGAAGGAGCGCGGCGCCGAGATCGTGTCCGGCGGCACAGATACGCATGTCGTGCTGGTCGACCTGACCCCGCTTGGCGTGACGGGCAAGGATGCGGACGAGGCGCTGGAGCGCGCCGGCATCACCTGCAACAAGAACGGCATCCCGTTCGATCCTCTGCCGCCTGTCAAGACGAGCGGCATCCGGGTCGGCACGCCGGCCGACACCACGCGCGGTTTCGGCCCGGCGGAATTCCGCGAGATCGGCAACATGCTGGCCGACGTGCTCGACGGGTTGCGTGCGAAGGGTGAAGAAGGCGACCCCGATGTGGAACGCAATGTCCGCGAACGCGTCGAAGGCCTGTGCGATCGATTCCCGATCTACGCATGAGGAGCCGCTAGATGAATGAATACGACAAACGCCCGAACGAAGGCATGACGCCCGAAACGAAGACCGCGTTGAAATGGGGTGCGATCGGAGCGTTGATCGCCATTCCGGTGCCGTTCGTCGGTCCGCTGATCGGCGGTGTCGTCGGGGGCGGCCTCGGCTATGCGAAGGCAAAAGGAAAGATCTGATTGCGCTGCCCATTTTGCGCCAACGATAACAGCCAGGTAAAGGACAGCCGCCCGACCGAGGATAACACCGCGATCCGGCGGCGGCGCCAATGCGAAGGCTGCGGCGCCCGCTTTACCACATTCGAACGCATCCAGCTTCGCGAGATCACCGTGGTCAAAAGCGGCGATCGGCGCGAGGCGTTCGACCGGGCGAAGATCGAGCATGCCGTATCGCTCGCCTGTCGCAAGCGCGACATCGCGCAGGAACGCATCGATCAGCTCGTGTCCGGCGTACAGCGCCAGGTGGAAACCCGCGGCGAGGCGGAAATCGACGCCGCGGCCATCGGCGAAATGGTGATGGAAGGCCTCCGTCAGCTCGACCCGGTCGCCTATATCCGTTTCGCCAGCGTCTATCGCGATTTCAGCGAGGCCCGCGATTTCGAACAATTCGCCAGTGCGGTGACCGGCGCGGCGGCAGAGCCATGACCGACCCGGTCATCGTGCTCGTGCGTCCGCAGCTGGGCGAAAACATCGGGAAGGCGGCCCGTGCGATGCTCAATTTCGGGCTGGTCGAGATGCGGCTCGTCGCGCCGCGCGACGGATGGCCAAATCCTTCGGCCGGGCCGGCGGCGGCGGGTGCGGATGTCGTGCTCGAACGCGCGCGCGTGTTCGATACCGTGGCCGACGCGGTGGCCGATTGCGAACATGTCCACGCAACGACGGTGCGAAAGCGCGGCGTGACGAAGCCCGTGCTCACCCCGGGAGCGGCAGCGGACGCGATGATCCGCGACGAGGGCCGCCATGCGATCCTGTTCGGGCCGGAGCGGTCGGGTCTCGAAACCGATGACGTCGCGCTTGCCCGCAATATCGTGACGGTGCCGATCAATCCCGAGTTCGGCTCGCTGAACCTTGCGCAGGCGGTGATCCTGTTGTCCTACGAATGGTCGAAGGCCGCGGGGCGCGAACGCCCGCTCGCCCAACCGACGCAGGAAGACACCCTGCCCCCGGCCCCGCAGGTCGAGCTTGAGGGGATGATCGGACAGCTTGAAACCATGCTGGAGCCGAAGGGCTATTTCCTGCCGCCGAGCCGGGCGATCGCGACGCGCCGCACCTTGCGCACGATGCTGACCAAGCCTGGCTGGAATACGCTGGAGGTGCGGGCGATGCGCGGGGTGCTTTCGGCGCTGGCGCGAACCCCGCGCGACTGAATCCGGCCCTACCCGCCGCGGCGCGCGTCCCAGTGCCGCATTTCATACGCGATCGACGTTTCGACCATGTCCTCCCACATGCGGGCGACGAAATCGGCGGGAAGCTCATGGTTCTTTGCCTCGGCCACGGCGGCGTCGATCACCGCACGCTTGCGCGGTTCGTCGCGCACGGCGTCGCGCGTCGGCTTGATCCGGGAGGCCGCGCGCATGTAGGCGAAACGGTCCGCGAGCAGCGCGACGATGCGGCGGTCGGTTTCGTCAACGCCGGCGCGCACCTCTTCCATGGTGGTGCACTGGCTGGCGGGCAATGTCGTATCGGTCATGCGCCACATCTGCCCGGACCGCGCGCCATTGTCGAGACGCTTGACGCAGCCGCGCATATCTGCGAAGGGCGCGCCACGCAAATTGGCTCCGCACCCCGGTGAAGCGGCAGCCACGGCGGGCATTCCGGCCCGCCGGAGCGATACCGGGTTGAAGCGCCGCCATCCCGGGCGGCGATTGCATTTTTGAAAGGACATGTCATGTCGAAGCGCAAGAGCGCCAAGCATAAGCTCGATCGCCGGATGGGCGAAAACATCTGGGGTCGTCCCAATTCCCCGGTGAACAAGCGTTCCTACGGCCCCGGTCAGCACGGCCAGCGCCGCAAGAGCAAGGTCAGCGATTTCGGCCTGCAGCTCCGCGCGAAGCAGAAGCTCAAGGGCTATTACGGCGACGTCACGGAAAAGCAGTTCAAGAGCACCTATCAGGAAGCCTCGCGGATCAAGGGCGATACCGGCCAGAACCTGATCGGCCTGCTCGAGCAGCGTCTCGACATGATCGTCTATCGCGCGAAATTCGCGCCGACGATCTTCGCCGCGCGTCAGATCGTCAACCACGGCCACATCAAGGTCAATGGCGTGAAGTGCAACATTCCCTCGCGCCGCTGCTTCGTCGGCGACGTGATCTCGCTCGGCGACAAGGCGAAGGAAATGGCGCTCGTCATCGAGGCGCAGAGCCTGCCCGAGCGTGAAATTCCCGATTACGTGTCGGTCGACGGCGACGACAAGGTGACCTTCACCCGCGTGCCGACCCTCGACGAGGTGCCCTATCCGGTGAAGATGGAGCCCAATCTGGTGGTCGAGTTCTACTCGCGCTGATCGGAATTCCGACACGCTACGAACGATGGAAAGGGCGGGTTTTTCCCGCTCTTTTTCATGGGCCACGCGCGCCGAATATTTCCAGATGTTTCAATACGTTTCGCCGGGAACCGTCCATGATGTTTGCGCATTGTTCCGCTACTATGGAATATCGCTTCATCACTCCGAACAAGACCGGCAAATGGTATCCGAGCCTTGCCCTGGCGCAGCGGCACGCCTGTTCGATCGGCGCCGGCTATCTCAACGATGGAAGCGGCGAATTCTTCCAGTATTGCGAAACCGAGCTGCAGATGCGCGAAGTCGAACCGGCCGCCGAGACGTCGATCGCGGCATAGTCTGCAAAAGCGGCTGCTATGTCCGCAGGTAATCGCTCCGGAATTGCGCCGCGAATTGCGCGAAACGTCCCGCACCGATCGCCTCGCGCATCGCCTGCATCAATTGCTGATAAAACGACAGATTATGTTCCGTCATCAGCATCGCACCCAAAATCTCTCCGGAACGGACGAGATGGTGCAGATACGCCCGCGTATATTTGCCGCAGGTCGCGCAGGAGCAGCGCGGATCGACCGGGTCCGTATCCTCGGCAAAACGTGCATTGCGAATATTGATCGGCCCGGTCCAGGTGAAAGCCTGCCCATTGCGGCCCGATCGCGACGGCAGCACGCAATCGAACATGTCGACGCCGCGCTCCACCGCGCCGACCAGATCGTCCGGCTTGCCCACCCCCATGAGATAGCGGGGCCGGTCATCCGGCAATTGGCCCGGCGCGAAATCGAGCGTGGCGAACATCGCCTCCTGCCCCTCACCCACCGCAAGGCCGCCGATGGCATAGCCGTCAAAGCCGATCTCGGTCAGTTTTTCGGCTGAAATCCGGCGCAGATCCTGGTCAAGCGCGCCCTGCTGTATGCCGAACAGCGCGGCACGTTGGGCGTGCTCGCCCCCCGCGTCGAAGCCCTTGCGGCTGCGTCTGGCCCAGCGCATTGACATTTCCATCGAGGCCGCGATGACATCGCGCGACTGATCCGCGCGGGGGCATTCGTCGAACGCCATGACAATGTCGGAGCCAAGCAGGCGCTGTATCTCCATCGACCGTTCCGGGGTCAGCGCGTGCTTCGAACCGTCGAGGTGGCTTTTGAAGGTAACCCCTTCCTCGGTGATCTTGCGCAGGTCCGAGAGGCTCATCACCTGATAACCGCCGCTATCGGTCAGGATCGGGCGGTCCCACCCCATGAACGCATGCAACCCGCCGAGCCGGGCCACGCGCTCCGCACCGGGCCGGAGCATCAGGTGATAGGTATTGCCGAGGATGATGCCCGCGCCCGTTGCGCGCACGTCCTCCACCTTCATCGCCTTGACCGTGGCGGCGGTGCCGACGGGCATGAAGGCGGGCGTGCGGATCGTGCCGCGCTGCATGGTGATGGCGCCGGTGCGCGCCTGCCCGTCGCGGGCGTCGATGGAGAACGAAAATCGGGTCATGGCGCCGTCCTTAGCCGCGTTGAAACGCCCCGTCACGCCCGGCGTCGCCCGCCAGCGAACGGAACGTCACGGACCAGCGCGTCGCCTCCATGGGGAGGATCGAATGCTCCCAATCGCGCCGCGCTTCTCCGTCGAGCCGGTAGGCCGCACGCGGATCGAGCGGCACGCTGAGCCGTTCGAATCCGCCATCCCGGCGCCGCAGACGCAGCCGCATTTCCGCCGCCGCGCCAAGCGAAAGCCCCATCACGCGCCCGAATTGCGGCCGGTCGCGATGCCATCCGATCCCCGCGCCCGGATCGTAGCGGATGACGAGCGCCTGTTCGAACGCGCCGGGTTCCTCGCCGAACGAGGCGGCCACCGTGTCGCGCAACCGCAGCAGCCAGTCCGGCATCGCCTCGCCGCGCCGCAAGCCGCCGCCGGTGAAATCGTAATGCCACCCGAACGAGCGGGTCAGCCGCTTTCCCGTCCATTGCTGAAAGCGAAAGGGTTCCAAGCCGCTGTCGTCGATATGCTGCGCCAACCGGCGTTCCCAATCCGCGTCGATCGCCGGTTCGGCGAGGGTCAGGCCGGGCGGCGCGGCGGGCGGCGTATCGGCGGCGAAAAGGTCGGGCTGAACGGGCATTTCGCGTGATATGGTTGCGCCGCGTGCCCTGCACAATGGGTTCACACGCGGCACGATTGCGCTAAGGCGAGGGGCATGGAACTCGAACTCTGGGTCATTGCGGCCCTCGCCCTTGTTGCGGTGCTCACCGGCTTTATCGACTCGATCGCGGGCGGCGGCGGGCTCATTACCGTGCCCGCGCTCCTCTTCGCGGGCCTGCCGCCGCAACTCGCGCTCGGCACGAACAAGACGCAGTCGATCTTTGCCACCACCATGGCGTTTCGCAATTATACGAAGGCCGGCCTCGTCGACTGGCGGAACGAAAAATGGCTGGCGCTGCTGGCGTTTGCCGGCGCGGCGTTCGGCGCCTTCATGGTGCAGCGGATTTCACCCGCGGTGCTGCAACTCATCGTGCCGCTGTTCCTGATGGCGGTCGCGCTTTACGTGCTGCTTTCGCCGCGCATGGACGACGTTCCCTCGCAGGAGCGCCTGTCGCGGCGGGGATATGCCCCGGTGGCGACGGGGATCGGGTTCTACGACGGGTTCTTCGGGCCGGGAACGGGAAGTTTCTTTGCCGCATCGCAGGTCGGGCTGCGCGGTGAAGGGCTGACGCGGGCGACGGCCAATGCGAAGCTTTTCAACATGATGACCAATCTGGCCAGCGTGCTGCTGTTCGCGTTCGGGGGCAAGATCATCTGGGCCGTGGGGTTGAGCATGGCGATGGGCTCGATGACCGGCTCGTGGATCGGTTCGCGCTTTGCGGTCAAGCACGGGGCGAAGCTGATCCGGCCGTTGCTCGTCATCATCAGCATTGCGCTGACGGCGCGGCTCCTATGGGACTGGTTCGCGGGCTGATCGCTTAAAAATCATAGATCAGCGTGAAGCGCGAAAGCGTGTCGGTCTTGAGTGCGCCATCGGGCGGCCCCGTTTCGTGTTGCAGCGAATAGGACAGCCGCGCCTTCAGCCCGTCGCCGATCCCTGCCTCCACCCCGCTCAGCGCGTTGAAGCTGCTATTGCCGGCGCGCAGGAACATGTTGGCCTCCTGCGTGACGCCGATGACTTTCGTCACCTGCCAATCGAGATCCATCGCGCCCAGCGCCGCGATGAAACGTTCGCGCCCCTCCGGCACGAGCGTCGCCGACCGCAGCGCCGGCCCGCCCTTTACCGACAATTGCAGCCCATCGCGTTCGAGCACGCGATACCCCACCCCGCCCGACGCGGAATAGCGGGAGGTAAATCCCTGAAACCTGTCGCGCTCATACTGAAACAGCCCGAATACGAAGCCTTTTTCCGAAAAATTATAATTGGGTTCGTACGATGCGCGATATTGTTCGCGCGTCGTATTGCCCGAACTGCGCTGATAATCGACGCGGGCGGCGATGCGGTGCTGCCAGTCGATGCCCACGCGTTCGAGCGACAGCGCCCCGGTAAAGCCCGTGTTGCGCGTGTTCCCCGTGGAGCGGAACGCACCGACCTCGCCCTTCCCCTTCCAGTAATCGAAGAGATGGGCGTTGCGAATCGCCTTTTCCTTGCGCTGCTGCTCTTCGGCGAGGCGCGTGCGGCGGCGATCCTGAAACTCTTGATACAGCGTGTTGATCTCGCGCGTGTCGGCCGGGTGCGTCTGCCGCGCGAGTTCGACCACGGTTTCCACCTTGGCAAGGTCGCCAGTGGCGATCGCTGCCTCCACCATGGCGCGCACCCCTTCGGGCAACGCGGCACGGGCCGGTGCGGGCAGGACGGCGGTTGCGAGGATAAGCGGAGCGGCAACGGTCTTCATGCCAGCGCGCTTACCAATCAGTCGCGCAGGCGCCAACCGGTCTTGAAGATCCATGCGATGATCGCAATGCACAGCGCCAGGAATGCGAGCGTCAGCCCCGCCGCGACGCCGATGCTGACATCCGCCTCCCCGTAAAAGGTCCAGCGCAGCCCGCTCACCAGATAGACGATCGGATTGAACAGCGCGATGGTGCGCCACGGCGCCGCCAGCATGTCGATCGAATAGAACGTACCGCCAAGGAACGTCAGCGGCGTGAGCACGAGCAGCGGGATCATCTGCAATTTCTCGAACCCCTCGGCCCACAGGCCCAGGATGAACCCGAACAGCGAAAAGGCGCAGGCCACCAATATGATGAAGCCGAAGGCGAGCAGCGGATGCTCGATCCGGTAATCGACGAAGATCGTCGCGGTCGCGAGGATAATCGCCGCGAGAATGAGCGATTTCGTCACCGCCGCCCCGATAAAGCCGATGAGCGTTTCGCCCACCCCCACCGGCGCCGACAGCAGCTCGTAAATCGAGCCGGTAAAGCGCGGCATGTAGATGCCGAAGCTGGCGTTGGACGTGCTTTCGGACAAAAGCGTGAGCAGGAGCAGGCCCGGCACGATGAAGGCGCCGTAATCCACCCCGCCGACATTGTTCATGCGCCCGCCGATCGCCGCGCCGAACACGACGAAGTAAAGGCAGGTGGTGATGACCGGCGACACGATGGTGCCGAACACGGCCCGCCACGCCCGGTATAATTCATTGCGATAGATGGCGAATGCGCCGCGTGTGTTGAAACCGGCGTTCATGCGCCCTGCCCCCCGGACATATCTTCTTCATTCTGGACGAGATCGACGAAAATGTCCTCCAGGCTCGATTCCTTCTGGTCGAGCGCGGTGAACACGATCCCCTCGATGGTGAGCGTGCGGGCGAGTTCGGCCACCTCCTGCTTGCCCTTGCCCGATCCGTCGCCGCCGCGATAGCACAGCACCGTGCCCCCCTCGGCCAACGTCACGGGGAAACGGTCCAATGCTTGCGGAACATCGCCCGTCGCTTCGGCAAGGGTAAAGCGCGCCTCCGTCCGGCCGAGCCGGGCCATCATGGCGTCCTTTTCATCGACGAGCAGGATGCGCCCCTTGTCGATCACGCCGACCCGGTCGGCCATTTCCTCCGCCTCCTCGATATAATGGGTGGTGAGGATGATGGTCGTGCCATTGTCCCGCAATTGCGCGATGAGCCGCCACATGTCGCGGCGCAGCTCCACATCGACGCCCGCGGTCGGCTCGTCGAGGAACAGGAGGTCCGGATCGTGCGACAGCGCCTTGGCGATGAGCACGCGCCGCTTCATTCCGCCCGAAAGCGTGCGGATCTGCGCCTCCCGCTTGTCCCATAATTGGAGCGAGCGCAGCACCGATTCGATCCGCGCCGGGTCCGCCGGCGCCCCGAAAAGCCCGCGGGAATAGGCGATGGACCGGCCCACGGTCTCGAACATGTCGAAGCCCAGCTCCTGCGGCACCAGCCCGATCTTCGCCCGCGCCCGGCGCCAGTCGTCGGCCATGTCGTGGCCGAATGCGACGATTTGTCCGGAGGTCGGCCGTACCATCCCGCACACCGCCCCGATCAGCGTGGTCTTGCCCGCGCCATTGGGGCCGAGCAGCGCGAAAATCTCGCCCCGGCGTATGGTCAGGTCGGCATTGTCCAGAGCCTTTACCGCAGGAGCACCGCCGCGCCCCGCGTACTGCTTCGTCAGCCCGCGAATTTCGAGAATATCAGTCACGTCCGCTTAGTGGGGCCGCGGCCTGCGCATTACAAGTCAGGGAATGAGAAGCGAGGCGTCGCCATAGCTGTAGAAACGATAACGCCCCGCAATCGCATGGGCGTAAATCGCCTGCATCCGGTCAAGCCCCATCAATGCGCTGACCAGCATGAACAGCGTCGATTTGGGCAAATGGAAGTTCGTCATCAATCCGTCGACGCTGCGGAACCGATAGCCCGGCGTGATGAAAATATCGGTATCCCCCTCGAACGGGCGGATGATGCCGTCCTCGCCGCTCGCGCTTTCCAGTACGCGCAGCGAGGTCGTTCCCACCGAAATGACCCGTCCGCCAGCCGCGCGCGCGGCATTCAAACGGTCCGCGGTCGGCGCATCGATCCGGCCCCATTCCGAATGCATCGCGTGGTCGGCGGTGTCGTCGGCCTTCACCGGAAGAAACGTCCCCGCCCCCACGTGCAGGGTGAGCGTTTCGCGGCCCACGCCCGCCTCGTCGAGCGCGGCGATAAGCTCCGGCGTGAAATGAAGCGCGGCAGTCGGCGCGGCGACGGCGCCGTCCTTCTGCGCGAACATGGTCTGGTAATCCTCGCGGTCCTGCGCGTCCGTGCCGCGCTTGCCCGCGATATAGGGGGGCAAGGGCATGGTCCCCGCACGTTCGAGCAGCACCTCGACCGGTTCCTCGCCCGCGAAATACAGCGTCCAGCTGCCATCGTCGTGGCGGGTTTCGGCGGTCGCGGTCACCTCGGCGGGAAAGCGGATCTCGTCCCCTTCGCGCAGGCGCTTTGCATTCTTCACGAAGGCCTGCCAGCGCCGCAGGTCCACCCGCTTGTGCAGCGTGGCACCGATGCGCGCCTCCCCGCGATACCCTTCGAGCCGGGCCGGAATGACGCGCGTATCGTTGAAGACCAGCACATCCCCGCGCCGCAGCACATGCGGCAGGTCGCGGACGCCGGCATCGCGAATTCCGCTTGCGCCCTCTGCGACGAGCATGCGCGCGGCATCGCGCGGCCGCGCCGGACGCAGCGCTATGTTTTCAGGCGGAAGTTCGAAATCGAAAAGGTCGACACGCATGGCGCGCCCTTAGGCCGGGCGCGCCGCATTTGCAAAGCGCAGGATTCTGCAAACCGCGCGATGGCGCCCGCGATTATTCGCCCGCGTCCGCCACAGGCGCGTTCAGCATGTCGGCGGTCACGTCGCTCGTCGGGGCGGTGTTGACCGCCGGGCGCGGTGCGTTCTCGCTGCCGAGCGAGGCCTGCACGATGCGCGTCGGATTGGCGGGCGGTTCGCCGCGGTTGATCGCATCGGCATATTCCATACCGCCGATAACCCGTCCGAAATTGGTATAATCCCGGTCGAGCGCCATGCGCGGATAGAACACGATGAAGAACTGGCTATTGGCCGAATCGGGATCCTGCGTCCGGGCCATCGACACCGTACCGCGCAAATGGGGCACGCGATTGAATTCCGACTTCAGATCGGGGAGCGAGGAACCGCCATTGCCGGTGCCCGTCGGGTCGCCGGTCTGTGCCATGAAGCCGTCGATCACGCGGTGAAACGTGACGCCATCGTAAAATCCCTGACGAGCGAGCGTCTTGATCCGTTCGACATGCGTCGGCGCCCATTCGGGTTTCAGCCGGATCGTCACCCGCCCGCCATTCGACAGGTCGAGCAGGAGGACATTGTCGGGATCGACGCTCGCGTCGGTCTCGATCTGGAAATAGGTCGGGCCGATCGCCGGCGCGATGGCGGGCCGGTCGGCGCCCGATGCCGGCGCAGCCTGCGCGGGCGCGTCCTGCGGCACTGTATCCTGTGCCTGGGCGGAAGTGGCCGCGAACAGGGACGTGGCCATGGCCAGACCGGTCAGCATGCGAAATTTCATTGCGGTGTCGTTCCTGTATCGACGCATAGGGAAAGCGTGGCGGTAGAGGCGCGATGCTGACGATACAATGAATATCGCGCGCGCGATCGCAGGCGCCAATCGCCGGCCTGCTGCGTCAGTAATCGCCCTTCTGCCCGTCGCGCGCGACGCGGGCGACGACTTCGCCTCGGACATGATCGCTCACGAATGGGGTGATGTCGCCGCCGAACCAAGCGATCTCCTTGACCAGCTTCGACGCGATCGGCTGAAGACAGACATCCGCCATGAGGAAGATCGTCTCGATATTGTCGTTGAGCTGCTGATTCATGCCGGCCATCTGATATTCGTACTCGAAATCCGCGACGGCGCGCAGGCCGCGCACGATGACGCTCGCGCCTTCCGCCTCGGCAAATTTCATCAGGAGCGCGTTGAAGCCGACCACACTCACATTGTCGATTTCCATGGCCGCGATCTCGCGCTCGACCATGGCGATCCGCTCGTCCGGGCTGAACATCGGGTTTTTCGACGGGTTGGTGGTGACCCCGATGATCAGTTTGTCGACAAGCTTTGCCCCGCGCCGGATGATGTCGCAATGGCCGCGCGTGATCGGGTCGAACGTGCCGGGGTAGACCCCAATTCTCGGTTCACTCATCGCTTCGGCTCCCCCTTCCGACGTTATTTTTTTCGTTCGATGACGAATTGCGCCAGTGCCCGCAGAAGATCCGCCTCGTGGTCATAGACGGCGAGATGGCCGATCGCCTGCGTGATCAGCGCCTGCGCCTGTTCGCGCGCGCGTTCGGGGCCGAGCAGCGAGACAAAGGTCGCCTTGCCCGCCTTCGCATCCTTGCGCAGCGCCTTTCCGGCGAGCGCCTCGTCCCCTTCGTGGTCGAGCAGATCGTCCGCAATCTGAAACGCAAGGCCGATGTCATGCGCATAGAGCCTGAGCGGCGTGCGCGCATCCACCGGCACCCGGCCCAGGATCGCGCCCATTTCCACAGACGCGCCGAGCAATGCCCCGGTCTTGAGCTGTTGCAGGCGCGTGACCGTCGGCAAGTCAAAGCTCTGCTCTTCGGCGACGATATCCATCATCTGCCCGCCGGCCATGCCCGCCGACCCGCTCGCCCCCGCCAGCGTCATGACGAGTTCGGCGCGCAGGACAGGATCGGTCACGATATCGGGCGCGCCCAGAATCTCGAATGCCAGAGCATGAAGCGAATCGCCTGCGAGCACCGCCGTACCCACGTCGAAGGCGCGGTGGGCCGTCGGCTTGCCATGGCGCAGATCGTCGTCGTCCATGCACGGCAGGTCGTCATGCACCAGCGAATAGGCGTGGATCGCCTCGATCGCGCAGCCGACCCGGACCGCCACATCGCGCGGCACGCCGAACATTTCCGCCACCGCCACGCAGAGCAGCGGGCGCACCCGCTTGCCCCCGCCGATCGCGGCATAGCGCATCGCCTCGATCAGCCGTTTGCGTGCATCGTCCGGCACCGGCAGCATCGCATCGAAACAGGCGTCGACCTCGCCCGCGATGCGGGTCAGCGCGCCTGCAAGGCTGTTGCTGATATCCGTCACGCGGGCCGGCCCGTCATCGCCATGCTCAACCCTGCGCCTCGTCGAAGGGGCGGGTCGCGGTCGGCTTTCCCTCCGCATCGGCGACGATCGCCTCGATCCGGGCCTGCGCCGCGTCGAGCCGCGACTGGCAATGCTTGCGCAATTTTTCGCCGCGTCCGTAAAGCGCAATCGATTCGTCGAGTCCGGCTTCCCCGCTTTCCAGCTTGCGGACCGTATCCTCAAGCTGCTTCAGCGCCTGCTCGTAGCTCAGCGCGGCGATATCGTCATTGCCCTCGTCCATGGCGCGCAGCTTTGGCGGGGCGCGGCGTCACGGTCAAGCCTGCGGATGGCGGCAAGCCTGCGGATGGAGGAACGCTCCGCCATGGCCGCGGCAAAAATGCTGGCAGTCGGCGCGCGGCGTGGCTAAGGCGCGGCGCATGGCTGAAATCACTCCCGACGTCGTCGAGGCCCATGGCCTTTCCCCCGAAGAATACGAGCGCGTGCTCGGCGCCCTGGGCCGTGAGCCCAATCTTGTCGAGCTGGGCATATTCTCGGTCATGTGGTCGGAACATTGCAGTTACAAAAGCAGCCGCTTTCACCTGAAAAAACTCCCGACGGAGGCCGATTGGGTCATCTGCGGTCCGGGTGAGAATGCCGGCGTCATCGACATCGGCGACGGGCCGGACGGGACGAAGCTGGCCGCGATCTTCAAGATGGAGAGCCACAACCACCCCAGCTATATCGAGCCGTATCAGGGCGCGGCGACGGGCGTTGGCGGGATCCTGCGCGACGTGTTCACCATGGGCGCGCGCCCGGTCGCCAACATGAACGCGCTGCGTTTCGGCCTACCCGACCACCCCAAGATGAAGCATCTGGTGCAGGGCGTGGTCGCAGGCATCGGCGGATACGGCAATTGCGTCGGCGTGCCGACCGTGGGCGGGGAGACGAATTTCGACCCGGCCTATGACGGCAATATCCTCGTCAATGCGATGACGGTGGGCGTCGCCGATGCGGACCGGATATTCTACTCCGCCGCGACGGGCGTCGGCAATCCCATCGTCTATGTCGGGTCGAAGACCGGGCGCGACGGGATCCACGGCGCCACCATGGCGAGTGCGGATTTCGGCGATGACATCGAGGAAAAGCGCCCCACCGTGCAGGTCGGCGATCCCTTCGTGGAAAAGCTGCTGATCGAGGCGTGCCTGGAGCTCATGGCGACGGACGCCATCGTCGCGATCCAGGACATGGGCGCCGCCGGCCTCACCAGCAGCAGCGTCGAAATGGCCACCAATGGCAAGACCGGCATACGGCTGGACATGGATGCCGTGCCCTGCCGCGAGGACGGCATGACGCCGTATGAAATGATGCTGTCCGAAAGCCAGGAGCGCATGCTCATGGTCCTCAAACCCGGACGCGAGGCGCAGGCCGAGGCGATCTTCCGCAAGTGGGAACTCGATTTCGCGGTCATCGGCGAAGTCACCGATACGCAGCGGATGGAGCTGACCTTCGGCGGGAAAACGGTATGCGACATTCCGCTCGGCCCGCTCGCCGACGATGCACCGGAATATGAACGCCCCTTCGTGTCGGATGCCGAATACAAGGCATGGGCCGGCGTGGCCCCGCTCGGCGATATAGCCGAAAGCGACGTGGGCGCGGATCTGCTGCGCCTGATGGGGACGCCCGCCCTCGCCTCGCGCCGGTGGATATGGGAGCAATACGATTCGCAGGTCGGCGCCGACACGATGCAGAAATCGGGCGGCGATGCGGCGGTGGTGCGCGTGCACGGCACGGACAAGGCGCTCGCCATGACGACCGATTGCACCCCTCGCTATTGCTATGCCGATCCGTACGAAGGCGGCAAGCAGGCCATCGCCGAGGCCTATCGCAATCTGTGCGCGGTCGGCGCGCGGCCGCTCGCGGTGACCAACTGTCTCAATTTCGGCAATCCGCAGCGGCCCGAGATCATGGCGCAATTCGTCGGTTGTCTGAACGGGATGGGCGACGCGTGTCGTGCGCTCGATTTCCCGATCGTGTCCGGCAATGTCAGCCTTTATAACGAGAGCAAGGCGACCGGCGGCGGCAGCGCGATCCTGCCCACGCCGGCGATTGGCGGGGTCGGCCTGCTCGACGATCTTTCGATCATGGCGACCATCGCGTTTGTCAACGAAGGCGATGCCATCTGGCTCATCGGCGGCGAAGGCACCGACCTTGGCCAGTCGGTGTGGCTGCGCGAAATGCACGGGCGGATGGCGGGCGATGCGCCGCGCGTCGACCTTGCCAAGGAGGCGCGCAATGGCGCCATCGTGCGTGAGGCCATCGCCAATGGCACGGCCGGCGCCGTCCATGACGTAAGCGATGGCGGATTGCTCGTCGCGCTGGCCGAAATGGCGATGGCGGGCGGCATGGGCTGCACGCTCGATGCCCCGCTCGACGCCGCGCGCGCCTTTGCCGAGGATCAGGGGCGCTATGTCGTCACGACCGCGGCCGATGCGACCTTGCCGGATGCGGTGCGCATCGGGACGGTGGGCGGCGACGCGGTTGCGGGCGTTTCACTCGCCGCGCTGCGCGATGCGCATGACAGCTTTTTCCGCGAATGGATGGCGGGTTAGTCGACCCACTCCGCCCGAGGAATGTCGAACAGTTCGAGCACGGCGGTAAGATCGCCGCGCTCGATCCAGCCATTGGCCGCCTCCCGCGCCTTCGGCTTCGCGCGATAGGCGATGCCGTAATCGGCAGCCTGTAGCATGGGAATATCGTTCGCGCCGTCCCCCATCGCGAGGCTGCGCGCATTATCGCCCAGCCGGTCCATCTCCTCACGCAAGGTGCGCGCCTTTACGCCCGAATCCACGATGGCGGAGGCAAGCTTTCCCGTCAGCTGCCCGTCCGCGATGGCGAGCCGGTTGCCGACCACCCGTTCGAATCCGATCATGTCCGCCACCGGGTCGGCGAAACTGTGGAAACCGCCGGTCACCAATACGGTATGGGCACCGCGCGAACGCAGCGTCTGCACCAGCTTGCGCGCGCCGCGCACCGGCTCGATCCGCTCGGCCAGGCATTGCGCGATGGTTTCCTCCGCCAATCCCGCCAGCAGCCCGACCCGCTCGGTCAGCGCCGCCTCGAAATCGAGCTCCCCGCGCATGGCCCGCTCGGTAATGGCGGAAATTTCGTCCTTCAGCCCGGCAAAATCGGCGAGTTCGTCGATGCACTCCTGTCCGATCATGGTGGAATCCATGTCGGAGATCAGCAGGTGCGGCACCTCGATCGGGCGGTCCGAAATCAACAGATCGCACGGGCCGAATGCCTGATCCAGAATGCTCGCGACCGCCGATGACTCACCCTCGGGCAGGGAAATCTGAAGGACGTCGCCGCAAAAATCCATCATCTGCGCGCCGGCGATCGTCCAGCCGCGTTCGGCGAGTTTCGCCCCCGCGGTGTCGAGGCCGGTTTCCAGTTTCGCGCTGTCTGCTATCAATCGGGCAATGAGCAAGGCTTCGAACTCCGCAGATGATGGTGGCGCCTACCATTCGTTTGGCGCGCCGCAGGACGGCAAGCCGCCGCTCGCGCTCATCGCAGGACCGACGGCCAGCGGCAAGAGCGATTGCGCCGTCGCACTCGCGCAGGCCGCGGAGCGTTCAGGCACGCGGGCCATCATCATCAATGCCGACAGCGCGCAGGTCTATGCCGATCTGCGCGTGCTGTCCGCCCGGCCGTCGGTTGCGGAGATGGGCGGGATCGAACACCGGCTGTTCGGCGCATGGGATGGCGCGGCACCATGCTCCGCCGCGGATTGGGCCGATGCGGCACGCCGCGAAATCGCCGAGGCGCATCGGGCGGGCGCCCTGCCCATCCTCGTCGGCGGGACCGGGCTTTATCTGCGCAGCCTGATCGACGGCATCGCGCCCGTTCCCGCCATCGATCCCGCGATCCGCGCGGCCGTGCGCGCCCTGCGCGTGGACGAGGCCCATGCCGCTCTCGTCCATGAGGATGCGGACGCCGCCGCCCGCCTCGCCCCCGCCGATACGACGCGGGTCGCCCGCGCGCTGGAGGTCGTGCGGTCCACCGGGGTTCCGCTGCGGCAATGGCAGGCGGCCAGGGCGGGCGGCATCGGCGACGGGGTTGCGCTTGCGGCGTTCATCCTTCTTCCCGAACGGGATGCGCTGTTCGACAGGTGCGACCGCCGGTTTGCAAGGATGATGGAGCATGGCGCCGTCGCCGAGGTCGAGGCTCTGTTGTCGCGCGGGCTGGACCCCGCGCTTCCGGTCATGCGGGCCATCGGCGTCCCGGAAATATCCGCGTGGCTGCGCGGAACCTGCACGCGCGAGGAAGCGATTGCGGCCGGCGCGCAGGCGACTCGCCGCTATGCCAAGCGGCAATTCACCTGGTTCCGGCACCAACCCCCTGGCGATTGGCGCAGGCTCGCATGGGAATCGAATACGATTGATGCTAATTTTGCAATAATGTTGCGTAGCTTAGGCTTGACATGACATTACATTTCACTTAGCAGCCGCCCATCGAATGCTTTCACACGGGCCCGGACGATATGCGTCCGGGCCTGCTGTTTTAGGCGGACGAATTTGTTCGAGTGATGGAGAATGCACGTGACCAGCCGCACCGGCGCCGAAACATTGATGGACAGCCTCGTCGCGCAGGGTGTCGAAGTGGTATTCGGCTATCCCGGCGGCGCGGTGCTTCCCATCTATGACGCGTTGTTCAACGATTCCCGCATCCGCCACATCCTCGTCCGCCACGAGGCTGGCGCCGCCCATGCGGCGGAGGGTTACGCGCGTTCCACCGGGAAACCGGGCGTCGTGCTCGTCACCTCCGGCCCCGGCGCGACCAATGCGGTGACGGGCATTGCGGACGCGTTCATGGATTCGATCCCCATGGTTGTCCTGTCGGGACAGGTCGCGACCGCGATGATCGGCACCGACGCGTTTCAGGAAGCCGATACCGTCGGCATCACCCGCCATTGCACCAAGCATAACTATCTGGTGAAGGATCCGGCCGATCTCGCCGCGACGGTGGAGGAAGCGTTCCAGATCGCGACCACGGGCCGCCCCGGCCCCGTTGTGATCGACATTCCCAAGGACGTTCAGGTCGCCGAACAGCCCGCCACCCGGTCCGAAGCCAAGACGCGCGAAGCCCATCGCCGCTACGTCCCGGCCTCACTCGGCGCGGACGACGCGATCGCCCGAGCGGTCGAGCTGTTGTCCGGCGCGCGCGCGCCCGTGCTTTACACCGGCGGCGGGGTCATCAATTCGGGGCCGGAGGCATCGCGGCTCCTGCGCGAATTGCAGGAGATGAGTGGCGCGCCCGTCACCTCCACGCTGATGGGCCTGGGCAGTTTCCCGGCGCAGCATCCGGCCTGGCTCGGCATGCTGGGCATGCATGGCACGTATGAAGCGAACATGACGATGAACCGCGCCGATCTCATCCTGTGCGTCGGCGCGCGTTTCGACGACCGCGTGACGGGCAAGATCGACGATTTCGCGCCCGATGCGACGAAGATCCACATCGACATCGACCGGTCCTCGATCAACAAGACGGTGGAGGTCGACCTCGCCATCGTGGGCGATTGCGCACGCGTCCTGGAACAGATCATCGACCGATGGCGCGATACCGGCAAGACGTCGCAGGATCTGTCCGAATGGTATGCCCGGATCGAGGGGTGGCGGGCGCGTCATTCGCTGGAATATCCCAAATCGGACAGCGAGATCATGCCGCAGCACGCGATCGAGCGCCTGTTCGAGCTGACCCGCGACCGCGACCCGATCATCAGCACCGAGGTCGGTCAGCATCAGATGTGGGCCGCGCAGCATTTCCATTTCTTCGAGCCCAACAAATGGCTGACCAGTGGCGGGCTCGGCACGATGGGCTACGGCCTGCCCGCCGCCATCGGGGCGCAGATCGGCCATCCCGATGCGCTGGTCATCGACATCGCGGGCGAAGCATCGATCCAGATGAACATTCAGGAGATGGGAACGGCGAGCCAGTATCGCCTCCCCGTCAAGGTGTTCGTGCTCAACAATGAATTCATGGGCATGGTCCGGCAATGGCAGGAGCTGACCTACGAAAGCCGCTATTCCAACAGCTATTCGGAATCGCTGCCCGATTTCGTGAAGCTCGCCGAGGCTTACGGCTGGAAGGGGATCCTGATCGACGACCCGGCCGAGCTCGACGCCGGGATCGAGGCGATGATCGCGCATGACGGTCCCGTCATCGTCGATTGCCGCGTCGCGAAGCTTGCCAATTGCCTGCCGATGTTCCGTTCGGGCGCGGCGCACACCGACATGCTGCTCTACGGGGACGAAGCCCCCGCCGCAGTCACCGAAGAAGCGAGGGCCGCGGTATGACCGATCTCGACACCCGTCCGTCCGAACGCCACGTTCTCGCCATCACGGTCGACAATGAAAGCGGCATCCTCGCCAAGATCGCCGGGCTTTTCACCGCGCGCGGCTATAATATCGACAGCCTGACCGTGGCCGATATTTCCGAGGATCACGAGATCAGCCGCATCACCATCGTCACCCATGGCCCGCCCAAGGTGATCGACCAGATCCATGCGCAGCTGGGCCGGCTCATCCCCGTGCACAAGGTCGACGACCTCACCGAGCTTGGCCCGCATGTCGAACGCGAGCTTGCGCTCGTGAAGGTGGCGGGCAAGGGCGACAACCGGGTCGAGGCGCTCCGCCTTGCCGATGTGTTCCGTGCCAAGGTCGTCGATTCCACGACCGAGAGCTTCATCTTCGAGATTACCGGCGCACCGGAAAAGATCGACAGCTTCGTCGCATTGATGCGCGGGCTGGGCCTGGTCGAGGTGGGGCGCACCGGCATCGTCGGCATGATGCGCGGCATCGACTGACCCTTTTTCGATAACACCCGAACGACGGCGCCTGCGGGCGCGACGCGAACCAACAACAGCAAGGAACCAGTAGTGAAAGTCTATTACGACGCCGATTGCGACACCAATCTGATCGCGGACAAGAAGATCGCGATCGTCGGCTATGGAAGCCAGGGCCACGCCCATGCGCAGAACCTGCGCGATTCGGGTGTGAAGGACGTCGCCATCGCCCTTCGCGAAGGGTCCGCCACGCGCAAAAAGGCCGAGGACGCCGGCTTCAAGGTGATGAACAATTCCGAGGCTGCCGCATGGGCCGACATCGTGATGATCCTCGCCCCGGACGAACACCAGGCCGCGATCTGGAACGACGACCTCGCCGGCCACATGAAGGCGGGTGCGGCGCTGGCCTTCGCCCACGGTCTGAACGTGCATTTCGGCCTGATCGAACCGCCCAAGGACATCGACGTCATCATGATCGCGCCCAAGGGCCCCGGCCACACCGTGCGCAGCGAATACAAGCGCGGCGGCGGCGTGCCCTGCCTCATCGCGGTGCATCAGGACGCGACCGGCAACGCGCATGACGTGGCGCTCGCCTACGCAAGCGGCGTCGGCGGCGGCCGTTCGGGCATTATCGAGACCAATTTCCGCGAGGAATGCGAAACCGACCTGTTCGGCGAGCAGGCCGTGCTGTGCGGCGGGATCACCCATCTGATCCAGGCCGGCTTCGAAACGCTGGTCGAGGCGGGTTATGCGCCCGAAATGGCCTATTTCGAATGCCTCCACGAAACGAAGCTGATCGTCGATCTGCTTTACGAAGGCGGCATCGCCAACATGCGCTACTCGATCAGCAACACCGCCGAATATGGCGACATCGTCACCGGCCCGCGCATCATCACGGATGAGACGAAAGCGGAAATGAAGCGCGTTCTCGACGATATTCAGTCGGGCCGTTTCGTGAAGAACTTCGTCCTCGACAACCGCGCCGGGCAGCCCGAGCTGAAAGCGTCGCGCAAGCGGGCTGAGGCGCATCCCATTGAAAAGACCGGAGCACAATTGCGCGCGATGATGCCGTGGATCGGCGCGAACAAGCTGGTCGACAAGGACAAGAACTGATCCCCTCGCCTCACCGGCACGATAACGAAACCCCCGTACGGCCCCGCGCCGTGCGGGGATTTTCGTTCGGGTTTCGGGCCGGATGACTTGCGAATGAATGGCAACACGGCCATCGTGCCGCAACGCAACACACGAAGGGACCTCACATCATGCGTCTTGCCTATCTCGCCCCGCTCGCCGCGCTTACCGCCGCGCTCGCCGTGCCCGCCATCGCCGACCATCACGAGGAGCCGCAGCTCCCCGGCGTCGCCGATGTCAGCCGCGTCACCGCCGGCACCTACGCGACCGATCCGTCGCACACCATCGTCGGCTGGACCGTCAACCATTTCGGCTTCAACGATTATTTCGGCATGTTCGGCGATGCGGAGGGCACGCTCACGATCGATCCCGCCAACCCGACCGCCGCCGAGGTCGAGATCAGCATTCCGATCACCAGCCTCGCCGTGGTGAGCGAGGGGCTGCGCGACCACATGCTCCGCCCGGGACAGGATGGCGCAGAGCCCGATTTCTTCGGCCCCAATCCCGGCATGGCGGTGTTCCGTTCCACCTCCGTCACGATGGGCAACACCCCGACCGAGGCGATGATCACCGGCAACCTCACGATGAACGGTCACACCAATCCGGTCGTGATCGCAGCCGAATTCACCGGCGCCGGCGCCAACCCGATGAGCAAGGCGGAGACCATCGGCTTCGAAGGGCGCGCGACGATCCTGCGTTCGCAATTCGGGATCGACACCGCGCTGCCGGTCGTCTCCGACGAGGTCGTGCTCGACATTTCGGCCGCATTCGAAAAGCAGTAAGACGCTGCGCGCCCCTGCCTCGGTGAGACGGGGGCCGGCCTTCGCGCAACGATTGTTTCGCTGCGCCGCAGATGCCGCGCAACAAATGGCGTGCAATCGCCACGATCCATCCTGTTTTCGGTCTGGACAATCCGGTGCCGCGTGCCCATAGGGGGTCGGTGATGAACGGCATCCGGACCTTTGCGGCCATCGGCCTGCTCCTGCGACTTACGCGCCCTCGGGCGTGACATTCGCGTTGCCCGCGGGCGGCGTGCATCGCCCGGGGGAACGACACGAACCATCGCCGCAGTCCGGCGCCGCCGATCCGGCGCCATCGCAGTAGAGATTTCCCATGCCCATGCTTTCCGACCCTTCGGCCAAATATCGCCGGTTCCCGCCTGTCGCGCTCAACGATCGGACCTGGCCCTCCGCCGTCATCGAACAGCCGCCCCGCTGGCTTTCGACCGATATGCGCGACGGCAATCAGTCGCTCATCGATCCGATGGACAGCGTGAAGAAGAACCGGTTCTTCGACTTGCTGCTGTCCGTCGGATTGAAGGAGATCGAGATCGGCTTTCCCGCTGCCGGTGCGACCGAATTCGACTTCATACAGGGTCTGGTCCGAAATGGACGCATCCCTGACGATGTGCTGGTGCAGGTGCTGACGCAGTCGCGCGAGGATCTCATTCGCACCAGTTTCGAAAGCCTGGCCTACGCGCGCGCCGCCATCGTGCACCTGTACAATGCCGTGTCGCCCGCGTGGCGCGACATCGTGTTCCGCATGACGAAGGACGAAGTGCGCGACATCGCCGTCACCGGTGCGAAGATCATGCGCGACGAAGCGGGCAAGCGGCCCGATACCGACTGGCATTTCCAATATTCGCCCGAGACGTTCTCGACCGCCGAACTCGATTTCAGCATCGCCTGCTGCGAAGCGGTCATGGACATCCTGCAACCGACGCCGGAGCGGCCGCTCATCCTCAACCTCCCCGCCACGGTGGAGGCCTCGACGCCGAACATCTACGCCGACCAGATCGAGTATTTCTGCCGCAATATTCCCCGCCGCGACAGCGTCGTCGTCAGCCTGCACACCCATAACGACCGCGGCACCGGGGTCGCGGCGGCGGAGCTGGGTCTGATGGCGGGTGCGGACCGGATCGAAGGCTGTCTGTTTGGCAATGGCGAGCGGACGGGCAATTGCTGTCTCGTGACGATGGCGCTCAACATGTACACGCAGGGCGTCGATCCCGGCCTCGATTTTTCGGACATCGATGCGGTCATCGAGACGGTCGAATATTGCAACCAGATCCCCGTGCATCAACGCCATCCCTATGGCGGGGAGCTCGTCTTCACCGCCTTTTCCGGCAGCCATCAGGACGCGATCAAGAAAGGGTTCGAGGCGCACGAGCGTCAGAACGACGAAACCTGGCGCGTGCCGTACCTGCCGATCGACCCCGCCGATCTGGGCCGCAATTACGAGGCGGTCATCCGCGTCAATTCGCAGAGCGGCAAGGGCGGTTTCGCCTGGGTGCTCGAACAGGATCGCGGACTCAAACTGCCCAAGCGGATGCAGGCGCATTTTTCGAAAGCGGTGCAAAGGCTCGCCGACGAAAAGAAACAGGAAGTCACGGCGCAGGATATCTGGGACGCGTTCCGCAGCGAATATCACCTGTCGCGCCCGCGCCATTTCCACCTTGTCGATTACGAGGAATCGCGCGCGGCGGACGGCACGCGTACCTTTGCCGGAACCATCGCCGTCGCGGGCAAGGAGCGCAGCGTTTCGGGCCGGGGCAACGGCCTCATATCCTCGGTCGTGGCGACGTTGCGCGAAAGCTTCGACGTCACGCTCGAAGTGCTCGATTACAGCGAGCACGCCCTGTCGAAGGGGTCGGATGCCCGCGCGGCCGCCTATGTCGAGTGCATGACAAAGGACGGGCGAACGATCTGGGGCGTCGGCATTGACGAGGATGTCGCGACCGCAAGCGTGCGCGCCATTCTCAGCGCCGGGAATTCCGCCGTTTCGGCCTAGCCGACCTTTCCGCATACGGGGATGGTCGCGATGCCGCGGTCCGGATCCTCGTATGCGGTAACGCTCCACAGCTGCTCGGCCATGGCGTCGAGCGTGCCGAAATCGATCCCGTGGCCAATCGGATCGCGCCGGTTCAGCGTGAGCGGGGAGTTCCCCTCGCGCGACAGGCGCCGGCGCAAGGCTTTTGAAGGAGCCGCAGCCGGCCCGCCGCCTCGCAATCGGCGAAAGCGGGTCTCGACTGCCCCCTCGCCCATGACGATTCGATGGCTCCGACCCGTTCGCCGACCGCATCGCTATACTCGCGGTGCGGACCGCGGTGGAGCGGCAGGTTTTCCTTTGCCGCGATGGTTTCGGTCGCGGGAAGCAGGACGCCGTTGAAATGGAAATCGTCGAAGGATACGCCATGTCTACGCATTGCCGTCCAGAACGGCGCGAGCGAAGAAATAGCCGACAATTGCCGCGGGAGCAGATGGTGTTTCTGCCACCCGGGTTTGAACCCCGGGTCGGACGGACGATTGACGCGTCCAAATGAAATCCCCTTCCGGCAATCTGGAGCTGGCTGCGACCACTGCTCATATCCCAAGATAGTCTCCTGCTTCTGCGATACGCAAAGGCTTATCTTAACCGGATATTATCGCAATAAGTAAACAATGTTATAATCTCGCCTCGGCTGAACGCGAAATTTTCCCATGCCATCGATTTCGACCCCCGATTCATCCTCCGAGAGTCCGTCGCGGATGATGTGATCGATGAAACGCGTCGCCACCTTTGCCTGTTGCGCATGACTCATGCCCGGCGCCGGCGCCACGGCAACCTCCCACCCGGTGAGCGCGCGCACCCCCACGCTTTGCATGACGCCGTTTTCATCGAGGTGGAGCGCCGTCAGGCCGAGCGCCGGAAACGCCCCCCCGTCGAGCCAGCTTTGCGCGACACTGCGGAAATAGCCGACGCCCATCGCCGTGCGCGCCCGTGCCCACCCCACGGCGAGGCATCCCGTGGTGTCGGAAATGCGCAAGGCCGCAGCGACCTGGTCGCGCAGTCCGTTCAATCCTTCGTATTCGGAGCGCAGCAGAAAGCAGACCGCATTCGACAAGGTCGCGCCGTCGACCCCGAACAGGTAGCGCGGATGCACGCATTCGCTCTGCCCGATGGACACCGGCGACAACAGGCCCGCCACCGCGGGGGGCAGCGAAGAGATGTCGGTCCTGTCTCGGTCGAAGAAGATCATGAGTCCGTTTTCGTTGATCGTTTCAATCTCCGGTGACGAGCGCGCCTTCCGATCAGACATGGTTATAACCTTTGTTGCGAATTATCGTCGCTAACGACATACCCGCCCTCAGGTCGAGATTAGTTTACATACATGTCCATAATGGTTCAGATTTTGCGCAATCGCCCCTCTTCGCAGATCAGAAAATGCCCATCCGCACCCCCTCGGCCATGGCGGCGCCGAGCTCTTCGCATCGCGCGACCTCTTCCGGGGCGATTGTTTTGGGCGCGAGGATCGACGCCGCATCCTGCGCATCGCAATTCACGATGAGCGGGTCGGCCACACGCTTCAGCCGCCAGCCAGCCACGATGCGGTCGATCTGCCGCGTGGCGCCCTCCCCGTCGGATCCCGCCGAAATCGCGGTGGCATAGGCACGCCCCTCGATCCGGCCGAGCACGGGATAATAGCACCTGTCGAAAAACTCTTTCATCATGCCCGACATGGTGGCGAGATTTTCCGGGCACGCAAAAAGATACGCCTTCGCTTTCAGCACGTCGTCCGGTTGCGCATCGCGCGCCCGGACGATCCGCGCCTCGCCGTCCGCGCCCTTCGACGCGGCGTCGGCCATCGCCTCGGCCGCGCCGGTGCGGCTGTGCCAGACGATCAGCAATGGCGCATCCGGGTTCATGGTCATCTGCGCATCACCTTGGGTCATCGAAAGGGCGCCCGCGCGACGCCGGTGGCAGAACAATAATTTATCCCGTCCGGGCATAGCACGATTTCGCTCGCACCGGCATTGCTGTAATCCCATGGCATGGCAATACTTACCAATGGTTACGTGTGCGGCGTCGAACATTCGCTTTCCGGCCGGGCATGGCGGTGGCGCGGGGGCAATGTCGATTGCGCCGCCGCGGACGAGGCAGGCTCTGCGGAACTGGTGACACAGCTGCTGTTGTCGCGGGGCGTGTCGGTGGAGGATATGGACCGCCACCGTTCGCCGACGATGCGCGGGTTCCTTCCCGATCCGTCGATCTTCGCCGACATGGAAAACGCGGCGGACCGGCTGGCGCAGGCGGTGCTCGCACGCGAGGCGATGACGATCTACGGCGATTACGACGTCGATGGCGCGACCAGCGCGGCGCTGATGATCCGGGTGCTACGGATGCTCGGCGCCGATCCGGGCCATTACATCCCCGATCGCCTGCTCGAAGGATACGGCCCGTCGGGAGAGGCGCTGGTCCGGCTCGGCGAGCAGGGCAGCAGCCTTGTCGTCACCGTCGATTGCGGCGCCATGGCGTATGAGGCGCTGGACATGGCGCACGATGCGGGCGTCGATGTCATCGTCGTCGATCACCACAAATGCAGCAGCGTCCTGCCCCGTGCCGCCGCGCTGGTGAACCCGAACCGGCTCGACGAATGCGACGAGGCGGCGGCGCACGGGCACCTCGCCGCGGTCGGGGTCGCGTTCCTCCTCTCGGTCGCGCTGGTGCGTAAACTGCGTGCGCGCGGCTATTTCGCCGACCGCGCGGAGCCCGATCTCATGGCGCTGCTCGACCTCGTGGCGCTGGGCACGGTGGCCGATGTGGCGGCGCTGCACGGGTTGAACCGCGCCTTCGTGGCGCAGGGGCTGAAGATCATGGCGCGGCGGCAGAATGTCGGACTGTCGGCGCTCATCGACGCGAGCCGGTTGAAACGTGCGCCGGTGTGCAGCGATCTCGGCTTCGCGCTCGGCCCGCGGATCAATGCCGCGGGCCGCATCGGCGAATCCACGCTGGGCGTGCGCCTGCTGACCACCGAAGACCCGGAGGAGGCCGCCGAGATCGCCGACCGGCTCGACGCGCTGAACGAGGAGCGGCGCGGGGTCGAGGCCGAGGTGCAGGAGGCCGCGGAGCAGCAGCTCGCCGCGCAGCATAATCGCGCCGTGGTCGTGATCGCGGGGCATGGCTGGCATCCCGGCGTGATCGGGATCGTCGCGGGCCGCATCAAGGAGAAGGCGGGCCGGCCCGCGCTCATCATCGCGATGCAGGACGGCGACGACGGCGCGTTGATCGGCAAGGGTTCGGGGCGGTCGATCCCGGGCGTCGATATCGGCGCCGCGGTCATCGCCGCGCGCGATGCGGGGCTTGTCATGCAGGGCGGCGGCCATGCGATGGCGGCGGGGCTGACCATCGCGGCGGAGAAGCTGGACGCGTTCCGGGATTTCCTCGACGAGCGGCTGTCCCGCGACGTGGAGCGCGCGCGCACCTCGCTGACGACGACGATCGACCTCTCGCTCGCACCGGGCGGATTGCAGCCCGCGCTTGTCGATACGCTCGAGAGCGCGGGCCCTTACGGCGTGGGCTGGCCCTCTCCGCGGGTCGCGGTCGGGCCGGTAAGGCTGGTGAAGGCCGATGTGGTCGGCAACGGCCACGTACGCATCATCGCGGCGGGACAGGACGGCGCACGCTTCAAGGGCATCGCCTTTCGCGCCGAGGAAACCGAACTCGGGCAGGCCCTGCTTCACGGCTCTGCCGGCCGCAGGGTCTGGCTCGCCGGGCGGGCGAAAATCGACGATTGGGGCCGGGTTCCTGCGGTCGAATTGCATGTCGAGGACGCCGCCTGGGCGGGTTAGAAAAGAAAATTGCGTTTCCTCGCAATTCACCCTTGACCGTGCGGCTCATCCTTCGTAATTGCGCGGCCTGCACCGGACGTGGCCCCTTCGTCTAGCGGTTAGGACGCGGCCCTTTCACGGCTGAAACACGGGTTCGATTCCCGTAGGGGTCACCACCGGTGCACAGATATTCCCGACCCCTCGCGGCCCTGCCGCCGGTCGGCAAGGCCCCTTCGTCTAGCGGTTAGGACGCGGCCCTCTCACGGCTGAAACACGGGTTCGATTCCCGTAGGGGTCACCACTGCGGCGCACCGCGTCGGACCATCACGCTGCCCACCGCTAGACCTTGCATCGCGGCATACGCGGTTGTAGCGAGAAACGCGTGCTCAAATCGCTTTTTAAGCTGAACCCGGATATTGATCGGATCCCGCTGGCTCGCCGCTTTGCGCAGGACAGCCGCGTACAGATCCGCAACGTGCTTACCGACGAAAGTGCGCGCGAAATTCGCCACGTGCTCCAATCGGCGACCCCCTGGGGTCTCGCCTGGCAGGCAGGGAACCACGGACCGAACCTGATGCGTGCGGACCAAGTGCGCGATCCAGAGCATCGCGGCCGTCTGCAGACCATGATGGAAAGCACGCACAAGGCCGCTGCGAGCAGGGGGGAGGATTACGCTTTCCGCTTTGGCAGCTATCCCATGCTCGACGCCTATCGCGAAAAATGGGCCGAGGGAAGTGCGCAGGACATCCTGCTAGAACATCTTAATACCCAGGAATATCTTGGACTTCTCCGCGATGTAACCGGCATCGACGCGTTGAAGAAGGCGGACGCGCAGGCGACGCTTTACGGACCAAACCATTTCCTTGCCACGCACGACGACAGCCACGTGGCCGAAGGGTGGCGCGTTGCCTATGTCCTCAATTTCGCGGATGCCGACTGGCGCCCGGAATGGGGGGGGTATCTGAACTTTCACGCCGAGGATGGAGACATCGTCGCGGGATGGAAGCCGCGCTTCAACGCGCTGAATCTCTTCCTCGTACCACAACGTCACGCGGTGTCTTATGTCCCCCCCTTCGCGCCTGCCGGGCGTTTCGCGATCACGGGATGGGCACGCGACCGGTGAAGGCCGCGGATCTGGCCAACCTTCGGGAACAGGCTCTAGCGGCCGAACGGGCCGGGGACCGCGACACCGCGATGCAGAGGATGGCCCATGCGGTGGAATTGGCGGGCGACCACGCCGCGCTTTTGAATAGTGCGGGCGGGTTGGCGCTCCGGCTCGACCGGCGCGAAAATGCGCTCGCATGGTATCGCAAGGCCTTTCGACTGGTGCCGGATTCCATCGAATATGCCACCAATTTCGCCATCGCGCTTCATCGCTTCGGCCATCATGACGAAGCGCTGGCGACGCTTTCCGGTTTCGAGTTCAGTGCGCAACGCGATGCGCGCTATTTTGCGACGCGGGGCCATGTCGAACGCGCGCTTTCCCTCCTCGACGATGCGGCGAAAAGCTATGACGGGGCATTGTCATTACAGCCGGATCATGCGCGAGCGATGCACGGACGGGCGCGTATCGCGCTCGAACGGGCGGATGACGATGTGGTCGCGCGATACGAAGCGGCGCTACGCTTGAATTCAAACGACCCGGAACTCTTGCTCGGATATGCGCAGGCTCTCGAAATTACCGGCCGGAATGACGATGCGCTCGCCCTCTCGGAGCGATTGAACGCAGCCGCTCCGCGATGGACCGATGCGCTTTCCCAAACGGCGCAATTGCGTCTTGCGCGCGGCGATGACAATTTTACAGCGCCTTATTATGAGGCGGCACTCCGTGCGCCGGACGATGCTGCGATACGACTGGAATGGGCGCGGCAATTGGCAGGGCTCGACCGTTTTTCCGAGGCAGCGGATGTCGCGGCAAACGCACGACGTGCTTTTCCCGACGACCCGCGCTTTGCCTTGCTGGAGGCGGTTCACGCCGGCGAGGCGGGCGACGATGCGCGCGCGGGTGCAATTTTTGCCGAGTTGTCAGGGCGAAGTGCCACGCGCGACCTCCACGAAGCGCGGCACTGGATACGACTGGGCGATCAGGAACAGGCAGAAGCCCTGCTGCTGCGCGTTCTGGACGAACGTCCATTCGATATCGGCGCATGGGCGCTTCGTTCGATTTGCTGGCGTCTGTCGGGGGATAGCCGGCTGGAATGGCTGCATGGCCAGGACACGCTGGTGCAGCGACTTCCCCTTCCCCTCGAACCGCAATCGCTGCGGACGGTATGCGCAGTTCTCCATGCGCTTCACGAACGGTCCTCCCTGCCGCTCGGCCAATCGGTGCGGGGCGGTAGCCAGACGCGCGGGCGGCTTTTCGCCCGCTCGACGCCTGAGATCCAAAGGCTTCATCGCGCCGTCATGGGGGCGCTGGATTCCTATCGCGCGGCGCTGCCCGATCGCGATGACCGGCACCCCCTGCTCCGATTTCGCGACACGCCTTGGCGAACCGATGGATCCTGGTCAGTCCGTCTGAATTCCTCTGGCTTTCATGCGGCGCATATTCATCCGAAAGGATGCGTGTCCTCGGCGATCCATCTGGAGCTGCCCGATACGGACGGGATGGATCGCGCCGGATGGCTTGAACTTGGAAGACCGCCGCGCGATCTCCGGCTGAACCTGCCGCCCGAGCGGATGGTCGAACCACGGCGCGCCCATCTCGTTCTCTTCCCCAGCACGCTCTATCACGGCACGCGTCCTTTTGAAGGCGGCCGGCGTATGACCGTGGCCTTCGACGTCGTGCCCCGCGGAACGAAACTCGGGCTCGCTTTCCGGCGTTTCAAGCCTGCAATGAAAAAGGGCGGCGGCACCTGAGTGCCACCGCCCTTTCCATTCGATCGGATCTGATCCGGTGAGATCAGAATTCCGCCTTGAACGAGACGAAGAAGTCCCGGCCCAGAACGTCATAGACGGTCGGGTAGGTATTCGCCTGCTGCTGCGAATCGCCGGTCAGACGGGGCTGCTGGTCGAGAAGGTTGTTCACGCCGAAGGTGATGACCTTGTTTTCCAGAACCTCGAACGAGGTGGCGAGATCGAGGTAGAAGGTTTCCTTCAGACGCGGAATGGCGAGCGATGCCGCATCCACGCCGTCACGCAGCTGATCGTCCTCGGCTTCACCGACATAGCGGCCACGCAGGCTGATCGTTGCAGGACCATCGGAAAGCGTCACGCGGCTCGAGAACTTGTACTCGGGCTGAAGCGTGCCGCAGGTCGAGCCGTAGTAGCCCGCGCACTGCTCGGTCTGATCGGGGAGATCCGACACCGGGGTGAAGGTGTTCTCGTCCGTCCAAGTGCCGAGGAAGTAGAACGACAGGTCGCTCTCACCTGCGCCGAACATGCTGAAGCCGACCGGCGTCGCGTAGCTGACTTCGAGGTCGACGCCCGAGGTGGTCAGTTCCGAGATGTTGGCATTCAGAATCTCGACGAAGTTGATGCTGCCATCGTCGAAACGGTTGATGGCCTGGCAATACTCGCTCGAGACGTCCTGCACCGTGTTGTAGCACAGCGACAGAGCGTTGTTCAGACCGCCGCCCAAGGTCGAGATCAGGTTCTCGACCTTGATGTCGAAATAGTCGACGGTGATGGCGAGACGCGGGATGAAGGAGGGCTGCAGCACGACACCGGCGGTGAACGTATCGGCAGTTTCTTCTTCGAGGTTCGGGTTGCCGCCGAACTGGCCTTCGATCTGCGAGTTCAGCTGAACCGCATCGGTGAAGACCGCATCGGCAGGCACGCCCGTCGCGATGCAGAGATCACGCACCGCGTCGCTCTGGTTCGTGCTACGGCTCGAGCACGGGTCGGTAGCGGGCGGGAAGCCCTGCGACGCACCGCCGAACAATTCGTCGACGTTGGGCGCACGGACGGCACGCTGATACTGACCACGCAGGGTGATGTCGCGGATCGGCGCAAGCGTAACGCCGCCGGCATAGGTCCACACGCCGCCCACTGCGCCGAGCGAGTAGTCCGAATAACGCACAGCACCGGTCAGCTCGAGACGGTCGATGAAACCACCGTTGATCAGCGGAACGTAAAGTTCGCCAAAGAGCTCCTTCACGTCATAGCTGCCTTCGGTCGGCAGACCGGCGTTGAAGCCCGTCACGTCGCCCGATGCAAGGAAGGTGTCGGGAATGTATTCCGACGAAACCTTACGATATTCAGCACCGAAGGCCACACCCAGCGGGCCGCCCTGAAGCTCGAAAAGCTCGCCATTGATGGTGGCGTTGGCAACCTGCAGCGACGAGATTTCGGTGTTCTGCGCACCGATGCGGATGAAGTCCGCCGCTTCGTCCGAAATCGTGTTCAGGCCGAAGATGTTGAGCGGCACACAGCCGTTCGCCGGATTGGTGCAGACGAGATTGCCGTCCTCGTCGAACTCGGTCCGCAGAGCCTGGGTAAAGCGGCTGATCGACGCATTGCCCGACTGGATCTGCGAATTGCGGGTCCGCGAATACATGTAATAGGCGTCATAGCCCCATGCCGGCGAGAATTCGCCACGCAGGCCGCCCAGAACGCGGAACGCGTTACGGTCGTCGTTCGAGTTACGCGAGCCAAGTTCCAGAAGGCGGCGACGCACCTGCGAGCTGACGAAACCGTCACCATCGGTGTCGAGCGCGGCCAGCTGGTTCTGAACCGACTGATCGAAGAACGGGCTGTCTACGTCGAGGTCGACAGTCAGGAACGCCGGCGTCGGAGCCAGTTCCTGCGGCACGTTCGAATTGACATAGGACAGTTCGGTGTACGCGGTCATGCCATCGGCGATGTCATAGTGACCGTAGCCGCCAAGCATGTAACGTTCCTGCGGAAGCTGCAGGTAGTTGAACGGAGCGTAGTTGAACGGCGAATAATCGACGAGCGTGCCGCCGCTGTTCGCGAACTGCGCACCCAGAACGTCGACATAGGTCGAGGGAACGCCCGACGAACCGCCGGCAACCGGACCGATCACGCCGCCCTGGCCGACGCAGGTCTGACCTGCGGACGAGCTAAACGGAACACGGTCGCTGCTGATGCCGGTGTCGCCATCGATGGACCCGGGAACGATACAACCGTCGACGGCTGCAAAGCGCGAGAATGCACGCTGATCCTGGAAGATTTCCTTGCGGCGGTTGTACGAACCCCACACGGTGACGTTACCGCGACCGTCGGCAAGGTCGGAACCGAGTGCGATGTCGATGTTGTAGCGGTGGCCATCCCCACGCTCGGTGATCGAGCTCTGCCCGCCGAGCAGGATGCCGTCGAGATCGTCACGCAGCTTGAAGTTGACGACGCCAGCCAGCGCGTCCGAACCGTAAACGGCCGAAGCACCGCCGGTCACGACATCGACGTTCTGAATCAGGAACTGCGGGATGGTGTTGAGGTCGACGATTTGCGAGGTATCGTAGAACATCCAGCGGCGGCCGTTGACCAGCACCATCGTGCGGGTTTCGCCCAGACCGCGAAGGTTCAGCGTCGCGGCGCCATTGCCCGGGTTGTTCGAGTTGCCGTTGAGGCCGGGAACGACCTGCGGAAGCGCGTTGATGACGGATTCGACGTTGACCGAGCCCGAAAGTTCGAACTCTTCCTCGTTGACGACGGCGACGGGGGCCGCAGTCTCGAGGTTGCGGCGCGCGATGCGCGAACCGGTCACGACGATCGGCTGACCGACCTGCTCGTCATAGGAATTGGACGGCGAGCCGACGCCGGGCTCGTCCATGTCTGCCTGCGCGAACGCCGGGCTGGCGACGGCCAGTAGCGACGTCGCGCCGACCAGAGCGGCAGCGCGGAGGCTGCTGCTCGCCTTCAGCATGGAATTGGTCTTGAATTTCACGATGGAAAATCCCCTAAATGTAGTCCTCAGCCGCCGATAATCGGGAGCTAATGAATCTCCTGCCCAGCGGGTCGACGATTTCCGCCCCTTCCCGGCCAAGATTGCCGTATCTATTGCGTCGCAGCGCATAGGGAAACAAGGCACCTTTGACGCAGCTGCAACAATTCTTAAGTATCTGTTGCAATCAAATCACACTCCATTTCGCTCGATCGTTTTAGACTGGCAGATCATCCCTTCCCTAGATGCATTTTCGGGAATTGGAGATAGTATCGTCTCCGCTCCCTCCCTAAAGCGGGCGTGGCATCCGTCACGGGTGCCGCGACATCTCGGCCGGTACGCGCGCCTCGCTGCTCTGTGCGGGAAATGAACAAGCTACGAGGCCAGGTTCGAATTCATGCAACACCGCCCCCTGCCTTTGCCGGGTCTGATGCTCGCCTTCGTCGGCGGGATCGCGATCATGGTCCTTGCCGGTGATTTCTGGCTCGGTCTGGCCGTGCTCACCATATGGGCGGCCTCGCTGTTCCTTACCCCGCGGGAAAGCGATGCGCAGGCGCCGCCCCCGCCCAATGCCCTGTTTCAGACCGACCGGCTGCGCGATTTCCTCGAACCGCTGGGCCTGCCCTATCTCGTGATCGAGGGCGGACGCATCATCCTTGCCAATGCCGCCGCGCGCGAGGTGCTGGGCGCCCATATCGTGCAACAGGACGCCCGCGTCGCGCTTCGCCATCCCGAGGCGGTACGCCTGCTCGACCGCGAGGGCGGCGGACAGGCGATCGTGCGCGGGCTCACCGGTTCGCGCAGCATATGGCACGTGTCGCTGCTTCCCATCGACGCTACCTCCACGATGGTCGAACTGGTCAACCGCACGGCGGAGGCGGACATCAGCCGCGCCCACACCGATTTCGTCGCCAACGCCAGCCACGAGCTGCGCACCCCCCTCGCCTCCATCATCGGCTATGCCGAAACCCTGATCGAGGCGGAGGGCGGCGCGCGCATCGGGCCGGAGACCAGCCTTCGTTTCCACCGCACCATCCTGCGCGAAAGCAAAAGATTGCAGGCGCTCGTCGAGGATCTGATGTCGCTTTCCCGGATCGAGGCGGAAAAGCACGAATTGCCGCCCGCCATCTTCGATCTCGGCGACATGGCGCGCACGGTCGCGTCAGGCATTGCCGCCCTCCATGGCGAACATCGTATCCGGCTCGAGGATACAGACGCGCCGCTGCCCGTGCGCGGCGACCGGCAACAGGTCGACCAGCTCTTGCGCAATCTCGTCGACAACGGGCTGAAATACGGGGCGGAGGACGCGCCGGTGACGATTGCGCTGTCCCGTCTCGACAGCGATCAGGCCGAAATGGTGGTGACCGATCGCGGTCCGGGCATCGCGGCGGAACACCTGCCGCACCTGACCCGGCGTTTCTATCGCACCGACCCTGGCCGCAGCCGGGCCGTGGGCGGCACGGGGCTCGGCCTTGCGATCGTCAAACATATCGTCGAACGCCACCGTGGCCGGCTCGACATCCGCAGCCGTCTGGGCGAAGGGACCGCGATTACGGTCCGCCTTCCGTTACAGGGCGATGATGCCCCCGATCGTCACCCTGCGTAAACCTTCGCGCTACGCCCCTTGCGCGCCCGCGGTTGAGTCACTGTCATAAAGCTGTCATGGGGACCGCGCATGGCGCGTCACGGCTGTAACAAAACGCGCGAAAATGTCCGGTGTTCCGGCCTTTGAAAATTGCATGCAAGGAATCGAATCGATGACGAATATCCTGTTCAAGAGCCTGCCCGTCCTGCTGGGCACGGTCGCGCTTGCCGCATGCGGCGGGGCGCAGTCTTCCTCGCGGGAGCAGATCAAGGCTGTTGGATCGTCCACCGTGTATCCGTTTGCAAAGGCGGCAGCCGAGGAATTCGCCCGCAGCTATCCGCAATATCCCTCGCCGATCATCGAATCGACCGGCACGGGCGGCGGCATCAACCTGTTCTGCGCCGGCGTCGGCGTCGCGCACCCGGACATCGCGAATGCGTCGCGCCGGATGAAGGCGTCCGAATTCGAAACCTGCCAGAACAATGGCGTGACCGATATCGTAGAACTCGAAGTCGGCATGGACGGCATCGCCATCGCATCGGCCGCGGACGGGCTGAAACTCGACCTCACCCCGCGCGAATTCTACCAGGCGATCGCGGCCCGTCCGTTCGGTGAGGAAAATACCGCGCAGAACTGGAACGACATCAACCCCGCCTTCCCGAATCAGCCGATCCTGGTCTACGGCCCGCCGCCGTCGTCCGGCACGCGCGATGCGCTCGCCGAGCTGATCATGACTGCCGGGTGCAAGACCGACGACGCGACCGCCGCGCTCAAGGACAGCAACGAGGAAGAATACGAAGCCGTCTGCACCGAGGTCCGCAAGGACGGCAAGTTCGTCGAGCAGGGCGAGAACGACAATCTCATCGTGCAGAAGCTCGTCGCCAATCCGCAGGCCGTCGGCGTCTTCGGCTACAGCTTCCTCGAAGAAAACGCACAGCGCCTGCATGGACAGCCGCTCGGCGGGGTCGAGCCGACTTACGAAAACATCGCCAGCAACGCCTATCCCGGCGCGCGCCCGCTGTACCTCTATGTCAAGAAACAGCACATGGACGCGGTTCCGGGGCTCAAGGAATATATCCAGACCTGGATCGAGAACTGGGGCCGTGACGGCATGCTGACCGGGCGGGGCATGATCGCATCGTCGGATGCGGTGCAGGCGCGGACCGCCGATGCGGCGAAGAACCTCACGCCGATCGATGCCTCGGTTCTGAAATAATACGGATATAGACCCGCCGTCATGTCTCCAGCCATCTTCGTCCTTCTCGCTCTCGGCCTGGGTCTGGTCGGGTGGCTGGCGGCGCGCTCGCGCGCCTGGGCCATGGCCGCGTCCACGCCTGGTCGGCTGCATTCGCTGCCGTCGTATCATGCGTGGTACGTGGGCCTGTGGGTCTTCGTCCCCGCCGTCCTGTTCGCGACCGTATGGGCCATCATCAGCCCGCAGCTCGTGATGCAGGCCGTCACCTCGCATCCGGCGGCGGGCGCGCTGCCCGAATTCGGCATGACCCGCGACAGCATCATCGCGGAGGCCATGGCCGTCGCGCGCGGCAATGCACAGGGCGTGTTCAACCCGCTGGCGCAGCCGCTGGTCGAGCCGGCCCGCGACGCGCTGACCCGCTATGGCATCATCGGGGTCGTGGTGACGCTGCTCATCGCCTTTGTGGCGGGCGTGTGGTCGTTCCTGCGGGTGAAGCCCGACTTTACCGCCCGCACCCGGGTGGAGCGTACGGTGATGCTGGCGCTGCTGCTGGCCTCGCTGGTCGCGATTTTGACGACGCTGGGCATTCTGGTCTCGCTCTTGTTCGAAACCGTCCGGTTTTTCGGCATGGTGTCGCCGATCGATTTTCTCTTCGGCACGCAATGGTCGCCCAATCCGATGGGCGATCCCGCCTATACCGCGGGCGAGGATTACGGCGCGCTCCCGCTGTTCTGGGGCACGATCTATATCGGTGCGATCATCGCCATGCTCGTCGCGATCCCGCTCGGCCTGTTCAGCGCGATTTACCTCACCCAATATGCGAACGACCGCCTGCGCCGGGTGATGAAGCCGATGCTGGAAATCCTCGCCGGCGTACCGACGGTGGTCTATGGCTATTTCGCGGCGTTGACCGTGGCGCCGGTCATTCGCGACTGGGCCCGCGCGATCGGCATTTCCAATGCCAGCAGCGAGAGCGCGATTGCCGCCGGCCTCGTCATGGGCGTGATGATCATCCCGTTCGTATCCTCGATGGCGGACGATTCCATCGCCGCCGTGCCCTCCTCGATGCGCGATGGCAGCCTGGCGATGGGCGCAACGAAATCGGAAACCATTCGCAAGGTGCTGATCCCCGCGGCGCTTCCGGGCATCGTGGCGGGCGTGATGCTCGCCGTCAGCCGGGCGATTGGCGAAACGATGATCGTCGTCATGGCCGCCGGCGCCGCCGCGAACCTCACTGGCAATCCGTTCGAAAGCATGACCACCGTCACCTATCAGATCGTCGCCATGCTGACGGGCGAGGGAAGTTTCGACCATCCCGCGACGCTGTCGGCCTTTGCACTGGGCATGGTGTTGTTCACCGTGACCCTCATCCTCAATTTCATCGCGCTGCGCGTGGTGAAACGTTACCGCGAAGCGTATGAGTGAGCCTGCCATGAGCGAGACCACCACCAGCGTCGATGCACAGCGCGAGGCGCGCAATGCCCGCATCGCGGCGCGGCTCAAAAAACGCTATGCCGCGGAAAAGCGGTTCAAATATCTGGCCATGGGTTCGGTGATCTTCTCCGCGCTCGTGCTGGCGTTCCTGCTTTTCGTGATGACCTCGAACGGGATCGCCGGGTTTGCGCGCGCAGAAATGCGGGTGCCGGTCGATTTTTCCGGCGCGGGACTGACCATCGACGAAATGCGGCTTTCGCAGCCGGGCGCGCAGTCCGCGCTGGAATCCGCAGGGCTTGCCGACATCCTGCAATTCTCCGCGACCGAAGCCTATGGACAGGACGCGGCGGACGAACTCGATGCCGCGGCATGGCGCAACCTCGCCGATCAGCTGATCGCAGACCCCGCGATGCTCCGCGGGGAGCAGACCGTGTCCGTGCCCGTGAGCGAGGATCTCGCCTCCGGCCTGCGCGGCGAAGGCACACCGCAGATGCGCGCGCTCGCCGACCAGCTCGCGGCCTAGGGCGCGCTTTATCGCGCGGTCGACTGGGGCTTCCTGTCCCGCGCCGATGCCACCAATTCGCAGCAGGCGGGCATCTGGGGCGCGCTCAAGGGGTCGCTGCTCACCATGGTGGTGACGCTGGCGCTCGCCTTTCCCATCGGCGTGCTGTCGGCGCTTTACCTCGAGGAATACGCCCCGCGGAACAAATGGACCGATATTATCGAGGTGTCGATCAACAATCTCGCCGCGGTGCCGTCCATCATCTTCGGCCTGCTCGGCCTCGCCGTGTTCCTGGCGATCTTTCCAAACTATCGTTCGGCCCCGCTCATTGGCGGCATGACGCTGGCCTTGATGACGATGCCGGTCATCGTGATTTCCGACCGCAACGCGATCAAGGCCGTGCCCCCGTCGATTCGCGACGGCGCGCTCGCCATCGGCGCGTCAAAGGTGCAGGTGGTGTTTCACCATGTGCTCCCCCTCGCCCTGCCCGGCATTCTGACCGGCACGATCATCGGCATGGCCCGCGCTCTGGGCGAAACGGCGCCGCTGCTCATGATCGGGATGCGCGCGTTCGTCGCGACGCCGCCGGATGGCTTTACTTCGCCGTCCAGCGTATTGCCGGTGCAGATTTTCCTGTGGTCCGACGAAATCAATCGCGGTTTCGTCGAACGGACCTCGGCGGCGATCATCGTGCTGCTCGTTTTCCTGCTATTGATGAACGGGCTGGCCATCTATCTGCGCAATCGCTTCGAAAGGCGCTGGTGAGTGTTGAAAATGACGGATCAGAATCTCGACGAAACGCATGGTGAGGACGCGGACAATCCCTTCGCCGATGCCGGCCCTGCGAAAATGTCGGCGCGCAACGTGTCGGTCTATTATGGCGAGAAGAAAGCGATCGATAACGTGTCGATCGACATTCACACCCGCTATGTCACGGCGTTCATCGGGCCGTCGGGCTGCGGGAAGTCTACCTTCTTGCGCAGCCTCAACCGCATGAACGACACCATCGCGGCGGCGCGCGTGGACGGGGAAATCCTCCTCGACGGGGAGGATATATACCGGTCGAAAATGGACGTGGTGCAATTGCGCGCCCGCGTCGGCATGGTGTTTCAAAAGCCCAACCCGTTCCCGAAATCCATCTATGAAAACATCGCCTATGGCCCGCGCATCCATGGCCTGGCGTCCGGCAAGACCGAGATGGACGAGATCGTCGAACGCTCGCTTCAACGCGCAGGGCTGTGGGAAGAGGTGAAGGACAGGCTGACCGATTCGGGCACCGCGCTTTCGGGCGGGCAGCAACAGCGGCTTTGCATTGCCCGCGCCATCGCGGTCGATCCCGAGGTGATTCTCATGGACGAGCCGTGTTCCGCGCTGGACCCCATCGCCACGGCCCGGATCGAGGAGCTGATCGACGATCTTCGCGGCAATTATGCCATCGTCATCGTCACCCACTCGATGCAGCAGGCCGCACGCGTATCCCAGCGCACAGCCTTTTTTCACCTTGGCAATCTAGTCGAATACGACAAGACAAGCGCGATATTCACCAATCCCCGTGAAGAGCGGACAAAGGATTACATTACCGGACGGTACGGTTGACGATGGAACACACGGTCAAGGCTTTCGAAGAGGACATCACCCGGCTGCGCGGCCTGATCGCGGAGATGGGCGGCCTGTCCGAGCTGTCGGTACAGGAAGCATTGGATGCGATGGTCAACGGCGACGAGGATCTCGCCGAAAAGGTCGTGAAGCGCGACAAGGAGATCGACGCGCTCGAAACCGAGGTGGACCGGCTCGCCGTGCGCATCATCGCCCTGCGCGCGCCCATGGCGGATGATTTACGCGAGGTGATTGCCGCGCTGAAGATCGCCGGCGTCGTCGAACGCATCGGCGATTATGCGAAGAACATCGCGAAACGCGTCGGCAAGATCGAGGGGCGCCGCCATTTCGAACCGCTCACCCTGCTGCCCGCGATGGGCGAGGTCGCGACCGAAATGGTGCATGACGTGCTCACCGCCTATGCCGCGCGCGACCCCGTCCTTGCCCGCGAGGTCATCGCCATGGATGAAAAGGTCGATGCGTTCTACGACAGCATCTTCCGCAATCTCGTCACGCACATGGTCGAAAACCCCGCCACGATCAGCAGCGCGGCCCAGTTGCTGTTCGTGGCGCGCAATATCGAACGTGTCGGCGACCATGCGACCAATGTCGCCGAAATGGTGCACTTTGCGGCGACGGGCGATTACCCGCCCGACGAGGATCGCCGTTAAATCGCGGTCGCAATTGTCATAAGGCGGTAACGTTGCGCGTGTGAGACTGTGGCCGGTTTCGCGAATACAGGAGTTTCAGACGTGCCCTCCCCCCGCCTTCTCCTCGTCGAGGACGATCTGTCGCTCGCCGAATTGCTGCAATACCGGTTCGAGGCCGAAGGCTACAAGGTCATCTCCACCCCCGATGGCGACGAGGCGTTGCTCCTGGCCGAGGAACAGGCCCCCGATCTCGTCATTCTCGACTGGATGGTGGAGGGGACGAGCGGGATCGAGATCTGCCGCCGCCTGCGCCGGGGCAAGGGCACGGCGCATGTACCGATCGTCATGCTGACCGCGCGCGATGCGGAGGAGGACCGGATTCGCGGTCTCGAAACCGGCGCGGACGATTATCTGACCAAGCCGTTTTCCCCGCGTGAGCTCATTGCGCGCGTCGGTGCGGTGCTGCGGCGGGTGCGGCCCGCGCTGGCCGGTGAAATGCTGGAGGTTGGCGACATCCGGCTCGACGCGACGAGCCATCGGGCCACGCGGCGGGGGCAATCACTGCAACTGGGACCGACGGAGTTTCGCCTGCTGAAATTCTTCATGGAGCATCCCGGGCGGGTGTTTTCGCGCGTGCAATTGCTCGACGCCGTATGGGGCACCGGGAGCGACATCGAATTGCGCACGGTCGATGTGCATATTCGCCGCCTGCGCAAGGGGCTGACCATCGAGAACAGCACCGATCCGGTCCGCACGGTGCGTTCGGCCTACTATGCGTTCGAGGCGGTCTGACCTACCGGCAGAACGAGCCGAAACCGCGCGGCGACTGGTCAAGATGGAAATGATCGGCGTGCAGCGCATTGTAATCGGGCGATAAGACCGTCCCGAACGCGTCGCACGCCCCGTCCCGCACCGCGAAGAGGAACGTGCCCTCGGCATCGGGCGTGCCCGCGCCGGTCCACCAGTCGCGCTGCACCGATATGCGGCGTCCGTCGGTCAGCACGAATGCGGCGATGTCGATGGCATTGCCCGTGGCGTGCTCGCTCCACCGGCCGGTGTCGGCGCCATTCACCCGGCGGCAGCTATAGGTGCCGAGCTGCTCGATCCGGGCGACGCGGCTGTTCAACAATTCCTCCGCCATGGGCTGCACGCTTTTATCCAGCCACCATGCCATTGCCGCCTGCACCGCGCAGGTCGTTTCCGGACGCGCCGGCGCAAAGGCAAGGCCGCGTTCCGGCGCCGGGACAACGCGCAGCCGGTCGTCGCGCCGACATGCCCCCTCACCCACCGGGTCGAGATCGTCGAACGCGATCTCCGCCTGTTCGAGCGCGCCGCGGCACTGCGCCGGATCGGTGCGCAGCGCGGCCAGCTTGCGCGATGTCGCCATCCCTTCCGGCCCGTTCAAGGCGAGGGGCGCGCGCGGATCGTGCTCCGGATGGGCCGCAATCCATCCATTCGCGGCCAGCGCCAGTGCGGCAAGGATCATGGCACCGATGAACACACGGTCCATGCGGAACAGCGAACGGGCGGGCAGGCGCGAAAAGACATCCATCCTCAATGAAAGTCACGAGAGCGCGGCAGTATCCTGACATTGCGCGGATGGCCGCCGCGAAAGCCGCATTCGCGATTGTCGCCGGGTGGCGGCTGCCACGGGTCGAGCGGGGGTTTGGGATGGGCAGGATCGTCGCGCCCCTCCCGCAATTCGTCGCGCGGGCCGAATTTCGTCGGCAACGGGTGGCTCACATGGTCGGCACGGGCCAGATCGGTACGGATCAGGTCGTCGGACAGCGCCATCAATGCCGGGGTCGCATCCACCATGTGCTGCACAATGACATGGACCACGTCGTCGTCATATTCGACGCGCCCGCGCACTTCCATCAGGCGTGCGCCCATCACCACCTTGCGATATTTCTCCTTGAGATCGGGCCACACGACGAGATTCGCGACGCCGGTCTCATCCTCCAGCGTGATGAAGCACACGCCCTTCGCGCTGCCCGGCCTCTGCCGGATCAGCACCACGCCCGCGACATGGATCATCGAGCGGAACTTGCGCGCGCGCAGGTCGCAGGCCCGCACGAAACCCCGCTCGGCCAGATCGGCCCGCAGGAACGCCATCGGATGCGCTTTCAATGACAGGCGCGTCGTCTGGTAATCGGCGACGACCTCCTCCGACATGGGCATCGACGGCAGGCGGGTGGGCACGGCCTCTGCCCCTTCGTCGCGCGCATCGGCATGGGCGAACAAGGGCAGCGCCGGGGCGGACACCAGGCTGCGCGCATCCCAGAGCGCCTGCCGCCGCGCGAGGTTCAGCGACCCGAACGCATCGGCGCTGGCAAGCCGCTCGACATGTGCGACCGGAATGCCGGATCGTTCGCGAATGGCCGCGACATCGGCGAAATCGCCGCCTGCATCGCGCGCATCGATCACCATCGCGGCGACATGTTCGGGGAACCCGTCCACCTGACGAAAGCCGAGGCGCAACGCCATGCGCCCCCGCCCCGCCTGCTCCCCCGCCTGCTCCAGCGTGCAGTCCCATTGCGACCGGTTCACGTCCACGGGCCGGATTTCCACGCCATGTTCGGCGGCATCGCGCACGATCTGCGCCGGCGCGTAAAATCCCATCGGCTGCGAATTGAGCAGGGCGCAGGCAAACGCGGCCGGGTAATGGCATTTCAGCCAGCTCGACACATAGACCAGATGCGCAAAGCTCGCCGCGTGGCTTTCGGGAAAGCCATATTCGCCGAAACCGCGGATCTGGTTGAAGCACCGCTGCGCGAATTCGCGGTCGTACCCGCGCCCCACCATGCGTTCGACCATCATGTCCTGCAATTCGTCGACCATGCCGCGCGACCGGAACGTGGCCATCGCCTTGCGCAGGCGGTTCGCCTCGACGCTGGAAAATTTCGCGGCGTCGAGCGCGATCTTCATCGCCTGCTCCTGAAAGATCGGCACGCCCAGCGTCCGGCCGAGGATCGAGGATAATTCGTCGGGCGGGCCATGCGCGGGACCGGGTGCGGGGATCTGTACCGCCTCCTCGCCGCGCCGGCGTTTCAGATAGGGGTGCACCATGTCCCCCTGAATCGGGCCGGGACGCACGATCGCGACCTGAATCACAAGATCGTAGAATTCGCGCGGGCGAAGGCGCGGCAGCATGTTCATCTGCGCCCGGCTTTCCACCTGGAACACGCCGAGGCTGTCGCCCTTGCGCAGCATGGCATAGGTTTCGGCATCCTCGCGCGGGACGGTGGCCAGCGTCATCCGGCGGCCATGATGATCGCCGACGAGGTTGAGACATTTGCGAATACAGGTCAGCATGCCGAGCGCCAGGACGTCGACTTTCAGAATGCCCAGCGCCTCGATATCGTCCTTGTCCCATTCGATGAAGCTGCGGTCCGGCATCGCCCCATTGCCGATCGGCACGGTTTCGGTCAGCGCCCCTTCGGTCAGGATGAAACCGCCAACGTGCTGCGACAAATGGCGCGGCATTCCAATCATTTGCCGCGTAATCTTCAAAACCCGCCGCAAATGTGGATCGGTAATGTCGAGCCCGGTTTCCGCCGCGTGCGCCTCGCCGATTTCCCGGCCCATGCCGCCCCATACCGTCCCGGCGAGCGCGGATGTCACATCCTCCGACAGACCCATCGCCTTGCCCACCTCGCGGATGGCCATGCGCGGGCGGTAATGGATCACCGTCGCGCACAGCCCGGCCCGCTGCCGCCCGTATGTCCTGTAGATATGCTGGATCACCTCCTCGCGCCGTTCGTGTTCGAAATCGACGTCAATATCGGGCGGCTCCTTGCGTTCCTCCGATATGAAGCGGTCGAACAAAAGCGCATGGCGCGCCGGATCGACCGAGGTAATCTCGAGGCAATAGCACACCGCCGAATTGGCCGCGCTGCCCCGCCCCTGACACAGGATGGGCGGTTCCTGCCCACGTGCGAAATCGACGATATCCTTGATGGTCAGGAAATAGCGCGCGAGGTCGAGCTTCCCGATCAACGCCAGCTCGCGTTCCAGCGTTGCGCGAATACTATCCGGCAAACCATTGGGATATCGTCGTTTTGCCCCCTCCCACGTCTGTGCCTCCAGATAGCCCTGCGGCGTCTGCCCGTCGGGATAGATCTCTTCCGGATATTCGTAGCGCAATTCGTCGAGGCTGAAATCGCAGGCATCGGCAACCTCCCGCGCCGCCGCGATCGCATGGGGCCAGTCGCGGAACAGCCGGACCATGTCCTCCGGCCCTTTCAGATAGCGTTCCGCATTGGCGTGCAGCAGATGGCCCGCCTTCGCCACCGTGGTCTTGTGCCGGATCGCGGTCATCACATCCTGAAGCGGGCGGCATCCGGGCGCATGATAATGCACGTCATTGGTGGCGAGGATCGCCATGCCATGGGCGCGCGCCATCCGGTCGAGCTGCGCGATCCGCGCCAAATCGTCACCGATATAGACGAGGCTGGCCGCGACATGGCGCAGGCTCGGCAACATGCGGGACAGATGGGGCAGCAAGGTCTCGAAACATCCCGTCATGCGGCCATCGGCCACGGGCTGTTCGGCACCGGGAAAGGCGACGACATTGCCCGGCGCGCAAATCGTGAATTGCGTGGCAAGATCGGCCTACGGCACCGCGATCAGCTGCACCCCCTCGGCATGGTTCGCGAGCATGGCGAGATCGATCTCGCACACGCCCTTGTCCTGCCACTCACCGCTCAGCGTCTGCATCCGCCCGGTGGAAATCAGGCGACACAACCGGCCATAGGCGGCGCGGTCGGTGGGATAGGCGAGAAAGGCCAGCCCCTCCACCGTTTCGATGCGGCAACCGATGACGGGGCGCAGCTTCGCCGTCCGCGCCTCGGTATGGATGCGCACCACGCCCGCCATCGAATTGACGTCGGCAATGCCCATCGCATCATAGCCCAGCGCCCGCGCGGTCTCGACCAGATCGACCGCATCCGAAGCCCCGCGCAGGAACGAGAAACAGCTGATCAGCCCCAGCTCCACGAAGGGCGCGCGGGGTGGCGGGTCAAAGCCGTCGGGATCGCCCTCAATCCGGCGGCGTGCGGGGGTCAGCGGTGCATCGGGCATCGGACATCGCCATTATGCATGGGTCAGTTCGGACAGCCGCTCTGCCACCGCGGCGAGATCGGCATCGAAAAGCCGTTGCTGCTCCTCCCGCGCCGCGCCGTCGAGGCGGAGGAGATAGGACGGGTGCGCCGTCACCCACAATTCGCTTCCGTCATCCAGCGGATGGGCGGTGCCGCGCGCCTTGGTGATGCTGACCGTCTTGCCCAGCATGCCGCGCGCCGCGCTCGCCCCCAGTGCCAGCACGAGTTTCGGGCGCACGATGGCGCGTTCGCTCTCCACCCACCAGCGGCAGATGTCGATCTCCTTCGCCGTGGGCGACTGGTGAATGCGGCGCTTTCCACGCTGCGTGACCTTGGGCGTGAACTTGAAATGCTTGACCGTGTTGGTGACATAGGCGGTGGCCCGGTCGATGCCCGCCTTTTCAAGATGCACGTCGAGCAATTGCCCCGCCGGCCCGACGAAGGGGCGGCCCTGCTGATCCTCCTGATCGCCGGGTTGTTCGCCCACGATCATGAGGGGGGCACCGCGCGGCCCTTCGCCCATGACGGCGGTATTGTCGAGCTCGCCGATCGGGCAGCGGGCGCAGGCATGGATCGCCTTTTCGATCGCGGCCAGCGTTTCGGGCCGTTCGCCCATGTCGATTTCGCCGGCCTTCACCATCGTCGCCTCCCGTGCCTGCGCGCCCGCGACAAGCGCGGGAATCATCTGCGCCTCGGGCATGTTTTTCCAGTATTTGCGCGGCATTTCCTTCATCATCGCGCCGATCTTCAGACGCGCGGGGTTGAAGATGGAGGCATAGTAGCCGCGCCACAATTCCTCCGCATCGTCGCCGGTCGGCGCGTCGGCGCGGGTGGCGGGCGGCCCTTCGCGCAGCACCTCTCCGTCCCAGTGCAGCGTCCCCCGCGGGGTCAGGATCGACCAGCGCATATTGGCGAAGCGCCGCACGAAAAAGCCCGCATTGTGCCGCAATATGTGGTGGAACGGTTCGAACCACGCGATGTAATGCTCGGTCCCGTCCTCGTCCTTCGTTTCGCGAAAGCGCAGGAAGGCCCGCATCTTGTGAATATCGCGCCGCACCGCGCGGGCCATGTCGGCCAGCTTGCGAATATCGCCCTCGGCGGCATCCTCGATCAGCCGGGGCCGCGTCTGCAACCGCCAGAGCGTGCGGTAAAGAATGGAAAACCGTTCCGGATCAGAGTGAAGGATAACAGTCTTCGCAATATCCATGAAGCGTCGCGACACGCGCGGCTGCGGCGCATCGCCGGGCGCGGTGGGCAGGCGGCGGTCGCCATGGGTGAACAGATCGCCGGCGCTTCCACCCGGTTCGGTCCACGCCACGCGGTCGGGCGGCACATCCGCCATCAACAGGCGGCGGGCCTGATCGCGCCACCCCTCGAAATCGTCGCTCTCGGCCAAGGGTACCACATAATAGGTGCCCAGCTTCACATGAGCCAGCCTGTCCTGCGCCGGCGCACTCATGCGGCGAACAGCTCCAGCTGCCGGTCCTGCGGCGGGGCGATCAGCGTTTTCAGGTCGGCCCGGTCGGTCAGCAATGTCGGGCGCCAGTCTGCGGCAATGAGGAACGGGCGCACCTTCGTGAGCGACACGGTCATCTTCGCCACATCGTCCAGCCGTAGCCGCCGATGCCGCCGCGCCGACAGGATCTGCCCCACCGCCCGCGTGCCCAGCCCCGGCACGCGCAGTAACATTTCACGCGAAGCCCGGTTCACATCCACCGGAAATTGCTCCCGAAATTTGAGAGCCCAGGCCAGCTTGGGATCGATGTCGAGCGGCAACATCCCGTCCGCCCCCGCCGCCTGCCCGACCTCCTGCGGCGAATAGCCGTAGAACCGCATCAGCCAGTCCGATTGATAGAGCCGGTGTTCGCGGATCAAGGGCGGACGCTTCAACGGCAGGACCGCGCTTGCATCGGGGATCGGGCTGAACGCGCTGTAATATACGCGGCGCAGCGCATGCCGGTAGTAAAGGCTGCTGGCGCGGGTGACGATATCGGTGTCGCTCGCCCCGTCGGCGCCGACGATCATCTGCGTCGACTGGCCTACAGGCGCAAATCGCGGCGCGTGGCGGAACCGCTTGCGCGCATCCACCGCCTCCGTGATGTCGCTGCCCATGCGGCCCATCGCGCCGTCGATCTGCCCTGCGTTCTTGTCGGGCGCCAGCCGGTTCAACCCGGCATCGGTCGGCAATTCGACATTGATCGACACGCGATCGGCATAAAGCCCGGCGCGGTGAATGATCTCCGGGTCCGCCTCGGGAATGGTTTTCAGGTGGATATAGCCGCGAAAATCATGTTCCTCGCGCAGGATACGGGCCGCCTCCACCAATTGCTCCATCGTGTGATCCGACGATTTCACGATGCCGGAGGACAGGAACAATCCCTCGATATAATTGCGCTTGTAGAATGCGATGGTGAGATCGGCGACCTCCTGCGGCGTGAAGCGTGCGCGCTCCACGTTCGAACTCTTGCGATTGATGCAGTAATGGCAATCGAAGATGCAATGATTGGTCATCAGCACCTTGAGCAGCGAGATGCACCGCCCGTCGGGCGCATAGGCGTGACAAATGCCCATCCCCTCGGTCGAGCCGATGCCCTTGCCGCCGCGGCTGTCCCGTTTGGACGTCCCCGACGACGCGCAGGACGCATCGTATTTCGCCGCATCGGCGAGGATCTTCAATCGGTCGAGAATCGGTTTCTGAGCCATGGGCACCTCTTTTTATGTTCTATAAATGTTCTTTTAGATAGAGGCCAGAACAAAACGGAACCAAACAGGCGCCGGCGAGGCTCCGCCCCCTTTCGGACAGCCCGCCGGAAAAAACGTATTAACCTTAATCAGTTTGAGGAACGGGTATCGCCAGCAACGATTGAACGTTCGGGTTTCATGACCGGGGATCATTCCTTGCATATCGTTTCATTGGCGCTGGGTGGATGTTTGCGGGGCGAACCCGTTGCCTATGGCATTACCGAAGATACCGGCGGGCATATCGCCTATATCCTGGGTGAGATGCGCGCGCTTGCCGCACATGGCGCGGTGACGCAGGCAGAGATTGTCACACGCCTCTTCGACGCGCCCGAACTCGGCGCGATCCATGGGTGCGCGCACGAACCGCTCGGCCCCAAGCTGTCCATCACGCGGATCGACAGCGGCAACCGCGCCTATCTCGCGAAGGAGGCTCTTGCCGCCGACCGGGATGCCTTCGCGCGCGCGTTCATTACCCATCTGCGCGCGCGGGACCGGCTGCCCGATCTCATCCATGCTCATTTCGCCGACGCGGCCGATGTCGCGGCGCGGGTCCGGCGCGAACTGGGCATTCCCTTCATCTACACCGCCCATTCGCTCGGCATCGACAAGCGCGATTGCGCGATGGCGCCCCGCGATACGCCCACGTTGCAAGCGCGCATCGCGGAGGAGGACGCGGCGATCGCCCGCGCCGACGCTATCGTGGCGAGCTCCGTCGACGAGTGTGAGCGCCAATTGCCCGCCTACCCGTCCGCCGATGCGGCGCGCATTCATCGTCTGCGTCCCGGCGTCGACATGACGGTGCCCGATGCCGCGGCGCGTGCGGGGGCGGCGGCCATGATTGCCCCGTTCCTGCGCCATGCGGACAGGCCCATCGTGCTCGCCGTGGCGCGCCCGGTGGCAAAGAAGAATCTCGTCGCCCTGGTCGAGGCGTTCGGGCGCGATCCCCGATTGCGGCACCGGGCCAATCTGGTCCTGCTCGCCGGTCTGCGCAAAGGGCTTGTCGGCGGGGAGCCGGAGCAGGATCGCGTGCTGTCCGGCATTGCCGACGCGATCGACCGTCACGATCTGCATGGCCATGTCGCGTGGCCCCGCAACCATTCGCGCGACGAGGTTCAGGCGCTCTACGCCCTTGCCCGCGACAGCGGCGGCGTGTTCGTCAATCCGGCACTGACCGAACCCTATGGCCTGACCCTGATCGAGGCGGCGTCGCACGGCCTCCCCGTGGTGGCGACATGCCGGGGCGGGCCGGCTGATATCGTCGGCGAGCTGGAAAACGGATTGCTGGTGGAGCCGACGGACCGGGCCGAAATCGCAAATGCGGTACGTACCCTGATCGAGGATCGCCCATTATGGCTGCGCGCATCGAACAGCGGGCGCGAGGGTGTGCGCTCGATGGGCTGGGACCGCTATGCCAGCGGGTTCGTCGCGCTGGCGCGGGAAGTGACCGGGCGGGTGGTGGCGAACCGTGCCGTTATGCCCGTGCCCCGCGCGCTCGCCCTTTGCGACATCGACAATACGCTCACCGGATGCGCCGAAGGTGCGCGGAGGTTAAGCGCCTATCTCGCCCGCCATCGCGACACCGTCTTTGGCGTGGCGACGGGCCGCTCCATCCTCGAGGCGCAGCGTGTCCTGCGCGAATGGTCGCTCCCCTTTCCCTCCGTCTGGGTGACCTCGGTGGGGAGCGAGATCTACTGGCAACGGGGCGAGGATCGTATCGCCGATCACGATTATGCGCGGTCCCTCGCACGGGGATGGGACGGCGACGCGGTTCACGATGCCCTGCGCGACCTGCCCACCCTCACGCCGCAGGGGCGCAGCGAGCAACGCGAATTCAAGCGCAGCTATTTCCTCCACGATCCCGCCCGGCTTGCGCAGGTGCGCGAACGGCTCGACCGGGCGGGATTGAAGACGCGCGTGATCTTCAGCCACGAAAAGCTGCTCGACATCCTCCCCGTGGAGGGCGGAAAGGCGGCGGCGATGCGCCATGTCGCCACCACGCTCGGCCTCACGCCAGAGGATGTTTTCGCCGCCGGGGACAGCGGCAACGATATCGACATGCTGACCGATTGCCGCAACGCGATCCTCGTCGGCAATCACGCGCCCGAGCTCGCACGGTTGAGCGAGCGGGACAATGTCTACCTCACCCGGCGCCATCATGCCGGAGGCACGCTGGAGGGGATTGTCGCCCATCGTTTCGCGCGCCGGCGGGGCGTCGCGGCATGACCGGCGATCCGCGTCGCGCGGTCGGCTATTTCGTCCATCATCAGGGGCGCGGCCATGCCGAACGGGCCGCAGCGATCGCCAACCGGCTTATCGATTGCCGCCCCGTCAACCTGTTTTGTGCGCGCAGCGATATTTTCCCGGAACTCGACCCGCGCATCGAGCGCATCGCCATTCCTTCGCTGTTCGAGCCGGAGGGCGCCGCCCCGCCCCGGCTCGACGCGATGCCGACGCCCGATACGCTGCATTGCGCGCCGGTCGGATGGTCCACCATCACGCGCGCGGTCGCGGCGATTACCGGGTGGTTCGACGATGCGGCGCCCGCCTTGTTCGTGACCGATGTTTCGGCAGAGCTGGGCCAGCTCGCGCGGATCGCATCGGTGCCGCATGTCGCGGTGCTGCAACATGGCGACCGCTCCGATCCCGGCCACATGGCATCCTACGCCGCTGCGGCCGGCCTTCTCGCCCCCTACCACGCCGATCTGGAGCAGCCGGAACGACCCCATTGGATGCAGGCGAAGACCCACTACGCCCCCGGTGTCGGGGTGGATATGACCGCGCTGCCCACGCGCGACGCGGCGCGGGAGCGGCTATCCCTGTCGCAGGATGCGGAGATCGTCCTTGTCCTTGCCGGCGGCGGCGGCACGGGTACGCCGACGGCGCCGCTTACGCTCGGCGCGCGGGACGATGCGGGGGCGCAATGGTTCACCATCGGCACGATCGCGAGCGAATGGCACGAAACGCCGCCGGGCAATCTTCGCCACATGGGATGGGTCGACAATCCGCAGGACTGGATCGCGGCGGCGGATCGCATCGTGTCGAGCTGCGGCAACACCACGGTGCAGATGGTGTGCGCCGCTGGCAAACCATGGATCGTCGTGCCCGAATGGCGCTATTTCGATGAGCAATTGCGCAAGGCGGATGCCCTGGCGCGCGCCGGGGTCGCGGCCGTCACGCCGCACTGGTAAGCGCATGCGGGCCGATGGCGCGCATTGTGGGACGCGGCACGCGCGATTCACGCGGAACGACAACGCGCCATGGTGCGCGACGATGCCGCGGCGCAGGCAGCACGATGGCTCGACCATCTCGCCACCGATCTGTGGGCGGGCGCAGGGGTGCCCCTTCGCGAAAGGCAGGATTGCGCATGAAAATCTCGATATGCACGCTGGCGAGCGGACGGGCCGCGCATCTGCGCAACCTGGTGCTCGGCCTGATGGAGAGCGAGCGGGCACCGGACGAGCTGATCGTGGCGGTGTTGCAGGATGCGCCCTATGACCTGCCGGCGGCGCCGTTCGCTGTGACGCAGATCGTTCTGGGCAGCGACGGCGTGCCGTTGTCGCTGGGCCGGAATACGGCGGCGGGCGGGGCGACGGGCGATCTGCTGATCTTCCTCGACGTGGACTGCGTGCCGCACCCCGCACTCGTCGGCGATTATGCGAAGGCCGCGCGCGACCATACAGGCGTGCTGATGGGCGAGGTCGGCTATCTGCCGCGCGGCGCGACCGCGAACGGCGTGGATTTCGCGCATTTCGAACGCGTCTCCGTGCGCCATTCCGAACGCCCCGGCCCACCCGAAGCTGCGGTCGGGCCGTGCCGGGATTACCGGTGTTTCTGGTCGTTGAACTTCGCCATATCGGCGGCGGATTTCGCGCGGACCGGCGGTTTCGACGAACGCTATACCGGCTATGGCGGGGAGGATACGGATTTCGGGCGCGTGGTCGCCGCCTGCGGACTTCCGCTCCAATGGGTGCGCGGGGCGAAGGCGTATCATCAATATCACCCGCACCACATGCCGCCTGTGCATCACCTCGACAGCGTGATGGCCAATGCGCATCGCTTTGCCGAAAAATGGGGCGAACCCACGATGCAGCACTGGATGCGGGCGTTCACACTCATGGGGCTGACCCGGCGGGACGGCGCGGGGTGGGTAAAACTGCGCGAGCCGGAGGAGCGCGACCTCGCCCTCACCCGGCAGGAGGAGGACCAGCCCTATGCCAGCAGCGCGCGCGTGCTCGATCTGCTGGAACGCGCCGCGGCGAAGGATGCGGCCTCGATCGCCGCGGAATAGCGCGCCTCGTACCCGGCAATCATCGCCGCGGTGGAAAGCATGGTTTCGGCGTGGCGGCGGCATCGGGCGGGGTCGATGGCGTGAATAGCGCCGATGGCCCGTGCCATGGCCCCGGTATCGCTGGCCGGTACGACGATCCCGCAATCGCCGATCACCTCGCGCATGGCGCCGCGGTCGAATGCGATGACAGGAACGCCTGAGGCGAGCGCCTCCGCCGCGACGAGACCGAAGGGTTCGTCCCACATCGGCGTCACCAACACCGCCCGCGCCCGCGCCACGGCGGCGCGGAGCACAGTGCCGCTGGCATGGCCTTTATAGACAATATCGGGGCCGAGCGCGGGTGCGACGCGATCCGAGAAATATTGCTCGTCCTCGACCGGGCCGTAGATGTCGAGCGCGGCATCCGCCTCTCGCGCGGCGGCGATCGCCTCGGCCAGCCCCTTGTTCGGGGTGATCCGCCCATACCATAACAGGCGGTCGCCGCGGGTCGCGGGCTGCCATTCGGCGCAGGACACGCCATTGGGCACGACCGCAAAATTGGCGGGCGCATCGCGGGCCTGTGCCCCGTCCGGCCCCAATCCGGCGAGCCAGAGCGGCATCTGGCTCTGCGAAGTCAGCGTGATTTGCGCGTGGTTGCATCCGGCGACGGCATGCACCGCCTCCCGCATTTTTCCGAAAGGGGGCACATGCTGCGACGTGACCATCGGCACGCCTTCCTCCGCCGCCCGTTCGATGAGGTCGGGGAACAGCGAATTGTTATGCACCACGTCGAATTCGCGGTTACGAAACCCCACCCGGATCGCGGTCCATGCCCGGTCGAAGGCCGCACGTTGATACCGGTCGAGCCGGGGCGTACCGCGCCATTGCGCCCAGGGCAGGACAGCCTCGTAAGGCGCGTCGCATATCGGCACGAGGTCGGGATCCTCGCCCCCCGGCGCCGCGAACAGCGTTACGTCGTGCCCCGCATCGCGAAGCCCGCGCGACAATTGCACGGCATGCGCCTCCATCCCGCCCATGAACGGTTCGGTGAGCGGGTGGCGAATATGCGCGACGACGGCGATCTTCATAGACGGGGCGGTCTTGACCGGCGGGTCGGGGCGGGACGAGCGGGAGAATTTCGCATGTGGCGAGAAACGGGTGGAACCGGTGGCGGTTCCGCTCATTGGATGGCCTTGTGACTGTGACGCCGCGCCCCCACCGATATGCCTTCGTCGCCGGATTGCACCGCACCGGGACCAGCATGACCGCGCGGCTGATCGCGGCCCATCCGCAGGTCGCCGCGATCACGAATGCGCCCGTCCCCGAAAACGAGGGATGCTATCTCCAGGGCGCCATTCCCCACGACGCAACCCACGGCATTCCGGGGCATTTCGCCACCGACCCGGCGCAACACCTGATCGAGGGGTGCCGATACGATACGCTCGCCACGCGGGACAGGATCGAGGCGGACTGGGCGCGGTGGTTCGACACGGCGGGACCGTGGCGGGTCGAGAAATCGCCGGTGAACCTCACCCGCATGCGCCTTTACCAGCAAGTGTTTCCGACGGCGCAATTCATCGTCCTCCTGCGCCACCCGGCGGCGATGGCGGGGGCGCTGGCGAAATGGAGTGACCGGCCGTTTGCCGAACTCGTCGATTACGCGCTCGACGCCTATGACATCGTGGCGCGGGATCTGGCCCGGCTGCACTGGGCCATGGTCGTGCGTTACGAGGATCTCGTTGCACGGCCCGATGCATGGACCGCGGCGTTGCACCGGTTTCTGGATCTCGAACCGGTGCCGGTCGATATGGCAATGCGCGACGGCAATGCGGATTATGCCGATGTCCCGAACATGACGCTCGATCAGGCGGCGCGGGCGGCGGAATGGGGTTATGGCGACGGGCTGTCGATCGCGCCGATGACGCCGGTGGTGCGCCACCCGTTGCGCGCCGTGCGGGAGGATGTGCAAACCCTCGTTCAGGGGTAGATCCCGTGCAGATACCACGCGGGCGGTCCGCCGCGCCCGTCGCCCGCGATCCCGTCGCGATAGAGCCAGTAACGCCGGCCCGCGCTGTCCTCGATCCTGTAATAATCGCGCAGCCGCACGGTCGAGCGTTCGCGCCACCATTCGGGCGCGATGCGTTCCGGCCCCTCCGCCCGCGCGACCTCGTGCAATTCGCCGCGCCAGCGGAACCGGCGCGGCAGGCCGTCCGGCGTTTCGTAGACCACCGCGATCTGCTCCGCCCGGTCGAGCAGTTTCAACGGGCGGGCATGGAACGCCATTTCCGCCTGCGCCGCCGGTTGCGGGGCGAGCGGCGCCTGCCATCTCACGCAGCGTTCGGGAACATGGCTCGCACGCGGGACGGGGCGGCGCACCGCATCCGCGCCCAGCCGGGTGGTCAACCGGTCGACGCACGCGGCAAGGCTGGTGCCGTGTTCCTGCGCCGCCGTGTCGAGATCGGCCTGGTTGAAATCGAGCGGCTCGGCCCAGCTTGCGGTGAGGCGCACCATCTCGATCCCGAAGCCCGCGTCGATCCCGTCCAGCTTTTCGGTGAACAGGCGGCACACGTGGGCGGCATCGCGCGTCGCGGCGGCGAGTTCGAGCCGGCGGCCCACCATCTCCCCATCCACGCGCCAGCATCCCAGCTCCAGCCGGCGCGCGCCCCGTCCCTTCCCTTCAAGCAGGCGCATCATCTCCTCCGCCAGATCGGACAGCACGATTTCGAGCAGCGGCAGATGGCGGATCGGCTCCATCAGCCGCCGCTGCACCATGGGCGCGGTTTCCCCCACCACGGGCAGCAACGGTTCGGGCACCGTGCCCAGCAATTGATCGTAGCGCAAAAGCGGGTTCGCCGTCGCCGACCGGCGCACGCGAAACCGGCGGGTCAACGCATCGCGCCCGACCCCGTGCAGATCGCCCAGCCGTTTCAGCCCCAGCCGCCGCAGCACCAGCAACACGTCATCGTCGAGCCGGAGCGCCGCCACCGGCAATTGCGACAGCCGCGCGGGCATGTCGTCATCGGGCGCGACAATGGCCTGCGCCGGGCCATGATGCGCGAGCGCCCATGCCGCACCCGCCGTGGGCGCGATGGCGATGCGCGCCGTCAATCCGCGCGCGGCGAGGATCGCGGCGGCATCGCCGATCAATCGTCTTTCCCCGCCAAACAGATGCGCCGCGCCGGTGATGTCGACGATGACCCCGTCGGGCGGGTCGAGCGCGCTCCACGGTCCCCAGCGCTGTGCCCACACGGCCAGCCGTTCGAGAAAGGCGAGATCGCCCGCGGGATCGGCGGGATGCACGGCAATCTGCGGGCATACCGCCCGCGCATCGGCCAGCATGGTGCCCGCGCGCACGCCGTGCCGCTCCGCCGCGTGGTTGGTCGCGGCAATGCGCGGTCCGTGCGCGGTTTCGGTAATCAGCGCGACGGGGGCGGCGTCCTCGCCCGCCCCCTCCAAAGGCGCGTGCCCCTCAGGCGCGGGCCGATGCCACCGCCAGCGATCGATCGCCAGCCGCGCCAGCCAGATCGCCAGCACCCGCCGGGGCGGCGCGCAGGGGCTGCCTTTCGTGTTGGCTGCGGTCATGGTCCTGTCCTGCAATATCCTGCGTGATCCACCACGCACCGGGGCGCAGGCCGCGGGCGCGGAACAATTCGCCGTGCCAGCGCGCCGCCCCGGGCGCGTTCGCGTTCCATCGCGGCGGCTGCGACGGGGCGGCGGACACCTCCCACCGCATCCGCCCTGCGCCAAGATCGCGCCGCGCATCGGGCCGCACCAGCCACAACGGCACGCCATGCCGTTCCGCGGCCAGCACCAGCCGGCGCGAGGCGGTAAAGTCCAGCGCGCGCGGATTGCCCGCGATCTCCCCGATGACAAAGGCGAGATCGCGGCACCGCACCCCCTCCTCCAGCGCAAAGAGCGCATCGCCCGCATCGCGCGCCGCGACATGGATCATCCGGTGGCGCAACGCATCGGGCAGGCCCGGCAGATAGGGTCGCCCGCCCACGCGGATCGCGGCCCGGTCCTGCACCCAGAGGAACGCGCGGTCATCCGCCGCCTCCACCCGTGCAGCCTTCGCCGCGTTCAGTGCGGCGTGCCCCATGTCGCGCGGGGCCTCCTGCGCCAGCGCCAGTGCGAGCGCGGCGGCGGCGGCCTCCCGCCCCTGTCCGAAAATATCGCCGGCACCGCGAAACCCCATGCCGGGGCGCCACTCCCCCCCTGCCCCGCGCATATGCGAAGGCGACAGCCGGCTGGCCGCGAAAAGGCCGTCGGGAAGGTCGGGAACGGGATCGGGGCGGGTCTTGTTCATGGCGGTATTTTTCCGGCGAATCGGTCTTTCACGGTTGTGGAGGCAACGGCTATGTTCTTATTATGTTCCGTTCGTTGCGTCCATTGTCATGCTCCGCGATCTCCGCATTTCATCCACAGGCGTGTGCAAAGGCGGAACGCGCGCCGTCCCCACCCGTTAAGGAGAAAACAACGAAAGGACCGACAATGTACGATCAAGGCGACGCCGACGAACTGAAGCATGAATTCTGGGAAAAGATGGCGAAATCGCCCTTCGTCATGCTGCAACTCGATGCCGACCCGGATCTGGCTCGCACCCATGACTGCGCAGCTCGACAAGCATGCCGATAGCGCGATCTGGTTCTTCACCTATCGCGACAATCGTTTCGCCACGATGGGTCCGGCCACGGCCACTTTCGCGTCGAAGGACCACGAGCTGTTCGCCCGTTTCCACGGCGTGCTGAGCGAGGAAACCAGCCGCGAACGGCTCGACAAGGAATGGAGCAATTCCGTCGAGGCATGGTTCCCCAAGGGCAAGGACGATCCCAACCTGCTGATGATGCGGATGGATTTGGGCGATGCGTCGATCTGGTCCGGCGAGATGGGTGCGATCACCACGGCCAAGATGATGCTCGGCATGGACATCACCGACGATACCAAGGGCGGACAGGCCGAAACCGCGCTCTGATCCACCGCGCAGCGTAGCAAAAGGGCCGCTCCTTTCACACGGAGCGGCCCTTTTTCGTATGCCGGGCGTCAGGCGCCGAGGATCGAGGGGAAGATGCCGATGATCAAAATCGCCATCAACGCCGCCGGACAGACCCAGCGCACCAGCACCAGATAAACCCGCAGCAACCCGCCGCCAAGGCCGGTCTCGCTATCCACGATGCGCCGTTCCGCCACCCAGCCGACGAAAATCGAGGTCAGCACCGCGGCAATCGGCATCAACAGTTTCGACGTCAGCGAATCGAGGAAATCGAACCAGCCCAAACCTTCGAACATGGGGATGAAACCGGCCGGATGCGCATCCGAAAGCGTATTGAACGACAATGCGGCCAGCACGCCGAGCGCCAGTGCCCCCGCGGTCACGATCCCGCTGGCCGGGCCGCGCGCAAGCGAGAACCGCTCCATCATCCAGGCGGTCGGCACCTCCATCAGCGCGACCGAACTCGTCAGCGCGGCAAACGCCACCATGACGAAGAACAAGAGCCCCACGAGCGATCCCGCCGGCATGTCCTGAAACGCGATGGGCAGCGATTGGAACATCAGGCCCGGCCCCGCGCTCGGCTCCAGCCCGGCGAGGAACACGATGGGAAAGATGCACAGCCCCGCGATCAGCGCCACGGCCGTATCCGCGCCCGCGATGATGAGCGACGTGCCCGCCAGATTGACGTCGCGCCCCACATACGACCCGTAGGTGATCATCCCCGCCACGCCGAGCGAGAGCGAGAAGAACGCCTGTCCCAGCGCGGCCAGCATCACTGCCCCCGTCAGCTTTTCAGGCTCGAACGTGAACAGGTAATTCACCGTATCGCCCATGGCGCCGGTAAACGCGCCATAGATGGTGATCGCCACGATGAGCACGAAAAACGCCGGCATCATCCATTTCGCCACGAATTCGATGCCGCCCGAAACGCCCCGCGCCACGAAGAACAGCGTGACCGCGATGAACACCACGTCGAGCCCGACCATCAACGGCCCGTTTCCGAACAGGCCGGGCAGGATCGCGTCGATCGTCGCCGGGTCGCGCCCCTGGAACGCGCCGCCCGCGACACCGGTGTGGAACAGGTCGGATACGAAGATGCCGATATAATACAGCACCCATCCCCCCACGACGCAGTAGAACGACAGCACGATAAACGCCGAAAGCACGCCGATCGACGCCAGCGCGCCCCAATGGCGCGACGCGCGCGATGCCGCCGCAAGCTTGAGCACCGATTGCGGTGCCGACGTCTGCCCGAACCGCCCGATCAGCGTTTCGGACAACAGCACCGGCAAGCCGATCAGCACGACGCAGAAGATGTAGAACAGGACGAACGCCCCGCCCCCGTTCGCGCCGGCCTCCGCCGGGAACCGCCACAGATTGCCCAGCCCGACCGCCGACCCGATCGCGGCCAGGATGAACGCGCTGCGCGAGGACCATCCTTCGTGGGCTTGGCCTTCGTGGGCTTGGCCTTCGTGGTCGGGGCCTTCATGCGCTGCGTCTTGTGTTGGTGCCGCCATATCTTTGCCTTCGCCCCCGGTAACCATTTGTTTCATATCTCTTGCAACGGTTTGGCCCGCATTCCAAGCGGGGCTTTGCCATATTCGCGTTCACGGGTAAAAGCCGCCACCATGTCTACCACTTTTCAGATCGACACCTCGACCAGCCGGGCGACGCCGACGCCGGCGCCGATGAAACGGCTCACCGTGCCCAAGATCACCCGGCGCAAGCAGGACGGAGAGACGGCGGAACCGCTCGTCATGCTCACCGCCTATACCGCGCGGCAGGCACAGTTGCTCGATCCGCATTGCGACATGCTGCTGGTCGGCGATTCGCTGGGGCAGGTGATTTACGGCCTGCCATCGACGCTGGCCGTGACGATGGACATGATGTGCGCCCATGGCGCCGCCGTCGTGCGCGGATCGTATCACGCGCTGGTCGTGGTCGACATGCCGTTCGGCAGTTACGAGACATCGCCACAGCACGCCTTTGAAAATGCGAGCCGGATCATGGCCGAAACCGGCGCCGCCGCGGTCAAGCTGGAGGGGGGAACGGCGATGGCCGACACCATCGCGTTCCTTTCGGCGCGGGGCATTCCGGTCATGGCGCATGTCGGGCTGACCCCGCAGGCGGTCAATGCGCTGGGCGGGTACATGGCCCGCGGGCGCAGCGAGGCGGAACATGCGAAAATCATTGCCGATGGCCGCGCGGTTGCCGAGGCCGGCGCCTTTGCCGTCGTCGCCGAAGGGGTGGTGGAGGATATCGCCATCGCGCTCACCGCGGCGGTCGCGGTCCCTGTCATCGGGATCGGCGCATCGGCCCGGTGCGACGGGCAGGTTCTCGTCACCGAAGACATGCTCGGCATGTTCGAACGGGTGCCACGCTTTGTGAAGAAATACGGCGACATCGCTGAATTCATTTCGGAAAAGGCGTCCGAATACGCCCGCGACGTGCGCGCCCGCGAATTTCCGGGACCGGAACAGATCTATCCCGCAAAGGCGGATTGAACGCCCGGCCGCGCGCCGATCCTGCACCTTTACCGCAACGCTTATTCAGGTTGAACCGTCTTGCAGACATTCCTTGCCCATTACAAAGGCTCGTTCCTTTTCACCTTCGTGGCGCTGGCGCTTTCCGTATGGCTTGGATTTGCGCAGGGCGACGGGGTGTCGGGCATGCTTTCGGTCCTGTGGATCGTGGTCGTGCTCTCGATCCTCGAAATATCGCTGTCGTTCGACAATGCGGTCGTCAATGCCACGGTCCTGCGCGACATGGACGAAAAATGGCAGCGGCGCTTCCTCACCTGGGGCATCGCGATTGCGGTGTTCGGCATGCGCATCGTGTTTCCGCTCGCCATCGTGGCGATCGCGGCCAGCATCGGCCCGATCGAGGCGTTGAACCTGTCGCTGAACGATCCGGAAACCTATGAGGCGCTGGTATCCGACGCGCATATCGGCATAGCCGGTTTCGGGGGCGCGTTCCTCACCATGGTGGGGCTGAAATTCTTTTTCGACGCGGACAAGGAAGTCCACTGGATCAGTGTGATAGAACGCTTCCTTGCCAAGGTTTCGAATATCGATGCGGCGGCTATCGCCGTCCTCGTGCTGGCGCTCTATCTCATATCGCTGGCGCTTCCCGATGCGGAGGCACTGACCTTCCTGGCATCGGGCATGCTGGGCCTGCTGACCTATATCGTGGTCGAGGCGATCGGGACGCTGCTCGACATGGCGGACAACAACGCCGCATCGGGCGCGGCGCGGTCCGGGCTCGGCGGGTTCCTCTATCTCGAGGTGCTCGACGCGAGCTTCAGCTTTGACGGGGTGATCGGGGCGTTCGCGCTCACCAACAACATGCTCATCATCGCCCTGGGCCTTTCCATCGGCGCGATGTTCGTGCGGTCGATGACCATTCACCTGGTGCGGGCGGGCACGCTTTCGCAATATCGCTATCTCGAACATGGGGCGTTCTGGGCGATTATCGTGCTGGGCGCGATCATGCTGGCGTCCGCGGTCGTGCATATCCCCGAAACGATCACCGGGCTGATCGGCGCGACGCTGATCGGGTTGTCGCTGCTCTGGTCGATCCGCCATGCGCGCAAGCATCCCGAGGACGCCGCGGAGGCCAATGCTGAGGCCGGACCGTCCGGCGGGCCCGTTTCCTCCTGATCCGCGTATGGACCCGCCGCACATTACGGCGGGTCCATCGGCGGTCTGGACGTTCAGTTAGCCAGATTGTCCGCGGCATCGTTGGCCGCATCGCCCACGCTTTGCGCGGCATTGCCCACATCGCCGGCGGCCTCGGCAATGGCGTTGTCCTTGGCGACTTCGGCCCCGCTCCCCTGCATCAGGAAAAACCCGCCGACCAGCACGGCCAGAAGAAGCACCGCGAAAATCGCCCACCCGGCCCCGCCGGATTTGCGGGGGCTGTCGTGATAGACTTCGGTATGCGTGTGCGTGTTGCCTTCGGGCGTGCGGGTTTCGGTGACGCGTTCTTCGACCATGGCGGCCTCCTTGTTTATCCAGTCCTTGAAAACTCCGGACAGGAGGATTCCGTTCCGCGCGGAGGCGGCGGCGCGGAATTTCGTTGCGCTCGTCGCCTGTTCGTCGGACAAGCACCGGATGGAGGTCGCCCCCGACATTCTTGCCGACACCACCGCGCCGGAGCGCGAGGAATGGGTCGCCGCGATGGCTGCCCTTCCCGCCATTCCCGTCCCGGCGACGCTGTCCTGCGTCAGCCTGTCCCTCCCCGACGCGCCACTACGGATTGCCGCGCGGCACAGCGAGGGGCGCATCGTCCTCGCGCTCGCCACCGCGGCGCAGATCCGGGAGCGTGAGGACGCGCTTGAGCAGGGGGTCGACGAATTCCTGCAAAGTGGCCCTGTCGAACCGGCCGATCTGCGTGCGCGGCTGCGTTTCCTGGAAAACGGGGCGGCGCGGCCGGACGGTGTGGAATTCCATCCGCCGGCAACCGTACGGATCGACGGACGCGATGTCGTGTTACGGGAGCGGGGCGCAGGCGTGTTCGCGCTTTTATGGGCGGCGCGGGGCGGGTTCGTGACGCATGAGACGCTGCTCGCGCAGACATGGGGCGAACATGCGGCAGGACGCCGCGAATATCTGCGCGTGGCGATCGGTCACATGCGGCACGCGCTGGAACCGGAACCCGATCTGCCGCGCTATATCCTCAGCGAACCGGGCGTCGGATACCGGCTGGGCGATGGAACGCCGCGCCATAACATCGCGTAATCTCGCTACATCCCGTAAAATATAACCAAGAGGATCGAGAGCGTCGTCGCCATCAACAGCACGAGCGGCACGCCGGTCCGAAGGTAATCGGCAAAGTCGTAGCCGCCCTCCTCCATGATCAGCATGTTGGTCTGATACGCGATCGGCGTCGCATAGCACAGATTACACCCGAACAGCACGGCGAGGATCAGCGGCTCCTGCGGCAGGTTCAGCGTGTTGGCAATGTTGAAGGCGATGGGCGTGCCCACGGTCGCCGCCGCCGCGTTCGACGCAAAATTGGTCAGCAGCGTCACGAACAGCATGATCGCGACCAGCACGCCACGCCGGCAGATATTGCAAGCCCGCCGACATCACCAAGCCCAGCCATTCCGCCGCCCCGCTTTCGAGGATGATGCGCCCGATCGCGATGCTCGCCGCGACGAGCACGATCACATTGGCGGACAGGGCGCGCCCGACCCGGTCGAATTTCACGCAGCCGGTCACGAACATCGCGATCGCCCCGCCCAGCGCCGACACCGCGATCGGCCAGAGCCCGATGCTGGCCGACAGAACCGCGCCCAGCATGATCGCCGCGGCCAGCACAGCCTTCGACCGGCGAGGCACTTCCTTCGCCCCTTCGAGCAGGAGCAGGCGATCCGTCTCGGCAAATTCCTCGATCTCGGCGAGCGATCCCATGACGAGCAGCACGTCGCCGACCTTGAGCGTCAGTTCCGAATATTCATGGCGGCCGCGGTCGTCGGATTTCTTCTGCTGATGAATGCCGAGCACGGCGACGCCGAATTGCCCCGCCACGCCGGACGACGGAATCGTCAACCCGACGAGCCGCGATTCGGCGGTAATCGCCATTTCGACGACGATCACGTCGAGCCTTTGCCTGCGGGCGGCGGCGCGGATGCGTTCGACCACCCAGGCCGGTGCGACCCGCCCCTTGAACACGCGCATCGCCTCTTCGAGGGCGCGATGCGTGCCGCTTACGGGAATGCGCGAACTCGCCGTGATCTGCCGGTCCTGCGGTCCTTCGAAGGCGAAACCTTCAGGCAGACGATCGGCAAGGTCGTTCGGCGTCATGCCGATGAGCTCATTGTCCTCGTCAATGCGCAGGGTCGCGGAAAACCGCCGTTTCGTGCGCATCGCGGTCAGGCCATTGTCCGGCAGGAGCCGCGGCATCACCAGCCAGAGATAGGGGATCGCCACCAGCGCGGCGAGCAGCACGATCGGCGTGAAATCGAACACGCGCAGCGGCGGCATGCCCAGATCCTCGGCAATGGACACGACGAGCAGGTTGGTCGACGTGCCGATCGTCGTCGCCATCCCGCCGATCAGCACCGCAGCGTTGAGCGGGATCAGCGTTTTGGATGCCGGCATCGCGCCGCGTTCGGCCAGTTGTACGAACACCGGAAGCAGGAGCACCAGCACCGGCGTATCGTTGACCATCATCGACAGCCCCATCGCCAGCATGAGCGACACCAGCATGCCGACCTGCGGATTGAACTTCCACACGCGGTCGAGGAACAGCGTCGCCGGCTCCAGCGCGCCGGTGACCACCAGCCCGCGGCCCATGATCATCAGCGCGCAGATGGTGATGAGCGCCGGGTGGCCGAAACCGCTGAACGCGACGGCGAGCCCGGCATTCCGGTCGATGGAATCAAGCGGCCAGAAATAGAGGCCCAGCGCGATGATCGCGATGGTGACGAGGCTGACGATTTCGGTCTTGATCCGCCCGCGCGCAAAGGCGACGAACATCGCGATGGTCAGCGCCATCGCGGCAGCGGCGTGATAGGACGGCAAGCCCGGCATAGACCAAAAGTCCTAACACCCTGCGAGACGAAGCGCCATATGGCGCCTCGATCCGCCCACCGGGGCGACATTCGCATTCCATGAAATGGTGCCCCTGGCCCGACTCGAACGGGCACGTCTTGCGACAAACGATTTTGAGTCGTTCGCGTCTACCATTCCGCCACAGGGGCACAGCCGCCCTGTCACAGGCGGCGCTCACCGGCCTTAGCCGGGTGGGCTGCGCGCATCAATCCCCCTTGAGCGCGCCCACGAGAAGCTTGTGCAGCCGCGAATGGATCGCGTCATTCCCGGCCAAAACGGTCTTGTCGCACACGGGGAGAGAACGCCCCTTCCAGTCGGACACGAAACCGCCCGCCTCGCGGATGAGCAGGCACCCGGCAGCCGTATCCCACGGGCTGAGATCGCTTTCCCAGAACCCTTCGTAGCGGCCCGCCGCCACCCATGCGAGATCGAGCGAGGCCGCGCCGAACCTGCGCAACCCGGCCACGCGCGGGCCGATGGCATTGGCGATCTTGGACCATTCGGCGAAATTGCCATGCCCGCCATAAGGCGTGCCCGTCGCGATCAGCGAATCGGCAAGGTCGCGGCGCGCCGACACGCGCAGCCGCGCATCGTGGAGCCACGCCCCGCGCGACTTTTCGGCCCAGAAGCTTTCGTCCGTGATCGGCTGGTAGACCAGCGCGGCGGTCACCTCGCCCCAACCGCTGCGGTCGAGCTTGGGCTCCTGCACCGCGATCGAAATCGCGAAATGCGGCATGCCGTGGAGGAAGTTGGTCGTCCCGTCGAGCGGATCGATGATGAAGCGCGGCTTGTCGTCGTCGCCTTCGATCGTGCCGCCTTCCTCCATGAGAAAGCCCCAGCCCGGCCGTGCGGCGCGCAATTCGTCCCACAACGTGCGTTCGGCGGCGCGGTCCGCCTTCGACACGAAATCGGCCGGTCCCTTGCGGCTGACCTGAAGGTGCTCGACCTCGCCGAAATCGCGGCGCAGGCGCGAACCCGCCTTGCGCGCGGCGCGTTCCATGACGCGGATGATGCCGGAAAGGGCCATTCTTCTATTCGCTTTTCAAATCAGGGGCGTAAGGGAAAGATCAGCTGACCTTGCCGACATAGCTGCGCTCGTACACGTCGACGATGATGCGGGTGCCGCTCTCGATATGGGGCGGGACCATGACGCGCACGCCATTGTCGAGCACGGCTGGCTTGTAGCTTGAGGAGGCGGTCTGCCCCTTCACCACGGCATCGGCCTCGACGACCTGGGCCTCGACCTGCTCGGGCAGGGCAACGCTGATCGGGCGCTCGTCATACATTTCGAGTGTGACCTGCATGCCATCCTGAAGGAAGGCGGCAGCATCGCCGAGCAGGTCGGCGGGAAGCTGGATCTGTTCGAACGTGTCGGTATCCATGAAGACGAGGCTTTCGTCATCGGCATACAGATACTGAAAATCCTTGAGGTCGAGGCGCACTTTCTCGACCGTGTCGGCGCTGCGGAACCGCACGTTGGTCTTGCGCCCGTCGATCAGGTTCTTCATCTCGACCTGCATGTAGGCACCGCCCTTGCCGGGCTGCGTGTGCTGAATCTTGGCGACCTTCCAGATGCCTTTTTCATATTCGAGAATATTGCCGGGGCGAATGTCGACGCCGCTGATCTTCATGGGTGTGGACCTTGAATGGTTTGCAAAAAAACTGTCGATTGTTCGGATATGTCGCGGCCCTTAGCCGGTGCAACCTTTCGGCACAAGGCGCAGCATGGATCCGCGCCCCTGCGTCATGAACGCATCACGGCCGCATCACCCCCGCGCATCGAGCCATGCGTCGACCGCGGCGAGCGCATCGGCAATCACCCGGTCCTGCGATCCGGAGGCATCGATGACGACATGCGCCGCGCGATCCGCCGCCGCCTGATCGAGGAAGGATTGCCGCACCCGCGCGTGAAATTCCTGCGTCAGCGTTTCAAAACGGTCCTCCCCGCTGCCATCGCGCGTCAGCCGTTTGCGGCTGCGCGCAAGGCCGGTCCCGGCATCGAGGTCGAGCACGACGGTCAGGTCGGGGAAAAAATCGCCGATCGTGCGGGCGTGCAACATGCGGATGAAATCCACCGGAAGCCCGCGCCCCGCCCCCTGGTACGCGATGGTGGAGCCGACGAACCGGTCGCACACGACCCAGCGCCCGGCATTGAGCGCGGGGCGGATCGTGCGCCGCACATGTTCGATCCGCGCCGCCGTCATCAACAACAGCTCGGACCGATCGTCCCAGGAATCGTCCGCGCCCGACAGGATCAGCGCACGGATCGCATCGCCCTGCGGCGATCCGCCCGGCTCGCGCGTGGCCACCACATCATTGCCGCGCTGCGTCAGGTGATCGGCAAGCGCCTGCGCAAAGCCGGTCTTGCCGCACCCGTCGATCCCCTCGACCGCGATGAACACCCCCGTCAATCGACCAGCCCCAGCAAGCCGTTGCGCAATTGCTGCCAGCGATTGGCAGGCGCGACATCCTCCATTGCGACGAGATCCATCCGGCTCGCCTTGCCGTTGCCGTTCTCGACGTGCAGTTCGGCGATGCGCTCCCCCTTGCGGATGGGCGCGACGACCGGACCTTGATAAACGATGCTGACGGACGGGTTCGGCGCCTTGCCGATGGGGGTGGTGACGAAAACGGGGCGCGGCGCGGCGACCGCGACGCTGGTGTGGCTGCCGCCCTGCACCTTGACCCGGCCGATTTCCGCGTCCTTCCCGAACAATCGCGTCGCCGACCATTCGCCAAAACCCCATTCCATGAAATCGCGCGAGATCTGCTTGCGCTCCCGCGAGGTTTCGGTGTTGCCCACCACCATGATGAGCCGTAGCGCCCGTCCCGCTGTGCCGAGCCGACGAAGCCATAACCCGCCTCGTTGGTAAAGCCGGTCTTCAACCCGTCCGCGCCCGCCACCGCGCCCAGGATCGGGTTGTGATGCTTTTGCGTGATGTCGTTGAAGCTGAATTCCTCCATCGCGAAATAGCGCCGGTAAAGATCGGGATGATCGGTCAGGATCGCCTTGGCCAGCTTGGCGAGATCGCGCGCACTGGTGTAGGTGCGCCCCTCGTCCGGCCAGCCATTGGGCGTGTTGAAATGGCTGTCGGTCATGCGCAGCTTGCGCGCCTCCGCGTTCATCTCGCGGGTAAATCCGTCCACGCTGCCCGAAACCCCCTTGGCCAGCACGACGCAGCCGTCGTTTGCCGACACCGTCACGATCCCGGCGAGCAACGTATCGACGGTGATCCGGTCGCCAGCGCGCACGAACATGGACGACCCGCGCCGGCTCCACTGCCGGGCGGTTTCGGGATCGACGGTGATGACCTGATCGAGAGCGATGCGGCCTTCTTCCACCATCTCAAAGGCGGTGTAGGCGGTCATCAGCTTCGTCAGCGAGGCGGGAATGAACCGCCGGTCGGTTTCGCGGGCGAGCAGGGTCCGGCTGGAGCCCAGATCGTACATCAGCGCGATGGGCGCACCGTCGAGGCTTTGCGGAGGGGCGGGCGCAAGCGGCGGGGCGGGCCCGCCCGAGGCCGCGCCCCCTGCCCCGTCGCCGCGATCCGCCTGTGCGTAAAGAAGCGGCGCGCCGCCCAGCATCACGGCCGCGGTCAGGCCGAAAAGCGTTCGGCGAAGGGTCAATCCGGTCATGTCATCCCGTCATCAGCGCGGCGGCGTCGGATCAACGCCTTATCGCATCGGCCAGCAGCCCTACCGAAAGCGCGTAATAGTTGGAACAGTTGTAATCGAGAATCACGCGATAGTTCGAGGTCAGCAGATAGGCCGTGTTCCCGCGCCCGTCGGGTTCGAACAATACGGCGAAACTGTCGTCCGGGATCGCGCGTTGCGGACGAATGCCGAGCGCCTTCCATTCGCGCACGGTCTTCCACTGGCTATGCCGGGCGAAGACGCGCGGACAACGCGGCGCAACGAGGTCGGTGCGTTGCGGGCCCATGTCGAACCCGGCCGGTACGGCGGCGGGCACGCCCCAGGGTTCGCCCGGACGCCAGCCCGCACTTTTAAAATAATTTGCGATGGAATGCAGCGTATCGGCATTGCTGTTCCAGATATCGCGGTCCCCGTCCCCGTCGCCATCGACGGCGAGACGCAGCCACACGCTCGGCAGGAATTGCGGATTGCCGAACGCGCCGGCCCAGCTCCCCTCCAGCTGCGAACGTGCGACACCCTGGTCGATCATCTTGAGCGCGGCGATGAGCTCGCCTTCGAAGAGGTCGCGGCGGCGCCCTTCATACGCCAGCGTCGCGAGCGAGCGCGGCAGGTCGAACCCGCCCATGTAGCTGCCGTAATTGGTTTCATGCCCCCAGATCGCGACGAGCACCTCGCCCGGCACGCCATAGCGCCGCTCGATCTCCGGAAAGAGCGAGGCATTGCGCGCGTAGGCGCGGATGCCGCCATTGATCCGCGCGGAATCGACATGACGCTCGCGATAGGGGGCAAAGGGGGGCGGCACCGAATTGGGGTTGGACGCCTGCGGGCGGTCGAGTTCGACCACGCGGGGATTGAGCGTGAGACCCGAAAGCCCCGCGGCGATCGCGCGATCCGACACGCCCTGCTGCCGCGCACGGGCGGCAACCTGATCGAGATAGGCATCGAAGCCTGCCTGCGTGAGCGTCTGCGCCGATGACGGCGCGGCCAGCAAAAGCGCGACGGCGGCACCGGCGAACGAGGGAAGGCGCACGGCGGCGCGAAGTTTTTTCAGCATGTTCAGGCTCATGGCACAGGAACACGGCCGTGTGAATTGCGACATGCGACGAATGCCCCCCCATGCGCGATGTGGCGTGACAAAGCCGGCGCTTTTGGCTAGCGACGCAGCCGCGATTGCCGCGACGAACGATGGCGATGATGTGGAAGCGTGGCCGAGCGGTTGAAGGCACCAGTCTTGAAAACTGGCATACGGGCAACCGTATCGTGGGTTCGAATCCCACCGCTTCCGCCACATGGCGTTGAATTTATTTTGTTTTCTTGCCTTATATCACATTGTTCCCATGATGGCTCCCTGATACGATCATCACTTGCATCTCACTTTCCAAGCGTCGATGAATCGCGCTGACTGAAGGGAGATGATAATGAGCGCGATAGAATGGCTAACCTCTGGCCTTCTTGTAGCCACGGTCATATATGCGGGACTGACCTATTGGCTTGCGCAAACGACAGCAAAGCAAGTCTGGGAGAATAACCGGGCAATTTTGATTGCTACACTGTCTCTCCATCAGGGAGGCAATATGATTCATCTGGTTATTAAAAATATTGGTCGGGGGCCAGCGCGCCAATGCCGCCTAACTGTCGATTCCGATGTGCATTCAACATTTGGTGGAAAAACATTGCGCGAAACGGTTGCTTTCAAGCGAACAATTGAAGCGTTACCTATCGATTTTGAGTGGCATTACGGATTGGGTCAGCCTCACCTCTGGCTTGGGTCAGACGATCGCGAAAATTTCCCTTTGCTGTTCAACGTTACGGTAGAATATGAAAGCGGAGGTAAGCTTATAACCGATTGTTTTGCGATCGACTTAGAAGCGCTTCTTCAAGGACCATCCAACCGAGACGATGGCAGCAGATTTTTTTTCGATATGCCGCAGAAATATGAGCGACAATCCAACGCCCTTAACTCAGGGATTAATAGAATTGCCAAATCGCTAAATGCATTGCAGCTAGACAAAAAACCCGTTCCCTTTCGTTCCTGGTCGAAAACGTTTCGCCGATCTTCATCGCGTCACCGCCGGTAACGTGTAGCCATTTAGTCGCAAACCAGGCGCGCAATTGCCCTCACATATCGCACCGCCTCCAGCGTCTTTGCCGAATAGCCGCCATGCTTGCGGGCATTCTGATTGCCCCTAGGCGCTCCGGGGTTCGTCCCGCCGTGCATACGGCACCGCTTCCGCCCTTTCACGGCTGGGGATTGGCACGCCGTTCCCTTGCGCGTCATGGCCAAGCAGCGCGGGGCCGCTGCCAGTAATTCCGGCTCCATGGCATTGATCCTCATTTTTCGCTGTTCCTCCCCCCTTGACTGACGTTCTCGGCAATTACGGCCTGCCCGCCCCGGTTATCAAAGTGGATATGTTTCACTACCTGTTCCCCACCCCGGCGCATTCGAGCCAGCGTTTCCATTTGCCGCTGAGAGGTGCCCAGCAGCTTCGTGGCGAGGTTTCCGAATGTCTGCGCGGTTGGCGCCCATTCCGCCAATCCAAGTTGGCTTAGCGCGCGAATTGCCGCATCGTGGGTGCAATACATCTGCACCAGCATTAGCGCCTCGGCCTGATCCTGGGGCTTCATGCTTTCGATGAATGACAGCGCGGCATTGTAGCGCGCTTCATTGTCCGCCCCGACTGAGCCGAGATATTTGAGCAGTTCGTTTGCCCGCGCATTCACCGGGTCAATCGAATTGGCCGAAAAGGTTTCGTGCAGCTTGAGCAGAGCCAGCATTTCGCTCTTGCCGGTCGCCTCGATGCTCCAGCCGCCATGGGGCTTGCGGGTCATCTTGACCTTGGCCGGTGCGCCGCGCTTGCGATGATCGCGGATCAGCCGCAACAGTTCGGCCCGCTCGTCCTTGTCGAGCTTGTCGCAGCCGGGAACCTGTTTCTCCAGAATGCGGGTGGCCTCGTCCTCGCTGTCGGTATCGGGAAACGGGATCGTCACAGTCCGCTCTTGCGGCTGGGCACCAGCCTTGCCCTTGCGCGCCGATTGCTTGCGCTTCGCCTTGTTCGTTTCAGTCATAATTCCCGCACCTCCAAAATTGATCCTCGCCAGCATTCACTCGCACCACACCACCACCTCACCCCCCTATAAAGGGGGTGGTGGTGTGGGCAGGTTCGTCACGGGTCCGCGCCCGCACCTTCCGCACTTTCCGCACCACACGTTGCAAGGTGCGGACGGGAACCTATTTCGCTCGCGTCCATCGGTTTGCCGGCGATCACGAAAGGCACTTCCCGGCCATTGATCGCGCGATGCTCCACAGCCAGCGCACCGTTGCGCTTCCACGTCCGAATAATTGCCTTGATGCGCCCCTTGTCGGTTTCAGCGGACAGGCCCGCCACGTTGGCGACAAGGTGGCCAACCCAATCCTTGGCCTGCACGCTTTCCCGCCATTCACCAGCCGCAAGCCGTTGCTGGACGGTGTAGAGGTGCCATGTTGTCAGGCCATGGAATACGTCCGGCTTTTCCCAGAGCGTGGCCACACCGACAAAATCGGATGGTTCGAGCCCTTCGCCATTGTCGAGGCTCTGGCTCTCCAGCTTGATCCAGGTGGCGGAATCGGGAGGCGCGCGATTGGCCTTGCCGGTGTCGATACGCACAAGCGAGCGGCGCAATGCCGGGTCCGCAATACCCAGTTCCTGAGCTTCCTTGTCGCCCATGGGATTGAGCGGGAGCACGACGCGGGCAGCGTCGCGCAAGGCAACCGCGCCTCGCCCATCCTCTGCCGTCACCTCCCGCCCGCCCAGCTTACGGGTATGGTGCACCAGCACGACCGCGCAGCCGGTTTCTTGAGCCAGCCGCTTCCACCGCTTGGCGATAGCGTCGATTGCCTCGTTCGAGCTTTCGCGCACGGCATGGCTGGAAACGAAAGGATCGACGATCACCGTTGCAATCCGCCGTTCGCGGATCGTCGCTGCGAGCTGGACAAACACGTCCTCCGCCAGCGTAAAGCCGTCGCGGTCCTCCCTTGCCGTGCAGAGCGGCTGGACCAGTCCGCTATCGAGGTGGAGCCGGTCCCCGCAATCATCGGGGCCAATGCCATGATACGCACAGGCAGCGGACAATTGCCGTTCCAGTTCGTCGGTGCCATCCTCAAGGTTGAAGATCCACACCGCTTGCGGCCCGCGATGCAGTGGCTTACCCAAAAGCGGGTGCCCGCTGACGAGACAAAGCGCAATCGTGTTGCCGATCGTGCTCTTGCCGGTGCCGCCCGGTGCAATAATCGCGGTCACTTCGCCGCGAAGCAGCCAATGGCCCATGAGCCATTGCCGCCGTGGCAGCGAAGCGGGGTCGGGCCAGCGGTAAGGCGTGGCGCGCAAGGCGGAATGGCCATTGATGCGCGCCGCTGCGTCGTCCGGATGGATTGCGGCATAGTCCATCGGCTGGGGCGCGGTTGCTGCCATCGTCATTCCCCCAGCCGCGCCGCTTCGATGCGTCCGGCAACATCGCCGCGCGGAATGTCCGCAAAATCGGCGCTGGAGTCCGCTGGGCACATTTCCGGCCTTGGGGTGGCCACAACCCCGCCAACGGCCTGAGCAGCCTTTCTGGCGGCTCCCAGCCCGATATTCTCCGATAGGTGGCGGTCATCGTCCGCCGCAATGACAAGTTCGCGCGTTGGGAACAGTTTGCGCATGGCCCGCGCCACGGATTCAAGGTTGCGCGCGGACATCGCGGCGACAACGCCAAAGCCGGTTGCCGAATGGACAGCCGCCATTGTGGCGAAGCCTTCCCCGATTACCAGCGGGCCAGCCGATGGCCTTCCATCGCTCAGGTGCACGCCATGAGGCCAGAACAGGCCAGCCGTGGGAGCATCCTTGCCGAACAGCTTGATACCATCGGGTCGGATGCGCTGCACGTTCCACATTCGAAAGCGGGGATCGACCATAGGCACCAGCAAATCGCGGCCCGCCCGCCGGATGCCGAACGGCTCCAGCGCCTTGGCGACAAGGTAAGGGTGCGCAGGATCGGCGCGGCCGGCATTGGCCCATAGGTCCACCGCGCACCCTGCCGCCGCTTCCTCAGCCTTCAGCCGCTCGCGTTTGCGGGCTAGTTCGGCCTGCCGGATCGAGCGCCGTTCCTGTATAGATAACGCGTGCGTGTGCGCGGAATGCGCAAGAAACCCGTCCGCGCGGAGCATTTCCTTGACCGCCAGCGCATCGGCCCGAGTGCCGTTGTAGCAAGCAACAAGGCAACCATCGGGAGCGTGCGCGCTGGCCTTAATCGCTGTCCCCCGGTCGCGGACAGAATGGCCCGGCGTTGGGATTAGCGCATTGCCCTTGCAGACCTTGCCTCCGTAGTGGCGCGCTATTGCGCGAATATCGACAATCATAGCGCCGCCCTCCCCTTGTCAGTGAGTCTGAGTACGGCTGCGCTCTTGCCGCTGGGATTGCGCCGCCGCGTGCCGGTCGGTTCAATCAGCCCCATGGCTCGCAGTTCCGAAAAGCGCGGCTGGAGCGATTCCCGCGTGACGCCGGATATTGCCACGACCTCTAATGTAGTTGCGTCCCCCAGCCGTGCCAGCAAGTGCATGGCAAGGCGGCGAAGGTGCGAGACGGTCGGAGCGATAGCCTCGGCAGCGTCCTGGCTTGTGCCGTCCGGTCCTTTCGCGCCGGGAATGTCGGGATAGCGATCAGCCATGGTCGCCTCCCTTGAATGCGAGCGCGGCGATCATCGCGGCCAATTCCGGCCTGACGTGATGCCCTGCGATCAAGAATTGCGCCTGAATGGCAAGAGTGGTAGAGGTGGGGAGCGACAGGCCTGCAAAGCTATCGCGCGAAGCCCCGGTGTCAGCCGGGGTTTTGCTTTTGTGAGGCATGGCTCAAACCTCCCCAGCAATTAGAGCGTGCAAACTCTCTGCCGGGATGACAGTGCGCCCACCGATTCGACGTGCGAGCAAACGCCCCGCCGCAATATGCGAGTAGATTGTGGTGCGCCCAAGGCTGGATGCCCTGCAAGCCTCCTTAATGGAGTAGGCGATCTTGGGGAGATCATTGGTTTCGGTGTGCATAGCCATTCCTCGTTTGCTGGCGGTTGCCGTTGAACGAGGCGGAAAATGCGTGGAGTGGACTGTCCTAAATAGCCGTCACGAATTATTAGCGTACCGAAACGCCGTTATGATTTACGACCCGGTTTCGACCTTCCGGCAGCAGGTGCGACCGCACCCCACGCCCGCAAGAAGCCGCGGTGCGACAGGCCTGGAAATTTAGCCTGTGCATCTGATCGAAAATCCTCCTTTTTGCGTTGATTGCTGAGCTCGTTTGTGAACTCCGTCCTCAACCAATCTTTGCATTTACTTTCGGCTCCCACGATAGATTGTGCCCTCGGGACATGAGCTGTCTTACCCCAACCTAACCCGAACAAATTCACAAACTCGGCTCGACTAACTTCAACCTCCCGCCATCCATCATCTTTCCCATGGAATGCTCTTTCAAATATGTCGTGATCTTCCATCAAACCTTCACCTCTCTGAAGCCCCCCGAAGGCCGGTTCAAAACAGGCAAAGTCTCTGAGTTGCAAATCAGTGAGATATTTAGTGTCAGCCCACTTCGTTGCATCGTCATCAGACATTTTCGCCACATACCGCCCTCGAACCCTTATATTCCCGGCGCTGGCTTCATTGGCAAAAGCGGCCATCGCAGTTCGCAAGCCATCCCGCCAGCCGCCCTCTGCGAACGGTCCAAACTCGGATGGCTCCATGAAGCTGAACTCATCGCGGCTCAGCGAGACGGCAAAGGCTATCCACGTCAAAGCCTCTGTAAGCTCGATAAACGGCCTTTCTGGCGGCTCCCGATAGGAAAGCCGATCGGGCCGCGCATCCTGGTCAAACGGGGCGGGGAGCGTCGGCAGATCGCCAATTTCAGCAATATCAGATCGGGAAAGCCATGCCCGAAACTCGGCGCGCGAAACGAAACAACGCCAATCTCCAAATTCCCCAAGGCCGTGCTCCAGCAGCGGATTGAGGGGAAGCCAATTGAAGTTGAAGGCGTTCTCTGCCGCACTCGCATTCTCCCAAGCCCAGCCGGGAAGCGGATGGGAGCGGCCATCTTTCACCAAATGCGCGGTCAAATCGCCCGCCAGCAAGGCGCGGCGCATGGTGAGTGACGTGCGGGCAGTGCGCCTGTGCCGATGCGTTGCGTTCTCGTAGTCAGCATCGAACGGGTCGGCTGGGGGATCAATCCACGGGGCCGGTTCCTGCCCTGCAAGCCGCGTTCTCAGGATGCGGTGCAGGATGCGAACAGCCTTCGATATTCGCAGCCATTGCTTTTCGTCGTCATCATGGAATCGTGATTGCGATTTGCCGTTTTCCCGCGCAGGCTTTTTCGCGGAATCAATCCGCGCGGCGAATTTTGCCCAGTCGTCACGCTTTACAAAGAGCGGCCTGCCATAGAGCCAGCCGCGATCTTTTGGGGGACAATACACGCCGGAAACAACCGTAGCGTAATCAACTTCGACAATCGCGCCGGGAGCTACCAACCGTTCCGGTTCTCCAATTGGAGCAACCCATATCGGCAGTTCCCCGGAACGCATGGCATTGGAAATATGCCTGTCCGCTTCTTCGATATTGGCTCGCCGCCTAAGCCAGTCCGCCCGCTGATCCTCTGGAACGGATTGTGCAAAATCCACCATCCGGGCAGGCAGGTTTGCGGGAGTAGGCCAACCTTCCGAACGCTCCGCAAGATCAATCCGGCAATGCGATAGCTCATAGGAATCGGTGACGGCTGGGCCGCGATGCTCGTCATCATAGCGCGGCTGGCTTGCAGACGCCGGATTATTGAATTGAAGGGGCGCGGGGATCACTACGCCCCGCTCGTCTTTTCGCGCCATACCGCCTCCCTAGCGGCTCCCAGGTTGAGGCGGGGAAGCGCATGGGATGCGCGCTTGTCGGCTGGCCTGCCTATCCCCGCCCGCAATCTATGGTCTCCGGTGGAAGCTTGCCAGCTAGATTAAGCGACAATCTCGAACGTAAAGATTGCTAGCAACCAAAAATGGGCTAAAAAAAGTAGCGATAATGGGAATCTGGCGCACGGGGAGGTCAAATGAAATTAGCAAAAGTGATGATCGCATTAGGAGCATTTTTTGCGTCAACTCAGGCGTCGGCTGAATGCCGTTGGACATTCGTTGACGGCGAACAGAAGCAGCTTTGTGATAGCGCAATAGACTTGCCAGCCATCCGACCCCCGGCGATCGCCCCAATCGTGCCACCTTCCGTTCGCCCAATCCAGCCCCCGGTCATTCCGCCAATTGGCACCAGATCTTGCCGCCAAGCTCAAGTCTGGAACGGAAGCGCCTATGTTTGGCGCACCCTCTGCAATTGATGAGAAACTCCTGGCGGATGCGCGCAGGGGCAGCCGCTAGGAGTTTGATGTATGGCTAATGCGACATTAGGCTAAGTCGGCCTTCCTGATTGGCGTCACCTTGGCACCAGCCGCCGGGATTGTGCCGCAATATGTGGCCCAATCGTCCATGAGCCGCCGCCGCTTTTCGAACAGATCGCCGCGGCGATAAGCCCGCTCAACCTTGTTCTCGATAGTGTGCGCGAGCGCCATTTCGGCAACCTCATGGGCATAGCCGGTGCATTCGGCTGCCCAATCGCGGAAGCCCGAACGGAAGCCGTGCACGGTGGCGTCGACCTTCATGCGGCGCATAAGCATCGCCATTGCCATGCCGGACAGCTTGCCGCCCTTCGCGCCGGGGAACAGATATTTGCTGCTCAGCGGCTTGAGGCTTTCGAGTATGGCAACAGCGCGCGGGGACAATGGCACCCGATGCTCTTTTGCGGCCTTCATGCGGTCAGCTGGGATCGTCCAGATTGCCTTGTCCAAATCGGCCTCAGCCCAAGTCGCGCCGGTCACTTCGCCAGAGCGGGCAGCGGTGAGGATCGTAAATTCCAGCGCCAGCGCCGCAACCGCCTCCCGATTGTGCAACGCGCGGACGAATGCGGGGATTTGCTCATAGGCAATGGCCTTGTGATGGCCGCGCGATAGCCGAGTGCGCGCAGGCAGGATTTGCGCAAGGTGCCCGCGCCAGCGCGCTGGGTTCTCTCCCTGCCGATAGCCACGCGCCTTAGCGCTATCAAGCACAGTTTCTATCCGCCCGCGAATGCGGCTGGCAGTCTCCGCTTTCCTTTTCCAGATCGGCTCAAGGATTTTGAGCACATGCGCGGTTTCGACCTCGGCAGCCGGCAAATCTCCGATCACCGGATAAACGTAGGTGCGGAGCGTGTTGCGCCATTGCTGGCGATGCTTGGGATTGCGCCAGCTTTCTTCGTTCGCGGCGATATAGGCGGTTGCTACGTCCCTGAACGTAGTCCCGGCCACTTTGGCAGCTTGAGCAGCTGCAAGCGCCTGAGCGGCTTCCCTGTCCCGTTCCTCCAGCGGATCAATGCCCGCCTTAACCTTGAGTCGCAGCGCCGCCGCTTCGTCGCGCGCATCGGCAAGCGACATTCCGCCTTGCCCAGCCGCGCCAAGGCCAACGTCCCGCGACTTGCCGTTGAGCATGAAGCGATAGACCCATGAGCGAGCGCCGGTCGGCTTCACAAGCAAGTGCAGCCCACCGCCATCGGCATGACGTCCGGGCTTGGCGTTCTTCACAGTAAGAGGGGTTAGCGCGTTATGAAGCTTCTTTGGCATTTCGGCTCCCTTTTAGGGAATCGAACCAACCGTCGACATCAAGGGCCGTTCCCATAACCGCTCCCTGATAATAGGCTGGTTTTATGGGAATGCAATCGAACAGGTAAGGACAGATGAAAACTATTTTAGAAGATAAACCGCAGCATTTAGTTGGTTTCCAAGGTCAAACTCGAATAACTTTGGCAGATAGTTTGGCGGACACCGCTTCCGCCACATGGCACCGACCAATACCGGGCGCTACATACACGACATCATCGAGATTCGCGGCCTCGTCGCCGATCGGGCGCGGCTTCAAGGCCGAAATCCGGTCCTGCGGCGTAACTTTCGTTCCGTCCCGCGATCCGCGCCGTCGACACAGGCCGTTTCAATACGGCGAAATTGCCATTTTACACCGTCCCGTCGCGCCTTCCGATTGTCACGATCGTGCGATGCTGGCAGACATTGGCGATGGCAAAATTACGGTTCATGGCCTACCTCGCGGCACACATGGCGCTCGGACTGGGCGCTGCGTCTTCGGCGCAGGCGCAGCCCGCTTTATACGTCAATCCTCACAGCACCACCTTCGCCGCGGCGGAACGGCTGGACGGGGAAGCGCGGCGGGATGCTCTCGCCCTCGGCCGCATTCCCACCGCGACATGGTTCTCCGATGGGACGCCCGCCGAAGTGGAACGACAGGTTGCAAGCCTCGTTGACGCAGCGGCGGCAGGGAATGCCCTGCCGGTCCTTGTCGCCTACAACATTCCCGCGCGGGATTGCGCGCTCTATTCCGCCGGGGGCGCGGCGGGCAGCGATGCCTATCGTGCCTGGATCGAAGGCTTTGCAGCCGGCATCGGCGAACGTGCGGCAATCGTCGTGCTCGAACCCGACAGCCTGGGCGCGATCCCCTGGCATCGCACGCTCGACGGCGAGTTGGAGCATTGCCAACCCGGAAGCAGCGCGGACAGCGATGCCGCCGCGACACGGTTTGCGCAATTGAGCGCGGCGGTGGATATCCTCGCCGCCTTGCCCAACGTGCGCATCTACCTCGACGGAACAGGCAGCGGATGGCTCGCCCCGGGCGAAGCCGCCGACCGCCTCATCCGCGCGAATGTCGCCCGCGCGGACGGATATTTCCTCAACGTATCGAATTTCGAAAGCGACCTCCGCCTGCTCCATTACGCGCGCTGGATCAGCGATTGCCTCGCCCTCGTGACAGGGGGAGAAACCGATCCGCGCGCATGCCCGAGCCAATATCATCCCGCCGATTTCGCCGATTCCAGCTCGTGGACCGCGACCGATGCGGCTTATGACGCGCTGTTCGCGCGCGTCGGAATCGCGCGGGAACCGGCATCGCAGAAACACGCAATCATAGATACCAGCCGCAACGGAACGGGATCGTGGGATCCGCCGGCAAACACATATTCCGACGCGGAAATCTGGTGCAATCCGCCGGGGCGCGGGCTTGGCCGACGGCCTGCGCTCGATACCGGCAATCCCTATGTCGATGCGTATCTGTGGATCAAGATTCCCGGAGAATCCGACGGTGAATGCTATCGCGGAACCGGTGGGCCGACCGACCCCGCGCGCGGGATCGCGGCGCCGCGCGCGGGTGGCTGGTTCCCGGCGCAGGCGCGCGAGCTGATCCGGAATGCGGTCCCGCCGTTGATCCGGGATTAGCGCGGTGGTGCGGTCGAACCCCGCACGAACAATTCGTGGGCATGATCGCCGCGCGGAGCCGGTGACGCGGCGTCCTTGCTGCTACCGTCGCGCTCTGTCTCGAGCGCGGCAATGAGCCGGTCGGTCGCGTCCCATGCCAGTTCGCTGACCGGCTGACGCACGGTGGTCAATTGCGGCCACGCCGTACGCGACACTTCGGAATCGTCGAACCCGGCAACCGAGACATCCGCCGGCACAGCCATGCCGCGGTCGCGCACTGCGGCCATGGCCGCCACCGCCATGTCATCGTTCTGCGCCAGAATCGCGGTCGGCTGCGGTGCCCGGCGGAGCAGATCCGCCGCAACGGCATAGCCCACGTCATAGGTGAAATCGCCGGTCACGATCAGATGATCGTCGATCTCCGCCCCGGCCTCCGCGAAGGCCCGGCGATACCCCTCCATCCGCGCCGCGCACGCGGCATGCGAGGGGTCGCCCATGATGATCCCGATGCGGCGATGCCCAAGAGACAGCAGATGTGCGGCGATCGCGTGACCGGCGGCGACCTCGTCGATCGTCGCCACGATCCCGCGCGCCATCTCCCGATGGGGCGTGATCCGCGCATAGGGTACCTTCTGCCGGTCGAGCATTTCGAGCAGATCGTCCTGATCGCAGGCAGGAGGTGCGAGCACCACGCCGTCGAGACCGGCCCGTACGAGCAGGCGCCCCAGTTCGGTCGGCCGGTTGGCCACGTCGCGAAACGGCAGCACCACCAGCCGGAAGCGCGAATCTTCGAGGCGGGCGAGCGCACCGTTCTGCAGTTCGACGACATAGCTCGGGCTCGGCCGTTCGTAGGTCAGCCCGATCAGGTAACTGCGCCGCGCGATCAGGCTCTGTGCCGCGATGTTCGGGTGATAATCGAGTTTCGCCGCCGCGGCGCGCACACGTTCGCGGGCATCGGTGCTGACATGCGGGGCGTCGTTCAGGGCGCGCGAGACCGTCTTGATCGACACCCCGGCGAGTTCGGCGACGTCGACGATCGTGGATCGTTTGGGAATAGCACAGTCTCCGGAAAAAAGCGCGCCGCCGGACCCCTCGCCGACCCTGCCGGCGGGTATGGGTTAGCGACTCTCTTGACACCTGTCGATAGACGCCGGTAAACGTTGTCAGCAACGACGGTAAACGTTGTCATAAGCAGGGAGAGAGACGGGTGCTGTTTGGCAGGGCTAGATTCATGGCGGGAACGATGGCGGGCGCGCTTGGCGCGGCGCTGGCGGCCGCTCCGCTCGCGGCGCAACCGGATCCGTCGGCGGTCGCCGATCCCTCTGTCTGGCTAGCTCTGTCGGCGCCCATCGCGCGCGATGCGGCGATGGAGCAGCGGATCGAGGCCCTGATCGCCGCGATGTCGCTGGAGCAGAAGGTCGGGCAGATCATTCAGGCCGACATCGGAAGCGTCACCCCCGAGGACGTCAGCCGGTATCACCTCGGCTCGATCCTCAACGGCGGCAATTCGACGCCGGGCGGTGCCTATAATGCGCCCGCCCCGCAATGGCTGAAGGCGGCCGATGCGTTTTACGCCGCCTCGATGAAGCGCGATGGCAAGCTGCCGCGCATTCCGATCATCTGGGGCAGCGACGCGGTGCACGGCCACAACAATATCGTCGGCGCCACCTTGTTTCCGCACAATATCGGCCTCGGCGCCGCGCGTGACCCCGAACTGTTGCGCCGCATCGGCGAGATTACCGCAGTCGAGATGCGCGTGACCGGCCTCGACTGGACATTCGCCCCAACGCTCGCCGTGGTGCGGGACGATCGCTGGGGCCGGACCTACGAAGGGTTTGGCGAGACGCCGGAGATCGCCACCGCCTATGCCGCCCCGCTGATCGAGGGGTTGCAGGGAAAGATTGGCGACGAAGACTGGCTGCGCGGCCCGCATATCATCGCCACGGCCAAGCATTTCCTGGGCGACGGCGGCACCACCGGCGGCAAGGACCAGGGCGACACCCGGATTACGGAGACCGGCCTGCGCGATTTGTTCAGCGCGCCGTACCTTCCCGCGATCGAGGCCGGCGTGCAGTCGGTCATGGTCAGCTTTTCAGGCTGGAACGGGGCGAAAATGCACGGCAACCGGTCCTTGCTGACCGGCGTGGTCAAGGATCGCTGGAACTTCGACGGGTTTCTCGTCGGCGACTGGAACGGCCATGGGCAGGTGGTAAGCTGCACCGCAACCGATTGCGCGCAGTCGGTCATCGCGGGCCTCGACATGTACATGGCGCCCGACAGCTGGAAGGCGCTCTACACCTCCACACTGGCGGACGCGCGCGACGGTACGCTGCCGATGGACCGGCTCGACGACGCGGTGCGGCGCATCCTTCGCGTCAAACTGCGCGCCGGGCTTTTCGAGGCGGGCAAGCCGTCCTCGCGCCCCTATGCTGGCGAGTTCGAACGCCTGGGCAGCGCCGACCACCGGGCGGTGGCGCGCGAGGCGGTGCGAAAATCGCTGGTCCTGCTCAAGAATGCGGGCGGCGTGCTCCCCCTCGACAGCGGGGCGAACGTGCTGGTCACTGGCGACGGCGCCGACAATCTCACCAAGCAGACCGGCGGCTGGACGCTGACTTGGCAGGGAACGGGCACCAAGCGATCCGACTTTCCCCATGCGCAGTCGATATGGGAAGGGATCGCGGACGCCGCCACCAGCGCAGGCGGAACCGCGACGCTTTCGCCCGATGGCTCCTATGCGACGAGGCCGGACGTCGCGATCGTCGTGTTCGGGGAAGAGCCCTACGCAGAGTTTCAGGGCGACCGGCCCGACGTCGGCTATGACGATGAGGCCAACCTTTCCCTGCTCCGCTCGCTTCGCGCGAAGGGGATTCCGACCGTATCGGTGTTTCTGTCGGGCCGCGCGATGTGGGCCAATCCCTTCATCAACGCATCGGACGCCTTCGTTGCCGCGTGGCTTCCGGGTTCCGAGGGTGGCGGTATCGCCGATGTCCTGTTCGGCAAAACCGAATTTACGGGCAAGCTGCCGTATAGCTGGCCGAAATCCAGCGATCAGACCGCCTTGAACATCGGCGATGCGGATTACGATCCGTTGTTTCCCTATGGCTTCGGGCTGACCACGGTGGACGACGGCGCGCTTGCGATGCTGCCCGAGGACCGCGCCTCCGCCGCGCCGGTCGACGATAGCGTGCTCTTTGACGCCGGGCGTGCCGGTGCGGGACGGCGATTGCTGATCGGGACGCCGGGCGCGCTCGCGACGAACCCCGGCCCCGACCTCATCACGCTCGAGCGGGCCGACCGCAATGCGCAGGAGGATTCGGTGCGCCTGCGCTTCACCGGCAAGGGCCGCGCCGCAGCCGCCATCGTACAGAACAGCCCGGCGGACCTTACGCGGCAGACCAACGGCGATCTCGCGCTGGAACTGCAATTCAGGGTCAATTCCGCGCCGACCGAGGACGTGACGCTGATGATGACCTGCGGCGAGGGATGCGCTGGCGGCTTTCCGCTCGGCGCGGTGCTGACCAAGGCGGCGCAGGGCGGGGCCTGGACGCGGCTCGCGCTTCCTTTGAGCTGTTTCGAAAAAGCCGGCGTCGACATGGGGCGCATCGATGCGCCGCTGATGCTGGTCACCGAAGGGCGGCTCGATCTTACACTCTCGTCGGCGCGGATCGTGTCGCCGTCGGGCAACCAAGTTTCATGTCAATAAGCACGATCTGCACGGACAGATCGAAGGGGAGGACACCATGACCAATACGAAATTCGCAAGGACATTTGCCACCATCCTGCTGTGCTCCGTCGCAGCCCTGCCTGCACAGGCGCAGACGGCGCCCGCGGACGGCTCCGGGCCGACCGAGGCGCAGGATACGGACGATGACAACAGCGTCATCATGGTAACCGCCAACCGCCGGGAGGAAAATCTGCAGGACGTGGCCGGCGTGGTGCAGGCCATTGATGCCGACCAATTGCGCCAGGACGGCATCAGGGACCTGCGCAATCTTCAGGTCGCCGTCCCCGGGCTCAGCATCGCCAATCAGGAAGGCAATGTGGAAATCTTCATTCGCGGCGTCGGCTCCGCGAACAATACCGAACTGGGCGATCCCGGCGCGGCGCCGCATCTCAACGGGGTCTACATTCCGCGCCCCCGCGGGCTCGGCCTCATGTTCTACGATCTTGAACGGGTGGAGGTGAACAAGGGGCCGCAGGGTACGCTCTACGGCCGCAACGCGCTGGTAAGCACGCTCAACATCATCACCGCCAAGCCGCGGCTCGGCGAATTTGGCGGCTATGCGCAGGCGGAGATCGCCAATCGCTCGTCCTATGGGGCCGAGGGCGCGCTCAACATACCGCTCGGCGACACCATGGCCGTGCGGGCAGCAGGCTATTACGTCAATCGCGACTTCGGCTTTCGCAATGTCTCCACGGGCGAACAGGCAAGCCAGCTCAAGCCCGCGGGCCTGGAAGAGAACTACGCCGGCCGCCTCTCCTTTCTCTGGGAGCCGGACGATCGGCTGAGCATCTCCTTCGTGGGCGATTACGGCATGGAAACGGGCACCGGCTATCCCGGCGCGAATATCTATACCGCGGTCATCGCCACCGGACTGCGGCCCGACAAGCTCGACCTGAAGGACGTCGTCTATCGCGGCATGCAGGGCGACATGGAGAACGAGCTGTGGGGCATACAGGGCCGGCTTGCCTACGAGTTCGACACGTTCACCGCCGAATTCACCGGCAGCTATCGCTCCGTCGATTTCGAGCAGGCCAATGCCAGCAGCGAAGGCATCGACTATCCGGGCCGCGACCTCGATGCGCAGGAGTATGACAATTTCTCGAACAATTTCTGGCAGGCGAAATCCAAGAGCCAGGTCTATGAGCTGCGCCTGTCCGCAAATGACGAGCAGCGCCTGCGCTGGAACCTGGGCGGGTTCTATTTCAAGGAGGACCAGGCGGTCGGCTATCTCGCGCTCGCCGATCGTGGGTATTGCTGTTACTCGGGTACCGAATTCACGATGCCCGACGTCAATGGCGAAAGCTTCGCATTCTTCGGTGACGGGACTTACGACGTCACGGACCGGCTGCGTATCTTCGGCGGGCTGCGCTACACCGAAGAACAGAAGTCGCGCTACGGCATCGGCGGCAACTGGGCGCTGACGCTGGGCGGGGAGGATTTCTCCTGCTGCTTTGGCACGCGTCTGGGGACCGAGGGCTTCCGGCCCAACCTCCTCGGCCGCCCCAATTTCGACGTGAGCGGGATCACGACCCCGCAACAGCGCGCGCAATTCCTGATCGAAGGGATCCGCACGCCCGGCCTTCGCGATACGTTGATCGACCAGATCGGCGCGATCGCGAATGGAACGAACCCCAACGGGACCTGTATCGACCGTCCCGATATCGACAACGGGTTCGTGAACTGTCCGGCAAACGCGAACGGCGGCTTCAGCTTCGTCGAACTCACCATCCCGGATCAGCAGATTGGTCAGGCCGCGTTCGATTTCATCGACTGGCGCGCCGGGATCGAATTCGACGTGAGCCCGGACACCATGCTTTATGCCAAGGTGTCGACCGGCCACAAATCGGGCGGCTTCAACGACAGCTTCAATGGCTCGACCATACCCGAGACATTCAGCCCCGAAGAGATCATCGTGTACGAGGCGGGTAGCCGAAACAGCTTCGACGCGTTCGGACGCCGCGCCATCTTCAACCTGACCGGCTTCTACTACGACTACTCCGATCAGGTTTTTCAGGACCTCACCTGCATCAATCTCGACAACACGCAGGCACCGCCGGTCTGCAACGGCTACTCGCTCGTCAATCGCAACATCGGCGCGTCCCGCATCTACGGCGCGGAGGCCGAGCTCAAGCTGAAACTGCCGGCGAACTATGCGCTCGACCTCAATGCCGCCTATCTCGATACCGAGATCACGAAGGGCGTGGTGGCCGATCCCCGCGCGCAGGATAACGATGCCGGGGGCGAATCCCCGCTCATCAGCCTTGTCGGCAATCGCCTGCCTCTGGCGTCCAAGATGAACCTGAGCGCGCGTCTCTCGCAATGGTTCGACATCGGCGAGGGTCAGTTCGACTGGCAGGCTCTGCTCAATTACCGATCCTCGTTCTTCCTGACCCAGTTCAACGAGGACGACATCGTCTTCCTCGACGGGGATCGGCAGGGGGCGCTCGAAGCCGGCTTTCCCGATCGGCAAAGCGGTTTCGTGACGCTCAATCTCGGGGCGGGCTACACGATCGGGAATTTCCGTCTGGAGGCGTGGGCGAGCAATTTCCTCGACGAGGAGGTTTCGCAAAAGGCGCTGGTGGGCTCTGCCCTCAACATTCGCTTCCTCAACGATGCCCGGACCTACGGCCTGCGCGGGCGCATCACGTTCTAGAGGCCGGGAAACGGGGCACGAGGGTCAAGGGGCCGCATGTTCGCCACGGCGGGCGGCGGCCCCTTCCCTTCCCTGCCCCCCACTCGCCAAGCGGTTCGGCCATGCGCGATCAGGACACGCGCATCCCCTAGCGCAAACGGCGCGAATACGGCGGTCGGTTGCCGCTTGCCCGGGTCATGGAGGTGGCACGGGACAAGTGCCGGCGCCCCTCCATCAGCGCGTCGGACCGGAGATGGGGCGCGGCTCGATCCTTCGACACACAGCAGAGGCCGATGCCGCCGGGCGCCAGATCGCGGCGTTTGCAACCCCCGCCGGTCACATCGCCAGCGCCGAGACCGTCACACCGATCCGGACTTCCCCGGCTGTGCCTCGCTACGCATCGTCGTAAAGTTTCACCGCCAGGCTCCCCAACGCACCGACCAGCATCAACGCCGACCCGACGATGAAGCACCACACGGCCAGACGTTGAAGCTGTTCGAATTGCGGCAGAAAGAGCACGCTTCCGATCACGAAGGTCGCATTGCCCAACACGCCGAGCGCGGTGTGTATCCAGCCATAATCCTTCACCAGTGTCTTCAACATCTGCGTCATCTCAACCTGCTTGTTCGGGAACGGTGCGGACGGTCGTTTTCGGAGGAAGGAACGCGCCTCTTTCGAAACGTCCTGCTCCGCGATCGAGGCACGAGCCGCGTGTTCCCCGACAGCATGGTGCGGCGCGATGCCGATGACCGCCGGGTCAAGCATCCGAGCCGGCGCGCGGGGGTGACGCGGCTCCGCGACCCTGCCGCGATGCGGATGCCCTGCGCCGTGCAAGTTCGCGCGCATACTCCTGAAGATCCGCAATTTCGTCGAGTTCATCGACGATCTCGAACCCGAAAATCGTCTCCAGCACATCCTCCAGCGTGACCAGCCCCAGGAACGTGCCATATTCGTCGACCACGGCGAGGATATGGTGGTGATCGGAGATCATGCGGCGGAAAAGACGGTCCACCGTCACCTCGTCCAGCACGCCGGGCAACGGGCGGATCAGCGATTGAACATCCTCTTGCGGCGGATCGTCGGACAGGCTGGCGAACACCTCGTGCTTGATGACGAAGCCCCGGATATTGTCCGGTTTTTCCTCGAAAAGGGGAATGCGCGTATAGGGAACGTCCCGTATCCGTGTCGCGAGTTCGGCCAGCGGGAGATCCATCGGAAGGCTCGACACGACGATCCGCGGGGTCATGACGTCGGCGCTCTTGACCCGGTGGAGTTGCAGCATGTTCTGAACGAAACGGACCTCGCTGCTCTCGATCTGGCCAGAGGCATGGCCGAGGCTCGCCAGCGCCAGCAATTCGTCGCGATGATGCGGCATTTCGGCCGGGCGTCCGCGCGTGATCGCCCGCGTCAATTGCCGCGATGCCCACACCAGCGGCGCCAGAACCGTGATGAGGATGGGCAGCAGCCAGGCGGTAAAGGGCGCAAGCCTCGGCGCGTAGCGGGCGCCGATGGTTTTGGGAATGATCTCCGTCACGATCAGCACGGCGAGGGTCAGCGCGCCTGCGAACACGGCCTCGCTTCCCGCGCCGTAGAGCTTGGCATATTGCGCGCCGGCGCCCGCCGCCCCCATCGTATGCGCCACGGTATTGAGCGTCAGGATCGCGGCAAGCGGACGCTCCACATCGTCCTTCAGCTTCTTGAGCTTTACCGCCCAGCCCGCGCCATGATCCTGTGCCGAACGGATCGTGGACGGCGTGATCGTGAGCAAGGATGCCTCGAGAAGCGAGCACAAAAACGACACGACGAGCGCAAGCGCGACGTAGAAAATCAACAGGGTCATGCCGCCCGCCTACAAGAGCCGCAGCCAAAGTGCCATTGCGCAGGGCGTTTTATCGAGGCGGCGATGAATGCGTTCACCATGTCGCATGGGTCGCGCGGCGCCCCGAGCGCGCGCTGCGTTTGTCACGGGCGATGCGGTCGCGGGACCGGCATTGCCATGCGATGGCGGCCACGGGAATTGCCGGACGCAATCACGCCCGCAAGCGGGACGTTTAGGAAATCTTAAGCCTTTTGCGCCATCTTCCCGAGCATGGCCCGCAGACTATCTTCCTCGCTGTTTCGCAGGATCTTGCGCGATCAGCGCGGATCGGTGACCACGCTTGCCGCCCTTTCGCTGCCCGTCATGCTGGGCGGCGCGGGGCTGGCCTTCGACCTCAGCCGCGGATACGGGCAGAAAGTCGTCAATCAGCGCGTCGCCGACATGGCCGCCCTGAGTGTGGCGCTCGAGTATCAGGACAACAATTCCGTCGATCTGGAAAGCGCCGCCGCGGTGGTTGCCGCCGCGAACCGCCTGGAGGGCGTGACGGTAAAGGCGAAGCTGGTCGATGATTACCCTTACGAGGGTGACAAGGTGGTCGAAGTCACCATCACGCGCGACGTGCCCTATCTCCTCGCTGCGGCGGTCGGGCTTGGCGGGAATTTTACCGTGTCGGCCGTATCCGCCGCCGTCGTCGAAAGCAGATCGCCCTACGACACGCCCTGTTTTCTGGCGCTGAGTACGGGAAACGACGCGCTTGTGGTGAACGGCGGCGCATCGATCAATGCGCCGGGCTGTTCGGTGGCGGCGATCGGCGGTCTCGCGAACAAGGGCGACACGATCGAGGCATCCCAGATCGTCGCAGGGCTTGGCGACATCGTGCTCAATTCCGGCTGGCTGAAGGCGGATTCCCTGCGGTACGGCGGCGAATTGAAAGTGCCGCAGTGGAACAATCAACTGCCCGCCCTCGCCGACCGTCACAATGCCAAGACAGACCTGTTCGATCCGTGGAAGGACAATCTGGAAATCGCGGAGGCAGAAGACAAGCTGGGCTCTCGCACAGCGCCGCCCGAACTGTTCAATCCCGTCACGCCAGGCGGCGCAAAATGGGATCTGTCGTGGTCGCCCAGCAATGCGGTGAAGCAATACCGGGTTGGCGACACGAACCGGTATGTGATCCCCGCCGGCAATTACGATATTTCCAGCCTGACGGTGGACGGCGGCATCGATGTCGTATTCCAGTCGGGATCGAGGATTACGGTGTCAAACGGCGTCGCGGTCGGGGGGGGATCCTCCGTCAATTTCGGCGATAGCGACGTTTACATCAACGGCGGGTTCAACAGCGGATCGAACGGAGTCACCTTCGGCGACGGCACGCTGTGGATCGGCGACGGAAAGATCGATTTCCTCGGCACCAATCGCAAGGGCGATGGCAAGGTCGTGATCAACGACACCCTTAATCTGGGCGGCGGACAATCGTTGCTCATGGGCGATGGCGACCATTATTTCAAATCGATCAAGCTGGGCGGCGGTGGCGACACCTTGATGGGGAACGGCGATTTCGTCGTGTCGGAATCCATCGACGTCCAAGGTGACAGCGAGCTTGCCATCGGCAACGGTGATGTGATCATCGGCACGCCAAAAAGCGGCGCGGCGGTATCGCTTTCGGGAAGCGCGCGTTTCCTGATGGGCGATGGCAGCACGTCGATCGGCGGCGATATCAAGACGATGGGCGGGAGCCGCATGGTTTTCGGCGACACCGCGAACCATTATATCGATGGCGACATGGATTTCGGCGGTTCGGTGTATTTCGGCGCGGGTCGTTACACCGTCAATGGCGATTTCGTGAACGGCACGGGGGGCACGACCTGGCCCTATACCTCCTCGCTGACCGGCGAAACCTATGGCGGGTATGGCGCTGGCTTCGACATGGCCGGGCAGGATGTGACGTTCATTCTTGCAGGCCTCCTCAAGCTGGCGGGTGGTGCGCTGACCAAGCTTTCCGCGCCGAGCTACTCGCAATCGGGTGCGCAGATCGCGCAACTCCTTTTCCATTCGGCGGCAAGCGGTGCGTCGAACTGGACCGGCGGGACCGGCAACGTGTTTTCGGGCACCATCCATTTCCCCAACGCATCGGTGACGATGGCCGGCGGCAATTCGACCGCCGATGGCGGCACATGCTTCATGCTGATCGCGGATGAGATCAAGGCGGCTGGCGGCGCGACGGCCGGGTCCAAATGCCTGATGACGGGATCGGCCGGCGGCGAAACGCGCGCCAACAGCCGGATCAGGCTGGTCCGATGATCCGGTCCCTCCGCGATGATGAAACGGGCGCGGTTGCGGTCGAATTCGCGTTGTGGTCGATGCTGTTCTTCATGGTCGTGGCGAGTGCGCTCGACATCGGATCCTTTTTCATGAAGCGGAGCAGGCTCGACGAAGCCTTGTCGGCCAGCGCCATCGTCGCATTCGACAATCGCGAAAACGTACGCTTCGACCAGCTTCCCGCCTATGTCCGCGCGCTTTCCGACGATACGGCAACGAGCGTGATCCTGAGCTGCAACGGCGTCGTCGATGCATGCACCAACATGGATCGCAGCTGTGCCTGCATTTCCGCGGACGGCGGGTACAGCGCCTATACCTGCAAGGCGACGTGCCCCGACAATGGCGCACGCGCGGGCTATTACATGACGGTCGAGGCGACAACCCCGATCGAGGCGCTCATCATCCCGCAACGCGCCTTTGGCGGCGACACCGTAACGCGCGCCACGACGCTGAGGCTGGAATGAAAATTCGCGCGCTCTGGATGGATGAAGGCGGCGCGGCGGTGATCGAATTTGCACTGCTGGCGCCAATCATGATCATGATGATTTTCGGCGTGATCGAAACCGGGCGGCTGTTCTGGACGCAGCACACCATTGACGAGGTCGCGTACAGCACCGCGCGTTGCATAAGCGTAAGCCTCACTTGCGAGGATACCGCAACGCGCGGCGCCTATGCAAAGGAGCGGGCCGCCGCCTACGGCATCGCGGTACCCGCCGACCGCATCGTCACGAGCGATACGGGCACCTGCAAGGGTTTTGCCGAATCGCATAGTGTCCGGATCGAGGTGCCGTTCCGTTCGGTTCTATCCGAACTGGCGCCGGGTTTTCCGCAAACCCTTTCGACAAGGGCCTGCTTCCCGAAATTGCGAGAGATCACGAGTTAGGCCGGAGCGCGAACCCTCGCCCGCTCAATATCCCGTATATCGTCCAGGCTTGTGATAGGCGATTAATATGCCGCTCACCGCCGCGACGGACAGCACGGAATAGATCACCAGTTCCGACGGAATGGCCGTGACCGCGATCGCGATGATCGACGCGTCGAGCACGAAGCTTAGCCAGCCGACATTCCAGCCGAACTTCTTTTCAAGAAAGATGGCGAGGATCGTCACCCCGCCAACGCCGGCCTTGTGCCGCAACATGGCGAGGATGCCCGCACCCGCCGCCGTCCCCCCGCCCACCGCCGCAAAAGCCGGGTGAATGGCCGAAATGTCGAGCGAGATACGGGTGATCGCCGCGCACACGGACACCAGCGTGACGGCCGCGATCGACTTGATCAGGAAGCCACGCCCCATCGCCGACAGCGCCAGCACGAAAAACGGCAGGTTCAAGGTCCAGAACCAACCGTCGACGGTCCATCCCACCTTGTACGTCATCAACAGGGCGACCCCGCCCATGCCCGCTGTGACGATGCCGCTCGCCTTCATCAAGGTGAGCCCGATCGCCATCAGCAACGCACCGGTGACAAGCCCATAGATATCTTCCGCAACGCCGTGGGGCCGAGGTTGCGGAAATGCGGTGTCTTGCGTCTTTTCGGTCACCGGTCCGCCGCTATCCCAGCGCGGCGTATCCGGCAAGCGCCGGCATTACCGGCACGTCAGAATCGCGTTATTTCTTGGGGCCCCCGGTCAGCTGGCTCGCGCGGCGTTCGTCTTCGGGATAATCCTGCGGGCTGACTTCGGAATTGAATTTCGCCGTGTTGTGCAGCTGGCTGTTGCCGGCGGGGTTATCCCCTTGGGCATGTCGTCCGGATCCTTGTTCGCCGAATCCGCCGGCTTGCCCTTGCCCGGTACGGCGCCGGGATCGACAGCGTTTTCCTTGGCCGGATCGGGGCGTTTGGGAACGGGGGTGTATTCGTCGTCGCTCATGCGGTTTCTCCTTTGCACGACCAACGGTCGAAAACCGCGCCCCGTTCCATCACGCCTCAGATATGCAGCGCCTTGCCATAGGCGGAGAGCACGCTTTCATGCATCATTTCGGACAAAGTCGGATGCGGGAACACCGTGTTCATCAACTCCGCCTCGGTCGTTTCCAACGTCTTGCCAACGACATAGCCCTGAATCAATTCGGTCACCTCGGCGCCGATCATATGCGCGCCGAGCAATTCGCCGGTCTTTGCATCGAATACCGTCTTGATGAACCCTTCGGCCTCGCCCAGCGCGATCGCCTTGCCATTGCCGATGAACGGGAAATTGCCGACCTTCACCTCGTGCCCGGCCTCTTTCGCCTTGGCCTCGGTCAGGCCGACGCTGGCGATCTGCGGGTGGCAATAGGTACAGCCGGGAATATTGTTGCGGTCGAGCCCGTGGGGGTGAACGTCCTTGTTGCCGAGTTCCTTGGCGATGGATTCGGCGGCGGCCACGCCCTCATGGCTGGCCTTGTGGGCGAGCCACGGGCCGGGCGTGCAATCGCCGATCGCCCAGACGCCATCGACCCCGGTGCGCCCGAAATCGTCGATCTGGATGAAGCCGCGCTCCATCTTCACTCCCAGGCTTTCGAGGCCCACGTCCTCGGTATTGGGCACGATCCCGACGGCAGAGATGACATGGCTGAACTCGGTCTCGGTGACCTTGCCATCCGCGCCCTTGATCTTCGCCTTGACGCCCTTCGCGCCGACGTCGAGCGCTTCGACACCGGCGCCCGTAACGATCTTCATGCCCTGCTTCGTCAACGCCTTCTGAAGGAATGCGGACACCTCCTCATCCTCCACCGGCACGATCCGGTCGAGCATTTCGACCACGGTCACATCCGCGCCCATGTCATTGTAGAAGCTGGCAAACTCGATGCCGATCGCGCCCGACCCCATGACGAGCAGCTTCGCCGGCATTTCGGACGGCGTCATCGCATGGCGATAGGTCCAGATCCGCTTCCCGTCCGCCTTGGCAAAGGGCAGCTCTCGCGCGCGGGCGCCGGTCGCGACAATGATGTGCTTCGCCGACAATTCCTGAGTCTTGCCATCCTTGTCGGTGACGGACAGCTTGCCCTTTCCGGCGACCTTGCCGGTGCCCATGTGCACCGCGATCTTGTTCTTCTTCATCAGGTGCGTCACGCCCTTGTTGAGCTGCGACGCCACTCCGCGCGACCGTTTCACCACCGCGTCGAGATCCGCTTCGATCTCCTTTGCCGCGAGGCCGTAATCCTTTGCATTGTGCATGTAGTGCAGGATTTCGGCCGAGCGCAGCAACGCCTTCGTCGGGATACAGCCCCAGTTGAGGCAGATTCCGCCCAGCAATTCGCGCTCCACGATTGCCGTCTTCAGCCCGAGCTGCGCGGCGCGGATCGCCGCCACATAGCCGCCCGGCCCCGAACCCAGAACGATCACGTCATAGCTGTCAGCCACTGAAAAACTCCTAACCACTCACCGGGCGCGGACGCCCGTTATCGTCGATTGCAACGAAGGTGAACCGCGCCTCGGTCACCTTTACGCGTACCTCTTCATGCCGGTGACGCCGCCATGCTTCTACTGCGATTTTGATGGATGTACGGCCCTCGCTCTCGATATAGGCATGCACCGAAACCTCGTCGCCGACCGCGACCGGTTCGTGAAACTGCATCCCGTCCATCGCCACCGTCGCGGCGCGCCCCTTGCACCTGCGCGAGGCGACGAGCCCCGCGCCCATGTCCATGAGGCTCATCAGCCAGCCGCCGAAAATATCGCCATAGGCATTGGTATCGGCGGGCATCGCGGTCATGCGGATGACCGGTTCGCCGTCGGGCTGGCCTTCGGCGACGCCGCCCCCCGCCATCAGGCCAGAAGATCCAGCGGGTTTTCGACAAGCTCCTTGAACGCGGCCATCAATTGCGCGCCGTCCGCGCCGTCGATGGCGCGGTGATCGAAGCTGCCGGTGGCGCTCATCACCGTGGCGATCTGCAACGCATCGTCGATGACACACGCGCGCTTTTCACCCGCACCGATCGCCATGATCATGCCCTGCGGCGGGTTGATGACCGCCTCGAACTGCTTGATCCCGTACATGCCCATGTTGGACAGCGACGCCGTACCGCCCTGGAACTCGTGCGGCTGAAGCTTGCCATCGCGGGCCCGCGCGGCGAGATCCTTCATCTCGGTCGAGATCTTGGAAACGGATTTGCCGCCTGCATCGGTGACGATCGGCGTGATGAGGCCCGCCGGGACCGAAACGGCCACCGAAATATCGGAGCGCGTGAAGCTGTAAAGCTCGTCGCCGGCGAATTGCACATTGCACTTGGGCACCATTTCGAGCGCGCGGGCGAGCGCCTTGATCATCAGGTCGTTGACCGAAAGCTTCACATCGCGCGCGGCCAGCGTCGCATTGAGCTCCCCCCGCAGTTTCAGCAGCGCATCGAGGCGAATATCCACGGTGAGGTAGATATGCGGCACCTGCTGCTTCGATTCGGTGAGGCGGCGCGCGATGGTCTTGCGCATGCCCGAAAGCTTCTCCGCCTCGTGCGGAATGTCGGGCGCGGCCGATTTCGGCGCCGTTGCGGGCGCGGATGCGGCGGCGGGCGCAGCCGTTTCGGCGGCGGCTTTCTGCTGCTCCGGCTTTGCATTTTCGACATCGGCCTTGATGATGCGGCCGTTGGGACCGCTGCCGCTGATGGCCGAAAGGTCGAGCCCCTTTTCCGCCGCGATCCGCTTGGCGAGCGGGGATGCCACGATACGGTCCCCGCCGGTCGGCGCAGGTGCGGGTGCCGGGGCCGGCGCCTCGCGCGTGCGGGCCTTCTCTCCCTCGACCTTTTCCTCGCGGTCCTGCGTCTCGACCTTCGTCGCGTCGCTGCCGCCATCGGAGGCGGGCGCGGATGGCGCCGAAATCGTATCGGCATCCTCGCCTTCTTCGGCCAGCATGGCGATGACCGTGCCGACCTTCACGTTCTCGGTGCCTTCATCCACCGCGATGGCCGCGATCGTGCCTTCATCGATGCATTCGAACTCCATCGTCGCCTTGTCGGTCTCGATTTCGGCGATGATGTCACCGGGTTCCACCTTCTGTCCCGGCTCGACCAGCCACTTGGCGAGAGTGCCCTCCTCCATCGTGGGGGACAGGGCGGGCATCTTGATTTCGATCGGCATGGGCTTCCTTCGCGATCCTTGGCTCACATTTGATCGCCTTGTTGGGGGGACGGCCCGCCGGGGTCAAGGGCGTAAGCCGCCGACTTGCCAATAATGCGTTCATGGCCCAGTCTGGAGCCCAGGGCACAGAGGGGACACCACGCCACATGCGCACATATCTCGTCATCATGGACGAAACGCCGGAGGCGAAGGTCGCGTTGCGCTTTGCATCGCGCCGCGCGGCGAAAACCGGGGGGTCGGTGCATCTCATCGCGCTCGTCCCGAAACAGGCCTTCGTCGCGTTCGGCGGCGTCCAGGCCACGATCGAGGAGGAGGCGAAAAGCCGCGCCGAAGTTCTCGTCATGGCGGCGGCGGGGAGCCTGCTCGCCGAAAGCGGGCGGATGCCGTCCATCTCGGTGCGCGTCGGCGACGGGGCGAAGGTGGTGCAGGACTACCTCACCGAAAATGCACAGATTGCCGCGCTCGTTCTCGGCGCGGCGGCAGAAGGCTCTCCGGGTCCGCTGGTACACCATTTCGCCAATCACAAGGCGGGGCAGCTCCCCTGCCCGCTCATGATCGTGCCCGGCGGGCTCAGCGAGGAGGATATCGACGCGCTGAGTTGACGCCGGGCTATTTCTTCTTGCGCCCCTGATGCCGGATATTGCCGGGCCTACCGCGCTTGCCGACGATGTGCTTGCCCTGCGCGTCCTTTTTCGGGCCGCGGTCCTTCGTGCGCGCCTTGCCCTTGTGCACGATCTTTTTGCCGCGCGGTTCGACCTTGCCTTCCTGCTCGGGCAGCTCGAACTTCAACGCACCGCTGAGCGGGTTCGCCTCCGCCAGCCGCAGTTTCAGCCGGTCGCCTACCTTGTATTCGGTGCCGGTGTCGCTACCGACCAATTTCTGCGCCTTTTCCTCATAGACGAAATATTCATCGCCAATGGTCGAAATCGGCAGCAACCCGTCTCCCCCGAAATTGAGGATCGTCGCGAACAGGCCGAATTTCTGCACGCCGGTCACGCGGGTGTCGAACACCTCGCCGACCTTGCCTGAAAGCCACGCCGCGACATAGCGGTCGATGGTATCGCGCTCCGCCTCCATCGCGCGGCGCTCGGTCTTGCTGATCGCCTCGGTGATCGATTCGAGGCTGGCGCGATCCTTGTCGGACAGGCCGGAGCGCGCCGGAATGTCGCGGTCCTGCGGCTTGGGCTGTTCGAGGTCGAACGCATCGACAAGCGCGCGGTGCACGAGCAGGTCGGAATAGCGGCGAATGGGCGAGGTGAAATGCGCATAGCTTCCCAGCGCCAGCCCGAAATGCCCAGCATTCTGCGGCCCGTAATAGGCCTGCGTCTGGCTGCGCAGCACCTGCTCCATGATGAGCGCGCGCTCCGCATCGTCGGCCGTATCCTTGATCAGCCGGTTGAAAATCCCCGGCGTGATCACCTGCCCCAGCGTGAAATTGCGGTCGTAGGTCGCGAGGTAATCCTTGAGCGCCATCAACTTTTCACGGCTCGGCGTTTCATGAATGCGATAGACGACGGGCGCGACCTTGCTCTCCAGCGCCTTGGCCGCCGCGACATTGGCGGCGATCATGAATTCCTCCACCACACGGTGCGCGTCGAGCCGTTCGCGCACGGCGATCTCCTCGATCCGCCCCGCCTCGTTCAACACCACGCGCCGTTCCGGCAGGTCAAGATCGAGGGGATCGCGGGCCTCGCGCGCGGCGTTGAGCACCTTCCAGCAAGCCCACAGATGGCGCAGGCTTTCATCCGCGCGATCATCGTCGATGCGGCTTTGCGCATCCTCGTATGCGATGACCTCGGAAATCTTCACGATGGCGCGGGTAAAGCGCCAGTCCTTGATCTTGCCCTTCGCATCGACGGTCATGTGACACGCCATCGCGGCGCGCGGCTCCCCCTCGCCCAGCGAACACACGTCGGCGGACAGGATTTCGGGCAGCATCGGCACGACCCGGTCCGGGAAATAGACCGAATTGCCGCGCTTCCTCGCCTCCCGGTCGAGTGCGCTGCCCGGCCGCACGTAATAGGACACGTCGGCGATGGCGACGATCGCCTTCCACCCGCCCGCATTGGCGGGGTCGTCGTCGGGCGCGGCCCAGATCGCATCGTCATGGTCGCGCGCATCGGCCGGGTCGATGGCGACGATGGGCAGATGGCGCAAATCCTCGCGGCTGTCGGCGGACACCGGCAGTTTCGCCGCCGCCTGCGCCGCATCCTTCACCGCGTCGTCGAAGTGAAAGGGGATTTCGTGCTTTGCAATCGCGATCAGGCTGAACGATTTCGGCTCGAGCGGATCACCGAGGATCTGCGTGACCTTCACGCCGGCGCGGGGCGACTTGCCGGTCGGCTCGGCGAGCACGAGCTGGCCTTCTTCGGCCCCGCCAAGATCGGCGATGGCGGCGGAATTGCGAACCGATTTCTCGATCGGAGCGAGCCAGCCCTTCCCCGTCTTGTCGATTTCGACGACGCCCATCATCGCGGTCTGCGCATCGGGCAGTTTCTTCATCACATGGGCGAGCCAGCCCGTGCCCGTCTCCTCCGTCCGGGCGAGCACGCGGTCACCCTTGCGCAAGGCGGGAAAGGCGCGATTGCCCTTCCCTTGCCGCCGGCCTGCTTGCGATCCACCACGCGCAGCCGGGGCGGCGCCGCCCCGCTATCGGGCGACCAGCTTTCGGGAATGGCGATCGGCACGCCATCCTCGATATCGGCGACGCGCAACACCGTCACGCGCGGCAGGCCGCCCATGCTGTGAAACGCGGATTTCTTCCCGTCGATCAGCCCCTCTTCGGCCATGTCGCGCAGCAGCGCCTTGAGCGCGATCTTCTCCTGCCCCTTGAGGCCGAATTCGCGCGCGATTTCCCGCTTCCCGGCGGGGGTTTCGCTCGTCTTCACGAACTCCAGAATCTGTTCTTTCGACGGCAGCCCCTGAAATTTCTTCGATTTTTCGTTCATGCTTCCCATGTGGGCCGCACCTGCGCGATACGCAAGCGCGTTCGCCCGGTTGCAAATGCAACTGCGTGCCCTATCACCCGGCAAGACTTGCCGACCGGAGCAGACCCATGACCCAATTCGTTTCGCCCGATACGCTGCGCGCCCGTTTTTCCGCCGCGATGTCGGCGATGTACCGCGCCGAGGTGCCGCTTTACGGCGAATTGCTCGACATCGTGGCGGCGGTCAATGCGCGGACGGGCGGACCCGCAGCGCGCGTTGGCGGACGGTTGGGTGAGGAACGCCACGGTGCGATCCGCGTGGGCACGGCGGCGGAATTGCGCGCGATGCGGCGGTTCTTTGACGTGATGGGCATGGAGCCTGTCGATTACTACGATCTTTCGGTGGTAAGCGTGCCGGTGCACTCCACCGCGTTCCGGCCCATCACGGCGGAGGGGATGGAGGCCAATCCGTTCCGCATGTTCTGCTCGCTGCTCCGGCTCGAACTGATCGAGGATGCGGAGTTGCGCGATCGGGCTGCGGGCATTCTAGAGGCGCGGCAGATCTGCTCGACGCGGCTGATGCACCTCATCGCAAAGGCGGAGGAGACAGGCGGGCTGGCGCCAGGCGATGCCGATGCGTTTCTGGAGGAGGGGCTGAACGTCTTTCGCTGGCACGATACGGCGCGGGTCGATGCGCAGACCTATGGCGAATTGCATGATGCGCATCGCCTGATTGCCGATGTGGTCAGTTTTGCCGGACCGCATATCAACCATCTGACGCCGCGCACGCTCGACATCGACGCGGCGCAGGCGGAAATGATCGCGCGCAACATCGACGCCAAGGATCAGATCGAAGGCCCGCCGCGCCGCGCGTGCCCCATCCTCCTGCGTCAGACCAGTTTCAAGGCGTTGTCCGAAACAGTGTCCTTCGGCGGGGACAACGCAGGCGCCCACACCGCCCGTTTCGGAGAGATCGAGCAACGCGGCGCCGCGCTCACGCCCAAGGGCCGCGCGCTTTACGACGAATGCCTCGCCGATGCGCGCGCGGCACGCGGCGATTACGAGGCTGCCTTGCGCGAATCCTTTGCCCGCTTCCCCGACGACCTCGACGCGATGCGCGAGGATGCGCTCGCCTTTTTCCGCGGCGGAAATCCGGTCACCTACGAGGATTTCCTGCCCGTGAGCGCAGCCGGCATTTTTCAATCCAACCTCGGCGCCGAAACGAGCAACGGACATGGCGAAGCCGGATCGGCGCGCGACGCGTTCGAGGATGCGCTCGGCATGGCGGTGCACGATCCCTTCGCCCTCTATCGTGCGGGCGCCGACGCGCCGTAGGGAACCGGCGGCAAGATCGCGATTTGAGCAAGAATGACCGACCTTCCCGCCGACGCGAACGATCCGCCAGCACCCGGCGCGCGTATGCGGGTCGCGCTGTGCTACGCGGCGCGAATGGGGCGGCTGTGTCCGGTGAAAAACCCGCGCCGCTTCACCGAATTCGTGCAGCATCGCAAGCTTTACGACCGCGACCCCGCCATGCCGCGCCTGCTCGACAAGCTCTACGCCAAACGGCTCGTTGCTGGCCGCCTCGGCTCCGACTGGGTGGCGCCGCTTGCGTGGGAGGGGCCGGCATTGCCGCGCGGTCGCCCGTGTCGGGGCGCGCGATGCTGAAATCCCGGCACGGCTGCAATCAGTATCGCGCGCTCAGCCCGTCGCTGGCGCCGGGGCGGTGGGATGCCGTGCGCCGTCATGCGCATCGCTGGCTGCGTTCGCCGTGGCTCGACGAATGGGCTTACCGCGATGTACCGCGCGGGCTGTTGATCGAGGGGTGGCTCGGCGATGGCGACACGCTGCCGGTGGATTACAAGATCTATGTGTTCGGCGGCGCGGCCACCCATGTGCAGGTGCACACCGGGCGCGGCGGGGGGCGGCATCGCTGGCACCTGCATGACCGGGACTGGAAACGGCGCGATGGCGGCGCAGCGCTTCCCCGTCCGCGCAGCCTCGACGCGATGATCGAGGCGGCGGAAATGCTGTCGGGCGCGATGTCCTTCGTGCGCGTGGATTTCTACGAATTGCACGGGCGCCCGGTGTTCGGCGAATTTTGTTTCTACCCCGGATCGGGGCTTGACCGGTTTTTGGACGATGCGACCGACCTTGCGCTGGGCGGGCTCTGGGCGCTCGCGCTATCGACGCAAGATCCGGTCGCGCGCCTTGACGCGCGGACCGTTCACTCCCCCTCGGAAGTGTCGAGCGGATAGAACGCGCCGCCCGGAACCGCCGCGGCGACCGGGCTTTCCGCCTCGCCGGCACGTGCGCTGACCCCGACGATCCAGTCATCGCCGCGCAACCCGTCGAGCGTCACCATATGCGTCGCGCCATCCGTTTCGCGCAGCATTTCCCACTGCGCATCGTCGGTCCGCCGGCGCCAGATGCGATAGCCCGTCGCCCCCTCGCTCGGCGTCCACTGCACCGTGGTAAAGGTCTGCACCGCGGCTTCGGCGGACACGCGCGGCGGCATCGGCGCCTGCGCGAGCGCGGCCAGCGTCTCGACGTTCAGCCGCGTCACCTTGGCGAGATAAGGGAAATCCATTTCTTGGACCGTGTCGCCGTAGGTCACGCCATCCTCGGTGCGCAGATCCTGATGCTGGTGCTCGTAATCCTCGACCGCGACGGAAAAACGGATGGCGGGATAGCCCATCGCCTGAAACGGCAATTGATCGCCGCCGCGCCCCATGCGGTCGGCCCGATATATCTGACGAACGGCGAGCGTATCATCTGCGTCGGCGCTCGCGATGCCGGCGATATAGCGCGACAGATTGCGCGACGGGCTGTCGTTCTCGCCGCCGTTGCGGCGCATGGCACTGCGCAATTCGTCGTTGGAATCGGAGCGCAGCGCTTCTGAAAAGACGCGGACATGCGTATCGTCCGTCTTTCCGTCCGAACCGTGCGAGCCGCCGACGATGTCGTTGTTCAGCACCGCCTTCACGGTCCAGCCCTGCTCCCGCGCGTAATCCGCCATCAGGCTACCGCCGTAAAGGCCCTGTTCCTCACCCGAAAGCGCGGCATAAACGATGGTGGTGGGGTAGTCATGCTGCGACAGCGTGCGCGCCGCTTCGAGCACGAGCGCGGTGCCCGATGCATTGTCATTGGCGCCCGGCGCGTCGCTTTTCCAGTCCATCACGTCGCTGGCGCGGCTGTCGATATGGGCCTGCACGATCACGACCTCGTCCGGACGCTCGGTGCCGGGCTGTATCGCCACGACATTGACGAGGCGCACCGGCGTTTCGATGCGATTGCCCGACACCATGCGTTCGGGCGTGACGACCGTGAGGCAGCCGCCGCACGCCTCGCTCGCACGGCGGAATTCCGCCTCGGCCCAGCGGCGGGCCGCGCCGATGCCGCGCGTCGCGCTGTCCTGCTCCGAAAGCGTATGGCGCGTGCCGAAACCGACCAGGCTTTCGACATCGGCGCGCAGACGGTCCTGCGATACGGGGGCGGCGACCGACGATGCGGGCGACGGATCATGCGCGAAGGCAGGGACGACGCTGAGCGAGATGAGCAATGGGGCGGACAGAAGCGCGATGGTTTTCATTACGCGACGATGCCCGCCAATTTGCCCTGCGGCAAGAGCAGGCGATCGCCCGCGCGCCAAACCCGCCTAGTAGGTGCGGCCGATGTAGATCGTCTCGACCGCCTTATCCCCGGTAAAGAAGCACGGCGCATCGGGCACGTCGGCATCAAGCGCGGAATTGCGAATCGTGATCTTCAGCGTTTTCAGCTTTTCCACAATCGCGTCGAGCGCGGCACCGGTCGGACGCGACCACGGCACCGCGACCCAGCCCGGCTTCGTCTCGCTTTCGCGGAAATGATCGGCCAGCGTCTCGAAATCGGTGACGTCGTAACGGATCGCGGCATCGCGCCGTTCGCGGGCGCGCTCGAACAGGGTCTGCTGAATCTCCGCGAGGATACCGCCGGCGCAGAACACGAAATCGTGGCGGTCCTGCAGGGCGAAATCGGGCTTTCCATCATCCTCGCGCCACAGCGCGTCGCGGCGCAGGACCGAAAGCTTTTCGCCCTCCATGTCGCGGGGGCCGACCTCGATGATGACGGGCGCACCCTTGCGCACCCAGCCCCAGCGTTTCACCGCCGTCTTGCCGGGCTTGCGATCGACCAGCACGCGGATCGGCTCGCGGAACACGTCCTGCCCGATGAGCGCGGTGCGCACTTCCTCGCAATAGTTGATGATGTCGGCGTCCTCGTCCTTGCCGCGCAGCAAGGGCAGGATGACGATCTGATGCGGGGCGACGCGCGGCGGCACGGCCAGCCCGTCATCGTCGCCATGGGTCATGATGACGCCGCCGATCATGCGGGTGGACACGCCCCAGCTCGTCGTGTGGCAAAGCTGCTGCTGCCCCTCGCTGTCCTGGTAACGGATGTCGGCGGCCTCGGCGAAGGTCGTGCCGAGGTAATGGGAGGTGCCCGCCTGCAATGCCTTGCCGTCCTGCATCATCGCCTCGATACTGAAGGTCGCATCGGCGCCGGGAAAACGCTCGTTCTCCGGCTTTTCGCCCGCGATCACCGGCATGGCCAGCACGTCCTCGGCAAAGGCGCGATAGACTTCGAGCATTTTAAGCGTCTCGTCCATGGCGTCGGCCTTGTCGGCGTGGGCGGTATGCCCTTCCTGCCACAGGAATTCGCTCGTGCGCAGGAACATGCGCGTGCGCATTTCCCAGCGCACGACATTGGCCCACTGGTTGATCTTCAGCGGAAGATCGCGCCAGCTCTGCACCCAACGGTGCATCGCGTGACCGATTACCGTTTCCGACGTCGGCCGCACGACGAGCGGTTCCTCAAGCTCGGCATCGGGATCGACGACGAGCTTGCCGTCCTCCGCCTTCAACCGGTGATGGGTGACGACGGCCATTTCCTTGGCGAAACCCTCGACATGCTCCGCCTCTTTCCCGAAATAGGAGAGGGGAATGAAGATCGGGAAATAGCAATTGTCATGACCGGTCAGCTTGATCTGCTCGTCCAGAAGCCGCTGAATCCGTTCCCAGATGCCCCAGCCCCACGGCTTGATGATCATGCACCCGCGCACGCCCGATTCCTCGGCCAGATCCGCCTGGGACACGACCGCCTGGTACCAGGCGGCGAAATCGTCCTCGCGCTTGATGTCCAGCGCATGGCGAATCGTCGGAAATTGGGCGTCGGTCTTGGCGGCCACTGCGTACCTCGGGTATAGAGCATATCAATAAAGGGGTGACGGCTGTCCTGCCGCACCCCTGTCGGGAACGCCCTATTCCCAAGCGCTCCATTTGCCAAGCGTGGCGTGCTATTTGATGAGCTTGTTCAGCTGGTTTTGCATCTCGGCCATTTGCTGGCGCAGGGTTTCAAGCTCCGCCTCCTTGCCCTCGTCGGTCGTCGCGCTCGCGTCGCCGTCGGGCCGGTCCTCGCCCTGTGGCGCTCCGCCGGGCTGCGCGGCGCCGGGCATGAACGCATTGGTCGCGGCGGTGAACATCGCCATGTTCTGCTGCGCCAGCTTGGCCAGCGGATTGGAGCCGAGGCTTTCCTCGAACGTCTTGCGCATCTTCATCTGGTTTTCGCGAAAATGCTGCATCGACATTTCGAGATAATGCGGGATCATCGACTGCATCGAATTGCCGTACATCGAAATCAGGTCGCGCAGGAAACTCACCGGCAACATCTGCGATCCGCCGGCGGCCTCTTCGTCCATGATGATCTGCGTCAGGATCTGATGCGTGATGTCGTTGCCGCTCTTCGCGTCGACGACCTGAAACTCGACCCCTTCGCGCGTCATCTTCGACAGGTGATCAAGAGTAATATAGCTGGAGCTGTCGGTGTTATACAGGCGCCGGTTGGCGTATTTCTTGATGATGATGACACCATCTTCGCGCTTCTTTTCCGCCATATCCATGCCCATCAGTACTGAACGATCCCGCCGGATTGCGGATTTTCACGTTGCTGCACACGCTCTTAGCATGCGCAGCATTGACGGGGCAAGCGCCGCTTACCCCCGAAGGCGCGGCCCGGACACGGTGAGCAGTTCGTATTGCGACAGGCCGCAGGTCCGCGCCGCCTCCGGCAGGTCGTAACGCGCCGCGACCCAGTCCCCCTCCCCGATGCCGCTATCGCCGAGGTCGATCGCGGTCATGTCCATCGACACGCGGCCCAGAACCGGGAGCGTTCGGCCATCGGACACGAAGCCGCCCTTCCCGCTCCAGCAGCGCAGATACCCATCGGCATAGCCCAGCGACACGATGCCCACGCGCATGTTGCGCTGCGCGGTGAACGTCGCGTTATAGCCGATGGTATCGCCCGCGGCGACATGGCGGGCCTGCAATATCATCGCCTCGGGCGTGACGACCTGGCGGATATGCGGGGACAGTTCGGGACGCGGCACCCCGCCATAAAGCGCAAGGCCGGGCCGGGTGAGGTCGAAATGGTAATCCGCGCCCAATGCGATCCCCGCACCATTGGCGAGGCTCGCCCGCTGATGCGGGATCCGGTGCAGCAGGCCTGCGAACGCATCGCGCTGCCGCGCATTCGCCGCGACATCCTCGTCGGCGCAGGCGAGATGCGACATCAGCGTGCCGACCTGCAATTGCTGCAACCTGGCATCGCCGCATTCGTCGGGACGCAGGCCCAGCCGGTTCATCCCCGTATCGATCATGAGATCGCATGGCCCGCCGCCGGTCGCAAGCCATCGGTCGACCTGCGTCAGGCTGTTGAGCACGGGGCGCAATCCGGTCGCCCGGGCGTAGCGCGCTTCCTCATCCGTGGCAGGGCCGTGGAGCACCGAGACTGCTTCGGCCGGAACGGAGGCCATGACATCGGGCGCCTCCTGCCAGTGGGCGATGAAGAATTGACGGCAGCCTGCCTCCCACAGAACGCGCGCCGCCCGCCGCGCGCCAGTGCCGTAGCCGTCCGCCTTCACCGCCGCCCCGGCCGTCGCCCGCCCGGACAACCGGTCCAGCGCGCGCCAGTTCGCCGCCAACGCGTCCTCGTCAAAAGTCAGGCGCAAGGCCGGCGGCGGAAGCGGCACGGCCGGCTCATCGCCATTCGCGAGCGGCGTCTTCATTCCGCTCACCCTTCGCGAACCATCGGGCGAAGCGCGTTCGCCGCCGCGTTCCACGCCAGCAACATCGCCCCGTGGCGCCCCGGATAGGCGCGTGCCGGCGCGATCAGGTCGAGCCCCGGCCATTCGGGCTGCGGCCCGTCGCGGCGCACCCATTCCTCCATCGCCGCATTCGCCGCCGCAATGTCCTGCGCGTCGCGGCCCGCGGCATGCTCGGCAAAGACCGCCGCGCCCGCCTGCCCCACGGCGCAGGCATGGGCCGCGATGCCGACCTCGGCGATCTTGCCGCCCTCGCCGAGCAACAGGCCCAGCTCGACCCGGCTGCCGCAGCTGGGCGAACGGGCCTCCCCGCGAATGGAAAAGCGCAGATCCAGCGTAAAGGATGCGAGCCGGGTCGCCGCGGCCAGCACGGCGGGCGTATAGAGCCGGTGCGCGTTCATCGGGTCGCGGCGTCCACTTCGCTGCTCACGCGCTCCATGTCGTCCTCGCCGTCTTCATCGTCCGCCTGCTCGCGAAAAGCGGCGCGGCGCTGCTCGATATCCTCGACCAGTGCGATGCTGGCCGCGTTGACGAAGGAATAGCTGCGCGCCTTGGCGATCCAGTCGGGCCGCCCCTCCACACCCCAGATCGTGTCATATCCCAGCACCAGCACCGAAAAGGCCAGCACCACCATGATCAGCCCCTTCACGATGCCAAAGCCCAGGCCCAGCATCCGGTCCACCGCGCCGAGCACCGAATTGCGCGCACGCGACCCGGCCCACCGCGCGATCAGCTTCACGATGAGATAGGGCACCATCAACAATACGGCGAATGCGAGCACGGCCGCGCTCGCCTGCGTGTCGATATACTGCAGCATCCATTGCGTCAGCGGCGTATGCAGCGCGGAAATCGCGATCATCGCGGCGATCCACGCGGCAAGCGCCAGTATCTCATGCACGAACCCGCGCATGAAGCCGCCCACCGCCGCAAAACCGACGATGATAATCACCACGAGATCGAATGCCGTCATGGCGTTATCCGCTATTGGCTCCCCACCACATGGTCAACGAGATTTGGCAATTGCCGCATCGGGTGAAAGCGCGCGCCCGCAACCTTTTCGCCCTTTTCCGCCACCGAACCTGGCCCGAATGCACGGTCGAAGCCAAGCTTCACCGATTCGCGAAGACGCAGCGGCGCATGCGCCACGGGCCGAATCTCACCCGCCAGCGACACCTCCCCGAACCAGACCGATTTGGCGGGCAACGCCCGTTCCGACAAGGCGGATACCAGCGCCGCCGCCACGGCGAGGTCCGCCGCCGGATCGGTCAGCCGGTATCCCCCCGCCACGTTGAGATAAACCTCCGCCGAGGAGAAATTGAGCCCGCACCGCGCCTCCAGCACGGCGAGCAGCATCGCCATGCGCCCGTTGTCCCACCCCACGACCGCGCGGCGCGGCGTCGCCCCGCTCTGCAACCGCACGATGAGCGCCTGAATCTCGACCAGAACCGGGCGCGTCCCTTCGAGCGCGGGGAACACCGCACTTCCCGCGAGCGGCTCGTCCCGGCCCGACAGGAACAGCATGGACGGGTTCGTGACCTCGACAAGGCCGGCCCCTTCCATCGAGAAAACACCAATTTCATCGACCGCGCCGAACCGGTTCTTCAACGCGCGCAGGATGCGATATTGATGCGAACGCTCGCCTTCGAAGCTCATCACGACATCGACCATGTGTTCGAGCACGCGCGGTCCGGCGATATTGCCATCCTTGGTGACATGCCCGACCAGCACCATCGCCACCCCGTTCCGCTTGGCATAGCGGATGAGTTCGAGCGCGCAGCCGCGCACCTGGCTCACCGTTCCGGGTGCGCCCTCGATCTGGTCGGAATGCATGGTCTGTATGGAATCGATGATGAGCAGTGCCGGCGGCTCCATATCGCCCAGCGTCGTCAGGATGTCGCGCACCGATGTCGTCGCCGCAAGGCTCACCGGCGCGTCCGAAAGACCGAGCCGTTCGGCGCGCAGCCGCACCTGCCCGGCTACTTCCTCCCCGCTGATATAGACGACGCGCCCGCCCGAGCGCGCCACCGTCGCGCAGGTCTGTAGCAGCAGGGTCGATTTGCCGATGCCCGGATCGCCGCCCATCAATATGGCGCTACCCGGCACGAAGCCGCCGCCCAGTGCGCGATCGAATTCGGCAAGACCCGTCGGGCGCCGTTGCGGGAGCGGGACCGGCGCGTCGAGCGGCACGAAACGGATCGTCTGCCCCCCGCCCGAAAGGTCGTGCTTTGCGGAAAAGACGGTCGGTGCCGCCTCCTCGACAAGGCTGTTCCATTCGGCGCAATCGCCGCATTGCCCCTGCCATCTGGGCGATACGCTGCCGCAGGCCTGGCATACATATTTGCGCTTTGTCTTTGCCATGGCCTCGCCTACCCGGAACAGGAGGGGAACACAACCACGTTGCGGTAAAGCGCACCCTCCGTTTTCACGCAGGTCTTTTCATCGCGGCGCGGGCCTGCCATCACCGTGGCCATGCGGGAAAAGGAACTGCGGATCGCGCTCGTGTGCTATGGCGGCGTCAGCCTCGCCGTCTACATGCACGGCATCACGAAAGAGGTCTGGAAACTGGCGCAGGCGAGCCGCGCGTTCCGTCTCGACGAGCGGCCGCAAACCGGGTCGCAGCGTGCCTATCACCGGCTGCTGACGTTGATTGCGGAAAAAGGGGAGACGCGGCTGCGCGTGTTGCCCGACATATTATCCGGGGCGAGCGCGGGGGGAATGAACGCGGTGTTCCTCGCAGAGGCGCTCGTGAGCGGGCGTTCGCTCGATCCGTTGACGCGACTTTGGCTTGAAAAGGCGGATAGCGACCTGCTGATCGCGCCGGATGCGATGGCGCGCAACCGGCTCTCGAAATTCTGGGCGACGCCGCTGGTCAAATGGACGTTGAAACGGCCGGGTAATGCCATCAACCGCACCGTGGCGCCCGAAACGCGTGCGGAACTGCGGGAGAAACTGTCGCGGCTCATGCGCTCGCGCTGGTTCGCGCCGCCGTTTTCGGGCATCGGTTTTTCCCGGCTCATCGACGATGCGCTGCTGGCCATGGATGCGCAGATCGCGGGACCGCCGCTGTTGCCGCCGCGCCATCCGATCGACCTGTTCGTCACCGCGACCGATTTTCACGGGCACCGCAGCGTCCTCAAACTGCACAGCCCGGATTTCGCGGTGGAGGCCGAACATCGCCTCCCGATTTCTTTCCGTGCGCGAAGCGGCGACGGACGCTTGGCGGCGCGGCCCGAGCTCGTGTTCGCCGCGCGCGCCACGGCCAGCTTTCCCGGCGCCTTCCCACCCTTGCGCGTCGGCGAGATCGACACGTTGTTGCAGGAACGCGGCGCCGAATGGCCGGGCCGCGAACGGTTCCTGCGGCGCATCATGCCGCAACATATTGCAAGCGGGGATATCGAGGAGGTCGCGCTCATCGACGGGGCGGTGCTTGCCGGACGCCCGTTTGCAGAGGCGATCGGCGCACTCGACAACCGGCCCTCCATGCGGGAGGTTGACCGGCGCTTCGTCTATATCGATCCGCACCCGCCGCAACATGCCAATGCCAAGGCCGAGCCACGCAGCACCGGTTTCTTCAGCACGATCTTCGGCGCGCTATCCTCCATCCCGCGCGAACAGCCGATCCGCGACGATATCGAACGCATCGCGCAACATTCCGAGGAGGCGGAGCGTGCCCGCGCCATCGTCGATGCCCTCCGCCCGGAGGTAGAGGCCGCAGTGGACCGGCTGTTCGGGCGAACGCTGTTCCTCGACCGCCCGACGCCCGCGCGCCTCGGCAGATGGCGCAACAAGGCGCAGCAGGCCGCGGCCAAGCAATCCGGCTTTGCTTTTCACGGCTATGCCAAGGCGAAATATACGCGCATCATCGATACGCTGGCCGAAACGATCCGCCGCGCCAATCCGGACGAGGCACCGCCGAGGGCGGCGATCGTCGATGCGTTGACCCGTCATTTCGATGCAGCCGGGCTGGACCGGCTTGCCGCGGACGGCGGCGGGGCGAGCGAGGCGGCCATCTCCTTCTTCCGCACCCATGACATCGCATTCCGCGTGCGGCGGCTTCGCTTGCTGGCGCGGCGGCTGCTACCGGTGGGGGAGAGCGGGATCGGCGGGCAGCTCACCGCGGCGGAGCGCGAGGGCGCGCGCGACACCGTGTTCAAGGCGCTCGCGCTTTATGGCGAGCTGGAGCAGGTCGAAACGCTGGGCGAGGATTTTGCCGCGCTGGCGTCCGATGCACTGCGCCATCCGGAACGCGCGATGGCCCGGCTCGCCGACCGGCGCGATCTCAGGCGCACGGATGCCGAGGTCGACGCCATGCTCGCCGATGCGATGGCGCAATTGCCGCGCGAGGTGCGCCGCACGCTGCTGTTGAGCTATCTCGGCTTTCCCTTTTACGACATCGCCACGCTTCCCATCCTGGGCGGGCGCGGGCCCGACGAATTCGACCCGATCAAGGTGGACCGGATTTCACCGGAGGATGCCAATGCGATCCGTTCGGGCGGCGCGGCGCAGACGTTGCGCGGCGTCGAATTCTACCGCTTCGGCGCGTTCTTTTCCCGCGCCTATCGCGAGAACGATTACCTGTGGGGCAGGCTTCAGGGCGCCGACCGCCTGATCGACATCACCGCCTCGACATTGGACGCGGAGCACGCATTGCCACCGCAGATGCTGCGCGATCTGAAGCGCGACGCATTCGCCGCAATCCTCGACGAGGAGGATGAGGACGGCAATTGCAACCCCGCCCTCATCGCCCGGCTCCGCGCGGAGATCGCCGACAAATTCGACACGTAAATCCGGCGATCAGCCTGTGAAGCTGTCGCGGATACGTTCGAAGAACCCGCGCGAATCCGGGCATTCGGCGCCGGTTTCGGTGTCCTGAAATTCGCGGAGCAACTCCTTCTGCTTCGCGCTCAGCTTACGCGGGGTTTCGACATTTACCTCCACGACCAGATCGCCGCGCCCGCGACCCTGCAACACCGGCATGCCTTCGCCGCGCTTGCGCAATTGCTCGCCCGACTGCACCCCGGCGGGGATCGTGACGGTGATCCATTCATCGTCCATGCCCGGCAATTCGACCGTCCCGCCCAGCGCCGCCGTCGTGAAGGTGATCGGCACGCGCGTCAGCAAGGTCGTGCCTTCCCGCTCGAACACCGAATGGCGTTTGACGTGGAGGAAGATGTAGAGATCGCCCGGCGGCGCGCCGTATGGCCCGGCCTCGCCCTTGCCCGAAAGGCGGATGCGCGTGCCCGTTTCGACGCCGGGCGGGATGTTGACCTCCAGCGTCTGCGGCTTGTCGACCCGGCCTTCGCCGCCGCAATTGCGGCACGGGCTTTCGATGACCTCGCCGCGCCCGTGGCACGTCGGACAGGCGCGTTCGACCATGAAGAAGCCCTGCTGCGCGCGGACCTTGCCATAACCTTCGCACATGGGGCAGCGGCGCTTGCCCGTGCCGGGTTCGGCGCCGGTGCCTTCGCACGGTTCGCAAGCCTGCGATACCTCGATCGTGATCTCGGTATCCTTGCCGTGAAACGCGTCCTCGAGCGCGATTTCCATGTCGTAGCGCAGATCGGCGCCCCGGCGCGGGCGTGGCCCGGCCCCGCGACCGCCGCCGAAACCCTGTCCAAAAATGGTCTCGAAAATATCGCCGATGTCGGAAAATCCGGCCTGCCCGCCGCCGCCGCCACTGCTCGCCTGTTCGAAGGCGGCGTGGCCGTAACGGTCGTAGGCCGCGCGTTTCTGCGGATCTTTCAAACAGTCATAGGCGCGGCTGATCGCCTTGAACTTCGCCTCGCTCTCCGCATCGCCGGGGTTGCGATCGGGATGAAATTTCATCGCCAGCTTGCGATAGGCGGACTTGATCGTCTTGTCGTCCGCGCTTCGTTCGACCTGAAGCAGTTCGTAAAAGTCGATTTCGGTTTCCATGGCCCATCCCGCCGTTGCGATACGCCGCGCGTGTCATCGTGCCGGAGGAACCGGCCCGCGCGCACGGCCTGAATATGTCGAAGCGGCCGGCGGCGAACTCTCGCTGACGCCGACCGCTTCCCGTGTTCCGTCGCCGCCCCGCACGATGGCCGGGCGGCGCTCGGTTTCATCGGGCGTTTCAGCCCTTGTTTTCGTCCTCGTTCACTTCCGAGAACTCGGCATCGACGACGTCTTCTTCCGCGCCGCCCGCTTCGGACCCTTCAGCGGCACCGTCGGTCGCTGCCGCGCCTTCGGCCTGCTGCTGCTCGTACATCGCCTGGCCCATCTGCATGGCCTTCTGCGCGAGCGCCTCGCTCTTGGACTTGATCGCGTCGATGTCCTCGCCTTCGAGCGCGGTCTTCACCTCGGCGATCGCGGCCTCGATGTCGGACTTGAGCGATGCATCGATCTTGTCGCCGTTTTCGGACAGCTGCTGTTCGGTCGAGTGGACGAGACTGTCGGCCTGGTTGCGGGCCTCGGCCTGCTCCTTGCGCTTCTTGTCCTCCTCGGCGAACTTTTCCGCGTCCTGCACCATCTGCTCGATGTCGCTGTCGGACAGGCCGCCCGATGCCTGGATGCGGATCTGCTGCTCCTTGCCGGTGCCCTTGTCCTTGGCCGACACGTTCACGATGCCGTTGGCGTCGATATCGAACGTCACCTCGATCTGCGGAACGCCGCGCGGTGCGGGCGGAATGCCGACGAGATCGAACTGACCCAGCATCTTGTTGTCGCTCGCCATCTCGCGTTCGCCCTGGAACACGCGAATGGTCACGGCCTGCTGGTTGTCGTCCGCGGTGGAGTAGACCTGGCTCTTCTTCGTCGGGATCGTGGTGTTGCGGTCGATCATCTTGGTCATGATCCCGCCCAGCGTCTCGATCCCGAGCGACAGCGGCGTCACGTCGAGAAGGAGCACGTCCTTAACATCGCCCTGCAACACGCCGGCCTGAATGGCCGCGCCCATCGCGACGACTTCGTCGGGGTTCACGCCGGTGTGCGGTTCCTTGCCAAAGAAATCCTTCACCGCCTCGCGCACCTTGGGCATGCGGGTCATGCCGCCGACCATCACGACCTCGTCGATCTCCTTGGCCGTGACGCCCGCATCGGCGAGCGCCTTCTTCATCGGCTCCTTCGTGCGTTCGATGAGATTGCCAACCATCTTTTCGAGGTCGGACCGGCTGATCGTCTTCACGAGATGCTTCGGACCGTTCTGATCCGCGGTGATGAAGGGCAGGTTGACTTCGGTGCTCTGCGCCGAGGACAGCTCGATCTTCGCCTTTTCGGCCGCTTCCTTCAAGCGCTGCAGCGCAAGCTTGTCGCCGCGAAGGTCGATGCCCTCGTCTTTCTTGAAGCTGTCGCCGAGATATTCGACCACGGCGGTATCGAAATCCTCACCGCCGAGGAACGTGTCGCCGTTCGTGGACTTCACCTCGAACACGCCATCGCCGATTTCGAGGATCGACACGTCGAACGTACCGCCGCCAAGGTCATAGACCGCGATCGTCTTGCCGTCCGCCTTGTCGAGACCATAGGCCAGCGCCGCCGCCGTCGGCTCGTTGATGATGCGCAGCACTTCGAGACCCGCGATCTGGCCCGCGTCCTTGGTCGCCTGGCGCTGCGCGTCGTTGAAGTAGGCCGGAACGGTGATGACCGCCTGCGTAACCGTTTCGCCAAGATAGCTCTCGGCCGTTTCCTTCATCTTCTGAAGCGTGAAGGCACTGATTTCCGACGGGCTGTAATCCTTGCCGCCGGCATTGACCCATGCATCGCCGTTCTTGCCCTTGACGATGGAATAGGGGACGAGCTCGGTGTCCTTCTTGGTCACCGGGTCGTCGAAGCGGCGGCCGATGAGGCGCTTCACCGCGAAAATCGTGTTGTCGCCGTTCGTGACGGCCTGGCGCTTGGCCGGCTGCCCGACGAGGCGTTCGCCATCCTTGGTGAAGGCGATAATAGAGGGCGTCGTGCGCGCGCCTTCGGAATTTTCGATAACCTTCGGCTTGTCGCCATCCATCACCGCAACGCAGCTGTTGGTCGTGCCAAGGTCGATACCGATAACTTTAGACATTTAAGTGTTCCCACCTCTTTGACATTGGACACCGCGCATTCGGGGCCCCCCAGACACGGGCAAGCCCGCCACGCGGCTCAGTAACAGGGCGCGATATAGGGGCGGTTTTTCATGGAACAAGGGCTTGAAAACGCCTATCGACGGTTGAGAAACGCGCAGCCTGTATCGGCCGCGCCATGCCGAGGATGAAAAACACACCCATGCGCCGTTTTGCGATTTTTGCCCCGCTCGTCCCCGCTGCGCTGATGCTTTCGGCATGCGGCGACACGACGGAGGCGCCGCCCGCCGACGAACTGATCGAGGAGGCGACCGATCCCGACACGCCCGAAGGCATTCAGCTCACCGATGCCTATGTCCGCCTCCCCGCCGTGAGCGGCCGGCCCGGCGCCGCCTATTTCAACGTGGTCAACAATGGCGACGGCGTACGCAATATCGCCTCGGTGTCCATCGTGAACGCCGGCCGCACCGAAATGCACCGCACGATGCAGGAAGGCGGCGTGTCATCGATGGAGCCGGTTACCGAAATCGCCATACAACCGGGTCAGACGGTCGCCTTCGAACAGGGCGGCTACCACGTGATGCTTTTCGATCTCGACCCTGCGATCATGGCGCGCACCACCGCCGACCTGACCGTGACGTTCGACAATGGCGACAAGGCATCGTTCGCCGCCCCCATCCTGAAACCCGGTGAAAGCCCCGGCGGCCTGGGCGATAGCGACGAGATGGGCGGGATGGAGGCGATGCGCTGAATCCGGCGCCCGATCCTGTGGCCCCCCATCCTGCACCCGGCGCTTGTCCCGCGGGCGGGGAGCGCGGCCTGACCGATGGGGAGAAGGCGCTCGTCGCCTCCGTCTTCGGCGGCGCGCTCGACCCGGATCCGGTGCGGATCAAGCGGCGAAAATGGTTTCCGTTCCAACCCGCCAACACCTTGATGGCGCCGACCGGGCATATCCATTTTCCCGCGCGGACCCGGCTTTATTGCGACGATTTCGCCCATGCCTCGCTCTGGCTCAAGGGGCTGTTCCTGCATGAAATGACGCATGTCTGGCAATCGCAGCAGCGCGGCAAATACTGGCTCGTGATGATGCGGCACCCATTTTGCCGCTATGGCTATGCGGTGATGCCGGGGCGCAGGTTGACGCAATACGGGATCGAGCAGCAGGCCGAAATCGTGCGCCACGCGTTCCTGCTGCGCCATGGTTTCCCGCTGATCGGCGCGCCGCCGCGCGAGCAGCTGGAAACCATCCTGCCCTTCACCCCGCAGTAGCGATCATCCCGCGTTGCGGTCGCCGAGACACACGGTGGTGCGGACGGCCCGGTGATCGGAGCTGTTCTTCGGCATCACGGTGAAATCGCGCAATTCCAAGTCGCCGCGCACCATGACTTGGTCGAGCGGCCAGCCGAGCCAGGTCATGTCCGCCGGAAAGGTCGGATAGGTGCCGCGCCCGATCCGCGGATCGCGCCAGTCGCCTTCCTTGCGAAACTTGCTCGTCGTGGCCGACCACGGCACATCGTTGAAATCGCCCATGACCAGCGCGTCGGGAAGGCCGTTGGGCGTTTCCGTGCCCGCACGCACGATATTGGCGTCGCGTTCCTCGGTATCCATGCCGGGAATGGGCGGTTTGGGATGCAGGCCGATGAAATCGAACCGGCGCCCGTTGGGCAGCGCCACCGTGGCGTAGAGCGTCGGCGTATCGCGCGAGGTATTCTCCACCATGCGCGCACCCGACACCGGAATGCGCGATGCGAAGATCATGCCGAAGGCGTGCGGCTGAATATCCTGCGTCCGGTAATCATACTGGCTAAGCACGGGGTCGAGCTGCCGCTCCCACGTCACGTCGGTTTCCATCAAAAGCAGGAGATCGGGCGAAACACGCTCGATCTGCCGAATAACCTCGGCATAGCCGTCGTTCTTCACCTTCACATTGACGGCGAGCGCGGTGACGCATTGCGCGCTTTCATCGTTCGGATCGGCCAGGGCAATATCCGTGCCGGCAAGCGCATTATAGGGCCAGATGCGCAGAAGATGAACGATGGCGATCACGACGAACGTGCCCGCTACGACCCATCGCCCCGCGCGCAGCACGAGCACCGCCACGATCGCCAGGATGATCGCCGCCCACATCGCCGGTTCCCGCGTCATGTCGAGCGCACGAATGAACCATTGATCGCTCGGGATCAGCGATACCAGCGTCAGCAATAAGCCGACCGCCGCCACGATCCCCAAAATCCATTTCAAACCCTTGCGCATATCTGCCCCCTGTGTGTTCATTCGCATATCGACGCGTCTCCGCGCATCACCCGCCCCGGCCCCAAACGAAAAAGGGCGCCGCCTGCAGGCAGCGCCCTTTCAAGACCGAAGGGAAAACCGCGATCAAAAATAATTGCGATAGCGATCGTCGTTCCGGCAATCCTCGTCGATGTAACGATTGCCGTTGCGGTCGCGGAAACCGTTGCAATCGTTGTTCTTGTCCTTGAACGTGCCGGCAAGACCACCCGCAAGCGCACCCACGGCCGCATAGGTAATCACGTCCTCGCCCGTCACGGCCGCGACGCCCGCGCCGAGCGCGCCGCCGATGCCGGCACCTTCGACCGCGTAATTGTCGGCACAGCCGCCCATCGAAAGCGCAGCGGCACCCATCATGGGCAGAGCAATCATCTTCATCGTATTCATGGCAAAACTTCCCTTGTCCGCCCCTGTTTCATTCTGCTGGATGATACGATCCAATCCGCGAACCGTTCCGGCAGAAACGAAATCGGGGCGCAGGACATCAATCCGGCTTTTTCGCGACACCCACCATGGCGGGGCGAAGAAGACGCTCGCGGATCATCCAGCCGCTCTGCATTTCCTGCACCACCGTGCCGGGTTCTTCATCCGACGGAACCTCGATCATGGCCTGATGCTGATTGGGGTCGAGGGGGAGCCCCTTGGCCGCGATGCGGGTGATGCCATGCTGCCCGAAAATCTTGTCGAGCTCGCGGCCCGTCGCCTCCAGCCCGGCGACGAGACCCTTCATCTTCTCGTCCTCGCGCATGGCGGGCGGGATCGCTTCCAGCGCGCGCTGCATGTTGTCATAGACGGAGAGAATGTCGCGCGCAAAACCGGTCGCGGCATAGGCGCGGGCATCGGCGACGTCCTTCTCCATGCGGCGCCGCACGTTCTGCGTCTCGGCGCGGGCATAGAGCACCTGCTGCTTCGCCTCGGCGAGTTCGTTTTCCAGTTCCGCGACGCGGTCGCCGCCGCCTGCCTCGCCCTCTTCCTCCGGCGTTCCATCGTCCAGCATGTCTTCGGGCACGCCTTTCAGTTCGTGTTCCACCGCTTCGTCGTGAGTGCCTTCGTCGTTCATTGACGTTTCCATGTCCTGTTGTCCGGTGATGAAACCGGGCGCGATTGTCGCCGCGCACCGGCGCTTGCCCCATTGGTCATCCGCGCGGATTGCCCAGCGAATGCCCCAATGACCGGGCCGTGAAATCCACCATGGGGACGAGCCGCGCGTAATTCAACCGCGTCGGGCCGATGACCCCCACCACGCCGATCACCCGCCCTTCGCGGTCGCGATAGGGCGAAGCGATGACCGACGACCCCGAAAGCGAGAACAGCTTGTTCTCCGACCCGATGAAAATCCGCGCCGCCTGCGCATCGCGCGCGCTGTCGAGCAGGCGCGCCACCTGTTCGGAGCGTTCGATGTCGTCGATAAGCGAGCGCACCCGTTCGAGATCCGCCACCGCCCCGTCGTCCAGCAGCCGCGCCTGTCCCCGCACGATCAGCACCGGGCGCCGCGCGGCATCCTCGCTCAATATCGCAAGGCCCCGTTCGGCAAGGTCGCGCGCCGCGGCATCGAGGCTCGCCCGGTCGGCGTCGAGCTCGTGGCGCACGGCCTGCGACGCTTCGGGCAGGGTGCGGCCCTGCAATTGGGCGCTGATTAAATTGGCCGCCTGCTCTAGAGCGGAGGGACCGGCGCCGGCAGGCACTTCGATCACGCGGTTCTCGATGCCCCCATCCTCGCCCACCATCACGACAAGCGCGCGCCCCTGCCCCAGCGGCACGAGGCTGAACTGGTCAAGGCGGGGTTCGCGCGGCGGCACCATGACCACGCCGGCGCATGCGGACAGGTTCGACAACGCCTCGCTCGTCCGCGAAAGCGCCGTCTCCACCGGGCCGGGATTGGCAAGCTCGCGCTCGATCGTGGCGCGTTCCTGCTCGGTCGGTTCGGCGACCTGCATCATGCCATCGACAAACAGGCGCAGCCCGCTTTCCGTCGGCATCCGCCCCGCGCTGGTATGCGGCGCGGACAACAGCCCGGCGCGTTCCAGATCGGCCAGGACCGACCGGATCGACGCGGGCGAAAGATTGACCCCATCCGCCCCTGCCAGCAATTTCGACCCGACCGGCGCGCCCGTTTCGATGTATCCCTCGACCACCAGGCGAAAGATTTCGCGTGCGCGAGTGGTCAGTTCGGTGATGGGCGGGGCTGTCATGCATTCGAAGTAGGGTGGAACGCGCCCATGCTCAAGCGTTTCGGGCCATGGCACCCGGTGAAACGGCCTCGCGGACGATGGCCGCTTTACCGGATTCCAGAGCGAAACCCCTTGCGCCGCGCCGCGCCATCCGTAAGACCGCGTGCGAATTACCACAGGAGAACACATTCATGCGCCCATCCGGCCGCGCCCCCGATGAAATGCGGGCGATCTCGATCGAAACCGGCTTTACCAGGCATGCCGAAGGCTCGTGCCTGATCGCATTTGGCGATACACGCGTGCTGTGCACCGCCAGTGTCGAGGAACGCCTGCCGCCATGGCTGCGCGGCAAGGGCGAAGGTTGGGTCACGGGCGAATACTCCATGCTGCCCCGCGCCACCCACACCCGCGGATCGCGCGAGGCGGCCAAGGGCAAGCAATCGGGCCGGACGCAGGAAATTCAACGGCTTATCGGGCGTTCCTTGCGTTCCGTCACGGATCTGAAGCTGCTTGGTGAACGGCAGATCACGCTCGACTGCGATGTGATCCAGGCCGATGGCGGCACGCGCACCGCGGCGATTTCGGGCGCATGGGTCGCGCTCAAACTCGCGGTGAAAGGCCTGATGGAGGCGGGCGCGATCAAGCAGGACCCCCTCACCCGCAAGGTCGCGGCGGTGAGCTGCGGCATCTTTGACGGGACGCCGGTGCTCGACCTCGATTATGCGGAGGATTCCAACGCCGACGCCGATGCCAATTTCGTCCTCATCGAAGGCGGGCACATCGCCGAGGTACAGGCCACCGCGGAGGGCGCGACCTATGACGAGGAGGCGCTGCTGCGCCTGCTTCGCCTCGCCCGCACCGGTTGCAGCGAAATCTTCGCCGCGCAGGGAAAGGCCGTCGCATAAAGGACGCATGTGATGAGTGACAATCCCCGTCTCGGCGCCGGTTCGCTGGTGATCGCAACCCATAATGCAGGCAAGCTGAAGGAGATTTCCGCCCTTCTCGAACCCTATGGGATGAAATGTCTTTCGGCAGGCTCGCTCGGCCTGCCGGAGCCGGCGGAGACGGGGACGACCTTCGTTGAAAACGCGCTGATCAAGGCGCATGCGGCGGCAAAATCCTCGCAATTGCCGGCGCTGGCCGATGACAGCGGCATGTCGGTTGCCGCGCTGGACGGGCGGCCGGGCGTCTACACCGCGGACTGGGCCGAACGGCAATGGTTCGAGGGCGATGCCGGGCGCGACTGGTACATGGCGATGGGCAAGGTCGAGGGCATGCTGGCCGAGCGCGGGCCGGACGTCGCGCGCGACGCGTGGTTCAGCTGCGTTCTCGCCATCGCCTGGCCCGACGGGCGGCAAGCGGTGTACGAAGGGCGCGTAGACGGTTCGCTGACATGGCCGCCGCGCGGGCAGCTGGGCTTTGGATACGATCCCGTCTTCGTGCCCGCGGGCCGCGACCGGACCTTCGCCGAAATCGACCCGGCGGAAAAACACAGGGTCAGCCACCGCGCCCATGCCTTTGCCAAATTGCGCGCGGATCAGTTCGGCGCCTGAACCCGAAGCACGTTCGCCGGGCTTGACTTTGGCGGGCGATGCGGCGCTGAAATGGCGGCATGACGCTTGCGCTTTACATCCACTGGCCCTTCTGCGCGAAGAAATGCCCCTACTGTGATTTTAACAGCCATGTGCGCGATACGGTGGACGTGGCCGCGTGGGAGGCGGCGCTGCTCGCCGACATGGCGTTCGAGGCGGAGCGGACGGGTCAACGCACCCTCACCTCGATCTTTTTCGGGGGCGGCACCCCGTCCCTCATGCCGCCGGAACTGGTCGAGCGGCTGATCGCGGCGGCGGGGCGGCACTGGTCCTTTGCGGAGGATGTCGAGATCACGCTGGAGGCCAATCCCTCCTCGGTCGAGGCATCGCGCTTTGCCGATCTGGCGCGGGCGGGGATTAACCGGACCTCGCTCGGTTTGCAAAGTCTGGATGACAAGGCGTTGAAATTCCTGGGACGACTGCACGGCGCGGCGGAGGGTCTTGCCGCGCTCGACACGGCGCAGGCGCATTTCAAGCGGGTCAGTTTCGACCTCATCTACGCCCTCCCCGGTCAGACGGAGGAGGAATGGCAAGCGATGCTCTCCCGCGCACTCGGCTTCGGGACGGGGCATCTTTCGCTGTATCAGCTCACGATCGAGCCGGGCACCCGCTTCGCCACCGACCTGCGCCAAGGCGCCTTCGCCATGCCGGAGGAGGATCTGTCCGCCGAGATGTTCGCCATGACGCGCGCGATGACCGCGGCGGCGGGGCTGCCCGCCTATGAGGTGAGCAATCATGCGCGGCCGGGGGGGGAAAGCCGCCACAATCTCACCTACTGGCGCTATGGCGATTATGCGGGGATCGGACCGGGCGCGCATGGCCTGCGTTGCGCCACGGCGACGCAGCGACACCGCAAGCCGGAGAATTTCCTCACCGCGGTCCGGCGGGACGGTCACGGCATTTGCGACAGCCATCCCCTGCCGACGGGCGAGCAGGCGGCAGAGGCGCTGATGATGGGCCTCCGGCTGGACGAGGGTGTCGATCTCGACCGGCTTTCGGCGCGGTTCGGCATGCCGATGGACGGGCTGGTGGCGATGCGGCAGGTGGCGCTGTACCGCGATCTCGGTTTCGTCACGCTCGATGGCTCGCGGCTTACCGTGACGCCGCGGGGGATGGTCCTGCTCGACGGTCTGCTGGGCGAGCTGGTGCAGCCCGAATTGCTGCTATCGTGACGCATTTTGCCGATCTGCTGGCCGAATGGCACGCGCATCAGACCCACAACCTGCGCCGTTCCACCCATACCGTACGCGCGTATCAGGCCGCGGCGAAACGCCTGCTCGATTATCTCGGAGGCGATGTGGGATGGGCGGAGCTGGCGCGGTGCGATGCGGCGACCCTGCGCGGGCATATGGCACGGCGGCGCGGCGACGGATTGTCCAACGCATCGGCGGCGCGGGAGATTTCCGCGTTGAAGGCATTTATCGCCTTTGCCCGACAACGCACTGGAATCGAACATGAAACGCCGCCCCGCCTGCGCGCGCCGCGGGTCAAGAAGGGCATCCCCCGCGCCATCACCCCGGACGAGGCGGTGGGCGTCTCCGACATGGTGGCGCAAGGCTCGGACGAGGACTGGATCGGTGCACGCGACCGGGCCGTGCTGCTGCTGCTTTACGGCGCGGGGCTGCGCATTGGGGAGGCGCTCGCGCTCGATTGTGAGGCATGGCCACCGGGCGACACGCTGACCGTCATGGGCAAGGGCCGGAAACAGCGCGTCGTGCCCATCATGCCCATCGTGCGCGACGCGGTCGTTGACTATCTTGCCCTCTCCCCATGGCTGGCGCGGCCCGGCGATCCCTTGTTCCGCGGGGCGAAGGGAGGGCGCCTGTCGCAGGGTGTCGTACAGAAAACGGTGGCGGCTGCGCGGCAGATTCTCGGCCTGCCATCATCGGCCACGCCCCATGCGCTGCGCCACAGCTTTGCCACGCACCTGCTCGCCGCGGGGGCCGATCTGCGCAGCCTGCAGGAATTGCTCGGCCATGCGAGCCTCGGCTCGACACAGATCTATACCAAGGTGGACGCGGCGACCATCCTCGACATCTACCGGGAGGCGCACCCGCGCGAACGCTCCGGCGAGCGTCAGCCGCGCGAGAGCGGCTAATCCTCCTCGCGGCGGCGCAATTCGCGCGAGATGCGGCGCCGGTCGCGTGAAGAGCGGGTCGCAAGCTGCGTTTCGAGCAGGAAATAGAGCAGGCTCACGAACACGCCCATCATCGCCGCGATCCACGCCGCCGCAACCCATGTGCCGAGCGGCGGGCGGATGAAGGCCGACACGAACATCAGGCTGACCACGATACAGATCATCAGCGCGGAGCCCGTGCTGAAATTAATGGCGACATGCGCGAATTTCTGACGCCGCAGGAGGGCGGGCAATTCCTGCACCTCCCGGTCGAGCCCGCCGCGCTCGGCCCTGCGTTCGAGCCGTTCGACACGGTCGACGATCCATGTCAGCCGCTGATTCATGACGTTCAGCATCGCCGCCACCGCAGCCAGCAGGAACGCCGGCGCCAGCGACAGTTGCAGGATCTGCTGCACCCGCGCCGTGCTGGCGGTGCGGGACACGAGATCGGATGCGATCTGCGTATTCACGGCGAGGATATCGGGGATCATGCCGCCTCGATACGCCGGGCGGCCTACCATATCAACACGGTCACGCCGGCGGATCGCCCGGATCGTGGTCCACGGCCTTCCACGTGACCACGCGGTAGATGTAGAACGCCGTCATCGCGACGACGAGCACGAGCACCGCATCGCCCAGGTAATGTTCGAATTCCCGGAACCAGCGCGCCATCAATCCCGCCCCCCAGATCAGCGCCGCATTCCAGATCGCCGTCCCCGCAAGCGTGTATATGAGGAATTTCCAGTGTCCCATGTGGGCAAGACCGGCCGGTAGCGAGATGATCGTGCGCATCAACGGCGAAAAGCGCAGGAAGAACACGACCCATTGGCCCCAGCGGCGAAAGAAGCGGCTCGTCGCCTCCACCTGTCGCCAGTCCATGGTGAGCCAGCGGCCATGCCGGTCGACAAACGGCCGCATGCGTTCGTATCCCAGCCTGTCGCCGAGCAGGAACCATGCGTAATTGCCGAGCGTCGCACCCAATGTGCTCCAGGCGAGCAGGGGCCAGAACGCCATCCGCCCCTCCGCCACGGCGACGCCGGCCACGCCCATGATGACCTCGCTGGGCAGGGGCGGGAAAATATTCTCCAGCGCCATCAGGAACGCGATCCCGACATAGCCGCCACCCTCGATGATCGAGACGATCCAGTCGCTCATGCCCCCATCGCCAATGCCGAAGCGTCGTTCATGTCGAAACGTCCATATCGCTTACCCAACCGGCGAGAGCGGCAAAAGCTCCGCCCATCGGCAACGGCACGGATCAGGATTGCGCCCGCGCGGCGATCCGGCGCTCGATCGCGGTCCAGATCATGCCGGCGCAATCGCTGCCGTTGAAACGGTCGATGGCGACGATGCCGGTGGGCGAGGTCACGTTGATCTCGGTCAGCCATTCGCCGCCGATCACGTCGATGCCCACGAACGTCAGCCCCTTTTCGCGCAGGTCCGGCCCCATCGCGTCGCAGATTTCCCGTTCGCGCGGGGTCAGTTCCGCCGCCTCGGCAAAGCCGCCCTGCGCCAGGTTGGAGCGGAACTCCCGCTCGCCCGGCTTGCGGTTGATGGCGCCGGCCACCTCCCCGTCGATCAGCACGATGCGCTTGTCGCCCTTCGCCACTTCGGGAAGGAAGGGCTGCACCATGTGCGGTTCGGGCCAGGTCTGGTTGAACATTTCCATCAGCGCGGACAGGTTCGCGCCATCCGCATCGACGCGAAACACCGCCTTCCCCCCGTTGCCGTGCAGGGGTTTGAGCACGATCGCGCCGTGCTTTTCCTGGAAATGCCGCACCTCCTCGATCCGCCGGGTGATGAGCGTGGGCGGCATGAAGCGCGCATAATCGAGGACATAGACCTTTTCCGGCGCGTTGCGCACCGAAACCGGGTCGTTCACCACCAGCGTCTCCCCCGCAATCCGCTCCAGCAGCCAGGTGCCGGTGAGATAGCCGATGTCGAACGGCGGATCCTGCCGCATCAGCACGAGATCGACATCGCGGCCGAGGTCTATCGTGCGATGATCGCCCATGTCGAAATGATCGCCCGCGACATCGCGCACCGTCACCGGCGCGGCGAAGGCGGTCACGCGCCCGTCCTGCCAGCTCAACGAACGCACGTCGTAATGGAACAGCGTATGCCCCCGCGCCTGCGCCGCCATCATCAGGGCAAAGCTGCTGTCGCCGGCGATATTGATCGAATCCATCGGATCCATCTGGACCGCGACGCGCAATTGTTCGGACACTGGGCAATTCTCCGCATGTTCTCGGGTGTTTTCGGCAGATCAGAACTGCCCGGCGTTTTCCAGATGGCGCGGCAAGTGCCCCGGCGCAAGGAGCAGCACGTCGATCCGGCAATCGTCGCCATCCTGCATATAGTCGGGCATGGCGATCGCGGCGGCGGCGCTGACCCGCGACAGGCGCCGTGCATCGATGGCGGTGTCGAGATCGGCGGCGCGCGCCCGCCATTTCACCTCGACAAAGACGACCATGGTTTCGCGCCGTGCGACGATGTCGATTTCGCCGCCCGCATTGCGCACGCGTTCGGCAAGGATGCGAAACCCTTTCGATTGCAGATATTGCGCGGCGCTGCGCTCTGCCGTGCGGCCACGCTTTTCGGCGATCTGCCGCTTCATGGGGATTTGAGTTCCATCGCGCGGGCATAGAGCGCCTTGCGGTCGAGGCCGTGGGCCTTTGCGACATGGGCGGCGGCCTGACTCGGCTTGCGCTGCGCCATTTCGGCGCGAAGGGCGGCGTCGATGTCGATATCCTGCGCCGCCGCGGCCACCGGCGGGCCGACCATCAACACGATCTCCCCCTTGGGCGGATGCGCGGTGTAGTGATCGGCGAGCGCGGCGGCGGACCCGGTGCGGCATTCCTCGAACTTCTTGGTCAGTTCGCGCGCGACGGAGACTTCCCGCTCAGGACAGATCGCCGCGATCGCACCCAACGCCGAAACGAGGCGCGGCCCGGTTTCGTAGAACACCAGCGTCGCTGCCACCGCGCCCAGTTCGGCGAGCACGTCGGCGCGCGCCTTGTCCTTGACCGGAAAGAACCCGGCGAACAGGAATCGGTCCGTCGGCAGGCCCGACAGGGTGAGTGCGACGATAGCCGCGCTCGGCCCCGGCAGGCTGGTGATGGCAAGACCCGCCTCGCGCGCGGCCCGCACCAGCCGGTAGCCCGGATCGGAAATCAGCGGCGTCCCCGCGTCCGACACCAGCGCGACGGCACTTTGCGCCATCAGGCCGAGGAGAAAGTCGCGCGTCTCCTCGCTCGCATGGTCGTCATAGCGCACGAGCCGTTTCTTCGCCCCGATATGGTGGAGCAATTTTCCCGCGACGCGCGTATCCTCGCACGCGACGGCATCGCACCGGGAAAGCACGTCGGCGGCGCGGATTGTCATGTCGCCAAGATTGCCAATCGGCGTGGCGACAATATAAAGGCCCGGAGCAAGGGGCGCGCCATCGTGCTGGCCCGGAACGGCATTTTCGGTCATGGCGCCGTGATGCACGCGTATATCGAGGAGTTGCAAGCAATGTTTGAACGGGCCGCAGCCAATCTGGCGGACAAGCCGGAGGCGGGGGAACGCCCCGGCACGTTGAGCCGCGGGGCGTTTGTGCGTCGCGGGATTACGGGCGCGCTGGCGCTTGCGCTCGCCGGGTGCGCCGGGATCATTCCGGGCAGCGACCGCGCCCCGCCCCCGCCGCCCCGCCCGGCCGATACCGGGCCGAGTGCCGAACGCCTCCCCGACGCGGACGAGGATCGGCACCGCGTCGCCCTGCTCGTGCCATTGTCGGGCGACAATGCCGCGGTGGGGCAATCCATCGCCAATGCGACCACGATGGCGCTGCTCGACACCAATACGTCCAACATCCGCATCACCACCTACGACACGGCGAGCCAGCCCGGCACCGCGGCGGAGCGTGCGATCGCGGACGGTAACCGGCTCATCCTCGGCCCGCTGCTTTCCGACAATATCGACAATATCGCCCGCGTCGCCGGCCCTGCGCGCGTGCCGATCATCAGCTTTTCGAACGACAGCCAGGCCTCGGGCCGCGGCGTCTACATCATGGGACAGGTCCCGGAGCAGTCGATCGATCGCACGATGCGCTATGCCGCCGGGCAAGGCGTGCGCGATTTCGCCGCGCTCGTACCCGAGGGCGAATATGGCCGCCGCGCGTCGGAGGCGATGGTGCGCACCGCGCGCGATCTCGACGTGCGGATCGCCGGCGTCGAAACCTACGACCGTAGCGCAACCTCGATCACGGCGGCCGCCAACCGCCTTTCGGCGCAGGGCGGCTTTGGCGCGGTGCTGATTGCCGATGGCGCGCGCGTGGCGGTGCGCGCCGCGCCCCTGCTGCGCGACCGGAACGCCTCGGCCCGGTTCCTCGGCACCGAATTGTGGAGCGGCGAGGCCGACATCGCCGAGAGCAGCGCATTGCGCGGTGCATGGTTCTCCGCGATTTCGGACGGACGCTATCGCCGGTTCAGCGACAGCTATCGCTCCCGCTTCGGCAGCGCGCCCTATCGCGTCGCCACGCTGGGTTACGACGCGGTGCTGCTCGCCATCAATATCGCGCAGGAATGGCCCGTGGGCACGCGCTTCCCGCTTGAAAAGCTGGAGGACGAAGGCGGGTTCATCGGGCTCGACGGGGCGTTCCGTTTCGACCGCGATGGTGAGATCGAACGCATGTTCGAAGTGCGCGAGGTGACCGCCAACGGCATGCGCGTCGTGTCGGAGGCGCCGACCGCATTCTGATCGTGCGGCGGGCACGGGTGTGGGCATGGCGCCCGGCACACCACCGCCAAAACGGGACATAAGCCGAACGGCGCGCTTGCCAGTGCGCCGTTCGGCCCGCTAGTCTGATGCGCATGTCCGACGACGATCTTTTCGAAAACGCACCCTCGGCCTCGGGGGAAAACTACGACGGCTCCTCGATCGAGGTGCTCGAAGGGCTGGAGCCGGTACGCCGCCGCCCCGGCATGTATATCGGCGGCACCGACGAACGCGCGCTGCACCACCTCGCCGCCGAAGTCATCGACAACGCCATGGACGAAGCCGTCGCCGGGCACGCCAACCGGATCGAGGTCACGCTGGAGGAAGGCAATCGCCTGACGGTGAGCGACAACGGCCGCGGCATTCCGGTCGACGAACATCCCAAATATCCGGGGCAATCCGCGCTCGAGGTGATCCTCACCACGCTGCATTCCGGCGGCAAGTTTTCGGGCAAGGCCTATGCGACGAGCGGCGGCCTGCACGGCGTCGGCGTGTCGGTCGTCAACGCGCTGAGCAGCCTGACGCGGGTCGAGATCGCACGGAACAAGGAACTGTTTGCGCAGGAATTTTCGCGCGGCCTTCCGCAGGGCAAGCTTGAAAAGATCGGCGCCGCCCCCAACCGGCGCGGCACCACGGTCAGCTTCACCCCCGACACCGAGATTTTCGGCAAGCAGCAGTTCAAGCCCGCGCGGCTGTTCCGCCTCACCCGGTCGAAGGCGTATCTGTTCGCCGGGGTTGAAATCCGCTGGAAATGCGCGCCCTCGCTGGCGAGCGACGACGTGCCGCAGGAGGCGGTGTTTCAGTTTCCCGGCGGGCTTGCCGACCATTTGCGCGAACAGATCGGAACACGCGAATGTGCCACCACCGATTTCTTTGCCGGATGCCAGGATTTTCCCAAAGGCGAAGACGGTTCGGATCAGGGGCGCGTCGAATGGGCCATCGCCTGGCCGCTGTATTCCGATGGATCCTATAGCTGGTATTGCAACACCATCCCGACGCCGGATGGCGGCACGCATGAACAGGGGCTTCGTGCCGCGCTGACCAAGGGGTTGCGCGCCTTTGCCGAATTGACCGGGGTGAAGAAGGCGAAGGACATCACCCCCGACGATGTCACCAACGGCAGCGAGATCATGCTCTCGCTCTTCATCCGCGACCCGCAGTTTCAGTCGCAGACGAAGGACCGCCTCACCTCGCCAGAGGCTGCGCGGCTGGTCGAAAACGCCATGCGCGACCATTTCGACCATTTCCTGACCGCGAACATGGACCGGGGCAAGGCGCTGCTCTCGCAGGTAATGGAGCGCATGGACGAACGCCTCCGCCGCAAGCAGGAGCGCGAGGTCAAGCGCAAGACCGCCACCAATGCGCGGAAACTGCGCCTTCCCGGCAAGCTCACCGATTGTTCGGGGGAGCCGGGCCGCGACACCGAATTGTTCATCGTGGAGGGCGATTCCGCCGGCGGCAGCGCAAAGCAGGCCCGCGACCGCAAGTCTCAGGCGATCCTGCCCATCCGCGGCAAGATCCTGAACGTTGCGTCGGCCAGCCTTGACAAGATCCGCGCCAATGCCGAAATCGCGGACCTGATGCTCGCGATCGGATGCGGGGTGCGCAAGGATTGCGACACGGACAATCTGCGTTACGACCGCATCATCATCATGACCGACGCCGATGTCGACGGCGCGCATATCGCGACGCTGTTGATGACGTTCTTCTTTCAGGAAATGGCCGATATCGTGCGCGGCGGGCACCTCTATCTCGCACAGCCGCCGCTTTACCGGCTCACCGCGGGCAAGGAGAGCCGCTATGCCCGCGACGTTGCCCACCGGGCCGAGCTGGAAGCGACGGTGTTCAAGGGCAAGAAGGTCGATGTCGGCCGGTTCAAGGGTCTAGGCGAGATGAACCCGCAGCAATTGCGCGAAACCACGATGGCCCCCGAAAGCCGCAGCCTGATCCGCATCACCCTGCCCCCCGAATTCGAGCAGCGCGCCGCGGTGAAGGAGCTGGTCGATCAGCTCATGGGGCGCAATCCCGAACACCGCTTCAACTTCATTCAGAACCGCGCAGGCGAGCTCGACCGCGACATGATCGACGCCTGATTGCCGGCCCCAAGATACGGCGGGGCTTGTCCGAATGGCCGGGACCGTGGCACGAAGGCACGCGAACACGAACCCAACGATCGGCAGGACAGGCAATGAAAGAACGTTTCGAAGGCACCAGCAATTATGTGGCGACCGACGATCTCAAGGTCGCGGTAAACGCCGCGGTGACGCTGCGCCGTCCGCTGCTCATCAAGGGGGAGCCGGGCACGGGCAAGACCGTGCTCGCCCATGAAATCAGCAAGGCGACCGGTGCCCCGCTGATCGAATGGAACGTCAAATCCACGACAAAGGCGCAGCAGGGGCTCTACGAATATGATGCCGTCGCACGGCTTCGCGACGGACAGCTTGGCGACGAGCGCGTGCACGACATCGGCAATTACATCCGCAAGGGCAAGCTGTGGGAGGCGTTCACCAGCCCCGAACTGCCCGTGCTGCTCATCGACGAGATCGACAAGGCCGACATCGAGTTTCCGAACGACCTGCTTCAGGAACTCGACCGGATGAGCTTCGACGTTTACGAAACGGGCGAGCGGGTCGAGGCGAAGGAACGCCCCATCGTCGTCATCACCTCGAACAATGAAAAGGAACTGCCGGACGCGTTTCTGCGCCGCTGTTTCTTTCACTACATCAAGTTCCCCGACCGGGAGACGATGGAGGCGATCATCGCCGTCCATTTCCCGGATATTCAGAACCGGCTGGTGAGCGAGGCGCTCGAAATCTTCTACGAATTGCGGGAGGTGCCGGGCTTGAAGAAAAAGCCCAGCACGTCGGAACTGCTCGACTGGCTCAAACTGCTTCTGGTGGAGGACATGCCGATGGACGTGTTGCAGAGCCGCGATTCGTCGAAGGCGATCCCGCCCTTGCACGGTGCATTGCTCAAGAACGAGCAGGACGTGATGATGCTCGAAAGGCTCGCCTTCCTCGCCCGGCGGGAGCGGTGAGCGCGTGCTTCTCGGCTTTCTCGACGAATTGCGCGCCGCGGGGATCAAGGCCAGCCTGAAGGAGCATCTGGTCCTGCTCGAGGCGCTCGACCGCGACGTCATCGATCGCACGCCCGAGGCGTTCTATTACCTGTCGCGCGCGATCTACGTAAAGGACGAAGGCCTGCTCGACCGCTTCGACCAGGTGTTCCACAAGGTGTTCAAGGGCGTCCTCGCCGATATGGGGCAGGACGCGGTCGACATTCCCGAAGACTGGCTGCGCGCGATTGCCGAAAAATATCTGAGCGCCGAGGAACGGGCGAAGATCGAGGCGCTCGGCGACTGGGACACAATCATGGAGACGTTGAAGAAACGGCTCGAGGAACAGGAATCGCGCCATCAGGGCGGCAACAAGTGGATCGGCACGGGCGGCACCTCGCCGTTCGGCCATTCGGGCTATAACCCCGCCGGCGTGCGGATCGGCGGCGAGAGCCGGCACCGCCGCGCGATCAAGGTGTGGGAGAAGCGCGAGTTCGCCGATCTCGACAATTCGCGCGAGCTCGGCACGCGCAACATCAAGATGGCGCTGCGCCGCCTGCGCCGGTTCGCACGGGAGGGCGCGGCGGACGAACTCGACCTCGATGCGACCATCCGCGGCACCGCGCGGCAGGGGTATCTCGATCTCAAGATGCGGCCCGAACGGCGCAATGCGGTGAAACTGCTGCTGTTCCTCGACGTCGGCGGCTCGATGGACCCGCATATCCGTGATGTGGAGGAATTGTTCAGCGCGGCCCATGCGGAGTTCAAGAACCTCGAATTCTTCTACTTCCACAATTGCCTGTACGAAGGGGTGTGGAAGGAAAACCACCGCCGCTGGACCGATCGCACGCCGACTTGGGATGTGCTTCACAAATATGGCCACGATTACAAGATCGTGTTCGTCGGCGATGCGGCCATGTCCCCCTATGAAATCGCGCATCCGGGCGGTTCGGTCGAGCATATGAATGCCGAGGCCGGCGGCGTGTGGCTCAAACGTGTGGTCGATACCTATCCGGCGACGGTCTGGCTCAACCCGGAGGAGCGGCGCGCATGGGATTACACGCAGTCGAACCGCATGATCCGGGAGATCATGAACGACCGCATGTACCCGCTCACCATGGACGGGCTTGAGGATGCGATGCGCGAATTGAGCCGCAAGCGCGGCTAGGTCAATACAGCAGCAGCGGCGCGATTTCGTCCCGCCACGCCGCCTCGTCCCGCGATGCGATGGCGTCGAGGTCGGCGGGCGCCGCGTCCGGATTGTCGACCCATTCGCGCAGGTCCGGCCCGCCATTGATCACGTCGATCGCCAGACGGTCGAACTCGTATTCATAGGGGAAATCGCGCCACAAATCGTAATCGGGGTAGAGCCGCCGGATCGCCTTGAATGCCAGCGCCTGCAACCGCCACGGCTGGAACGCGGCATGGTCGTAGAACGGCCCCTCCGCATGGACCATCAGCCCGTGACACAGCGTGCCCGCATGTTTGTGAAACGTCGGCTCGAACCAGCATTCGCGGATCGCGCAGCCCGCCAGCCATTCGGGCGCAAACCCGCGCATCTCGGTCAGAACCGCCTTCGCATCGATGTCGGGGGCGCCGAACAATATCTCCAGCGGGCGGGTCGTGCCGCGCCCTTCGGACACGGTCGCACCCTCGATCATGACGGTCCCGGCATAGGCGCGCGCCATGTTCACATTGGCGGCATTCGGGCTGGGGTTGATCCACACCCGGTCCTGCGGCCAGCCATGGCCCGGACCGTCCGGCTGCCAGCCTTCCATCCCGATCACGCGATATTCCACGTCGAGCCCGAAATGCGCCACGAACCAATGTCCCATCTCGCCCAGGGTCAGCCCGTGCCGCATTGGCATCGGCCCTGCACCGACGAAGCTTTCCTGGCCCGCGCGCAAGGTCGTCCCCTCCACCGGGCGCCCGGCGGGGTTGGGCCGGTCGAGCACCCAGACCGCCTTCCCGCTCTCCGCCGCGGCCTCCAGCATGTAGAGCAGCGTCGTCACGAAGGTGTAGATCCGGCAGCCCAGATCCTGAAGATCGAAGAGGAACACGTCGGCGCTGTCCATCATCGCAGCGGTCGGGCGGCGCACCTCGCCATAGAGGCTGAAGACCGGGATGCCGTAATCGGGATCCGTCTCGTCCGCGGTTTCGACCATATTGTCCTGCTTGTCCCCCTTCAGCCCATGTTGCGGGCCGAAGGCGGCGGATAGCGTGATCCCCTCGCACGCGGCCAGCGCGTCGAGCGAATGGGTCAGGTCCGCCGTAACGGATGCGGGATGAGCCACCAGCGCAACGCGGCGCCCGGCAAGCGGGCGGCGCAGTTCCGCATCGGCGACGAGGCGATCGATACCGAATTTCATGCGTTCAACGGTGGCGAAATCTGCGCCGCAAAGCAAGCGCGCGCGTGAAAATCGGGCCGCCCCTCGCCATGGGCCAAAGCCCAGAAATCGCGATCCCCGCTTATCCGTTCGATCACCGCGCAAAGGCCGACCGCCAAAGGCTGCATGCCCGTCACCGGCCAGACATCGACGGCGACGCGCATCGCGGCGACATCGCCCATCCGCAAATCGATCACAGGCGGAAAGGTGGCGGGCGGCGGGCTGACCGGCGCGCGATACTCGGCAAATTCATACGCTGCCCAGCATCCGTCGGGCGCGAAGTTCCACTCGTGATAACCGCCGCCCTCGCCCCTTGCGAACAATTCGAAGCATGTATGCTGCCACAATCCGTCGGCGCGTTCGGGCGCGCGGGGCCGCGGCCACACGATGCCGCCAATGTCGCCCATCACGCGATAATCGATAAGCCAGCGCCCGTCGGATGCGAAGCCGACCCGCGTCGACACCGCGTAGGGCACCGCCTCGCCCGCCGGATGCGGGAGCAGCGCGATCCATTCGTCGTCATTCATCGCCATGCGCTTCGCCTTCCCCCTACCCGCGCGGCGGAACCCGTGTTACGGGCGCCGCGCAAACCATTCTTGCCGGACGGACAGCCACGATGACCTACAAATCCCAATTGCTTCGCACGCTGGACGAACGCGGCTATATCCATCAGGCGACCGATGCCGATGCGCTCGACACGCTGGCGGCAAAGGAGATCGTGCCCGGCTATATCGGGTTCGATCCCACCGCGCCATCGCTGCATGTCGGATCGCTGGTGCAGATCATGATGCTGCGCCGGTTGCAGCAGGCCGGGCACAAGCCGATCGTCGTCATGGGCGGCGGCACGGGCAAGATCGGCGACCCCAGCTTCAAGGACGAAGCCCGCTCGATGATGACGGAGGACGTCATCGCGTCCAATGTCGCCTCCATCCGCAAGGTGTTTTCGCGCCTGCTCAATTTTGGCGACGGGCCGACCGATGCGGTGATGGTCGACAATGCGGAATGGCTCGACCGGCTCGAATATATCCCGTTCCTGCGCGACATCGGTCAGCATTTCTCGGTCAACCGGATGCTGAGCTTCGATTCGGTGAAGCTGCGTCTCGATCGGGAGCAATCCTTGAGCTTCCTCGAATTCAATTACATGATCTTGCAGGCGTATGATTTCCGCGAATTGTCGCGGCGGTATGATTGCCGGTTGCAGATGGGCGGTTCGGATCAGTGGGGCAACATCGTCAACGGGATCGAGCTCACGCGCCGCGTCGATGCGCGCGAGGTGTACGGGCTGACCACGCCGCTGCTGACGACGGCGGATGGCGCGAAGATGGGCAAGTCGGTGAACGGTGCGGTGTGGCTCAATGAAGAGATGCTGCCCGCGTATGATTTCTGGCAATACTGGCGCAATTGCGACGACCGGGACGTGGGCCGGTTCCTGCGGCTTTTCACTGATCTGCCGCTGGCCGAAATCGCGGAGCTGGAGGCGGCGGAAGGCGCCGGGATCAACGCCGCGAAGGTGCGGCTCGCCAATGAGGTAACCGCCCTTTGCCGGGGCGAGGATGCCGCGAAAAAGGCCGAGGCCACGGCGCAGGCCACCTTTGCCGCAGGCGGCGTTGGCGGCGATCTTCCCGTGTTCGCGGTGCCCGCAGAAGGCGTCGCCATCGTCGATGCACTCATCGGCGTGGGCTTTGCCAAGTCGAAGGGCGAGGCACGCCGCCTGATCGCGGGCGGCGGTGCGCGGCTGAACGGGGAGCAGGTCGCGGACGAAACCATGCATATCGCGGCCCCGTCCGAAGACATGCGCATTTCGGCCGGGAAAAAGCGCCACGGCATCCTGCGCGGCTGACCCCCGACCTGCGCCTTATCCGTAGGCGCCTGTTTACCATATGTTATCCAGTGGGTGTTAAGCCCATGATCTGGATTAACATATGGGGGCGCAGGTGCAGGGCGGCGCACGATTATCGGTCACGGATCTTCGCAGGGCGACACGCCACCCGGTCGATTGTCCGGTGGTGGCGGACCACCGCATCCACGGCGATCTGCCGATGCGCCTTTGCAATATTTCCGCGAACGGTTTCATGGCGCAAAGCGACGTCACGCTCGATCGCGGGGAAAGGCTGACCGTACGCCTGCCCGAAATCGGACGGATCGAGGCGCATGTCATCTGGTCCGCGGACGGGCGCGCCGGGTGTCAGCTCGAACGCGTGATCCCTCCCGACCGCTTTACCCGGATGCTGTCGCAGATGAAGCCGAAGGCGCGCATTCGTCCGCGCGGATGACGGGGCGACGCCATCGCCAATCGACCTTGCAATGGCGCGCGCGCCGTCGCACAGGGGCGCAATGTCTGAAGATCTTCTTTCCAACATTGCGCTTCTCATCGATGCGGACAATGTCACGCCTGCCGGAATCGATCCGGTCCTGACCGTTCTGGCCGAGCTGGGGCAGGTCAATATCCGCCGCGCTTACGGCAATTGGGCAAAGCCCCAATTGGCGAAATGGCGCGACATCACGAATCAGTTCGGAATTCATCCGCAACAGCAATTCGACCTTACCAAGGGGAAGAACGCCACCGACATGGCCATGACGATCGATGCGATCGACCTGCTCTATCGCGGCAAGGTCGACGGTTTCGGCATCATGTCATCCGATAGCGATTTTACCCCGCTCGCCACGCGCCTCCGCCAGGACGGGCTCGTCGTGTACGGTTTCGGCAGCGCGGACCGTGCGCCCGACGCGTTCAAGACCGCCTGCACGCGCTTCATCAACATCGACGCGCTGATCGCCGGCGATGCGGAGGATACCGGAACCTCCGGTCGCCGTTCCGACGAGGAGGGCAAGCCGCGCAAGCCCAAGCGCGCCACGGTGGACGAGGAACTGGTCCAATTGCTGGGCAAGGCATTCCGCGCGGCCAGTCGCGACGACGAAGGCTACGCCCGCATGGGCGAGGTCGGGCAGATCGCCGGCAACCGGTCCAGCTTCGACGTGCGCAACTATGGCTACAAGCGGCTCATCGACCTCATGCGGGAGCTGGATCAGTTCGACGTCGTCATGCGCAACGGGCAACCCTTCATCAAACGCATGCGCTGAACCCCCACATTCTCAAACGGCGAAACGAAAAAGGGCGGCCCCGCGGGGCCGCCCTTCTCGTTTCGATGCATCAGGCCGTCAGCTGGCCATCTGCGTATCGACATAGGCCATCCATGCACGCGCAAGGCTGGTGCGGTTGCCGGTCTGGATCTGCTCGAACGTGCTCTTGGCCTCGGCGAACTGACCCATGTCGGCCAGCGCGATGCCAAGCCCGGTCAGCGCCTTTTCCTTGTTCACGCCACCCTTTTCGAGCGCCACGCGATACAGCGCAGCCGCCTCGCTCGACTTTTCATAGCCGAGGTAGATGTCGGCCAGCGTCATCGCGTCCTTGCCGGTCGCGGCATTGCGGGCGCCGGCGGCATCGGTGTTCAGTTCGGACAGCACCGAATCATAACGCGCGTTGGCGGTCGAGAGCGTCTCGGTCACGGCCTGCGCATTGCGGTCGAGCACGCCGGCCTCGATCCCGGCATTGGCGACGGCGCGTGCTTCGCCCGGACGCAGGCGGGGGTCGGTCTGATACAGATAGGCGAGATACTGACGCTCATCCGAAATCGCATTCTCACGCAGCATCAGCCGCAGCAGGTCGAGCTCTTCCTCCTCGGTATAGGGGGAGAGCGATGCGACCACGCTATAGGCCTGCTTGCGCTGATCCGCGGTCGGCGACGCTTCGAGCGTACGCAGCGCCCATTCGAAAGCCTGATCGTTGAGACCATTGTTCGCCGCCACGGCAAGGCCGCGGAAGACAAGATCGGTCTGCGGCTGACCGGTGGCGGTCTGGCGCGCCTCGATCGCGTCGTTCAGCTTCACCAGGCCTTCTTCGTGCATGTTGTCGGCCAGATAGCTTTCGGCGAGCAGCATGCGAACGTCGTTCTCGGTGTAACCGGCAGCGATCGCCTTGGGCAGCGCCTCGCGCGCACCGGCGTAATCACCCGAATCATAGGCGAGCGCGCCCGAGAAATAGTGATAGGTCGGCACGTTCGCGGCCGGCGCCAGTCCGCTGGCGAGCATCATGTCGATGCCGCGCTTCTGCAGCTTGGGATCGAACATCAGCTGTCCGGCGGTCAGCGCGATCTGGCCGACGAAATACTTGTCGTCCGGCTTCGTCGTGGCAGCCGCGGCGGCGTCGATCTTCGCGCGAATACCGCCCAGCGCCTGATCCACGCCGTTCTGCGCGGCGGTCAACTGCGCCTGCGCCTGCTGCTTTGCGGCGGGTTCGCGCGCACTGACATAGGCCTGGCGTGCCTGCTGCGCCTGCTGCGACGCGGCGGTCACGGCGGCGTCTTCCTTCGCGCCCTGAACGGCCTGCTGCAATTCGGCGGCCGTGGGGCGGAATTCCTTCGAAATCTTGATATCCTGCGCCATCGCGGGCGCCGCACCTGCGCCAACGGCACCGGTCGAAAGCGCGAGGGCGAGCGCAATGCGGGAAATGGAACGTTTCATATTCATCTTTCTCCACCAAAACTTGACGGCCAGCGGGTTTTCGCCTCCGGCTAAATGAAACACGCGGGGTCAAATGCCGCTAAAAATCCGCGAACGCAACCGTGGCCCGCGTCATCTCTCTTGCGCTCTTTATGAAGGGGCCGTGCTGAATAGCGATTGAATGACCCGCGGGGGCGATCCCCCTGACCCTGTGGAAAAGCATGGCGGACCGGCCCGTGCGGGGGTCGTTCCGCTGGCATTCGGGCGCCCCGTGCCCTAGGGTCGCGGCGCCCCGGCGAATGTCCGGGAAATGACCGTTGATAAAAGAGAGCCAACCGGCGTGAACGACCTGACCGACACCCTGCCCCATGGCGGACCCGACATCGAACCGATCGACATCGTCGATGAGATGAAGTCCAGCTATCTCGATTACGCGATGAGCGTGATCGTATCGCGCGCGCTTCCCGATGTGCGCGACGGGCTGAAGCCGGTGCACCGCCGCATCCTCTACAGCTGTCAGGAAGCCGGATATGTCGCCGGCCGCCCCTATCGCAAGTCGAGCCGCATCGTCGGCGACGTCATGGGTAAGTATCACCCCCATGGCGACAGCGCGATCTACGACGCGCTCGCCCGCATGACGCAGGACTGGTCGATGCGCCTCCCGCTCATCGACGGACAGGGCAATTTCGGTTCGATGGACCCCGATCCGCCCGCCGCCATGCGTTATACCGAGGCGCGGCTGGCGAAGGTTTCGGAATCGCTGCTCTCCGACATCGACAAGAACACGGTCGACTTCATCGACAATTACGATGGCAGCGAGAGCGAGCCTTCGGTCCTCCCCGCCCGCTATCCCAACCTTCTGGTCAATGGCGCGGGCGGCATCGCGGTCGGCATGGCGACGAACATCCCGCCCCATAATCTGGGCGAGGTGATCGACGGCACGCTGGCGATGATGGACAATCCCGCCATCACCGTCGATGAATTGTTCGAGATCATCCCCGGTCCCGATTTTCCCACCGCGCCGCTGATCCTGGGTCAGACGGGGGCGCGGGCCGCCTATCGCGAAGGGCGCGGTTCCGTCCTGATGCGCTGCCGCCACGAGATCGAGACCGCGCGCGGCGACAAGCGCTCCATCGTGCTGACCTCGATCCCCTATCAGGTGGGCAAGAACAATCTGGTCGAGAAGATCGCCGAGGCCGCCAAGGACAAGCGGATCGAGGGCGTCTCCGACATTCGCGATGAATCCAATCGGGAGGGCATGCGCGTCGTCGTCGACCTGAAACGCGACGCAACGCCGGAGGTGGTGCTCAACCAGATCTGGCGCCACACCCCGGCGCAGTCGAGCTTCCCCGCCAACATGCTCGCGATCAGCGGCGGGCGTCCGATGACGCTGACGCTGCGCGATTTTCTCTCGCTGTTCATCCGCTTCCGCGAGGAGGTCATCACCCGGCGCACCAAGTTCGAGCTGAACAAGGCGCGCGAGCGGGCGCATATCTTGCTCGGCCTGGTGATCGCGGTGACCAATCTCGACGAGGTGGTGCGCATCATCCGCGGGTCGGCGACCCCTGCCCTTGCGCGCGAAACCCTGCTGAAACGCGAATGGCCGATCGGCGACATCGCGCAATATCTGCGCCTGGTCGAGGCGATCGAGAGCGACGAGCACGAAGGCAAGGATGCGACCTATCGCCTGTCCGAAACGCAGGTGCGCGCCATTCTCGACCTGCGGCTGCACCGGCTTACCGCGCTCGGCCGCGACGAAATCGGCGAGGAGCTGGAGAAGCTCGCCAAGGCGATTGCCGAATATCTCGAAATCCTGTCCGACCGGGCAAAGCTCTATGCCGTCATGCGCGAGGAGCTGACGCAGGTGCGCGACACCTATGCGACGCCGCGCCTGTCCGAAATCGCGCCGGCCTGGGACGGGCTGGAGGACGAGGATCTGATCGAGCGCGACGAAATGGTCGTGACCGTGACCATGGACGGCTATATCAAGCGGACCCCGCTTTCGACCTTCCGCGCGCAGAACCGCGGCGGCAAAGGCCGCGCCGGCATGGCGACGAAGGACGAGGACGCCATTTCCGAAATGTTCGTGACGAGCACGCACAACCCGGTGCTGTTCTTCGCCAGTTCGGGTAAGGTCTATCGCCTCAAGGTCTGGAAACTGCCCGAAGGCGGCCCGGCGACGCGTGGGCGGCCCATCGTCAACCTGCTGCCCTCGCTCGACAAGGACGAAAGCATCGCAACCGTGCTGCCCTTGCCGGAGGACGAGGAAGGCTGGGGCGCGCTGAATGTCGTGTTCGCCACGGCGAAGGGCAACGTCCGCCGCAATTCGATGGATGCCTTCGCCAACATCCCGTCGAACGGCAAGTTCGCGATGCGGTTCGACGACGACAGCGACGACCGCCTGATCGGCGTGGCCTTGCTGGAGAGCGGGGACGACGTGCTGCTCGCCACGCGGCAGGGCAAGGCGATCCGTTTCGACGGAGAGGACGTGCGCGAGTTCCAGAGCCGCACCTCCACCGGCGTGCGCGGCATGCGATTGAAGGACGATGACGAGGTCGTCTCGCTCTCCATCCTCGCCGGCGGGACGGCGACGCCGGAGGAACGCGACGCCTATCTGCGCGTCGCCCCGTGGAAGAACGGCGACGATGCGACCGGCCTGTCCGACGACCACGCCGCCATGGCCGAGGCTGAGGAATTCATCCTCACCCTGTGTCAGAACGGCTATGGCAAGCTGTCTTCCGCCTATGAATACCGGCGCACCGGGCGCGGCGGCCAGGGTATCACGAATATCGACAATATCGCCCGCAACGGGCTCGTCGTGGCGAGCTTCAAGGCGGAAAAGACCGATCAGCTCATGCTCGTCACCGATCAGGCGAAGCTGATCCGCATCGGGCTGGACAGCCTGCGCGTGATCGGACGCAACAGCGCGGGCGTCCGCCTGTTCAACGTCGGCAAGAACGAGCATGTCGTGTCGGTCGCGCTGATCGACGACGACGAATCGCCCGAAAACGCCGCCGAAGAGGCGATTGTGGAGGAAATGGTTGGCCGCGATACGCCCGCGACCACGCCGGACACGACGCAGGACCGCGACGATCCCACCCCGACCGACGTGTAACCGACCCGTCCGCCTCAGCCGCGCTCGCGCCTGAGGCGGACGACAACCCCGGTGCAGATCATCAGCACGCCAATATAGTAGAGCGGCCAGACCAACGCGCCGGCCAGCGCGACGCTGCGCAAAGGACCGTTCGCCGCAATCAGCAGCAGGTCCGACAGCACGAACAGAACCGCGCCCGCCCCGATGCGGTACCGCGAAAACCGGCTTTGCCATGCCATCGCCGCCATCGCGCCGAGAATCAGCGCATAGCCTGCCACCAGCCAGCGCCCCTCACCCCCGAATGCGAGGAGAAACGCATCGAGCGGCACCCCGACGAGCAGCGCAATCCCCACCAGCCTTTGCGACCGGGTGGGATTGGCGCGCCGGTTCCGCGCAAACAGCCAGATCGCGAGCACATGACCGACGGCATGCAAGACGCCGCCCGCCGCCAGCCATAATTCCTGCGCCATGTCGGCCAGCGCATAGAGTGTCATGACCCCGGCGATAAGCGCGCCGTCACGGCCCAGATGGCGTTGAAACGCGTAGACCGCCAATGCGCCGACGGCCGCGCCCTTCCACGCGATCTGGTACAGGCCGGGCATGGCGCCGCCCGCGACGAACCACCAGCTGACGCCGAAAAACAGGCTGAGCAGCAGCCAGGGCCGTCGTTCGATCAAAGCGCGCTTTACCATGAGTTCCCTTAGCAATTCGGTACACCGGCCCTGATTGCATTTGCCAAGCCGCCTGCGCAATCGCTAACCCGCCGGTATGAAACACGATATCCATATTATCGGCGGCGGTCTCGCCGGGAGCGAGGCGGCATGGCAATTGGCACAGCGCGGATTTCGCGTGCGCCTGTCCGAAATGCGCGGCGGGGGCGGCGGCACGACCCCCGCGCATCATTCCGATCTGCTGGCGGAGCTGGTATGCTCCAACTCGTTCCGGTCGGACGACGACACGTCGAACGCGGTCGGCCTGCTCCACTATGAAATGCGGCAACTCAATTCGGTCATCATGGCCGCGGCGGAAAAGGCGCGCGTGCCCGCCGGTTCGGCGCTGGCCGTGGATCGCGACGTGTTTTCCGAACATGTCGAACGCGCGCTCGCCGACCATCCCAACATCGCCATCGTGCGCGAAAAGATCGACCGGCTGCCAACCGAAGGTCCGACCATCGTCGCGACCGGCCCGCTCACCGCGGCGGCGCTCGCCGACAGCATCGGACAGGCGACGGGCCGTGACAGCCTCGCCTTTTTCGACGCGATCGCACCCATCGTCTACCGCGACAGCATCGACATGGACATCTGCTGGATCCAGTCGCGATGGAACAAGGTATCCGGCCCCGAAAGCGAAGGGCAGGAGGGTGATTACATCAATTGCCCGATGACGAGGGAGCAATATCTCGCCTTTCACCAAGGCCTGCTCGACGGGGAAAAGACCGAGTTCAAGGAGTGGGAAAAGGACACCCCCTATTTCGAGGGCTGCATGCCGATCGAGGTGATGGCATCCCGCGGCGTCGACACGTTGCGCTATGGCCCGATGAAGCCCGTCGGCCTCGACAATCCGCGCGATACGACGCCCGAATTTCCGCAGGGGCGATGGCCCTATGCCGTGGTGCAATTGCGGCAGGACAACCGGCTCGGCACGCTGTGGAACATGGTGGGTTTCCAGACAAAGCTGAAATGGGGCGCGCAGAAAGAGCTGTTCCGTACCATTCCGGGTCTTGAGAATGCGGAATTTGCGCGGCTGGGCGGATTGCATCGCAACACGTTCCTCAATTCACCCGAACTGCTCGACCGGCAATTGCGCCTGCGCGGGGCGGAACATGTGCGCTTTGCGGGCCAGATCACGGGGTGCGAAGGCTATGTCGAAAGCAGCGCGGTCGGCTTGATGGCCGGGTTGATGGCGGCGGCGGAGCTTTCGGGAGCGGCATGGACCGCCCCGCCCCGCACGACCGCGATGGGCGCGTTGCTGTCGCACATCACCGGCGATGCGGAGGCGGACAGCTATCAGCCGATGAACGTCAATTTCGGCCTGTTCCCGCCGCCGGAGGACAAGGTGAAGAAGAAGGAGCGCAAGCTGTTCTACACCGCGCGGGCCAAGCAGGATTTCCCCGCATGGCAGAACACGCTGCGCAGCCCCGCGCCCGCATGATCAGCAGTTGCAGCGCGGCTTTCGCGGTTTGGTCGGGCTGCGCGTGGTGGCGAATTCGGCGGCGTTGAGCTGTCCGTTGCCGTTCGCGTCGGCCTTGTCGAACTTGTCGACGGTGGTGACTGCCCATTCCTCGAAGGTGAGGAGATTATTGCCGTCCTTGTCGAGCTTGCGAAACGAATTGACCCGCGTCGACAGCATTTCGTTGCGGGTGATAATGCTGTCATTGTTGCGGTCGTAACGGGCGAAGCGTTTCTGCTCCTTCGACATTTCGATCGCTTCGGGAAGGGCGGGACCGCGCATGTCCGCGACATCGGCGGATGGGAGGACGTCGGGCTGTTTCGGTTCGGCGGTCGGCGCGGGTTCGGGCGGCGGCGGGCCGGGCGCCTCGATCGCGCGCCCCTGCCACCAGAAAAGCCCGATGGCGACCAGCACGAGCGCACCCAAGGCGCCGAGAAGTGTCCTGTTCATGGTTTGCGACCCCTGACAAGTAATGCCGCCAGAGTATAGCCGCGCGCCGCGAAATGGAAACGATTAAGCGCCCAGCCACCCCGCACGCACTGCCCGCGCGAAATCGCCGGCCCCGCCGATCGGACGATTTTCATGGGCCGCCCGTTCGGTCATCCGCGCCAACACGATGAGCGGACGCATCGCCCGCCCCGCGCGTCGTTCGGGCGCCGCCGCCGCGCGCAGCAGCGTCATGGCCCGCCCCCGCTCCGTCTCGTCCCCCATGTGCACGGCAAGGTCCGCCAGCGCCCAGCGATAGGCAAGCGCCGCAACCGCCCCGCCATTGAGCACCCGCGAAAGCCCGGCCATCGCCGCCGCCCGGCCCTGCGCCGTGGCGGCAATATCGACCGTCGCGAGCGGCGCATCCCCGATCATCGCTTCCCATCCGTCGACCAGTTCGGTGAACGCGGCGCGCCCCTCCCCCCACGGACGCAGCGCCGCCAACAACGGCTCCCCCGCAGGCCACTCCCCGGCCGGGCGCGCAAATGTCTCGCGCCACCATGCCAGCCGCATCTGCGCCAGCATCGGTTCGCGCGAAGGGTCGATCAACTGCGCCAGCCGCCGGTCCAGCGCCATGAACGCCCGCCACGCACCGCGCGCACGCCGCGGCGCATAGGCCAGCGCCAGGCGCACCGGCGGCGCGATCAGCGCGTCGATCTGCGCCGTGGCGGCTTCGTCTTCCTCGAAATTCATGGGCACCCCATCGCCGTGCCGCCGTGCGGGTGCAAGAAAAAACCCCGGCGCGAAGGTCGCGCCGGGGTCGGTCATGGTCGCGATCTCGGCGCGCTCAATCCTTGTAGCAGACCTTCTTGGCCGCAGCGACGATGCTCGACGATTTGAGCAGGGCGTCCTTTTCGAGGTTGGCGGCATAGGGCAGCGGCACATCTTCGTTGCACACGCGCAGCACGGGCGCGTCGAGATGGTCGAACCCTTCGGTCATGCATACCGCGATGATCTCGCTCGCGATGGAACAGGTCGGCCAGCCTTCCTCGGCAACGATCAGCCGGTTTGTCTTGGCCAGGCTGTCGAGCACAGTCTTCGTGTCGAGCGGACGCAGCGTGCGAAGGTCGATCACCTCCGCGTCGATCCCCTGCGAGGCAAGCTCCTCCGCCGCTTCGAGCGCGAGGCCTACCCCGATGGAATAGGACACGATCGTCACGTCCGAGCCGGCCCGAACGATGCGCGCCTTGCCGATGGGCAGCACCCAGTCGTCGAGATCGGGCAAATCGAAGCTCTTGCCATACAGCAATTCGTTTTCGAGGAAGACGACCGGATCCTCGGTGCGGATCGCGGCCTTCATCAAACCCTTCGCATCGGCGGCGTCATAAGGCGCGATGACCACGAGGCCCGGCACGCTCGCATACCACGGGCCGTAGTTCTGGCTGTGCTGCGCCGCGACGCGCGATGCCGCGCCATTGGGCCCGCGGAACACGACCGGGCACCGCATCTGCCCGCCCGACATGTAATTCGTCTTTGCCGCCGAGTTTACGAGGTGGTCGATCGCCTGCATGGCGAAGTTGAACGTCATGAACTCCACGATCGGACGAAGGCCACCCATCGCGGCGCCCGTGCCCACGCCGGCAAAGCCATATTCGGTGATCGGCGTGTCGATCACGCGCTTGGCGCCGAATTCGTCCAGCAGGCCCTGCGTAACCTTGTACGCGCCTTGATATTCGGCGACTTCCTCGCCCATCACGAAGACGCGGTCGTCGGCGCGCATTTCCTCGGCCATGGCGTCGCGCAATGCTTCGCGGACGGAGAGCGAGACCATCTTCGTGCCTTCGGGCACCTCGGGATCGCGGACGGGTTCGGCCTGCGCCTCGGACTTGGTCACTTCGGCCTCGCTCGGCTCGCGGCCGGTATCCTTGCCCTCGCCCGCGACGTCCTTGGGCGCTTCGCTTTTCGCAGGAGCGCCGTCTTCGATGTCGCTTTCATCGCCGTCGAGCACGGCGATCACCGTGCCGACCTTCACGCCCTCGGTGCCCTCGGCCACGGTCAGCTTGCCGACCGTGCCCTCGTCGATGGCTTCGAATTCCATGGTCGCCTTGTCGGTCTCGATCTCGGCGAGGATGTCGCCGGGTCCGACCTGGTCGCCTTCCTTGACCAGCCATTTGGCCAGCGTGCCCTCCTCCATCGTCGGGGAAAGGGCGGGCATCTTGATTGCGGTGGCCATCAGTATTTCTCCACCAGAACGTCGGTATAAAGTTCGGATGCATCGGGTTCGGGCGAGCTTTCGGCGAAATCGGCGGCTTCGCTGATCTGCGCGCGAATGTCCTTTTCAAGGTCCTTCAGCTTCGCCTCGTCCATGCCGCGCTTGATGAGCTCGGCCTTCGCCGCCTCGATCGGATCGTGGTTCTCGCGCATGTCCTTCACCTCATCGCGGCTGCGATATTTCGCAGGGTCGGACATCGAGTGCCCGCGATAGCGATAGGTGTTGAGCTCCATCAACACCGGCCCGCCACCGCCGCGCACATGTTCGAGTGCGATTTCGGCAGCGCTGCGCACGGCGAGGACGTCCATGCCGTCCACATCCATGCCGGGGATGCGGAACGCAGCCCCCCGTCGGTGGAACTCGGTTTCCGCGCTCGACCGCACGGTGCTGGTGCCCATCGCGTATTGATTGTTCTCGATCACGAAGATGATCGGCAACTGCCACAGGCTGGCCATGTTGAAGGTTTCGTAGACCTGCCCCTGATTGGCTGCGCCATCGCCGAAATAGGCGAGGCAGACGCCGCCGTCCTCGCGATATTTGTGCGCGAAGGCGAGCCCGGCGCCCAATGGCACCTGCGCGCCGACGATGCCGTGGCCGCCGTAGAAGGCGTGTTCGGTGCTGAACATGTGCATCGAGCCGCCCTTGCCCTTGGAAATGCCGGCCTGGCGCCCGGTCAGCTCGGCCATGATCACCTTGGGATCGATGCCGTAGGCGAGCATGTGGCCGTGGTCGCGGTAGCCGGTGATGACGCTGTCCTTGCCCTCCGCGAGCGCGGATTGCAGGCCGACGGCGACGGCTTCCTGACCGATGTAGAGATGGCAGAACCCGCCGATCAGGCCGAGGCCGTAAAGCTGGCCGGCCTTCTCCTCGAACCGGCGGATGAGCAGCATCTGCTTGTAGAAATCGAGAAGCTGGTCGTCCGATGCTTCGAAACGACCCGCTTCCTCGAAACGATTTTGAAGCGTTGCGAGCTTGAAATCGGGATCTTCGACCGGTGCGGTCACGCTGTCCGCTTTCGCGGCGGGCTTGTCTGACAAGATAGAAATCCTCGGGTTCGATCAGCCAAAAGGTCCGGAAAAATGCGGACCGCGTTTCACGATCCTATAGAGACGGTGAGCGCCATTGTGCAAGACGCTGTGCGCCGCGCAATGCACGATTACAAAGCGGCCCGCCGTCACGCTCAATCGCGGGGGATCACGACCTCGTCGGGATGCGCCACGTTGAGATTGCGGCGCAGCAATTCGCCGACCAGATCCGGATCGGCATTGTTGGGGTCGAGCAGTTGCACGCGGTTCGCCACGCGGTCGCGCTCCGCCTGAAGCTGCGCGAGCTCCGCCTCCCTTTGTTGGAGCAGCTGCGTCGAATCACCCCATGCGCGCACGCCGGTCGGCCCGACGAGCGCGGTCGCGCACAGCACGCCGACCGTAATCGCGGCGGTGACGCGGCCCATGTTGCGGCGCCGCACGCGGGGGCGCGTCACGCGAATGTCGTGGGGTTTGGAACGCTTTGCGGGCATCGGGCGACAGAATCACAAAAACGCATGGGTTGCAAGCGCCGACTCGTTGGAATGTCGCGATTTCTGCGCCGAACCGATGGCGGGTGGCAGCCGCTGCGAAGAGCCCCTATGACCGCAGGCCAAAAGGAGAGCGCAACGATGGGTGACTTCGTACAGATCGAACGCAAGGGTCCGGTTGCGATCCTGCGCATGAACCAGCCCGACCGGCTGAATGCCATTGCCGATTTTTCCGATTGCGAGGATCTGATTGCCGCGATCGACATGGTGAACGCCGATATCACCGTTGCCGCCGCGATCCTGACCGGCAATGGCCGGGGTTTCAGTGCGGGGGGCAATCTTGCCGCGATGAAGGCGAAGACCGGCATCGGCCCGCGCGACAGTGCCGACGATACGCGCCGCGTGTACCGGCGCGGGGTGCAGGAAATCTCCCGCACGATGGAGGCCTGCGAGGTTCCGCTCATCGCGGCGGTGAACGGGCCTGCGGTGGGGCTTGGCTGCGACATTGCCTGCCTGTGCGACATCCGCATCGCGAGCGAGAACGCGATATTTGCCGCCTCGTTCACGAAAATCGGGCTGATTCCCGGCGATGGCGGGGCGTGGGCGTTGCAGCAGGCGATCGGCTATGCGCGCGCGGCGGAAATGATGCTGACCTCGCGGCGCTATGACGCGGCGCAGGCGCTCGCGCTCGGGCTGGTGAACGGGGTGCACCCCGCCGACCGGCTCATGGACGAGGCGATGGATCTGGCGGACGGCATTGCGAGCAATCCGGTGCGTGCGACACGCATGACAAAGCGACTGCTTCGCCGGGCGCGGCAGCAATCGCTTGATGATGTCCTGGAACTCTCGGCGGCGATGCAGGCGATTGCCCACGACACCGACGATCACAGGGAGGCGGTCGACGCGTTCCTCGAAAAACGCGCGCCGGATTTTTCGGGCCAATAATTCCTCCGCAACGTTGCACCTGATCGCCGCGCAATGAAAAGGCGCACCGCCCCCATCCGGGAACGGTGCGCCTTTTACGTCGTCGGATCTGATGGGATCAGATGTCGTCGCCCAACTTACCCTTGACCTCACCCTTGAGCTGCTGGCCCTTGCCCTCGGCTTCCTGTGCGCGGCCATCCGCGCGGGTTTCGGGATCGTTGCTCTGCTGCTTCACCTTGCCGGCGGCTTCGTTGGCATTGCCTTTGATCTTGTCGGTCAGTTCGCCCATTTTTCAATCCTTTGCGTCATCGCAGACGAAGCGTCGTCTGCATCATGCCCTATCAACGGCCCGCATCCGCTTTGGGTCCGGCCCGCGCATTCCGCCCGTCGTCCCGCGCGGTCGGATCGTCGCGAATGGCCGGGTCCGCATCGACACACCGGTTTCCGCATCATGAAATCCGGCCATGAAATCCGGCCATGAAATCCGGACGTTGGCAGAACGGAACTTAACGCCTAAGCCGGGGTTCAGAAGCCTGGATGCGGCGTATTCACCGTCCGTGAAATGGCTGACGCGCCCGCTTGGCGCCATTTATGGCCAGGCGCAGCGGAACGGTGCCGGAGCATTGCGGGGAGAAGAATGAGCAACGACGAAAAACCGGTATCCTCGCGGCAGGCCATGCGCACGATCGAGGGGAAATCGCGCGGCGACAATCGGTTTGCCGGCGCGTCGGGCCTGTTGTTCGAACAGGCCATGGCACAGACGCGCATGGCGGTGTGCCTGTCCGATCCGCATGTCAGGGACATGCCGATCGTCTTCTGCAACGAAGCGTTTCAGCGGCTCACCGGCTATGACGAAATGGATATCGTCGGGGAAAACTGCCGCTTTCTGCAAGGGCCCGGCACGGATCAGGAGCAGGTCGCGAAAATCCGCAACGCCATCGCCGAAGAGAAGGTGATCGTGGTCGAGCTGCTGAATTATCGCAAGGACGGTTCGACGTTCTGGAATGCGCTTCACCTCGGGCCGATCTATGGTGAGGACGGGAGGCTGAAATATTTCTTCGGGAGCCAGTGGGACGTCACCGACATCTACGAATCCCGCGCCGAGGAACGACACGCCAAGGCGATTGTCCGCGAGATATCGCACCGTTTGAAAAACGTCTTTTCCGTGATCGGCGGTATCGTCAACGTGACCGGACGGTCGATGGACGCACGCCCCGTCGCGCGCAAGATCAACGAAAGGGTGCAGGCGCTCGGTAGGTCGTACGAACCGACGCTGGATGATGCGGCGATGGGCACGATCCATATCGGACAGGCCATACGCTCCGTCCTTGCTCCCTATGATCCCGAAGGCGACCGCATCCGGTTTTCGGGCAATGGCACGCGCACCGAACCCAATGCGGTGTCGGCCATCGGCCTCACCCTGCACGAGCTTGCCACGAATGCGACGAAATATGGCGCGCTTTCCAATGGCGGGGGGACGGTCACCGTATCGTGGGGCCATGTGCGGGACCGGTTCGGCCATTCCGCGCTGGAAATCGAATGGGAGGAACAGGGCGGCCCTGCGATAGAAAGGGAGCCCGACATCTCCGAGGCGGCGAGCGGGACCGGCTTCAATATCGCGCGCGTCCTGCTCGAACATGCGCGCGGTCTGCTCGACCTCGAATGGCGGGCCGGCGGATTGTTCGCGCGCATTTCCATCCCCATTCAGAACGGATAGACAGATTTTTACATGAAAACTTTTCTCGTGCTCGAGGACGAGCCATTTCATCGCCATGGACCTGAAATTCGCGTTCGAGGATGCAGGCCACGAGGCGGTGACCGCATCCGACAATGAAGAGGCGCTGCGCTGTATCGAGCAGCGGTCCATCGCGGGCGCCGTCCTCGATGTCAGCCTGGGCCGCGGCGTTACCTGTGCGGAGACGGCCTCGGCGCTGCTCAATCGCAAGATACCCTTCGTGCTGCACACCGGCGACCTCAACCGGGTCGGCGAATATCTGCGCGAGATCGACGCCCCCGTCATTGCCAAGCCGCGCCCGGCCGAGGATGTCGTCAATCGCGTGGTGACCATGGTCGCCAGCAACGCCTGATCCCGCGCGCACCAAGCGCTGGGCGGCGTGATGCTACCCCTGCTCCAGACAGCGTGACAGTCGGATGAGATCGGCGCGGCCTTCGCCATCGCCCAGCTCATCCTGAAGCCGGCGCGCACGGTCGCCAATCTGCTGATCGCCGAAATGCGCCGCGATGCCGGCCATGATGTGCATTTCATCGCGCAGCTTCTCGGTCCTGTCGGCATCCGGGATTTCGAGCGCGAGATAATCCTCCATCTCGATCAGCAACTCACGCTTGCGCCGTGCATAAAGCGCCTCCAGCGAGGCGATCGCATCATCGCCGCGCGCCGCCTTGTCCGGGGTCGCGAGCGGTGCATCGACCCATTTGCAAAGCGCATCGCGCAAGCGTTCGCTGCTCAGCGGCTTGGTGAGGTGATCCTGCATGCCGGCGGCGAGACAGCGCTGTGTATCCTCAGCCCCGCCATTGGCGGTAATGGCCAGGATCGGGAGATCCGATGCGGCGAATCCATTTGCGCGGATCGTGCGCGCGGCCGTCACGCCGTCCATGACCGGCATTTCCATGTCCATCAATATGCCGCCAAAAGCCCGCCCTTCGCGGTGCGCGCGCTCCACCGCATCGACCGCCTCCTGACCATCGCCTACCGCCTCGGCCGCAACGCCGAGCTCCCGCAACATGCGCAGCATGACATCGCGGCTGATGTCGGAATCTTCGGCGAGCAATATGCGTGCGCCCGACACGTCGCGCCGGCCGGATGCGGGCCAATCGCCGGACGCACTCGCCGCGACTTTTGGCTCCGTTTCGGTGTGAACCAAGACATCGCCGATGTGCTTCGGCGCCTCCTCGCGCATGATCGGCGGCGCGGGCAGTTCGCGCGAATCGTCGCCTGTCTCGACAGGTGCCGGTCCGTCCGCCTCGCCCGCCCCCTCAGTCGGCGACGACGCCGCCCGCCATCGGCGCGCAAGCAGCCATGCGCACACGATCGCCAGCCCGATCGCAACGCCGGCAAGAGCAGCCACCACAGCGTCGTCCATCGGCGTTCGTCTCCTTCATCTGTGTAAAATTCACGGCTATGGTCTTAACCGCACTTCTATCGAAACGCGTCCTCCATTAGAACCGGAACGGAGCAAATAAGAGAGAAATATTAACTATTTGGTCCGATGCAGGATACCAATCAATTCCGGGTTCCGATTGCGGTTTACCGACCGTAAGCCGGCAACTCCCAAGGGTTCGCAATGAAAATCACCACGTCCTTCTGGACCGCGTCCGCGGTTGCCGTTCTGACATCGACCGTCCTTGCGCAGGGGGCGGCGGAGCAGGCCGCCGCGCCGGCGTCGCAGCGCGCGATGACGGCGCCGCCCCCTGCGCAGGCGGCGGGATCCGTTTCGCGTTTCATCACCCTGGGCGAGCTTGGCCTGTCCGACGGATTCGAGATGGACGGGCTTTCGGGTACGCGTGAACTCTATTTCCCGGTTCCCGCCGGACTGGACATCGGCGACATGCGGCTTCGCCTGCCCTACCGGTCCGATGCGGCCTTCGAAAGCCGCCGCGCCGTTGGAATCGAAATCGGCGGCCGGACGCGCTTTACCGCGGCTTTGCCCGACGGGTATTCGGAGGGCGTGATCGACATTCCGCTGTCGCCGGACATGATTGAGGGCGGCTTTCTCGCGGCGCGCATCGACTATTCCGGCGCGATAACGGAGGATCGCTGCGTCGATCAGCGCGTGTCGGGCGCCTATCTCGCCTTTGACGGGACAGGCGGGCTGTCCGCCCGTCTCGGCAGGGGCGGATTATCCGATGTCGGCGTGCTCGCGGCCGCGATGCCGCGCGCGGTCAATATCGTCCTGCCCCCCAATCCCCGCCCTTCGGAAGCCGCCGCGGCGCTTTCGCTTCTGCTCGGCTTTCCCGATGCGAGGCTTGCGGGCGACCGGGATGAGCGAGGAACGGACGATGCACGCTGGTCCAGCGGGACGGTGCGGATCGCGCGCGGCAATGGCCCCGCGCTGGCCGTCGTGGATGGGTCGAACGGTCCGGCATTGCAGATCGGCGGCGACGATCCGGTGGCTGCGGTCCGCTTTCTGCGCAGCAGGGGACGCACGCTGGCCGCGACGCCTGCGGCCGCGACCGCCGGGCGCACGGCAACAGGGGACGCGCAGACGCTGACCATCGCGGATCTTGGCGCCGATACCACGCCCAAAAGCTTCGCCGAAAACGCGGAATGGGGCGTTTCGATCCCGGCCTCCGCCATCCCGGCGGGGGAGCGCATGACGGGCGCGGAACTCGACGTCGCGGTCGCGGTACGGCAGGGCGCCACCAAACCGGTCATCAGCGTGACGATGAACGGCGTGCTCCTCGCCAGTGCAACGGCGGCAATGGACGAGCCGACGCGCATTCCCGTGACCTTCCCGGCCGGCATCGCGGCTTCGCGCAACCGGATGGAAGTGCGCGTCACCCGGCAGACCGCCGGCGGCGATTGCAGGTTCGCGCCGCAGGGATACCCGGCACAGCTCCTCCCCTCCAGCCGCATCGTCACCGCCCCGGCGGGGCCGCCAGCGGATTTTTCCGACCTCCCCGCCGCGCTCAATGGCGGGTTCACCGCGGTTCTGCGCGGGCCGGGCGATCTTGGCCCGGTGGCGGCACTCCTCGGCCCGCTCGTCAACGCGGACGCGGATATTACCGTGACCTATGGCGAGGTGCCCGACGACGGCCCCGTCGTGTTCGTCGGGACCGACGCGCCCGCCGGCTTCGACCCGGTGGTCCGTTTCGATCAGGGCGCGATCCGGCTCGACAGCCCGGCGGGCGAAACGATCCTCGATTCCGCCGCGATCGCCCGGCATACCACGGTGCAGTTCGGCGAAATGGGCGACCGCACGCTCCTCTGGATCAGGCCGGGCAGCGCCTTCGCAAGCCTTGCACAAAGCACGGAGCCGGCGGTGCTCGGCTTTGGCAATGTCGCGTTCCTCGACGGGGACCGCATCGATTTCGCCTTCAATAGCGAGCGTGAGAGGCTCATCGACATTCGCTATCCAGAGCGGTTCTCCGTCTGGCAGTTTTTCGAACGCTATCGGCTCTGGATCATCGGCCTTGGCTGGCTGCTCGTCACGCTTGGCTTCGTCTATCTCTTGCGGCGCGTCCTGTCCTCGTCCCGTTCGGACGATTGAGGATGGCGAGCTTCCTTTCCATCGACAGCTGGACAGGGGACTTCCTCGCCGAGCGCGGGCTGGTGACGGCGCGCCAGCTCAATGAGGCGAGCGAGCTTGCCGCGCGCTGGGGCTCCAGCCTCGTCGATGTCATGCTGACGAAGAACTGGATCGCGGCGGATGATTATTATGCCGCGCTCGCCGACCGGTTCGGCGTGGCGCTCGTCGATCTCGAACGCGATCCCCCCGCGCCCGATCTTCTGAACGAGGGGGAAGTCGCCCATTACATGCGCGCGCTCGTCATTCCCTGGCGCGAGGACGGCGGCGTCACGACCATCGTGACCGCCCTGCCCGGCCCCGAGGTGATCCTCTACGCGCGGGCAGGCTGGGGCGAGAATGTCCGCATCGCCATCGCCTCGAAACAGCAGATACAGCATGCGGTGCAACAGGCCTTCTCGCAGCGTTTCAGCCATGCCGCGGTGTATGACCTTGCCGAACACGATCCCGTGATGTCGGCGCAGACGGTTTTCACCCCGGCACAGATCGTGTGCGCCTGGCTCGGGATAAGTGCCGTCGCGGTAGGCCTCGCACTCGCGCCGGTGGCGACGTTGATCGCGGTCAACCTCGTGATGACGGTGTTCTATCTGGGCAATTTCGTGTTCAAGAGCGTGCTTGTCTGGTCCGGCGGGCGGCGCCAACATGCGAGTGAGCGGCAGCTCGACGCCGCGGTCGCCATGCTGCGCGACGAAGATCTGCCGGTTTATACCGTGCTCGTCCCCATGTTTCGCGAACCCGACGTGCTGCCGATCGTCGCCAATGCGCTGCGCGAGCTCGATTACCCGACCAGCCGGCTCGACATCAAGATCGTGCTGGAGGAAGGCGACCAGGTCACGATCGACGCCGCGACCGCACTCGGTCTCGAAAGCATATTCGAGATCGTGCTCGTCCCTCCCTCGCAGCCGCAGACGAAGCCCAAGGCATGCAATTACGCGCTGAAATTCGCGCGGGGCGAATATCTCGTCATCTACGATGCAGAGGACAAGCCTGAGCCCGACCAGCTCAAGAAAGTCGTCGTCACGTTTCAGCGTTCGCCGGCCCACGTCGCCTGCGTGCAATGCCGGCTCAACTATTTCAACCGCGAGGAAAACTGGCTGACCCGGCTGTTCACGCTCGACTATTCCTTGTGGTTCGATCTGATGCTGCCGGGCCTGGAAAAGCTGAAGATCCCGATCCCGCTCGGCGGCACGTCGAACCATTTCCGCATGGATGTGCTGCGCGAATTGCGGGCGTGGGATCCCTTCAACGTGACCGAGGATGCCGATCTCGGCATTCGCCTTACGCAGAAGGGTTACGAGGTCCGGCTCGCCGCCTCCACCACTTTCGAGGAGGCGAATGTCTCGCAATCCAACTGGATCCGGCAACGCTCCCGCTGGATCAAGGGGTATATGCAGACGTTCCTGGTGCATACGCGCCGGCTACTGCATCTCTATCGCACCATCGGCACGCTGGGCATACTGGGCTTTGTATTCTTCATCGGCGGGACGATGTTCTCGGGGCTGCTGAACCCCGTTTTCTGGGCGATATTCGCGGCTTGGCTGGTGACCGAGATCGGCGCCTTCGATGTGCTATTCCCTCCGGCGTTGCTGTATCTTTCGCTGTTCAACCTGCTGGCGGGCAATGGGTTGTTCGTGTTCATCATGATGCTTGCCCCGTTCCGGCGAAACTGGCTCTCGCTCGTGCCCTTCAGCCTGACGGTCATCTGGTACTGGGTGCTCATGTCCATCGCCGCGTGGAAGGGCGCCTGGCAGCTCGTGACCAAGCCGTTCTACTGGGAAAAGACCGAGCATGGCCTGTCGAAACACACCGCCGAGGAAGTGAACAAGGCGCGCGCAGGACAGCAGGCGGCATGAGCGTGTCGCGTCTCGCCCTCCCCGCGGTCCTGTCGCTGCTTGTATGCCTGTTCGTCGCGGCGGTGTTCGCGTTTCACCTGCGCGGCTTTGTATCGACGAGCGATCTCGACCTTCATGGCCGCACCTTGCTCGGCCTTTCGGGATCGCTGTCCTTCGCCTCCATCGTGACGGCGTTTCCCCCCGTGCCCTACATTGCCGCGGTGATGTTCGGCTATGTCCTGCCCGATGCAGGGACATCCGGGCTTTCTTTGTTGAGCGCGGGCCTTTCTGCGCTGCTAGCGCTGGCGTGGTATCGCGCCTTCACCATCAACGGCCTGTCCCGGTGGGAGGCCGCGGCGGCGAGCGGCGCGCTGCTGTTCAATCCGGTATTCCTGCGCGCGGCGGGCGAAGGGATCGGCTTCGTGATCCTTCACTGGGGCTTCTGGTTGACCGCGCTGGGCGCATTCGGCCTGCGGCGGGGGGAACGGGTCAATGATCTGATGCTGGTGTCGGTCGGGCTGTGCATCATGGCATTCGCGCATCCCTACGGGCTGATCCTCGTCTTCGCGAGCCTGCCTTTCCTTGCGCTCATCATGCCGGCGGATCGGTTGAGCACGGCGCCCGTGGCACTTTATCTTATCCTGCTTTTCCCTGTCATCTTCGCCCTGCTTTCGTTTCTCTACGTCAACTGGGTCTTCGCGTTCGATCCCCTGTCCTTCGCGCACGCAATCAGCCGGGAGGCCGCCGGTCTGGGTGCCGATCCGTCGGGCCGCGCCATTGCCGCGCCATGGCAGGCCGTTGCCCTCGCCGCGGCCGGTCTTTTCGCGGTATGCCCCGCGGCGGTGTCGATGTTTTACGCAGCGCGCGGGATGGCTCCGCTGCGCTATGCCGTGATGGCGCTTTTTCTTTCGCTGCTCGGCGCGATGGTCCTGGCCTTTGCTTTCGGCATGTTCCCCTCCCCCGCTATCGCGGCCAGCCTCGGCGTCACGGCGGCGGCATGCTGCGTCGCGCGCTGGCCGCTCAACCGTTTGCGCCGGGTGGAACTGCTGCTCCTGCTCGCAGGCGCGGTCGGCGGCGGGGTGCTGATCCTCGCGGATGGTTCGCCGGAGACGGAGCGGTGGAAAGCCGCCGCATTACAGCGCGCCGTTCCCGTCGCCGACCCGGAACTGGCCGCGCTTTCCCGCGTGCTTCGCGGCCGGTCGGAAATCCTCTTCGATGCGGAGGCGGCACCGGCTGTCATCGCCCTGCGCGGGGGTCCGGACGGAATATGGACGAGCGAGGACACGCCCTTCACGCTTGCCTCGCTGCGCGGGCGAACGGATGCCCGCATGCTGGTCGTGCGCGACCGGGGGTCGGTTTACGGGAGTGACCGGGTGGGCCGTATTTTCCCCGATCTTTATGACGACGGCCATCCCGGTTACGATCTCGTCTACGATGGCCTTCGATGGCGTGTTTACGAAACAAGCGGCGAGGCAGGATAATGGGCGCAGGTGAACAGACGAAAATCCTCGTGGTCGACGACGTGCCCGAAAGCGCGCTCATCACGAAGGCGATGCTGACCAAAGGTGGCTTTGACCATATCGATATCGCGCGCGGCGGACGCGATGCGTTGCGCATGTGTGGGATCGGCGACGATGGCGGTACGGCGGCCTTTGCCCATTCCTACGCGCTGGTCGTGCTCGACATCCGCATGCCCGATATCGACGGGCTGGAGGTCTGCGCGCGGATGCGATTGTCGCGCCATACGCGCCGTCTCCCCATACTGATGCTGACCGCGACGAACGATGCCGAAACGTTGAATCAGGCGTTCATGGCAGGCGCGGACGATTTCCTGACCAAGCCGATCAACGATGTCCGTCTGCTGGCCCGCATACGCACGCTCTTGCGGATGCAGCGCGAGCGTGAGCGGCGCGCCCTGCGCGAAGAAGAGCTGCAATTGCAGAACGCCGCGCTCAAGCAGGGACAGATCAGTTTCAGCCTCATCGACCCCGACACCGACCTCCTGCGCGAAAGGGCGTTCGATCTCGTCGTGTCCGATTGCCGCCGGCGCGACCGGCCCGCCGCGATCGCTCTCGTGCGGATCGTCGATTTTCCCGGCTTCGTCGAATTGCATGGGCAGGACAGCGCAGAGGCGATGGTGCGCGACGTTGCCGGCATGCTGCGGACGATCCCGGCGCCGGTGGGCGTGATGCTCACCGCCTATGGCCCCGGCATGTTCATGGGAATCGAACCGGGAGCGTCGTCGCCCCGCGCGCTGGACCATTGGGGGGAGCAGGCCGCGCGCGCGATCGCGGAGCGGCGCATCCATCACGGCAATTCGATACAGTCGGGGCATGTCGCCCTGATGATCCGGACGGCCTGGGCGAAACCGGGCGATCTCGGCCCGGCCGCCGATCGCATCATTCACGAAACCAAGACCATGCTAGTGGAGCGCCAATGACCCCCCGTACCTGCATTATCGGGCTGGCTTGCGCCGCCCTGTTCCCTGCCCTGCCTGCCTGTGCGCAGGATGGCGGGGTCGACGCGGCGCCGCCCCCGCCGAGCGATGGGCAGATCATCGCCACGTTCTACTATTCCAACAGCACACGCGGCTTCGGCCCGGACGGCGACACGATCGACATCCCCGATTACGAGAAGATGGAGCTTTTCCTGCTCGCCGAATATCGCGTCACGCCGGACCTCACGCTGGTGGTGAAGCCGAGCTTTCGCAACATCTCGGTCGAGGGCGAGGACGACGACAGCGGGCTTGGCTACACCGATCTGGGTGCGCGTTACCGGTTGATTGGCGACGACGGTGCCTGGCTCGCGGCTAAAGGGGCGGTGCGCATTCCCGGCTTCACGCGCGACGACCGGCTCGCGCAGGTGGGCAACACCGGCACCGAATATGATCTTCGCCTGCGGGGCTTTCACAATATCGCGGCGGGTGCGCATGGCGCGTTCGTCGATGCACAGGCGAGCTACCGCCTGCGCGACGGCGACCCGCCGAACGAATTTCACGGCGATGTCACACTGGGCTACCGGCCTAGCGCGGACCTGCTCATCATGGCGCAAAGCTTCAACACGATCAGCGATGGCGCAGGCCGCGGCATTTTCGACGAATATCGCTATTATAACGTGCAACTGGGCGCGGTGCAGCAGGTGTCGCCGGCGGTCGCGCTCCAGGCCGGTTTGATGGGCACGATTGGCGGCACGAACGCCCTGCGCGAACGTGGTTTCTTCACAGGGGTATGGTTCGCGTTCTAGCGTCCGTGGCGGAGCAGCCGGGCCGCCGGCTTGTTCTGAATGGTGAAATCGGTGTCGGCTTGCCCGCCCCCGTCGGGATCGCTCAACCAGCGCCAGATCAGCGCCGTGTCGATCCCGAAGGCACGCGCCTCGTCCAGCCAGATGGACAGCACGTCGCGCTGCACGGCGAGATTCGGCGTTCCGGCGCGCTCCTCCGCGCTTTCCCACGGGCGCAACGTCGCACCACCGACAGACCGCAGGCCGATCTCGCCCAGCCATGCCGGTTTCGCATGACGCTCGCCCAACGCGCGCAGCACACTCAATTCCGCACGCATCGCCCCCCGCCATGCCGCGCGATCCGAACCCGGTCCCAGAACGGGGTATGACGTCATGGCGATCAAATCGAGCCGGTCCCAGAATGCGACCGCTTCCGCCCCCGCGGCATTATGCGCCACATAGGTCAGCCGCCCCGGAAACACATCGCGCAGCCGTTCGATGATGCCGCGCCATTCGGGCCGCCGCGTCGTATGGCGCAGCTCCGTCCCGATGCAGAGGGTCGAGGCTCCCGCCTGCGCCGCCGCCGCGGCATGGAGGCGCAAGGCATCTTCATAGGCCGCGAACCATGCGGTCCAGTCTTCCTCGCGAGCGAAGGAAATCGCCCCAGCCCACCGTTCCGGCACCCAGACATGCGGCTTCACCACGACATCGAGTCCGCATTCGCGCGCCTGCGCAATTCCGCGTCGCAAGCCATCGGGGGACAGCGCGCTTCCCGGCACGAGCTGCGGATCGTTCTCCCCCGGCTGCCAGAAGAAGGGGATGAGCGCGACCACCGACGCGCCCGCCTCGGCAAGCTGGCGAAAGCTGCCGAGCGCGGCCGCGCTGCCGAAGGGGGCGGCGGCATCCTCGACGAGGTTTACACCGACCCGCATGCCTCTGCTACGTCCCACGACGGAAAGCGCCGAGAGGCACGGCGCCGCACACGCCGCCTGCACAAAGCCGCGCCGCCCGATCATCCCTGCCCGCAATGCGCCTGCTGGTGTCATATCCCGCCCGATCCATCCCCTGTCACGATCATGGATAGGCCACACGCGCGATGATGGCGATAGCCAGCCGCCGATGGCTCAAAAACTGTAGCGCGCCCCGATCCGGCCGATGAATTCATTGTCGTCCAGACCGTTCGCGACATCGTCATTGAGCATCCAGACATCGACCCCGCCATTGAAAGACAGCGCGGGCACCGCCTCGATCGGGCTGATCGCGAGAGTTACACCGGTGCGGAAAAAACCGAAGTCGGGATTGCCGCCATCCACGCCCCTGTAGAAACTGTCCGACAATCCGATCATCAACGGCACCGACACCGTGACCGGCGTTTCCGTGCCCACGGTAAAGCTCGGCGTGAGCGATGGCTGCACGTAAAGGGCGTCGTCGCGCAGCGGCTGCCCCTCTTCCTGCACCATACGCAAGGACGGCGAGAGGGTGAAATTGTCGAGCGGGACCCGCCCTTCCCAGAATTGCGTGTCGTCGAAACGCAGGATCATCTCGAAATCGTCGTAATCGGTAAAGGAATCGGCCGGCGAAATATAGCGATACCACGCGAGCGACACGGTAAACCGCTCCCGGAATGTGAGGGCGACGCCGGTATAGATGTCCGCTTCGTACCATCCCGGCACCGGGCCGTCGTTCGCCTGGCCCAGGCCGGGGCCGCCGCTCTGAATGCTGTTCCAGGTGCCGACGAAGGCCGTCACCCCGGTGAGCGCCCCGCCCTCCAGTTCCGGCAAAGCAATCCGCGCCGACGCGAAGGGTTGCAGGCTCGGCTCCTCCGAAAATGCCACGCCGCGCGAGATATACTTGCCGACCGCGGTCGCCCCGACGGACCAGGTCACGCGATCCGGGTCCGGCGTCCGTGCCTTCGCGGCGCCGGGCGGCACCGCTTCGGGCGGACGTTCGTCGCCATCGGGAGCCTCGATATCCTGCGCAAACGCGGGAGAACCGGCCGCGGCCGCAGCGATCAGGGCAGCGCCCATGGGAAAAGTACGAAGATTCGCGGGGAAATTGAAATGTCGCAGCATGGCTTTTCTATAATGGAGCAGGGCGTCCGCCGTTCCGTTCCGGCGGTCGCGCTGGCCAGCGTGCGTGGGATGGGCGCGCTTCGGCTTGCCGCGCCTTGATCGCTCTTTAGCAATTGCGCAAGAGCGGCTAGCGTCGGGCGATGACCGACAATGCCGATCTTCTCGCCCTCGTCCGCGAAATCGCCGACCATCCCAAACCGGGCATCGCCTTTCGCGACATCAGCACGCTGCTGCTCGACGGCGCGGCGTTTCGCACCACGATCGACCGTATGGCGGAGCTTTTGAACGGCACGCAGCCGTGCATGCTGGCCGGGATCGAGGCGCGCGGTTTCATATTTGCCTCCGCCCTCGCCTATCGCATGGGGTGGGGCATGATCATGCTTCGCAAGCCGGGCAAGCTGCCGGGTACGCGCCTGTCGATCGAATACGAGCTGGAATACGGGAGCGATACGCTCGAAATGCACGACGATGCATGCGTTCCCGACACGCCCGTAGTGCTGGTCGACGATTTGCTGGCCACCGGGGGAACCGCGCTGGCGGCGGCGCGCCTGCTCCGCGATGCCGGTGCACGAGTCGAACAGGCGCTCTTCGCGATCGATCTCGTCGACCTTGGCGGCGGGGACCGTTTGCGCGAAGAAAATATTGCGGTGCGCTCGCTCATAAATATCGGTTAACGACCGGTTTTCGCACCCACTGTCCCAAAAAGGGACTTCGCCCTGCTGCAACAGCGTTTGACATCACCCCTCCGATTTGAGGATGTTAAGACATTACCTGAGCAGAGCATGATGCGCGATGTCGCTTTTGGCGAAATTCCGCGACACGGATGCAAAGCGGGCAGGTTGTCGACCATATTCAACGATTGTCGGGGGGCACTCTTGAAACACCATTCTAGAAAACGCGCAATGCGTCGGTTTCGGCGCAAGCATTCGGAACTTTTTATCTTTCTGATTTCAGCCGTTGTATTCGCGGCCTGCTATTACGTTATTCTGAATTAAGCGTTGCCGCCGCGACGGCATTCCCGCCAACGCGTCTAGAAGACCACGGTCCTGAAGCCATTGAGGAAGACACGATCCTCAAGATGCGCGCGGACCGCGCGGGCGAGCACGCGCCGTTCGACATCGCGCCCCTTGGCGACCAGCATGTCGGGCGTATCGGAATGGGTGACGGCTTCGACATCCTGGTGAATGATCGGGCCTTCGTCGAGATCGGCGGTCACGTAATGGGCCGTCGCGCCGATCATCTTCACGCCGCGATCATGCGCCTGATGATAGGGTTTCGCACCCTTGAATCCCGGCAGGAAACTGTGATGGATATTGATGCACCGGCCCGATAGAAACCGCGCGAAATCGTCCGAAAGGATCTGCATGTAACGCGCCAGCACCACCAGTTCGGCGCCCGTATCCGCAATCACCTGCTTGACCTGCGCTTCCTGCCGCGGCTTGGTCTCTGCGGTGATCGGGAAATGATAATACGGAATATCGCCGATCAGCGACAGGGTCAGCGCGTTGCGCGGATGGTTGGACACGATGGCGACCACATCCATCGACAGTTCGCCAATCCTGTGCCGATAGAGGAGATCGGCCAGGCAATGGTCGAATTTCGACACCATCAGCACGACCTTGCGCCGGACCGCCGTATCGCGAAGCGTCCAGCGCGCCGCCATCGATTGGGCTGGCTCCGCGAAATCGTCCCGGTAGGTGTCCAGCGTCGCGGCGCCGGGATCGAATTGAACCCGCATGAAGAATTGCCCGGTCGCGGCATCGTTGTAATGCTGCGCCTCGGTGATGTTCCCCCCCTTTTCGGCGAGGAAACCGGCAACCTTCGCGACAAGACCGGCACGATCGTTACAGGTCAGGTTCAGAACAAATCTTGGTGCCAATGCGTGTCTCCCGCTCCACCCCATACGCAAGGGACGCGATGCCCCGGTGACGCGCTATAGGCGAAAATCCGTGCGGGCGAAGGCAAAACCGCAAGCGCGCCGGCGCGAACGAAGGCGCACGCCTGCCGTGTTCGGCAAACGCGCGCCGTCATTCCCGGTGGTCAGCGCTGGACGACCGTCTGCTCGATCGTTCCGAAGGGGTGCGTACCGTCTGTCCGGCGTGCCGCCATGCGAACGCGGTCGCCAAAGCGCATGAACTGCGTTTCGGGAAGGCCTTTTTCGATCATCTCGATGGCGCGCCGCTCTGAAATACAGCTTGAACCGACCTTGGCGTAATCGGGGCTCGATACGGTGCCCGATCCGATGATCGTGCCGGCCACCAGATCGCGCGTGCGGGCGGCATGGGCGACGAGTTCATGGAAGCCGAACGCCATTTCGCGCCCGTTGGCCGCGCCGAAACGCGCACCATTCCATTCGACGTCGAGGTCGAGACACACCCGCCCCTCGCGCCAGTCCTCGCCCAGCTCATCAGGGGTGACGGCGATCGGCGCGATGGAACAGGCGGGCTTGGCCTGTACCCACCCAAAGCCTGTCTTCATCTCGATCGGGGCGATCGTGCGCAAGGACCAGTCGTTGATCTGCACGATGAGCCGGATGTGCTTCATCGCATCGGCGGCGCTCGTCCCCATGGGCACGGCATCGACGATCACGCCGAATTCGCCCTCGAAATCGATGCCATCGTCCTCCGACGGGAAGGGGATGTCGTCATTGGGGCCGTAGAAACGATCGGACATCCCCTGATACATCAAGGGCCGGTCGCTTTCGATCGGGTCGAGGCCGAACGCGATCTGCATCAGCTTGCCATGCTGATCGAAGGCCGAACCATCGAGCCATTGCCAGCTGCGCGGCATGGGGGCGCGCAGCGTGCCCGTTGCCGTGCCCTCCCCTGCATCGAGCCGGGCCGCCGCGTCGCCAAGCGCAGGCTGGCCCGCGGTCCAGTCCGCCATGAGCGCGAGGAGATTCGGCGCACCAGCCCCGACCTCCACCATGCGCGCACCGTCGGCAGAGACAAGCACCAGGGCACCATCGGGCGTATCGTTATCGAGCGTCGCGAGCCTCATGCTTCCAGCTCCGCATTGAATTTGCCGTCGATGAGGACGAAGCAGATGCGGCAATTCTGGTTGGTGCGATTGGCCCATCCGTGATTGGTGCCGCGCTGCACGATGATGTCGCCGGCGCGCACGGTGGTCTCGCCCTCGTCCATGATGAGCACGAGTTCGCCTTCGATCACTATGCCGTAATCGATCGTCTCGGTGCGGTGCATGAGCGCGTGCTTCGCGCCGGCCTTTGCCGCATTGGACGCAGCGCCCGCGCCGATCTCGGCAAAATGGGCGGCGGCTTCCTCGGGCGTCATGTTGCGGATGCCGTCCCCCTCGGGCGGAATGTCGAGCACGCGGATGCGCGTGCCGTTCGCCGGCAGGGCGAGCACGATGCCCTCCTCGGTTCGCCGCTTGCCGCATCGATCGGTGCGGGCGTCGCGCGCGTGTTCCACACCTCGTGGAACATCGGGCCGATCGCGCCGCCGACCTGCTGCACCCGCGGCACCGCGCCGTCCTCCTGGATGATTGCGTTTCCGTCCTTGTCATGGCCGGTGACGACGCGCCTGACTGCCTTGCTTTCCATGAATCCTGTCCCTCGTTACGATGTTCCGGCCTCGATGCGGCGATGCGGCGTCCTTATCGCCGGGTCGCCGCGCCGCGCATCACCCCGCCTGTCCGCCCAGCGTCTCTGCAAACCAGTCGGAGAGGAGGTCGCGGCCATAGGCCATGTTGTCGGCGCCGACATGTTCGACCCCGCCTTCGCGTTCGGTGAAGATCACCTTTTCCCGCCGCGGCGAATTGACGAGCTGCTCGTACAGATCGTCGGCATAGGTCGGGCTGATCTGCCGGTCGTTCGCGCCGTGGGTCACGAGGAAGGGCACCGTGATCCGGTCCATGTGGCCGTTGAGGTTCATCCCGGACGATTTCTCGAGGAAATCCTCCTGGTCCTCGGCGCCGAAGGCCCAGTGCACATGCGCCCAGTAATGCGGCACGGGGTTCTCGCCCTCGCGCTGCATGCGCTTGTCCTGCACCTCGCGCCAGTTGTGGTTCGCGCCCCACACCGCGCCGCTGGCAAAGCGCGGTTCGTAGGCAACCGCGCGTGGCGCGAAATGACCGCCCAGCGAAATGCCGGTCATGCCGATGCGGTTGGCGTCGACCTCGTCGCGGCCCTCCAGCCAGTCCACCGCCTTCGAGGCCCAGCTTTCGCTATGCGGATCGACCGGCAGACCCTGCAACCGCAGCGCCTCGCCGCTGCCCGGCTGATCGACGCAGAGGGTCGAAATGCCGCGCCGCGCCAGCTCCTCGGGCAGGCGGGTCCAGTAGAGCAGCTCCTTGCAGCTATCGAGCCCGTTGCAGAACACGACCGCCGGCATGGCCCCATCGCCCGGCGCGCGGGTCCACAATGCGGGCATCGTGCCGGTGTCGAGCGGGATCTCCACCCGCTCGCGATTGATGCGGAGCCTGGTCGAACGGTCGAACGCCTCGCGCGCCTTCGCAAAGGTCTCCGTGCGGCCCGGGTGGCCGTGGCCCTGCATCCGCTCCGCCGTGAAGAGGTAGAGCGAGGCACGCTCCAGCTTGTTCGAGGCGGAAAAGGCGCGGCCCTTCGCCGCATCCTCGTCCGCGAGGGCGAGCAGCTTCTCGCCCATCTTCGCCCATTCGCGCATGAACGCGGGCGTGCCGGCATCCGCGCCCTCGTTCGCCGCGTCGAGGATCGGCTGACACATGTCGACGATCTCGCCGACCTGCCCGCCGCTTTCCATCGCGATGGCGACGCTGAGGTTCCAGATATAGTTCTTGAACGGGGAGTAGAGGGCCACGGCTCAGATCTCCGCCGGGGTGAACAGGCAGGGGTCCGCTTCGGGCTTGGGCATGGTCTGCGGACCGCCGACGCCGGTGCCCCACTGGTCCATGACCTGCGGGCCGGGTTCGTGGACCTTGTCCTCGTGGTTCTCGAAATCGACCTCGTCCAGTTCGGAGGTGTATTCCACCGCAAAGCCACCGGGCGTCGTGAAATAGCTGAACGTGTTGTTGCCCGCCGTATGCCGCCCCGGGCCCCAGCGGATGTCGGTCCCGCGCTTCTTCAGCCGCGAGGCGCCCCGCATCATGTCATCGACCGTCAGCATGTCATAGGCGACATGGTTGAGGCACGGCGGCCCCGGCAGCAGCGCGATGCGGTGATGCGCCGAATTGCAGCGCAGGAAGCACATGAAATCGCCGAGCCAGTCGCTCACCCTGAAGCCGAGCACATCGGTAAAGAACGCCACCATCGCCTGGTGATCGGGCGAGTGGAGCACGATATGGCTGATCTTGACCGGCGTGCCTTCCCAGCGTTCCATCGCGCGCTTGTCCGCCCGGGCGACATCGGCGCTGATCTCGAACGGCAGGCCGTCGGGCGAGAAGAAGCGAAAGCCATAGCCGCCGCCCGGCGCATCGAGATCGCGCGGTTCGTGCACGATCCTGCACCCGGCATCCACGACCCTGGCGTGGAGCGTGTCGACATCGGCGCGGCTGTCGGCCGCCAGCGCGATCACCTCGACGCAATTGCTCTCCCGCTTGTGCAGGCGCACCACGTGATGTTCGTCATGGCCATGCGTCTTGAACCAGGCGGTATCCTCGCTCGCCCCCACCTCGACCAGACCCCAGTCGTCGGTGTAAAACGCGCGCTCCGCGTCAAAATCGCTGGTGCCGTATCCGACATAGCGGATCTCGGTAACACGGGCGGTCATGGGCAATTCCTCTCTGCGGGGCACAGCGAACGGGGTCGCCGCGGGGCCAAGGTTCAAACTATCGCCGCATCGCGGGGATACGGCGGCAATGTATACGACGGGAGGGGGAGCCGGAACGGGCATGATCGGACGGGGTGCGGCGCCGGATCGATCCGGTCCTTCCCCTCGCCTTTCAAAGCTCTTCCCCTCGTCATATTATTAGAATGAAATTTCTAATTAAGGAACCGCCGGGCGTCAATGCCGCGCGCGGTCACGCTTTGCAAAAATCTTGGAAGAAAATTTCAGAAGACATGTCGCGTAAAATGCGCGCGCGACGACAATCGCAGTTTCGCTCCCTTTTGCCCGATTAGGAAACAGGCCGCACCGACGATGGGGATATAAAGCGCACCGACGATCTGCTGCGCGGTTCGGAATGTTGCACTAGCCGTGCCGGCGTCGCCGCGCTCGACCTTTTGCGACCCCGATCGGACCGAGCGGTCCGGACAGCGCCCCCATCCCGATCCCGCCACGCAGCACCGCGCGATCAGGAACGGACCGGCAAGGATGGCCGCGCTTCATCGCCTGCACCACAAGCGTGAACGCGCCAAGCGTGAGGATTCCCCCCAGCGGAAGTTTCTGACGAAGCGCATTTCGACCCAACCCCTGCGGTCGCGAAACGGCAAAAGCGATCAGGCATCCATTGCTGGCCGTGGCGAAACAGAATGCCGGGAGCACGCCCCGGCGCACCGTTCCAATGTCCACAATGCAGGCTCGCTATCGACGTGGAACGACCATGCCCGTCCAAACCCTTCGATCAGGGGATAGAGCAAACCGCCGAACCCCGCGGCGAAGATCAACGCTCCGACCGGATCCATACGCATGTCTTCATGCGGCTGACAGACGAACAGGCTCACGCATCCGCCCGCAAACCAGGGCCGCCGATCCCCACGAACCGGCGGCCCGGTGTCTCAGATCACGCCCTGCTTCAAAAGTCCCACCGCGCGGTCCGCGGCACGCGCCGTCAGCGCCATGTAGGTCAGCGAGGGATTCTGACACGCGGACGAACTCATCTGAGCGCCGTCGGTCACGAACAGATTGGGGATATCGTGCGCCTGGCTGAAACGGTTGAGCACGCTTGTCGCCGGGTCCCAGCCCATGCGCGCGCCGCCCATTTCATGGATCGCGCTTCCGCCCGCACCCGGACGGTCGAATCCCATGATCACATGCCCGCCCGCGTGGGTGAGCATCTGTGCTGCATCCTCTTTCGCCTGCGTGAGCGCGGCAAGCTCTTCCGCACCGAACGCAAAGTCGATCTTGAGCTGCGGAATGCCATGCGCATCGGTCTGCGTGGGGTCGAGCGTCAACCGGTTCGTCGCGCGCGGCACGCAATCCGCAAACGCCACCAGCACGACCTGCCACGGGCCGGGCGGTTGCAGCGATTCTTTATACTCCGTGCCCACCCCGGCCACGCGCTTGCCGCGGGTCCAGCCCGATTGCAGCGCGCCGCCCTGATACGAGTAGCCGCGGGTGTGGCCCACTCCGTCCATGTCGTCCATGTTGCGATACCGTGCGATCACCACGCCTGTGGGACGGTTGCCGAAGGTCGTCACATTCTCGAACCCCGGCATGATCGCCATCGCCGAAAGCGTGCTGGCATGGTCCATGATGTGCGTGCCGAGAACCCCGCTCGAATTGGCGAGACCGTTCGGCATCGCCTCGTTCGCGGAATTGAGCATCAGGTGAACCGAGTTGAAGCTCCCGGCGTTGAGGAACACCATGCGCGCCGTGGCGCTCGTCCGGGTGCCATCCTTGCGATCGACCCAGCGCACGCCGGTCACGCGGCCCTGCGCCGCATCGTAATCGACGCGTTCGACCACCGCATCGGTGACGAGCGTGAGATTGCCGGTCGCCTGCGCCGCGGGCAGCGTGCTCGACTGCGTGGAGAAATACGCGCCATAGGAGCATCCGCGCGCACAGATCGAACGCGCCTGGCACTGTCCCCGACCATTGATCGGCCGGGTGAGGTTGGCGGACCGCCCGACGGTGAGCACGCGGTCGGGCCAGCGCGAACGGATACTCTCGCGCGCGGCCTGCTCCACCGGGTTCAGATCCCACGGAGGCAGGAACTTGCCGTCGGGCAATTGCGGCAAACCTTCCGCCGCGCCGGACACGCCGATGAATTCCTCCACCTTGTCGTACCACGGGGCGAGTTCGGCATAGCGCAACGGCCAGTCGGTGCCATTCCCGTCCCGCTTGTTCGCGGCGAAATCGTAATCGGACCAGCGATAGCTCTGCCGCCCCCAGGTCAGCGAACGACCACCGAGGTTATAGCTTCGGAACCAGTTGAAGTCCGTGGCCGCGCCCGTTTGATAGGGATTCTCGCGGTCGTTCACGAAATGGTTTTCCGTGTATTCCGTGAAATGCCGGTTCAGCATCTGCACCGGATAGTCGCGCGCCCATTTTTCGGCATCGCCGCTTCCGCGAAACGGCATTTCCCACGGGGTTTTCATCTCGGTGTCGTAGCCGGTCTGGTGCGGGATGTCGCGCCCGCGCTCCAGCATCAACACCTTCAGTCCCGCCTCGGTCAGCTCCTTTGCCGCCCAGCCACCCGAAATTCCCGAACCGACGACGATTGCGTCGAATTGCATGGCTTCACTCATCATCCAAACTCCACCGCGGTCCAGTCGCTCGACCAGCCGCGCGTATCGGGGCCCATCGGGACCGAAGGATCGAACCGTCCGGGCACGAGCTCGAACCGCAGTTCCTCCGATCCGCCGACCTGCGATGTGTAATATCCGGTCAGAATCAACCCCTTAACCTTGCGCCAGGGATGCGTATCGTTCCCCTCGCCAAAGGCTTCCTCATCGAGTTCGGTCAGGATGCGGATATGGTCGCGCGGCGTGCGGCGGACGAAATCGCCGTTCGCTCGGCGGTCCAGCTCGTTTTCGAGCCAGCTGACATAACGCAGGCTGCCATCGCGCCGGCGATATTCGGGAAAGGCCCACGGCATTTCCGACGATCCCGCCGGTTCGCGCGTCCCGTCAAGCCCGTGCGCGAGCGCCAGGATGACGAAATCGCCGGTGCCGACATCGCCCGCGCCGGCCGTGTCCGTGCGGGGGAGCACGGCCTGGCTGACCTGCGTCATCATCGTGCGCTGACGCTCCGAAGGCGCGTCCTTCTCATCCAGGTCGGAGAATGAGACGGCGGCCACCGGAACTCCGATCGCAAGCGCAAGCAATGCCGCCCCGCCGAGGAAATCGCGACGGTCCCAGCCCGTCTTGCGCGTGTTCGTATCAGTCAATTCCCATGATCCGCTTGTTCAGGTCGCGATCCGCGCCGCCCTTGGCGAAATCGTCGAACGCATGCTCGGTGACCCGGATGATATGGTCGCGAATGAAAGGCGCACCCTCGACCGCGCCCTGCTCCGGATGTTTGAGCGCGCATTCCCATTCGAGCACGGCCCAGCCATCGAAATCGTTCTCCGCCATCTTGGAGAAGATCGCCTTGAAATCGACCTGCCCGTCGCCGAGCGAACGGAACCGCGCCGCCCGGTCGACCCAGCTTTGATAGCCGCCATAGACCCCCTGCCGCCCGGTCGGATTGAATTCGGCGTCCTTCACGTGAAAGCACCGGATCCGCTCGCGGTAGATGTCGATGAAATCGAGATAGTCGAGCTGCTGCAGCACGAAATGGCTCGGATCGTAGAGGATGTTCGCACGCGAATGACCCCCCACCCGGTCGAGGAACATCTCAAACGTGATCCCGTCGTGCAGATCCTCGCCCGGATGGATTTCATAGGCGACATCGACACCGTTCTCGTCGAAATGGTCGAGAATGGGGCGCCAGCGCCGCGCCAGCTCCTCGAACGCATCCTCGACAAGGCCGGCGGGACGCTGCGGCCAGGGGTAGAGATAGGGCCACGCCAGCGCGCCGGAAAAGGTCGCATGCCGGTCGAGCCCGAGCCGCTGGCTCACCACGGCGGCTTTCTTGACCTGATCGACGGCCCATTCCTGCCGCGCCTTGGGGTTGCCGCGCACGTGTTCGGCGGCAAAACCGTCGAATGCCGCATCATAGGCCGGATGCACGGCGACGAGCTGCCCTTGAAGATGCGTCGACAATTCGGTGATCGACAGGCCGTGCTGCTTCACCGTGCCCGCGATCTCGTCGCAATAATCCTTGCTTTCCGCCGCCTTGTCGAGGTCGAACAACCGGGTTTCGAACGTGGGGATCTGCACCCCTTCGTAACCGAGGCCTACCACCCATTCGCAAATGGTGTCGAGCGAATTGAACGGCGCTTCGTCGCCCGCGAACTGCGCGAGGAAGATCGCCGGTCCCTTGATCGTTTTCATGATGTCGTGTCCATTTCAGTCCGTGAGTTTCGCCCAGCCCGCGCCCGCGCCGTTGGCGCGCACGCAGGTGTCGATGAATTGCATCGACCGCAGCCCATCCTCGAGCCCCGGCAGGAAGGGGGCCTCTCCGCCGCGCAGGATGGTCGCGAAATCGCGGTAGAGATTGGCGAAGGATTCCAGATAGCCTTCGGGATGTCCGCCGGGAATCCGCGTCAGCCGCGTCGCTTCGGCGCCGAGCGTGGGGTCGCCCGCGCGCAACAGCTGCGTCGTCCCGTCGAGCTTGTGAAACAGGACGCTGTTCGGCGTTTCCTGATGCCAGACCATGCCGCCCGTCTCCCCGTAAACACGGATGCGCAGGCCGTTGAGCTCGCCAACCTCGATCTGGCTGGCGAGCAGCACGCCGCGCATCCCGCCTTCGAGGCGCAGAAGCACGGTGCAATCGTCATCCAGCATCCGGCCCGGAACCACCGCGCCGAGATCGGGAAGAACCTCGGTGACCGCGCGGCCCGTCACGAATTCGGCGAGGTTGAACGCATGCACGCCAATATCGCCGATACACCCGCCGGCCCCCGCCTTTTCGGGATCGACCCGCCACTCGGCCTGCTTTCCGGTCGCCTCTCCGGCCAGCCACCCTTGCGGATATTCGACGACGACCTTCCTCAGCGCGCCGAGCGCGCCGGCGGCGATCCGCTCCCGCATCTCGCGGACCAGCGGATAGCCGGTGTAGGTGAAGGTCAGGCCATAGGGCAGCCCCGCATCGCGCACGGTCTCGGCCAGTTCGCGCGCCTCTGCCAACGTGGCGGTCATCGGCTTGTCGCTCATGACCGGTATGCCGGCCCGCAGCGCGGCGCGGGCGGAGGGGAGATGGTTGTGATTGGGCGTCACGATCGACACGAAATCGATACCGTCGTCGCGCGCCTTTTCGGCGGCAAGCATGGTTTCAAGATCGGGATAGCCGCGCGCGGGGTCGATGCCGTAGGTTTCGGCGGCCTCGCGGCTGCGGCCCGCGTCGCTCGAAAAAGCGCCGGCGACCAGCTCGATCTCGCGGTCGAGTTCCGCCGCGATACGGTGAACCGGGCCGATGAAGGCGCCCGGCCCGCCACCTACCATGCCCATTTTGAGGCGTGTCACTGAAATGCTCTCCCATCCCATTTTTGTAATGACAGTTCTATTTTGAATGCGGGGCAATGGCAACCCCTGCCGCGCGGGGCGTGCCCGCATGGTTGCGGCCTTTACGCCCGGTATCGCGGTTCGCCGTCGCGGCCCGCAACACCCATGGGGGCGAAGCCGCAAGGCCCCGCCCCCATGTCCGTTCCGGTCAGAGTCCCGGCGGCAATGCGCCGATGTCGAGCGTGAGCGAAATGCCGTCGTATTCTGCGTGACGCGCCACGCGAACCTTGCATTCGCCCTCGGGATAGCGCCAGCCATCGTCCTGCCACGATGCGAAGGCACGGCGCGTCAGCGGCACGGTCACCCGCCCTTCCTCACCGGGGTCGAGCATGATCTTGGCAAAGCCGACCAATGCGGTTTCGGGTGCATCCCTGTAGACTTGGACCACCTCGCTGCCCGCGCGGTCGTGCGTGTTGGACAGACGCAGCGAGAGCCCGCCATCCTCCGCCCGCGCATCGTGCCAGTCGAAGCGGGCATAGCCCTGCCCCGCGCCGAGCGTATGACGCGCCCGCTTGCCCGCGCCGATGATGCCGCGATAGCCGACCCGCGTGCCGTCGTCATAGGCGAGCTTGCCATCCGCATCCGGCTGGAGTGCGAGCGCGGGGTAATCCGCCTCGTTCTGCGCGATGGAGACGGGCATGCGACCGCCCGGCTCGACATCGCCGGCCAGAACCGCGGCGATCGCATCGGCGAACCCTTCGCCCGGATACCATACTGCGAGATGGGCCGCGGCCCCGTCTTCCCAGCTTGCATCATAGGCATGGCCGACATTGGCGATGACCACCGTGCGCGGATTGGCCGCCGACACCCGCTCGATCAACCGGAGCTGCAACTCGGGCAGCAGCGTATCCTTGCGATCCTTGCTCTCGACGGAGCTGTCGGAGGTTTCGCCCACGAACAGGAAGACGGTATCGGCCCGCGCCGCGGTGTCCTCCGCCTCGCTCAGCATTTGCTCCACGCTGCCCGGTTCGCGGACACCGTACCAAAGCCCGTGGACGCGCGCGGCCTCGAACGGGAATTCGACGACGATCTCGACCGACTGTCCCTTTGTCAGGGTGACCGAGGTGCTCTCGCTGTCCCCGGATTTCAGCACGCCCATCGTGTCGCCCGGCGGCGTTTCGGTGGTCGCGACGATTTCCTCGCCATCGACGAACATGCGGGCCTTGCCCGTCGCGCCGAGGTGGAACGCGTGCGCCCCGTCCTTCGCCGCGCGATAGATACCCGATGCGCGGATCGACCCGCCATTGGCGAAATCGGCCTGATCGTGCATGCCGGTGAACCAGACCAGCGAATTGGTATCGCGCGTTTCCCGCGTCATCGGCGTGCCGCTGCAATCGGGCGACGCGAAATATTCGAGCGTCATGCCGGCCGTGCAGCCATCGCCGAGATCCTGCGCCGGGCTGACCGACATGAACGGCAGGCGCGGCGCCGGATCGACACCGGGGGCGAACAGGACGGTAGCGTCCTTTTCATACCGCGCACGGACCGTCTGCTCGGGCGTGGGAAGATCGGGCCGGACCGAAATCTTGGCAAAGGTGCCGCCCTGGAAACAGGGGCGGGCCGCATTCGGGCCGATGATCGCGACGGTCCCGGCTTTCGCGGGGTCGAGCGGGAGAATATCCCCCTCGTTCCTGAGCAGGACGAAACCCGCCGCCGCCGCCTCGGCGAGAAGGCTACGCGCCTCGGCATCGGTATAGGGGCGGGATTTTGCCCCCGTCGCATTTTTCGCGAGGCCGGCAACACGCGCGGCGGCATCGTCGACGCGCGATTGCGGCACGTCGCCTGCGGCCACGGCCTCCGCCGCCTTCGGACCGAGAAAGCGGAACGGCCCCGGCATCTCCAGATCGAGACCGGCATTGAGCGTCGGCGCGGTCGAATGCGTGCCGAACCAGTCCGACATGATCGCGCCGCGATAATCCCAGTCGCCCTTCACGATCTCGGTCATGACGTGATACTGTTCCGCGCAATAATCGCCGTTCACCCGGTTATAGGCGGCAAGCATCCCGAAACAGCCCGCATCGGCGGCATATTCGAACGGCAGGAGGTAGATTTCGCGCAAGGTGCGTTCATCGACCTGAATATCGACGGTGTCGCGCGCGGTCTCGCTGTCGTTGCAGACCAGATGCTTGGCAACGGATGCGGTGCCGGTGGACTGCAAGCCCGCGATCCAGCAACCGCCGAGAATGCCGGTCAACAGCGGATCCTCGGAGAAATATTCGAACGCCCGCCCGGCAAGCGGGCTTCGCGCGAGGTTGATATTGGGGGCGAGCACGGCATCGACCGCGCGCTCGACCGCTTCCTGCCCGACCAGCACGCCGATACGGCGGACAAGATCACGGTCCCAGCTCGCGCCCAGCAAGGTCGCGCACGGGCTGAGCCGGGCAATATCACGCTCGTCGACCTTGCCGCTGGCGATGCCCATCGGGCCATCGCTCATCGCGAAGGACACGATCTCCGCATAGGGGACGGCAACGCTCGCCCACATCGAACCGCCGGCGGTAAGCGCCGCGGCATCTTCGAGTTTCAGATCAACCATGTCGCGCTAAGGCTCCCATTACGTGTTGTTTGGTGTCCGTGGCCGTGGGCACGAACGGAAAGTAAGGCGCGCAATTGCACGCCGGAATTCATCGCAGGCTCCCGGTCGCCGACGCCGCCATCGCTGCGTGCGACGATCGCCGCCGTCTCACCGAAGTTGGGGGTAGACCGCTTCCATTTCGCGCATGTCGAGGACGGCATATTCGAACGGGGCGTGGATAGGCGAAGGCCAGTTGCAGGGTTCATCTCACCCGCAACCGTTTCATTCCGACAGGAATGAAGGCGCACGTACCGCTCGATCGCCATCGTTCATCCTCCCTGCGCGCCGTGTGAAACGGCCGCGCTGTGTGCCGCGCCGAGAACACTACGTGCACCGCGCATGCCACCATTCTTAATTAGAATTGGCATTCTATATAAAATTGGCGCGCGGTCAAGCTGGCTGCCGTTCGCCGTCCGGGGACGCCGGGCAATCAACAGCGTGCCGCCGCGCCCCGAACGCAGACGCGCGCCCTCCATGAAGGAGCGCGCGCGTTGCAATCTTACGAGGGATCGAAACGGCGCCGATTGCCCTCAAAATGCCGCCTGCCCGCAGACAGGCGACTTTTTGCGATCAGAATTCGACGCCGACCCGCACGCCATAGGTGCGCGGTGCACCAAAGGTGAGGTTGAAATTGTCGTCAGGCCCGGCCGAAACGAACGAGGCATAGGCGAGCGGCTGCTCGTCTTCCAGATTGCGCACGAAACCCTGAATGCTCCACAGCTCGCTGTCGGGCTGATACTTCAGGCTGAGATCGGTCTGCGTGAAGGCGTCCTGCTTGCTCGACCGGTAATTGAAGATGTCGAGGAAATAGGCGCTCTTGAAGCGGGAGAACGCGCTGGCCGTAACAGTGCCCGACGTGCCCAGATCGAAGATGTGATCGTAGCCCAGCGTGATCGTCACGTCCGGCGATTGCGGCAGGGTGTTCCCGGCCAAATTGGGCGGCGAGACGCCCGGACCGGGGTCGAGATCGGCAAGACCGTTATTGGCCGGATTGACCGTGTCCAGGACCGCGTAGGATGCAAGCAGCTCGTCATATTGTGCGTTCAGATAGGCGAACGACGCGCTGAAGAAATCGCGCGGGCTAAGCTCGAAGCTGCCTTCGACCTCGACGCCCCAGATGGTTGCGGCACCGGCATTGAAAATCCGCTGACCCACGCTCGGATCGAGAAGGACGGCGGTCTGCAGATCCTTGTAGTCGTAGTAGAAGCCAGCGGCATTGATGGTATGTTCGCCGACCGGACCGAGGCCGAGCTTCGCACCGGCTTCGTAGGCGGTGTTGGTTTCCGGTGCATACTGCCCGACGCTGTCGAAGCCGCCGGCCTTGTAGCCGGTCGAAACCTTCGCATAGAGCAGCGTGTCGAGGTTCGGCTTGTAGTTCACGCCCGCCAGCCAGGTCAGCTTCTCGTTGTCCTGCTTCAGGTCGATGATCGACGGCGGCGGACCTTCGGGAGCAACAGGCCCGGTGTTGAAACGGAAACCGTAATTGCCGTAAACGCCGTCGCGCCGGTCGATGGTGTAGCGCAGGCCGCCAACGACGGTGACCTGATCGGTCACGGCATATTCGGCCTGTCCGAAACCGGCGTAGCTCTTCGACGTGGCGTCACGGGTGAACGAGTTGATGAAGCTGCCGTTGGGCGCGATGAACGGGCTGAACAGACCGCGAGCCAGGCTCAGCTCTTCCCTGTAGAAGAACACGCCGCCCTGATAGGTCAGTGCGCCGGTTTCGCCGCCCACGCGCAATTCGTGGCTCTGCGTTTCGGTCCGGTTGCCGAATTCGAAAAAGACGTAGTTCGGCAGCGAAAGATCGGCATCCTGATCCGTCCGGCGATACCCGCCAAGATAGGTCAGCGTCGCACCGCCAAGGTCATATTCGACCTTCGCGCGCGCGGCGTAGCTGTCCTGCTTATTCTCATTGAGCGGGATCTGCGGGAGCGGGCCGTCGTAGTTGGACCGATCACCGAACGCGTCCTGAACCTCGGTGCGCGTGGGGATGCACTGCCCGCCGGGGATCAGCGGGGCGGCATCTTCGAAACCGTTCTGCGAACAATCGGCCCCCGGCCCGTTGCCCGGTGCGTTGAAATCGTAGGACGCGAAGGTCGCCACGATGTTTTCATTGCGGACATACTCGCCCGACACGTCGATGGTGAGACGGTCGGTGGGCAAGATGCTCAACGTGGCGCGCGCACCCAGATTGTCGGCCGTACCGCTGCGGACGCGGTCATTGCCCGCCGCGGCGCGGTTCGGGTGGAAGAAATAGCCGTCACGCTTGTTGTAAAGACCCGAGACGCGCAGCCCGGCAATCTCGCCGAGCGGAAGATCGACGCCGCCCTCGACCTTCACATGGTTGTAGTTGCCATAGGTGGCGTTGATGTCGGCGCCGAATTCGGTCCCCGCCTTGCGCGTAATGAAATTGATCGCGCCGCCGGTCGCGTTGCGGCCATAAAGCGTGCCCTGCGGGCCGCGCAGGACCTCGATCCGCTCGATATCGAACAGGGCGAGGTTCAGGACGTTGGGACGGTTGATGTATTCGCCGTCGATGTTGATCGCGACCGACTGATCCTGCGCTTCGTCGTTCGAATTGGTGCCGACGCCGCGGACCGCGACGCGTGTGTTGTTCGCGTCCTGCGTAATGTTGAGGACGGGCGCAATGCGGGTGAGATCCTGAAAATCGGTGATGCCCGCATCCTCGATCGCGTCGTCGCCGAAGACGTCGATCGCGATGGGAACATCCTGCACATTCTGAGAGCGATTCTGCGCCGTCACGATGATCACATTGGCGTCAACGGCGGGGTCGGACTCGGCACCAGGGATCGCATCCTGAGCCAGTGCCGGGCTTGCCACAGCAAACAGCGCACAGCCGCTCATGAGGGTACGATTGACCCGTGAAATTCGCATTAATACTCTCCCAGAAACAACCGCCACCGGCGGGTAATCAAAGATTAGAATCGGCCTTCTAGTTATAGTTTACGGATTGTCAATCCATCCGGCTGAGGCCGACGCAACCAATGGCGAGTTGCTTGGCCATGGCGTCGAATTGCGCGGCAATCTGCGGGTCGCGGACGCTTCCGTCCTCGGCGAAAGGCTTCTGTTCGATCGAATTGATCGCGATGCCCATCGGCGTCGGCCAGCCCCGCATCGCGTGGATGATTCCCCGCAGCGCGGCGAGCGTCACCCCGCCTGCCTGCCAGCCCGCCGCGGACACGAGCAGCCCGACGGGGCGCCCGTCGAAATAGGGCCGCTCGTCCTCCCGCAGATCCTCGAGCAGGTCGATCGCGTTCTTGATCAGGCCGGAAACGCCGCCGTGATAGCTTGGCGAGGCGATGACGATGCCGTCGGCCCGCCGGACCGCCTCGACCAGTTCCTTTTCCCCCTCGGTCCGTTCGGGCTGATAAGGATCGAAATGGGGCAGCGCGGCAAGGCGTTCGCCCCCGAACAGTTCGACATGCGCCCCGTGCGAGGCGCAGATGTCGAGCACCGAACTCACGAGGAGTTCGGTGCTCGAACGGGGGCGCTGCGTTCCGCCGATGCCGACGATACGCGGCTGCCGGGCCATTATTTCAGCTCCGGCATGACACGCGTCGACAACAGGTCGAGCGTCTGGTTGCCGAGGCGCAGCTTCTCCTCCGTCAGCGGGCCGGTCAGCGTTCCGCAAAGGATGTTGCCGATGCCGAGCTCGCGATAGGGGCGCAGATGCTCCACCACGGTTTCGGGCGAGCCATACAGACACCACGTCCCGATCCAGTCCTCGGTCAGGGCGTTGGGCGTGCTTTCGGTCTTCTTGTTCGCCTCGTCGCTTTCGGCACGCGCGTTGAATTCCGCCTCGCGTTCGATCGCGTCCTGATAGGCGCGCAGGATAACCTCGAGTTCCTCGCGGGCCTGCTCGTCCGTTTCGGCGACGTGGACGCACTGATACGTGTGGGTGGTCCAGCCCAGCGCACGGTTGATCGTCGCCTCGTCATGGCCCGAAGAGGTCAGGATATCCTTGTAGGCGTTGAAATATTTGTGGACATGCTTGAACGGTTCGGTGCCGCCGATCTGCGGGGGCGTGAACGCCGGGATGAACGCGGGCCAGCCGTTTTCGCCGGCGGCGCGTGCTCGCCTCCTTCATGGCGACGGGCATCAGCGGGGCGTGCCCCTTGGTATAGGCGATCGGCGCGATGCGTTGCAGCACGCGGCCACGGTGCGGACCGTTTTCGAATTCGATCGCCGGGTCGTTCATCTCCTTGGCCCAGAGCTGCTCGGCAATTTCGAGATTGCGATCGGAGACGTCCTTCGATTCGGCATAATTCACGCCGAGACCGATCATCTCCTCCGGGGTGGTACCGCTCCCGACACCGACCAGCAGCTTCCCGTCGGTAAGCTGATCGAGGATATTGATACGCTCGGCCAGGCGGACGGGGTGATGGAGGGGCACGGACACGACCGAGAAACCGAAATGCATGTCCGGCATCTGCGCGGCGAGATAGGCAGCAAAGATGAAGCTGTCGCTCGCGATCGGCATATAGCCATTGAAATGGTGATCAGGCATGAAAATCGCGTCGAAGCCGCAGTCGCGGGCCTTCAATGCGTGCTTTTCCAGATCCTTGATAAGCTTTCGGTCGTCTTCAGGCCGCATCGCGCGCGCATTCAGAAATACGGAGAACCGCATGCTCCCATCCTTTCCCTTTAAATTATAACGGCTCCATCAACTCGAATTAGAATTGAGGTTCTTATTCCTTTGATGCTTTTGTTGCGCATGTCAACCCGGCTTCCCGGTTCCGGTGCGGAGAAAATTTCATGGTCCGCCGGAACCCGGCATGGGGCGCAGGGGTGCCGCCAGCGCGCAGCCGAAATCGAGCTCGTGCCTGAAGCAAGGAGCAGCCGCTCCACCGCTTCGCCTGTGCGCGGGCGGGCGATGCGCCGGCAAGCCTGATCTGCTGACATCGGCGAGAGCGTCGGCTGCCGATTTGCCTTCAAGGCCGGGGAATCAGGATCGGGGAATTGCGCGCATTGGCGATCTAGGATGAGCCGCACATCCTTCCCTCACCGGTACAACCGGGCGGGCGCCGCGAGAGTGCCGCGCGGACTATCGCAACGTTATGGCAGAGCCGTGCACGCTGCACGCTATGGTTGCGGCGACGCAAGGCGTAGTCAGGTCGCTAAGGGCCTGCGCCCCGCTCAACGATCCGAAGCGAACGGCGGCGCGCCGAACGCCGCCCCCATGCTTACGATCTGCGCCCTTCGTCCGCGCCGGGAAGATGCGGGGCCATATCGGCATATTCGGGTTCATGCGCCTCGATCACGCCGCGGCCGACCGCACTGCGCCTGCGGCTGTACCCGAAATACAGGACCAGCCCGATCACCGACCACACCGGCAGAACGAGCATGGCCTCCGACGGAAGATTGATGAACAGGAACGCACAGCCCGCGATCGTCGCCGGACCGATGAGCCAGAGCGCTGGCACGCGGAAATGCCGTTGCCGATCGGGATCGCTGCGGCGCAGCATCATGACCGCCACCGCCACCATCAAAAACGCGTAGAGCGTGCCCGCGTTGGCAATATCGGCAAGCGCGCCAACCGGGAAAAATGCGGAGCCGACAGCGACGATGACGCCGGTAATCGCCGTCACGACATAGGGCGTGTTCCAGCGCGGATGTACCTTGGACAAGACCTCGGGCAGCAATCCGTCACGGCTCATCACGAAGAAGATGCGCGTCTGCGCAAACAGCAGCACGAGGATCACCGACGGCAGCGCGAGGAACGCGGCAATACCCAGCATGTTGCCCACGCCCGAAAACCCGATCTGGCGCAGCACATGGGCGAGCGCCTCGTCCGAACAGACCAGCGCGGCGGCGTGTTGCGGCAGGGCGCATTGACGGGCAAGCTCCTCGGACCCTGCGGGGAACGGGATGCCGCCCGGCCCCATGATCGGCTGTCCGCCGATGGTGCCGATCGCGCCCGCGGCCACCAGGATGTAGAACACGGTACAGAACAGCAGCGACCCGACCAGCCCGATCGGTACGTTGCGCTGCGGATTGCGGGTTTCCTCCGCCGCGGTGGAGACGGCATCGAACCCGACATAGGCGAAGAAGATTGTCGCCGCCGCACCGACCGCGCCGACGCCCGAACCGCCCGGCCCCAACAACCCCGCCAGGAACGGATTGAACCGGTCGACATTGAATTCGGGGCTGGTGAACGTAAGCGCGATGAAAATCGTGAGCGCCGTCACCTTGATCGCGACCAGCACGGCATTGACGCGCGCGCTCTCGCTCGTGCCGAGCATCAGCAGACCCGTGATCAGAAGCGCGATGAACATGGCGGGCAGGTTGATGAAGCCCCCCGGCTCCCCGCCCAGCGCCAGCGGCCCCGCCGCCAGCCATTGCGGCAGCTGTATCCCGAAAAACTCGTTCAGGATCGTCCCGCTGAAATAGCCGGACCACCCGACCGACACCGCCGATGCGGCAATCGCATATTCGAGGATCAGCGCCCACCCCACCGTCCAGGCCAGCAATTCGCCCACCGTCGCATAGGAATAGGTGTAGGCCGATCCCGCAACCGGGATCATCGCGGCAATTTCGGCATAGCAGAGCGCGGCAACCACGCAGACCAGCCCGGCAATCACGAACGCCAGCATCAGGCCCGGCCCCGCTTTTTGCGCGCCGGCGGTGAGCACGAAAATGCCCGTGCCGATGATACAGCCGATCCCGAACAGCATGAGCTGTATCGGGCCGAGCGTGCGTTTTAACGATTTCTTCTGAGCCGTCGCGAGAATAGCGTCGAGCGGCTTTACCCTGTCGAATAGCATCGGGCCTTGAACTCCCAGGCCCGCAGCGAAACATCTCCGCCCTGCCAGCCTGCACCGCGCCTGTTTACCCGGTTTTCGAACCGCGACAATCGCAAAAACGCACCGCGCACGCTTCGCCCGAAATGACGGCGCGCGCCCCCTGCGGGCGCGGCAACGCGGGGCGCAACGCCCCCTGCCCTGCACGAAATCTGCACGACATGGGCACAGCTTGCCCATCGCTATCGCACGCCGGGCCACATACGGCGCGGGCATGAAAAGGGCGAACAGACGGAGACAGCCCATGCCCATTTCCCGCGCCGTGCCGCAATCCGCGCGGTTCCGCTTCCTTGCCAAGCTGGCGATGGCGGCCATTCTGCTCGCCTTGTCCGAAGTGGTGTTTTTCGGATATCGCGGCGGCTCCGTCATGGGCGGGTTCGCGCTCGTCTGGCTTTTGTTCGTGGCGGTGTCGCAATCCGCGCGGCGATCGCGCGCAGGCAGGATCGGCATCGGGGCGGCGTTCTCATATGCCCTCGTCCTGATCCTCGATCCCGGGGTGCTCGCGGTGCTGCTGTTCCTCACCGCGATAGGCAGCGTCGCACTGCTCACGCGTCATGATTTCGATCATGCCGGATACTGGTTCGTGCGGCTCTGCATCCTTGCGGCAATGGCGCCGTTTCGCGTGGCGATCGATCTTGCCCATGCGATGCGGCTTCTGCCACGCGATGGCACGCGCACACGGTCCATCGTTCTGCATGTCGCGATGCCGTTCGCCGGGGGCGCGATCTTCCTCCTGCTGTTTGCAAGCGCCAATCCCGTGATCGGCGATGTCTTCGCCGCCGCCGCGATGCCGGACTTGGAGCTGTTCGTCCCGCACGCGGTCCTGTTGCTCGTGACGCTGTGCCTTGTCTGGCCCTCGTTACGCTACGCGCACGGTCCGCATGTCGGAGCGGATGCGATTGTCGCGTGGTGCCGCGTTCGACATGCCGGTAACCGCGATGCTGCTCACGCTCGGCGTGTTCAATGCCGTCTTCATGGTGGAAAACACGCTCGACCTCGTCTTCTTGTGGAGCGGCGCAGCCTTGCCCGCGGGGGTCACGCTGGCCGATTATGCGCATCGCGGCGCCTATACGCTCATCCTGACGGCGCTTCTGGCGGGAGGATTCTGTGCTTTCGCGCTGCGTCCCGGCTCGCCGGCGGCGGCGAATGGCGGGGTGCGCGCACTCCTGCTCGCCTTCGTGGCGCAGAATATCCTGCTCGTCGCGTCCAGCATGCTGCGCCTCGTCGATTATATCGCGGCCTATTCCCTCACCGTGATGCGCATCGCGGCGCTCGCCTGGATGATAAGCGTCGCCATCGGGCTCGTGCTCATCTGCTGGCGCTTGATGGCCGGGCGGTCGGCGGGTTGGCTCATCAATGCGAACGCGCTCGTTCTGATGGGCATGCTGAGCCTTTTCGGGATCGTCGATGCGGGGGCGTTTGCGGCGGCGTGGAACGTTCGCCACGCCCGCAATGAGAATACGCTCGACCTCTGCTACCTCGAATCGCTTGGCACATCGTCGCTTATCCCCCTGATCCAATTACGAAATGCGCCGGTGGATCTGGTGACGCGGGATCGCGCCGCCGCGTTGAGCGAACGGATCCGTGCCGACCTGCGCGCATCGCAATCCCACTGGCAGGGGTGGAGCGTGACCGGCGCGCGCCGTCTTGAAAAGTCCGATCGCATGCTCCGCGGCGCGCCGAAATCGCCCGGTCCAAGGTGGGATGGACGCGCATGCGACGGCGCCCCCATCGCGTCCGCCACGCGCGGCGAAGGATTGACGGGCGTGAAAAAGCCGTGATCCTGTCCCCCATGCCGCGCCGGATCCTCATTGTCGACGACGACCCCCATATTCGCCAGTTGCTTGGCTTCGCGCTCGGCAAGGCGGGGCTCGACACGATCGAGGCCGAGGATGGGGAGGCTGCGCTTGCCGCCGTCGCCGCCCGCGCGCCCGATCTCGTCATCCTGGACATCAACATGCCGCGCATGGACGGGCTGGAAACGTGCTGGCGCCTGCGCGCGCAAAGCGACGTGCCGATCCTGTTCCTGTCATCCCGCGATGAGGAGATCGATCGCGTGATCGGCATTGAAATGGGCGCCGACGATTACGTGGTAAAGCCGTTTTCCCCGCGCGAGGTAACCGCGCGGGTGCAGGCAATCCTGCGCCGCGCCGCAACGCGCGGACCGGGCGGCGAATGCGCCGAAGGGACGTATCGTGCACAACAGCCTTTCCATCGATGGCGAAGGCTGGCGCGCGGCGTGGAACGGTACGGACGTGCCGCTCACCGTGACGGAATTCGCGACCTTGCGCACGCTCGCCTCCGCGCCGGGCCGGGTGTTCAGCCGCGACGCGATCATCGACCACGTGCACGGCCCAAGCTTTGCCGTGACCGACCGCACCATCGACAGCCACATCCGCAATTTGCGGGCCAAATTTGCGGCGGTGGGCGCCACGACGCTGATCGAAACGCGGGCCGGCATCGGCTATGCGCTCGGCCCCTGCACCGCCGCCGATGGCTGACGACCGGGGCATGCGGACGCCGTGACCGGGCGCGGATTGGGAATCAGACCGTGGATCAGGGCGCACTGGCCGCGCCTGCGCCTGCGCACCATCGTGTTCGCCACGCTGTTCATCGTGGCCGCACTCCCCGGAATTGCGGCGATGTTCCTGCGCGTTTACGAAAACACACTGGTTCGTCAGACCGAGGGCGAGCTTGTCGCGCAGGGTGCCGCCCTCGCCGCGATTGCTGCCGCGGACTGGCCCGGCGCGCCACCGCCCCGCATCCCGCGCACCGGATTTCGCCCGGAACTGCCGCGCATCGACCTGAGCCGCAGCGCGGTCCTGCCCGCCCGTCCGACGCCGGTCCCCGCCGCCCCTGCGGACAAGTCGGCGACGATGGCGGCGGCCACGCTCGCACCCGTGTTCGCGCAGACCAGCAGCGTCACCCTCGCGGCGATCTCCTCCTCGACAGCCAAGGCCGGATTGCCGCGCCGGGTGCACGCGCAAGCCTTGCCGCCCTGCCCGAAGTACGCGCCGCATTGAACTACGTACTTGGCGACCGTGCTGCGCCTCACGCGCGCCGAACGCGCCGCCTATCGCCTCGAATGGCTGTCGCGCGCCGCGGCTCGTGCGCCTGCATCATGCCCGGCCCGTGGTGGTGGACGGGAGAGTCGTCGGCGTGCTGCTCCTGTCGCGGCAGGCGCGCAATCTGTTTCGCGGGCTTTACGCCGATCGGGGAAGATCGCGCTCGGCGTGGCTGCGATCCTCGCCCTGCTCATCGTGTTGAGCGGCGTGCTGTCACGTGCGATCGTCCGCCCGGTGGAGGCGCTTGGTCGCGCGACGCGCGCTCGGCACCGCGGAAGAATCGATCCCGAACCGCCCCGCACCGCCGCGGTCGAGATTCAGGGGCTCTATACCGATTTGCGCGCATGGCCGATGCGATCGAGCGACGCTCGCGCCTATCTTCGCGATTTCGCCCATGCGGTCAGTCACGAGTTCAAGACGCCGCTGTCCGGTATTCGCGGCGCGCTCGAAATCCTGTCCGACCACGGCGATGACATGTCGCCGGACGAACGCGCGCGCTTCCTCGCCAATGCGGATGCCGATGCCGCCCGGCTCACCCTGCTCGCGACGCGCCTGCTCGAACTCGCGCGCCGATCTCGGCACCGGCGGATCGGGCGAACTCTGGCGACCTTCGCGACGTACTGCTGCGCCTAACCGATGCGCAGAACCGTGCAACATTCACCGTCGCGGTCGACTGCGAGGCCGGTCTGCCCCCCGTCGCGATGGCCGAAGTCTCGCTCGACGCGGTGATCAGCGCACTCATCGAAAACAGCAGGCAGGCCGGCGCGCGTTCCATCGCCCGTCCGTGCCGGTTCCGGCCCGAATCCAGCGCTGTCACCGATCGCGCAGGATGACGGCCCCGGCATTCCCGAAGCGGATCGGGACCGCGTGTTCGAGCCGTTCTTCACCACGCGCGGACATCGGGCGGAAGCGGGCTCGGCCTACCCATCGTGCGGTCGCTGATCGAGGCGGCGGGCGGAACGCTACACCCTCATGGAGAGTGCGGACGGCGCGTGTTTTCGCATCGTCCTTCCCTGACCTGACGCCGTTTCGCCGAACTCTACCGATATTTGCGCAACTACCGCTGTCACCACCGACCGGGCCATCGCCCCGCGGCGCCTATTCCGTGATCGCGGGCGGAGCGGACGCGGTCGCCCGTTATCCGCGTGCAGGTCGCCCTCGCGATCTGATTGGCGAGCCACTGACGATCGTTCTCGCGAACTTCGCCTCCAGCGTGTCGATCTCGCTGTTCACGGCAACGCAGTCCAGCGCGGCGCGCGCCATGGCAATCGCGCAGATTCGTGCAGTTCCTGCACGAGAAACGATAGCGCGGCGGCGAAAGCGCCATGACCGAGCGGCGATCGAAGGCGCGGGACCATTACGGCGGCATCGGGAAACGCATCCCCTGACTGACGCCAGGAATTCCGAGGACAGCTGATTGCCGTCGATGCAGAAACAGATGAGCGAGGCTCTTCCGCCGCGCCTCTACCTGTCGGAGTACGTCCATCCGCAAGCCGTCGCCGTAATGCACGCGGCAAAGTGCCGACCCGTCCGCCACGTCGATCTGGTCGACCTTGCGATCGATGAGCGAGATGGCGGATGCCTACCAGCGTGAGGATTTGCCCCACAG